>JAISLD010000027.1 GCA_031260665.1 Oscillospiraceae bacterium | reverse complement strand
GCCCGACAGGCAATAACGGTCGGTGCCCGACAGGCAATAACGGTCGGTGCCCGACAGGCAATAACGGTCGGTGCCCGACAGGCAATAACGGTCGGTGCCCGACAGGCAATAACGCTAACAGAAACACTTGTTTAATGTATCTCACTTAATATTAGTATAAAGGAGGCTCAAATGGACGCTATGTCCTCACTTGGCGTAATGAACGCTGTTCAGCTGAAGTTATTCAGCGGAATAATGAGCAACGCCAAACAGCAAGGTGCTGAAATGGCCGAAATGATTGCCGACATACCAATCCCCGCTGACCCAAACGCGCTCGGCGGCTTGCTTGATGTTATGGCATAACCCCCCGGCAAGTGAATTGAACGAATCCCCCTTTCGAGGGGGATATTCCGCTGTATGTATACAAAAGGACGAAGAATGAACGACAACATCACCACCGCACCCGCGCCAAACGCCAACTTTATCCACGACATTATCGACGCCGACTTGGCTGCCAACCCAAACCTCAAAGTTCACACGCGTTTTCCTCCCGAACCAAACGGCTGCCTGCACATCGGAAGCGCAAAAGCAATTTATATCAACTACGAGGCGGCTAAGAAATACGGTGGCCTTTTTAATCTTCGGTATGACGACACCAACCCCTCAAAGGAGGACACAAGCTATGTCAACTCTATCCGCGAGGACATAGCGTGGCTGATTGGCGAAGCGCCAAACGGCGGCGTTTTCTACGGGTCGGATTACTTTGACAAATGTTATGAATTCGCGGTGAAACTGATAAAAGACGGCAAGGCGTATGTCTGTGACCTGACACTCGAAGAAATGCGCGAGTATCGCGGCACATTGACCGAAGCGGGCAAGGACAGTCCCTACCGTAACCGTACAGTCCAAGAGAACCTCGACTTGTTCACACAAATGAGAAACGGTGAATTTCCAAACGGGCACTGCACCTTACGCGCCAAGATAGATATGGCTTCGCCCAATATGAACCTGCGTGACCCCGCAATCTATCGAATCAACCACATCTCGCACCACAGGCAAGGCGACAAGTGGTGCGTTTATCCACTTTACGACTACGCGCACCCCATTCAAGACGCGCTTGAGGGGATAACCCACTCTTGCTGCTCGCTTGAGTTTGAAAATCACCGCCCCCTCTATGACTGGGTTGTCGAGAACATCGGGTTTGACCCACCGCCCCACCAATACGAATTTGCGCGCCTCAATATGACCAACACCGTGATGAGCAAACGCTATCTCCTCAAACTCGTTGAAACAGGCTTTGTTGACGGTTGGGACGACCCGCGTATGCCCACGCTGTCGGGGCTTCGCCGCCGCGGATACACGCCGTCGTCGATAATTAACTTCGTGAAACTTGCGGGAGTATCAAAGGCATACAGCTTAGTTGACGCGGGTATGCTTGAATACTGCCTGCGTGAGGAGCTGAACGCCACGGCTTCACGCCGCGTCGCCGTCAAATCGCCGCTGCGCCTTACAATCACAAACTATCCCGACGACAAAACCGAGTTCTTCTCCCTGCCGAACAACCCTGCTGACAGCAACTCGGGCACTCGCGACTTGCCGTTCACTAAGCACCTGTGGATTGAACGCGACGACTTTGCTGAGGTGCCGCCACCCAAGTTCTTCAGGCTGAAACAGGGCGGCGAGGTGCGACTGATGGGCGCGTATATCGTCAAGCTTACTGATATCGTGAAGAACGAAAGCGGCGATGTGGTCGAGTTGCTTGCCACTGCCGACCTTGAAACCTCAAACGGAAACCCTGCCGACGGTCGAAAGGTTCGCGGCACTATTCACTGGTTGTCCGCCGAACATGCGATTGACGGCGACGTCACCGAATACGGCAGCTTGTTCACAATCGGCAACACAGCTGATATCCCCGAGGGGCAGGAGTATGACGACTACTTGAACGCGGATTCGGCAGTCAAGCTGACAGGCGTCAAGTTAGAGCCGTCGCTCCGTGAAGCGAAAGCAGGCGAGAAGTTCCAGTTCGTGCGGCTCGGCTATTACTGCCTTGACACAAAGCACAGCGGCGTCTGGAACAGCATAGTTCCGCTTAAGAGTTCTTTCAAGATATAATCAAGGACAAAACAAATGGCGAAAAGAACACCGAAATCGATAGCAAAGCAGAAGTCCTCGGGTTACATCGAGGGTGCCGGGCAGATTGTCGAGCAAGCAATCCCCGACACACTCGAGGTGAACTATATGCCCTACGCAATGAGCGTTATCGTGTCGCGCGCACTCCCCGAGATAGACGGGTTCAAGCCGTCACACCGCAAGCTGCTCTACACTATGTATAAAATGGGTTTGCTGACAGGCGCGAGAACCAAGTGCGCCAACATTGTCGGGCAAACAATGAAGCTGAACCCTCACGGCGATACGGCAATCTATGAAACACTCGTGAGGTTGTCACGCGGCAACGAGTGCCTCTTGCACCCGTTTGTCGACAGCAAGGGCAACTTTGGACGCGCGTACTCACGCGATATGGCGTACGCGGCTTCGCGTTACACCGAGGCGAAACTTGAACCGCTCTGCCGTGAGTTGTTTGAAGACATAGACAAAGACACGGTTGACTTTGTGCCGAACTACGACAATCAGTCAACCGAACCGCTGCTCCTGCCTGTTCGCTTCCCGTCTATTCTGACGAATAACAACATCGGTATCGCCGTATCAATGGCGAGCAACATCTGCGGGTTCAATCTCGCGGAAGTCTGCGACACCACGGTCGCGTTGATGAAAGACCCACAGCACGACATTCTCTCAACGCTGAACGGTCCCGACTTCCCCGGTGGCGGCTTTTTGCTGTATGACGAAGCGGAACTTCGCCAAGTCATCGACACGGGGCGTGGTTCACTGAAGATACGGGCGAAATATTCTTACGATAAAGACAACAATGTGCTTGAGATAACCGAGATACCGGCGACCACAACAGTCGAAGCGATAATCGACAAGGTGGTCGAGAGCGTGAAGCTCGGCAAAATACGCGAGATAAGCGATGCGAGAGATGAAACCGACCTATCGGGGCTGAAACTTGCCCTTGACCTCAAACGCGGCACCGACCCCGATGCGCTGATGAAGAAGCTGTTTCGTTTGACGCCGCTGTCCGACACGTTCTCGTGCAACTTCAACATTCTCGTGGCGGGAACGCCGCGTGTTATGGGAGTACGCGAGATTCTGACGGAATGGACGGCGTTCAGAAGCGAGTGCGTAAGACGCGGCGTGTTCCGTGAGTTGGCAAAGATAAAAGAAAAGCTCCACCTGCTTCTTGGACTGAAGAAAATTCTGCTCGATATCGACAAAGCAGTCAAGACAATCCGCGAAACCGAGGAGGAAAGCGAAGTTGTGCCGAACCTTATGGTGGCGTTCGGGATTGACGAGTTGCAAGCGGAATATGTCGCCGAAATAAAACTGCGCCACATCAACCGCGAGTACATCTTGAAGCGAACCGAAGAAATCGGCGACCTCAAGGCAAAGATATCGGACCTTGAAGAAACGCTTGAAAGCCCGCGTAAGCTGAAAGCGATTATCATTGCACAGCTGAACGACATCAAAGCGAAGTACGGGCAGCCGAGAAAAACGCTGCTGCTTTACGACAAGGAGCAAGACGAAGCCGAACCCGAGGACGAAACCCCCGACTATCCCGTCAACATCTTCGTCACCGCGGAGGGATATTTCAAGAAAATCACGCCGCAATCGCTTCGTGTCAGCGGCGAACAAAAGCTGAAAGACAGCGACACGCTTGTCTTGTCAGCCGAAGCAAACAACCGCGACGAACTGATATTCTTCACCGACAAAGGTCAGGCATACAAGAGCCGCGTGAGTGAGTTTGACGACACAAAGGCAAGCGTTCTCGGTGAATATGTGCCGCAAAAGCTCGCGTTTGACGAGGGAGAGAAACTCGTGGCGACGATTATCACGAGCGACTACACCGAAAGCATAATCTCGTTCTTCAAGAACGGAAAGTGCGCCAAGGTGCCGCTTTCTTCATTTGAAACCAAAACAAAACGAAAGAAACTGCAAAATTCACTGAACACCGACTCGCCGCTTGTCGCGATGTTCAAGACGACAAGCGACAGGCTTTTTTCGCTGCTGTCCAGTGTTGACAAAGCCTTGACCATCAGCACCGCGCTTATTCTGCCGAAAGACAAGCGCGACACCGCGGGAGTGCAGGTGATGACGTTTACACGGGGCGCGTACTTGAGCGAGGTGCAGTTTGCCGAGAACGCGAGCTTTGACGCGGCGAAGTTCACCGAGAAAACTATCCCGAAAGCAGGCAAACCGCTTGACTTGAGAGGTCGGCTTGAATAGAGTTATCATCACGGGAGGAACAGGCGCGATAGGCGAGGCGTTGGTGCGCGAGTTCAGCCGCGACTGCGAGGTGCTGTTCACATATCTCACTAACAATGAAAAGGCGGCTCGTGTTGCCGACAAGTACCAAGCGACAGGCATAAGGTGCGATTGCCGCGACAGCACCGACGTAAACCGCGTGGTCGCTGACTTTGGTCGGTGCGACTTGCTTGTCAACAACGCGGGGATTTCACAGTATAAATTGCTGCAAGACATAACGGACGACGACTTCGCTTCAATGCTTGCCGTTAACTTAAGCGGAGCGTTTTTCTTCAGCCGTGCCGTCTGGCCGGGTATGTTATCGCGGAAAAGCGGCGTGATACTGAACATTTCGTCAAGGTGGGGGATAGAGGGCGCGGCAATGGAGTGCCACTATTCGGCGGCAAAGGCAGGGCTTATCGGGCTTACCAAGTCGCTTGCCCTTGAGGGCGCACCCTCCGGTATCCGCGTCAACTGCATTGCGCCCGGTGCGGTCAAAAGCCGAATGACAGAGCAGTTTTCAGATGAGGAATTAGCCGAGTTGTCACTCACGGGGCGAGTCGGCAAACCGAGTGACATTGCCGAAACAGCTCGCTTCTTGTTTAACGCGGTGTACATCACGGGTGAAGTTCTGCCAATTATTTGCTAACCTTTCTTGTTTGGCTTAGTCACACCAAAGTGGGGGCGCATTTTCTTCACCGAGTCGCCCTCAATCCTCGCGACGTACGTCCGCGATATCCCAAGCTGTTTGCCCACGTCTTTCTGGCTCATTGTCGCTTTGTGGTTGCCGTTCTCGTCAATGCCGTAACGAAGCCGAATGACCTTGCGTTCGCGTTCGTCAAGCACCGTATCAATAAGTGTGTTCAGCTTCTCACGAAGCGCCGTCTTTTCCGCTATCTCCTCGACGTTCAGGTCACTCTCGAGTTTGTCAAGCAAAGTGAGCGACTCGCCGTTTTCGTCGGAAGCTATCGGGTCGGCAAGTTTGACGGTGCTTAGGTGCTTCTTCTCTTTACGAAGCCACATCAGCATTTCATTCATAATGCACTTGTAGGCAAGCGTAGAGAAGCGAAGCCCGCTGTTTGAGTCAAAGTTCTCCGCCGCTTTAAGCAGACCTATCGTGCCGACAGAGCAAAGGTCCGACTTGTCTTGTTCAGAGAACGAGTTGAATCGGCTGTTGACAATGTGGCTGACAAGCCGCTGATTGTGGAGAACCAGCTGTTCTCTCGCACAGTCGTCGCCATTTGATATCTGGCGCAAACATTCTTCTTCTTCCTCACGCGTCATCTGCGGCAGATACTTCACTCCGCCGTCAAAGTGGAGCGCAAGCAGCCACAGGTGCGACAGCACAACAGACATAAGATATATAAACATAGGTGTTTCTCTTGTCGGCGTTTCTCTTTAATCTATGTTATATCTGTTTGTCTGTATGCAAAACAAAAACTCCGTTCGCGTGAACGGAGTTTCTTGCGTTATATGTCTTAATGTTAACAACTTAATCAATTCTTTTTGCGAGAGTTTCACTCCTGCGGGAGCGACAAAGGCGCCGGCTGAGTCGTTCCGGTCGCCCGCATGTGCCCCAAGGGTATTACATAAACAGCGGCGACACGGGTTTTTCGGCGGCGATACGATAGACTGCTTGTCCAAACACATCGGCGACTGATATCACCTTGATTTTGTCTATTTTCTTATCGTCAGGCAAAGCGATAGTGTTGAGAAACACCATTTCTTTGATGTGCGACTGCTGTATTCTCTCTACCGCGTTGCCCGACAGCACCGCGTGAGTGGCGCAAGCATAAACTTCAGTCGCGCCGCCCTTTTGCACCAAAGCGGCGGCGGCATTGCAAAGCGAGCCGCCTGTATCCACCATATCGTCAAGGATAATCACCCGCCGACCACGCACCTCGCCGATAATATTCATCACCTCGGACACGTTGGCGTGTTGCCGCCGCTTGTCTACAATGGCAAGCGGTATGCCGAGCAGGTTGGCGAAGTTACGTGCCCGTGTTACCGAACCGAGGTCGGGTGAGACGGTGACAAACTCGTCAAGTTCACCGATAAACCTCTCCCTGAAATACGGGGCAAGGATATTAACGCCTGTCAAGTGGTCGAGAGGTATGTCAAAGAAGCCTTGTATCTGCGGTGAGTGCAGGTCCATAGTAAGCACACGGTCGGCACCCGCGGCGGCAAGCATATTGGCGACAAGTTTTGCCGATATCGCGTCCCTTGCTTTCGCTTTTCTGTCCTGCCTTGCGTAGCCATAGTACGGCATAACGGCGGTGATTCGATAAGCGGAAGCGCGACGAAGCGCGTCCGTCATTATCAGCAGTTCCATAAGGTGGTCGTTGACAGGAGCAGAGGTGGACTGCACCACAAACACATCGCTGCCACGCACGCTCTCGCCGAAGCTGACGGCAATCTCACCATCGGAAAAATGCCCTACTGTCACATCGCCAAGCGGCTGACCCACGTTGGCGGCGATATCGGCGGCAAGCTGACGGTTTGAGTTTGCCGCGAAGATTTTGACAGGGTTACCGTTGATTATCATATATTACCTATGGTTTTTCGGTTTCGGTTTACGCCGAAGGGATATCACCGCGTGAATCGCGGGCACGACGTTAATCAGAAGCACGGGAATCGACAGCAGTATCAGTTCAATCCAGTAAAGCGTTCCGTCCGCTTTTGCCACAACCACGCCCATTGCCGCGAGAATCCCTATAGACACCACCATTTTTGCGGGATAAAGCCGCATTTTCATTATGCGGCGCGTATCGCTTGCGCGAAGCACAAACACAAGCAGATAACTCGCGAGTGTGGCTGCCGCCGCGCCGTTCAAGCCGAAGTTTGGTATCAGCACTGCGTTAAGTATAAGATTCAGCACCGCGCCAAACAGCACGGTAGTCATTGAACGTATGGTTTTCTTGCGAACAATGTAGACACTGCCGCAAAAAGTCGAGAACGAGGAGAACACCACCGCTAAGATAAGCATAGGCGTATAGCGATACGCTTCTTCAAAGCCGCCTGCCGTCATTATGCCGAGAACGGGCTTGATAAAGAGGAGCATACCAGCGGCAAGGCAGTATATCGCCGATTGAAGCTGATTGAACACGTTTGTGTAAAACCTGCCGCCGTCTTTCGCGTGTTGCTCGCCGATTGCCGACAAGTTCCAAGCCTGTGAGAATATCCCCGACACGAGAGCGATAATGCTTGGCAGTTTATACGCGGCTTTGTAGATACCCGCATTTTCCACGCCCATAATTGAAGTCACGAAGAAGCTGTCGGACACACTGGTGACCCACCACATCACGGCAGTCGGGATAAGCGGCAGGCAAAAACGGAACATATCGTTCCAGAGTGGCTTGTCGATGTATCTGAACCCGACATAACGCCACAGCCGAGCCGCAAAGGTGAGGAACACTATCGAGAAAAGGTCGGCAAACACAACCGACAGCACATAACCCGTCACGCCGAGGTTGAAGGTCGCAAGCAAAACAATATTGAGGATAATGTTGACCGCAGTGGTCAGCACGCCATCGATTGCGTAGAGTTTGACGCGTCCGCTTGAGCGAATGAACAACGCGCAAGTGCTTTTGACACTGCCTGTCAGTGTGTAAAGAAAGATAAGAAACGCGTATTCGTGAAGGAAGCTGACCATTGACACGGTTGGGATAAACGCGGCAAAGAGGACCGCGCCGCATACAGTTGTGATTATACCTGCCGTGAAAACCTTGCGTTTGTCGTAGTGTATGTCGGACGCAAAACGTATGACGCTTTCCCCGATAGACAGCGTGAATATCCCCATTGCGAGGGTGCTTACGTCGATAATGTTGCCCACCGCCCCATATCCGCCTGTGCCGAGCATCGCGGTATAGAAGCGCATCATTATGTAGACGAGCATTTTTGAGAAGAACTGCCCAAGCATAAGGACGGCTGTGTTTGAGGCGAGGTTTTTGTATTTGTCTGACATACTGGTCATTTCCTAAGTTTACGGAAATGCTCGGTAAGGAGCAAGGCACACTCACTCTCAAGTATGCCGCCACGAACGAGGGGCTTCGGGTCTGTGCCGAATTCAAGCAGATTAAACAGCGAACCAAGCGCACCGCACCGTATGTTATACGCGCCAAACACCACACGACCGAACCGTGCCGCGACGATTGCGCCGGCGCACATCGGGCAAGGCTCAAGCGTCACGTAGATTGTGCAGTCGCTCAGATAGCGTGTGCCGAGAAGCATTGCCGTTTGCTCCACCGCCATAAGTTCCGCGTGCGCGGTCGGCAGTGAACGCAGCTGCTTTTCGTTGCGGGTTCGCAGAATAACTTGTCCGTCACGTTCCACCACCGCACCGACAGGCACATCGCCCGCCGCCCCCGCAAGCCGCGCCTCTGCAAGCGCGTGGAACATCATTTCTTCGTCTAAAAGCATTATTTCAATAACTCAGCGTCACGTTGAGAAACATAAACACAGCCGTGACCACCACAATAGGAACCTGCCACATCTCACGTAATCGATATAGCGACGTTCCCTCACCGATTAGCTTGACTAACGTAATCCGCATTGACAACACGCCGTATACAAACGAAACAAACCCGATTGCCAAAACAATCATAGAAATCGCGGTTATGTCGGCGACAAGTTCAAGCGTGCCTATCGTGTTGATAAGCATGTGGGCAAACACACTCGGCAGTATCGTACCAAAACGTGAACGGATACAACCGAGCGCAATCCCGGAGGAGAAAGCGAAGAAGAACTGCTGCAGGTTTCCGTGAGAAGCGGCGAACAAAAACGCGGTGATGAGAATCGCTTTTCCTTTGCCAAACGGCTCAATGTGCCGCCAAATCATTCCCCTGAATATCGTTTCTTCAAGCCACGGGGCAAGACCCACGGTGTAGACGGCAAGCACAACGAACTGCGCCGTGGTTTGCGGCATAATGAATAGATTTTTGGTCGGGTATCCTGTGATTGCGAAGAACAGGCCGGTGAACACCGTTCCCGCGTTTGTCGCGGCATAAGCGATACAAGCGACGGCGATAAGCACTGCTACGGCACGAACAATGACCTTTGCGGTCAAAGGCGGTCGGTCACGCTCTATGCGCTCGCGCTTCGGGAACAGAAGCAGATGATGATATATCACAAGCGGTATTCCGTACATTATGAGAGCGCCGATGAGGTTTTGCAGCAGATACGGGAGAAATTCGTCGGTGTCGGCATAGAGGTAGTCGTAAAAGAGCATCATAACGATGCCGAGTATCAGCGTGAGTACGGATATCACGAGCCACGCGATTGCGAGTTGTGACACTGAGCGTTGAAACAGCGTTCTTTCTTTCTTCATCTCACACCGACACGGTTGGAAACAGGGTTTCGGTCAGCTTGCCTGCCAAGAAGTTCCCCGCGTGCGCATCCACCGCCAAGGCAATCGCGATAATCACAGTGAACGAGGTGAGAAGCACCGCGTATTTCTTCGGGGTTGATAACACGGTGAAATCATCGACAAACTGAACAAGTTTCAGTTTCGGTATTCTTTTGAAGAACGACCAGACACCCGCGATAGCGAGAGCGACAATCAGCACCTGAAACATTCCGTAAGAAGCATAAAGCAGTTCTTCCGCTCCTGCTTCCGGCACACGTTCGACCGCAACCACCGATTGAAACACGAGGAAACCCATTCCGACAGCGTTGAAGCACATATGCATAATGACAGACGTGAGGATAGAACCCGTGGTGTAGGCGATGAAACCAAGGGCAAGTCCAAGAGCAAGCGTGTAGAACAGCTGATGAAAGTTCCCGTGCATAAAACCGAACATCACGGACGACACGATGATAGCGAAGCCACTGCCGTATGGCATAAGCGAACGCATAATGACGCCACGAATCAGAAACTCCTCACATATCGGTGCGACAATGACGCCGACAAAAGCCATCATCAAGGCGGCAGTCAGCCCTTTGCCGTCGCCTGTCGCGATTCCGCGGAACGCGTCGTTCACATCGAACGTCACATCGGGGAGAAACTTTGACAAAGCAAAGAACACCACGACCGTGAGCAGGTTGACCCCTTGCCCGATACCGTAGACCGCAGTGAGGTTGCCCATTGCCTTGGCTTTTTTCTGTGGTGGGGTGAACAAGGTTTTATCGGGGTGAAACTTCAGCAGAAGCACAGCGAACGTAATCGGAAGCAGATACTGAAACAAGCTTGACAGCACCAACCCAATCCCGAACATCGCGTTGTACGGCAAGCTGACGGTTTGCTTAAACCACGCGCCGACAAGTTGCACGGCAATCGTGCAGATGTAATAAAACGCCAAAACCGCGCCTGTCTTTAGGCAGACGGCACGGAAATCTTTCAGCTTTTGCTTCGGTTCAAGTGTTATATCATCCATAAAGCTCCTGTCGCTACTAATCAACGTCAACAAATGGGCATACATACGAAGGTCATACCCACACTATAAGCATTATAACCTTGTTATTATGCTATATCGCAGATATAGTATAATTGCGCATAAGAGGGCGGTTGCCCCGCAGGGGCGAGCCCGTGTGCAAAAGCACTATAAGCGTTATAACCTTGTTATTATGCTATATCGCAGATATAGTATAATTGCGCATAAGAGGGCGGTTGCCCCGCAGGGGCGAGCCCGTGCGCAAAAGCACTATAAGCATTATAACCTTAAGCATTATAACCTTGTTATTATACTATAAGAACCACAATATGTCAAGGCGACAGCCGATTGACAACGATTGCTTATATATGCTATAATAAAATGTATTGTCAATATCGCCACACTCGAAAGGATTGTCATTCTTATGGTCAAAGTCGTGAAGTTCGGCGGCAGTTCGCTCGCTAACGCAAACCAGTTCAAGAAAGTCGCCGAGATAGTCCGCTCTGATTCAGCGCGCCGTTATGTCGTGCCGTCCGCCCCGGGCAAGCGTTTCGGCGCGGACATCAAGGTCACCGATATGCTTTACGCCTGCTATGACGCAATCGGCGAGGGGGCGAACGCCGAAGAGGAGTTCCGACCTATAGTCGAACGCTTTGACGGTATAATATCGGCGCTGAACCTCGAGCTTGACCTTGAAACCGAATACGGAACCATCGTGAGAAACTTCAAGGCGAGAGCAGGGCGCGACTACGCGGCAAGCCGCGGCGAGTATCTCTGCGGCATTGTTCTCGCCAAATTTTTGGGATTCCACTTCATTGACGCGGCACGCGGCGTGAAGTTCTACCCGAACGGAGAGTTTGACGCCGACTTGACCGAAGCGTCGCTTCAAGTGCTGCTTGACAAACACGGCAAGGCGGTTATCCCCGGGTTTTATGGGGCAAAACCCAATGGTGAAATCAAGACGTTCTCACGTGGCGGCAGCGACGTTACAGGTTCGCTGGTCGCAAAAGCCGTGCGCGCCGCTCTCTACGAGAACTGGACCGACGTACCCGGTGTGCTTCTTGCCGACCCGCGTATCGTTGACAACCCGAAGGTAATCAAAACGCTGACTTATCGTGAACTCCGCGAGTTGTCTTATATGGGAGCGACCGTGCTGCACGAGAGCGCGATTTTCCCTGTAAGAACAGCGAAAATCCCGATAAACATACGCAACACGAACACGCCGACCTTGCCGGGCACGATGATTGTGCCGCAAACAGACGACAACCCGACCCTGCTGACGGGTATCGCGGGGAAAAAAGGTTTCGCTGTCATCAACCTTGAAAAAGACGAGATGAACAACGAGATTGGCTTTCTGCGGCGAATACTGACGCTGTTTGAGGCGGAGGGCATAAACTTTGAGCATATACCGAGCGGAATCGACACGCTGTCGGTGATTATATCGGGCGACGATTATAAATCACGACCGGGGCTTATCGACCGTATAACCAAGGTCGCCCGTCCCGACCGCTTGTCTGTTGAACACGACCTCGCCCTTGTCGCGATAGTCGGACGCGGAATGAGAGAGCGACGCGGCACAGCGACACGCGTGTTCGCTTCGCTGGCACATGCGGGTGTCAACATCAAGATGATTGACCAAGGTTCATCAGAGCTTAACATCATCGTCGGGATAAAGAACGACGACTTTGAAAAGGCGATACGCGCGGTTTATGACACGTTTGCATTGTCTGAATAAATATCGGAACTCGCATACCGAAGGTCATACCCCTCGGGGCGCAGGCGGGCGACCGGAACGACTCGGTCAACGCCTTGCCGCTCCCGCAGAAGCGGAATATCTGCTAAGCAAATTGTTTAAGTTGTTGACATTGTTGTCGGGATAACAAAACAAGCCGCCCCCTCGCTTTGAGGGGGCGGTCTGTGTCGGATGGACAATAAGGTTGACAATATACGTTGCCGATTATCTTATTGTTTCTCGGACACCGAGTGGTGGTGAGTCACCCGGGATTCGAACCCGGGACCCCTTGCTTAAAAGGCAAATGCTCTGCCGACTGAGCTAGTGACTCATCTGATTTATACAGGGTTTGCGCTATGCAACAGCGCAACGCTCGTATTATATCACACAAAGGCACAACTTGTCAAGTCTTTTCGGCAAAATTCTTTGATTTAATTCTTTTCAACCCCTTGCATTTCTCTCTGAAATAGTGTATAATTAAACAGCACCATTTTAGTGCGGTTTGCTTTTCGAGAGATATACCTATGGAACAACAAGAAACGATATACTTTGACAACGCCGCCACCACCCAAATCAGCGGCGATGTGCTTGACTCAATGATGTTTTGGCTGACCAAAGGATACGGCAACGCCTCGTCTATCTATCGGCTGGGCCGTGAAGCCGACACAGCACTCGCGAAAGCACGAAGCGACATTGCGGCGGCACTCGGCGTTCAGTCGGGCGAGATATTCTTTACATCGGGGGGCAGCGAGGGCGACAACTGGGCGATAAAGTCACTCGCAAAAGCAGGACAAGCCAAGGGCAAGAACCACATTGTCACATCTCTGTTTGAACACCACGCGGTTCTCCACGCACTCGACAGCCTAAAGAAAGACGGCTTTGAGGTGACGTACCTGCCTGTTTATGAGAACGGCACGGTTCGGATAGCCGACCTTGAAGCCGCTATCACCGACAAGACAGCCCTCGTGACGATAATGTACGTCAACAACGAAGTCGGCACGATTCAACCGATTGAACAAATCGGTGCGGTCTGCGCCGCAAAGAACGTGCCGTTTCATACCGACGCGGTGCAAGCTGTCGGCAACCTGCCTATCGACATCAAGAAGTCGCGTATCGGGCTGATGACCGTGTCGGGGCACAAGCTCCACGCACAAAAGGGCGTCGGGTTTCTTTACGCAGACAAGCGATATAAGCCGGCGCCGCTGATTGACGGCGGTGCGCAAGAACGCGGCAGGCGCGCAGGCACGGAGAACATCGCGGGGATAGTCGGGCTGGCAAAAGCCGTGGTGTTTGCGACAGAGAATGTGGCAAACAAACGAGCGCATATTCAGCCGCTTGCCGACAAGCTGAAGCACGGAGTTCTCTCACTCGGGCACGTTGACCTAAACGGTGAGGGCGGCGAGCGGATATCCGGCACGCTGAACTTCTGTATTCAAGGTGTGGAAGCCGAGTCGCTTCTCCTCTCGCTTGATATGAAACGGATTGCCGCAAGCAGCGGTTCGGCTTGCACCTCGGGTTCACTTGACCCGTCGCACGTCTTGCTTTCAATGGGGATTCCGCACTGGAAAGCCAACGGTTCGCTTCGGCTGTCGCTGTCGGAGTACACCACGGAAGCAGAAGTCGATTATTTTCTTCAGGTTTTCCCGCCGATTGTCGAGCGACTGCGTGAAAACTCCCCGCTTTGGGAGAAGATAGTTAAAGAAATACCTTTTAAGTAGCCGCTGATTGGATAACCATTCTGTGTTTTCATTCATTGGTAAAGCTAATCAGTGCTTATTATAGCAAACAGGAGGACAAACTTATGGCAATGATGTATTCAGAAAAAGTGATGGAACACTTTTCCAATCCACGAAACGTGGGTGAGATAGAGAACGCTGACGGCGTCGGCGAAGTCGGCAACGCAAAGTGCGGCGACATAATGAAAATCTATATGAAGATAAACGGGGACACTGTAGAAGATGTGAAGTTCAAGACATTCGGGTGCGGTGCGGCAATAGCGACCTCATCAATGGCGACAGAGCTGATAAAGGGAAAGAAAATCGATGATGTGCTGAAGCTGACAAACAAAGCGGTAGTCGAAGCGCTGGACGGACTGCCCAGCATAAAGCTGCACTGTTCTGTGTTGGCGGAGCAGGCGGTGAAGTCGGCGTTGTCGGATTACTACCGCAGACAGGGCATTGACCCCGTGCCTATTGTCGGTGAAATCGTTGATGAGGACGAAACCGACATAGGCAGTTGCGCGTTGGCTTTCAGCAAGTGACCGGTTTCGTGCAGATTCCGCTCCCGCAGAAGCGGAATCTCTGCTAATGCGGCACGAAGTGCCAATGCCGCTAAGCGGCGGAGGTTAAACAAAAGTTTAACCGGTTAAGGAGCATATTCAAACGCGGATAACACTAAGCAAAACCTCCCATAATGGGAGGTTTTGCAATACTTTGTGGTCATTTATCACAAAGAACACGTGTTTTTGTTGAAAATGTTTTTCACGCAAAACTGCGGTTTGCTGTTGACAACTCTTTGCCGATGTGATAGAATTAAAAACGCTTCTTAGGGTGCAATATTCATACTATGCAGATGTGATTGCGAGATGAATACAAAGACAGAAACCCCGAAGCTTCACAAAAGAAAGGGTATATAATGAAACAGACACTTCGTAAAGGGCTGACCGCCCTACTCGCGGGGCTTCTTGCTGTCGGCACGCTGACAGCCTGCGACAAAGCAAGCGAAACCTCCGCCGACACCACCCCCGCAGAACCTGTCAAGCTGAAAATCGGCGCGACAATCGTTCCTCACTCCGAGGTTCTCGCTTTCGCAAAACCGCTTCTCGCTGAAAAAGGCGTTGAAATCGAGATTGTCGAGTTCACCGACTACGTTCAGCCGATGAGCACGACAGAAAACGGCGAGATTGACGCCAACTACTTCGCGCACCGCCCCTACATCAACGATTTCAACGCGGAAAACGGCACTCACATCATTGCAGTCGGCGATATCCACTACGAGCCGTTCGGCATTTATCCCGGCAAAACAAAGTCGCTTGACGACCTTAAAGACGGTGCGTCCATTGCTGTGCCGAACGACACAACCAACGAAGCACGCGCTCTGCTTCTGCTTCAAGAGCAAGGGCTGATTAAGCTGAAAGACGGCGCGGACCTTAACGTCACGAAGATTGACATCGTTGAAAACCCGAAGAACCTTGACATCGTGGAACTTGAAGCGGCACAGCTCCCCCGTTCGCTGCAAGACGTTGACCTCGCTGTTATCAACGGGAACTACGCGCTTGAAGCAAACCTCAACGCCACCACCGACGCGCTTGCTCTTGAATCCGCTAACGGCACCGCGGCGACCACTTTCGCCAACGTAATCGCGGTGAAAGAAGGCCACGAGAACGATTGGGCAATCAAAACCCTCGTTGAAGTGCTGAAGAGCGATGAAGTGAAGAACTATATCCTCACAACCTATGAAGGCGCGGGTTATCAGCCCAGCCTTTAATCAAAGCAAAAACAAAACCTCTCCATTATGGAGAGGTTTTGTTTTATATGTTCAGTTATCTTTATTCGGCGCAAACCCTTGACCAAGCACCTCGCCTGCCGTTGTTATGACGATAAACGCTGTCGGGTCTATCTGCCGCACAAGCCGTTTAATCTTGACGTACTGGTTCTTGTGGACAGCACACAGCACCACCGCCTTTTCACGCCCCGTATACGCCGACTTCCCCTCAAGCAGCGTCACGCCACGATGTTCGTGGTCCATAATATCTCTCGCTATCTCATCAAACTTGTCGGAGAAAATCAGCAGCAGTTTCCCCTCCAAGCCGCCGTATAACATCATATCTATCACTTTTGTTTCCACAAAGATAGATATTATCGCGTACAAGCCCGCTTCAACCGAATGAAACACAACGATTGCAAGCGACACTATCACCGCGTCTGAGATGAGGATAACCTTGCCGAGGCTGACGACGGGGAACTTCTTGTGTATAATGCGGTTCGTGATGTCCGAGCCACCCGACGTGCCCTCTTTGCTATAGATAATCCCCAGTCCTGTGCCAAGGCAGACACCACCGAACACCGCGACAAGAATCATATTGCCTGTGCCGTCAAAGTGAAAGTCGGGGAGAAGAAGCCCGTAAAGATAGTCTGTCGCTATCGTAATCGTGCCGACTGACACCACGGTTTTCACCATTGTGCGCCACCCAAGGAAGAAGAACCCGACAATTACGACGGGTATGTTGAAGATACCGTACATCGCACCGACTGTCCAATCAGGCTTGAAGTGATTGATTATCGTCGCGACACCCGTGAGTCCACCCGGCACAATGTGGTTCGGCAAGGTGAACACTCGCACACCAAACGAGTATATCAGCGAACCCGCGATGATGAACGCAATGTCTTTCACCCACTTGACAGCGACCTGTTTGTCACGAGGTCTTGCTTTTGTTTTCGCTTTCTTGTTCTTTTTCATACAGTTTCTCACATTCACAAAACAGTTCGGCGAGTCTGTCGCGTTTATTTTGCAGGTAGAGCCAACCGAACAAGGTTTCAAGTGCGGTGGCGCGCCGATACTCGAGCATATCGGCGTTTCGTGGGATACGCGAGCTGACCGCCTTGCCGCGTTTGAACACAGCGGCTTCAGCTTCGGTCAGCTGTGAAAAAAGCAACTTCGCCGCGTTTGACTGAAACCCCGCGCGTGACATAGCGACAGAGCGGCGGTGAAGTTTCGCGGCGTTCACTCCGCCGCTTTTGATGTGATACTGACGCACAAGGGTTTCATACACCGTGTCCCCCATAAACGCGAGTGTCGCGGCAGGGAGGGCTGTGATGTCTTTGTCGGACATTTCTTTAAGATATATACTCAAATTCATAATCTCCAACCGACACCGTGTCGCCGTCTTTCACTCCTTGAGCGACAAGTTCGGCGTTCACGCCGCTGTTTTGAAGCACACGTTGGAAATACTGCAGGCTCTCATAGTCGTTCATGTTTGCGCCGTCAAGTATCCGTTCAAGGAAAGGCGCGGCTATGTCAAACACATCGTCCGCGAGCTTGCTGACGGTATAACTCGGCTGTATCGGCAGGTCTGTCGCGTAGGCTTCGGCTTCAAAGTGCTTTATCGGCGGCAGCTTTGCGAGTTCAGCCGCCGCAAAGTCAACCAACGCGGTTGTTCCGGCAGTTGTGGCGGCGGAGATTTCAAAGTACGGCAGGTTCTTTTCTTTTATGAACGCCGCAAGTTCCGCAAGCCGTTCGGGTTCGGTGATATCAATCTTGTTTGCCGCGACTATGACGGGAAGCGCCGCGAGTTCAGGCGAGTGTGACGACAGCTCATTTGTGATGACGTCAAAGTCGTGGATTGGGTCGCGACCCTCGTGCCCCGACGCGTCAATGACGTGAATCAGCAGTCTGCACCTCTCAATGTGCCGCAAAAAGTGCTTGCCAAGCCCCGCGCCCTCGTTCGCTCCCTCAATCAACCCCGGGATATCAGCCATAACAAACGATGTGTCGCCCGAACGCACCACGCCAAGAACAGGCGTGATTGTCGTGAAGTGATAATCGGCAATCTCGGGTTTGGCGGCAGACACCGCCGCGATAAGCGACGACTTGCCGACATTCGGGAAGCCGACAATGCCCACATCGGCAAGAAGTTTCAGCTCAAGCGTAAGGTTCAGCGCTTCTCCCGGTAAACCGGGTTTAGCGAAACGCGGAAGCTGACGTGTCGGCGTGGCAAAGCAAGCATTGCCTTTTCCTCCGCGCCCACCTTTCGCGATGACGACAGGTTCTGTGCCGCTTACGTCGGCAATCAGCCTGCCCGTGTCTGTGTCACGCACCAATGTGCCACGTGGTACGCGAACGACAAGCGGTTGCGCCGCCCTGCCCGCGCACCGTTTTGTGCCGCCGTTGTCGCCGTTCTCGGCGCGATACTTCCGCTTATAACGAAAGTCGAGCAGTGTTGACAGCCCCTCATCGGCGACAAACACGATATCGCCGCCTCTGCCTCCGTTGCCGCCGTCAGGTCCTCCCGCCGCGATGTACTTCTCACGGTGAAACGCCACCGCGCCATCGCCGCCCTTGCCCCCCGCCGCTGAGATTTTCACTATATCTACAAACATTTAATACCTTACTTTCTTTATTCAACAGCGATGTGTATGTATGTTAATTCTTCACGACGTTGAACTCCGCGGCACGCAGCAGTCGGTTCCTTAAAGCCAAGTCAAAGCCCGTCACACCCGGTAAAGTCGCGATAATCTGGTCAACGCCGTTCCTGTCCGCGTCACGCAGCTCCGCGAATATGTTTTTCTCGGGTTTCGTGATGACATAGAGCTTCACGTTCGGAAACGCCGAGGCAAACGTGGCGGCGTAAGCTTCGGTGTCGCCGTCAACAAGCAGCACTTTGGCTTTCGGCGCATAGTGACGATACTTCATTCCCGGCGAGCGTACCTCTCCGTCGTCAAGCTCTTCCGTCACACGAGGGTCGATTATCACGCGCCCGTATTCAGCAAGTTGTTCGGGGGTCACCGCACCGGGTCGAAGAATGACAATCTCGCCGTTCCACCCCGCCGTGACCACCGTGCTTTCCACGCCCGTCTTTGATTCACCGTCGTCGATAACAAGCGGGATACGTCCGTCCATATCCTCAAGCACATCGTGGCAGTTGGTCGGGCTGGGTTTGCCCGATATGTTCGCCGAGGGCGCGGCAAGCGGAAAACCGCAGTTTGCTATCAACTCCAGCAGAAACTTGTTGTTCGGGATTCTCACCGCCACGGTGTCGAGGTCGGCGCAGGCGAGCAACTTGTCACGCGACTTGAGGTCAGACACGATAGTGAGCGGACCCGGCGAGAATCTCTCGAACAGGCGTTCAGCAAGCGGGGTCATATCAGCGAACTCCGCCGCTTGCGCCACATCTTTGACGTGGAATATCAGCGGATTGTCGGCAGGTCGGTTCTTCGCGTCAAAAATTCGCGCCACGGCTTGGTTGTTAAACGCGTTTGCCGCAAGCCCATAGACTGTTTCGGTCGGCACCGCGACCAACTGACCGTCACGGAGGACTTTTTCAGCGAGAAACAGCGCGTCTAAGCTTTGTCGCCGAAGTCGTTTAGTTATCATCAGTCGTTCTCCGCTGAAAGCATTGCCGCCTGTTCCGCCACACGAAGCGCGTCGAACACTTCGTCACAGATACCGTTTAAGAATGCCTCGAGTTTGTAAAGCGTGAGGTTTATGCGGTGGTCGGTCACTCGGCTTTGCGGGAAATTATAGGTTCTGATTCTCTCGGAACGGTCGCCGCTGCCCACTTGACCTTTGCGGTCGGCGGCACGTATGTCGGCAAGCTCACGCTGTTTTCGTTCATACAGCTTGCCGTAAAGCATCTTCATTGCCTTGTCGCGGTTCTTGAACTGGCTTCGCTCCTCTTGGCACTCAACCGCAATCCCTGTCGGCTTGTGAACAATCCGTATCGCCGATTCGGTCTTGTTGATGTGCTGACCGCCCGCTCCCGACGAACGGCAAGTGGTGATGTCAAGGTCGTTGTCGTTTATCTGCACGTCCACTTCTTCGGCTTCGGGAAGCACCGCGACAGTCGCGGCAGAGGTGTGAATCCTGCCTTGCGCCTCGGTTTCCGGCACACGCTGCACCCGGTGAACCCCGCTTTCATACTTCAGCTTAGCAAACGCGCCTTCTCCGCTGACAAGAAAGCTGATTTCCTTGAACCCGCCGAGTTCCGTTTCGTTTGACGACAGCACCTCGACCTTCCAGCGTTTCTCCGCGGCATAAAGCGTGTACATTCGGTACAACGTGTTCGCGAACAACGCGGCTTCATCGCCGCCTGTGCCGCCACGCACCTCTATGATGACGTTGCGGTCGTCGTCGGGGTCTTTAGGCAGAAGCAGAAGTTTCAGTTCGTGTTCGATTGCTTCAAGCAACTCTTTGTTTTCTTCAAACTGCAAACGAGCGAGCTCTTTCATCTCGGGGTCTCCGAGTAGTGCTTCCGCTTCGTCAAAGTCCCGCTTCGCTGTCTTGTACCTGCGATAGGTTTCAATCAGCGGGGTGAGCGACTTGTATTCTTTCATCAACCGAGCAAACTCGGCGTTGTCGGCGGCGGCTTCAGGTGAAGCCAAACGCTCTGACAACGCGGTGTACTTCTCCTCGGCGACTTTCAGTTTATCGGATAACAATTATCGTACCGCCTTAACAAAACTCTTCTTGCCTTTCTTCACCAACACGCCGCTCCCCACGCTGACGACAGCGTTTGCGTCCGTCACTTTCTCGCCGTCAATCGTCACACCGCCTTGCTCTACGTTTGTTCTCGCGTCACGCTTTGAGGGGCAAAGCCCGGTTCTCACAAGCAGCTCGAGTATCCCAAGTTCTGCTTCGCCTACCGACACCGCGGGTGCGTCGCTCCCCCCCGCCTCAAACAAGCTCCTCGCCGATTCAAGCGACTTGTCCGCTTCGTCTTTCCCGTGAACAAACTTGACGACTTCATAGGCAAGCAGCTCTTTCACTTGATTCAGCTGATTGCCCGATAACGTCCGCTCCATTCGCTCAATCTCGTCAATCGGCACGAACGTCAGCATTTTAAGGCACTGGATTACGTCCGCGTCGTTCACGTTGCGGAAATACTGATACATCTCATAGGGCGTTGTCTTGTTTTTGTCCAGCCAGACCGCGCCTTTCTCGGTTTTGCCCATCTTCTTTCCCTCCGACGTGAGGAGAAGCTTGATGGTGAGAGCGAACGCGTCCTCTTTCTCGCACCGCCGAATGAGGTCGGCACCCGCGAGAATATTGCTCCACTGGTCGTCGCCGCCGACCTCGAGTTTCACGCCGTGATGTCTGAACAAATAGAGGAAGTCGTAGCTTTGCAGCAGCATATAGTTCAGTTCAAGGAAGCTCAGTCCTTTCTCAAGGCGCATTTTATAACATTCAGCGGCAAGCATACGGTTGACCGAGAAGTACACGCCTATCTCGCGGATAAACTCGAGATAATTGAGGTTCTTCAGCCAGTCGCCGTTCTCCAGCACCAACGCCTTGCCTTCCGAGAAGTCAAGAAAGTGTGACATCTGTTCGCGGAACAGCCTTGCGTTTTCCGCGATAGTATCGGTTTCAAGCATTTTACGCATATCGCTCTTGCCTGACGGGTCGCCGATAACGGTCGTCCCTGTGCCGAGCAAACATACGGGTATATGCCCCGCGTCCTGTAAGCGGCGCATAATTATCAGCTGAACCAAATGCCCGACGTGAAGCGAGTCGGCTGTCGCGTCATACCCGATGTAGAACTTTATCGGTGTGCCATTCAGCAGTTTCTCGGTTTCATCGGGGTGCGACATCTGCGCGATAAGTCCGCGCCGTGTCAAGTCGTCGTATAACGTCATAAGTATTTGTTCTCCTTTTTATACTCCTTAACCGGTTAAACTTTAAGTTTAACCTCTGCCGCTTCGCGGCATTGGCACTTCGCGCCGCACATAAAAACTCGGTGAGTTTTTGTGTGATTACGCAGTAAACTTAAGTAACCGCAGTTAATCGTTGTTTACTAAAGGCCCAAGTTAAGGACTTGTAGTTATAAATTCCTTGTCAGCTTCATCAATCAAGAAGTCGCTTATCAGCTCTTCTGTCGTGAGATGAGCAAAGTCGTTCATATAAACGATACTCGGCTTCAAGTCAAGCTGAAGGAGCGACACCGAGGTGTTCCTAACCCAATAGTCCTCCCCGCCGACCACGTTTTCCTTCGCGATACCGTCAGCCCACTGTAAGCACAGGTTTATCACAAAACCGTGCGATGTAACCGCCACTGTTTGGTCTTTATGTTCGCTCGCTATCTTCATCAACGCGTTCGTGGCACGTTCGTATATCTCAGCCGACGACTCGCCGCTTGGCGCGCGAAACTTCGAGAGATTGTTATACCAGTGGTCAAACTGCTCGGCATACTTTGGGACATTGAGTTCCCGCACCGTCAAGCCCTCCCATTCGCCGCCGTGTATCTCAATCAAGTCGGGTTCGATACGAACAGGCAGGCTTTGACGACTGCCAACCGCTTCGGCTGTCGCTCTCGCCCGCTTAAGCGGCGACGAATAAAGCGCGTCTAAGTGAATGTCCTTGAATCTCGCGGCTAACTCGACGAGTTGCAGCTTGCCTTTATCACTGATTTCAGAGTCGGTGCTCCCTTGAAACACGCCGCCTGCGTTTCCCTCGGATTCACAGTGACGAATGAGATATATTTTTGTCATTCTGTTACCACGGTTTCACTTTCCCGATTATCTCGGTCAGATTTTTTATCTTGTTCACTCTCATATATTCCGATATGCCGCCGATTATTTTAAGCGGCGCAAACGGGTCTGATATAATCGCGGTTCCCACTTGAACCGCCTTTGCTCCCGCAAGCATCATCTCAATCGCGTCGCTTGCCGACGAGATACCCCCAAGACCTACCACGTCGATATCAACGGCGTTCGCCACTTGCCAGACCATACGAAGCGCCACAGGGAACACCGCCGCTCCCGATAAGCCGCCCACGTTGTTCTTCAGCACGGGTCGCCTTGTGTTTATGTCGATTCGCATACCAAGCAGCGTGTTGATAAGCGACAGCGCGTCCGCGCCCTCCGCTTCCACGGCTTTCGCGATAGAAACAATGTCGGTGACGTTCGGCGTCAGCTTCACCATAATGGGCTTCTTCGTCACGGCACGGACCGCCTTGGTCACCAAAGCCGCACCCTCGGCAGTCACACCGAACGCCGCGCCCCCTTGCTTCACGTTTGGGCAAGAGATGTTTAGTTCAATGAGGTCAACGTCAGTGCCGTCAAGCCGCGACACCGCTTCGGCGTAATCTTCAAGCGTTGAACCCGCGATGTTCGCGATGACGACACAACCCTGCGCTTTCAGTTTCGGCACAAAGTCAGCCGCAAACTTGTCAACCCCATAGTTTTGCAGTCCCACTGAGTTAAGAATCCCGCCGTGGGTTTCCGCGATACGCGGCGTGGGGTTTCCGTCACGCGGTTCAAGCGTGGTGCCCTTGCACGACACACCGCCGAGCACGTTCGGGGGATAAAGGTCGGTGTAGTCGTCGCCGAAGCCATAGCAACCTGACGCGGCGATAACAGGGTTCGTGAGGGTCACGCCCGCCACTTTGACGAAAAGGTTCGGCTTCATACGCCCTCCTTGTCAAGTGCCACGAATTCGCCGTTCTTCACGCCAAACACAGGCCCGTCTTTGCAAACACGTGCCATAAACGCCTTGCCGTCTTTGTTCGCTTTGCAGGCACAGACAGCGCACGCGCCTACACCGCACCCCATTCGTTCTTCAAGCGACACCTCTGTAGGCACGCCGAAGCTCTCGGTGATTTGCGACACGGTGGTGAGCATTGCGAGCGGTCCGCAAGCGAACACACGTCCAACGCCGCCCTTTTGCAGCAAGTCTTTCAGCTGAACCGTAACTTGACCTTTCATTCCAACGCTTCCGTCGTCCGTGCAGGTAAAGACTTCCGCTCCGATTGAACGAAAGTCGTTTGCCAATATGATTTTGTCATAGCTTCTGAAGCCGAGTATCGCGGTCGCTTGCTCACGATAGACCGCCGCAGCCGCGAGAAGCGGCGGCACGCCTATCCCGCCGCCGACAAAGATGGCGCGTTCGTTCTCGGCAAGTTCGGGCAGCGTGAAGCCGTTGCCGAGTGGGGCAAGGAGGTCAAGGTTGTCGCCCGTGTTTATGTGCGACAGCTTTGCCGTGCCTGCGCCACGCACCTCAAACACAATGCGGATTGTGCCGTTGACACGGTCGATTCCGCATATCGAGATGGGTCGGCGCAACGTGAAACCCTCAAGCTTTATATGGGCAAACTGCCCGGGCTTCGCCATTGCGGCGATGTCGGGGCAGAGAATATTAGCCGAGAATATGCCGCCTGATATTGCCGTCTTGTCTGTCACGGGGTAAGAGCCGCATTTGTACATATATTTTGCCAAGTATGAATGTGATGAATCAAGCAACCTTTTAGGGTTCTCTCTTTATAACAAAGTGTTTACTATATTATCTTCGTTATAATGCCAAATATTACCTTAGGTCAACTATATTTTAGTGATATCAATCATCTCAAGGTCGTCAACAGTCAGTTCCTTTTCAAGGCAGCCGAGGAGAGCGGACGCTGTATCAACCGACGTAAGGCAAACGATACCTCGTTCCACCGATTTGCGCCGAATCTTCACGCTGTCAAGCGCGGGGCTTCGCCCTGTTTCAGATGTGGACACCACATAGTCTATCTTACCGCTGTCAATCAGCGACAACACGTTCGGCGCTTTGCCCTCGCTGATACGAAACGCGATGTTGGTCGGCACGCAGTTGCGGTTCAGCAGTGACGCGGTTCCGCTTGTGGCGTAGAGTTCAAAGCCGAGTGCGTCAAACCTTGCGGCGACGCCGATAATCTCAGGTTTGTCGGAGTTTCGCACCGTGAACAGCACGCCGCCGCTTCGCTTCATCTTGAATCCCGCACCAAGAAGCCCCTTGTATAACGCCTCGTCAAGAGTTCTCGCTATGCCGAGGCACTCGCCCGTTGACTTCATCTCGGGTCCAAGCTGCGTGTCAACATCGTGCAGTTTTTCAAAACTGAACACGGGGACTTTCACCGCGACGTACTTCTGCTTTGGATATAACCCGGACGGATAACCCTGCTCTTTCAGCGAGTGACCGAGCATTATCTTCGCGGCGACATCAACCATCGGTATCCCCGTGACTTTGCTGATATAAGGCACGGTGCGTGACGAACGCGGGTTCACCTCTATCACGTAGACTTGATGATTGCAGACGACATACTGGATATTGACAAGCCCAATGACCTTTAGTGCTTTAGCTAACTTCTCGGTGTAGCTGATGATGACGTTTTGGATTTGCTTTGAGAGATTAAACGCGGGGTAAACCGATATGCTGTCGCCGCTGTGAACACCCGCTCTCTCGATATGCTCCATTATGCCGGGGATAAGGAAGTCCTCACCATCGCATATCGCGTCAACCTCAACTTCCGTTCCCATCATATATTTGTCGATGAGAACGGGGTTTTGAAGCTTGGTTTGCGTGATTATCTCCATATACTCGCGGACGTCGCTGTCACAGTGAGCGATAATCATATTCTGACCGCCGAGAACATAAGACGGACGCAGAAGCACAGGATAACCAAGCTGCCCCGCGCACTTGAGCGCTTCGTCCGCCGTGAACACCGTCATTCCCTCGGGTCGCGGGATAACGCAGTCCTGAAGCAACTGGTCAAAGCGTTTGCGGTCCTCCGCCATATCAACGCTGTCAGCGGATGTGCCGAGAATGTTCTCGCCTCGTTTAGCGAGATGTTCAGTCAGCTTTATCGCGGTTTGACCACCAAACTGCACCACCACACCAAACGGTTTCTCTGTTTCAAGCAGTGAGTCAACGTCTTCGGCTGTCAACGGGTCAAAGTAAAGTCTGTCTGCTGTGTCAAAGTCAGTCGATACGGTTTCGGGGTTGTTGTTGCAGATTATCACCTCGCAACCGAGTTCTTTCAGCGCCCACACACAGTGAACCGAACAGTAATCAAACTCAATCCCCTGCCCTATCCGTATAGGACCAGAACCAAACACGATTATCTTCTTCTTGTCTGTCTTATGTTCTTCTATGAACTCCGCGGCTTCGTTTTCCTCGTCAAAAGTGCCATAGAAGTACGGTGTTTCAGCCGCAAACTCAGCGGCACACGTGTCAACCATCTTATAAGACGCGTATCTTCGCTTTATCTTAGCTTTCGCGAGAGTCGTGCCGCTTAGTCGCTCAATCGTGCCGTCAAGGTAGCTGTACTTTTTTGCGGTGAGATACTTTTCTTCGGTGAGCGCGCCGTCAGACAGGCTCTGCTCAATGTTCGCGAGGTTTTGCAGCTTACACACAAACCATTTGTCGATAGTGGTGATTCTACAGATATCTTCGACAGAAATCCCGCGTTTCAGCGCCTCAAACACGCAGAAAGCGCGGTCAACGTCAACATCGTTCAGCTTTTCAAGAAGTTCCTGAACAGATAGCTTCGTGAACTTCTTCTTCGTCAGCGTGTCCATTCCAAGCTCAACAGAGCGCACGGCTTTCATCATCGCGGCTTCAAACGAAGGCGCGATTGCCATAATCTCGCCTGTCGCTTTCATCTGCGTGCCAAGGGTGCGTTTTGCGTAGACAAACTTGTCAAACGGCCACTTCGGAAACTTCACGACGACGTAATCAAGTGCCGGTTCAAAGCAGGCTTTCGTTTTGCCCGTCACTTGGTTCACTATCTCGTCGAGAGTGTACCCAACCGCGATTTTAGCGGCGACTTTCGCTATCGGATAGCCCGTCGCCTTTGAGGCAAGCGCGGACGAGCGGCTGACACGAGGGTTTACTTCAATGACGGCGTAACGAAACGACGTTGGATGGAGAGCAAACTGGCAGTTGCAGCCGCCCTCAACGCCGAGCGCCTGTATGATATTCATTGCGGCGGTGCGAAGCATTTGGTATTCGTGTTCCCCAAGCGTCACCGCGGGTGCGATGACAATGCTGTCGCCTGTATGCACGCCCACCGGGTCAAAGTTCTCCATTGAACAGACGGTGATTACGTTGCCTTTCGCGTCACGGATTACTTCAAACTCAATTTCTTTCCAACCCGAGATACACTTTTCAATCAGCACTTGACCGATAGGCGACAAGCGAAGCCCGTTGCCGCAGATTTCTTTCAGCTCCGTCACATCAGCGGCTATTCCGCCGCCCGTACCACCGAGAGTGAACGCGGGGCGCACGATAACAGGGTACCCGATAGTGTCGGCGAAAGAAAGCGCGTGTTCCACATCTTCGACTACTTCAGACGGCACGCTCGGTTCGCCGATGGACTCCATTGTGTCCTTGAACGCCTGCCTGTCCTCCGCTTTGTGTATGGTTTCGGGGTTTGCACCAAGGAGTTTGACGCCGTGTTCAGCCAAGAAGCCGTCTTTCGCTAATTGCATTGATAATGTGAGCGCGGTTTGACCGCCAAGCGTTGACAGCAAGCTGTCGGGCTGTTCTATGGTGATGATTTTCTTAAGTACGTCAAGGGTCAGCGGTTCAATATAAATCTTGTCCGCCATTGCCTTGTCGGTCATTATGGTCGCGGGGTTTGAGTTCACCAGCACCACCTCAAGCCCCTCGGACTTGAGGGCGCGGCACGCCTGTGTGCCCGCGTAGTCAAACTCAGCCGCTTGTCCTATCACGATAGGACCCGACCCGATGACCAAGATTTTCTTAATGTCTTTCCGTAAAGGCATAAATGCTCCGAATTGTTACAATTTGCTTTTTAGTTTAATAACTAATGCCAATGACTTAAGCGATTTGTTTCGCGGATATTCCGCTCCTGCGGGAGCGTCAAGGGCTTTCCGGTCGCCATTGACCTTCGGTATTGCTTGCCCAAGTTGCTGACATTGGTTTAGTACACTTCTGTGCCGAGAGATTCGGCGATTTTCAGCTCTTTGTTCAGTGTGAAGAACGTCTGTATCTGCTTGCCTGTTTCTTCGTCGTAGGTTGTGCGGTAAGCCAGCGACTTCCCGTTTGAGAACAGCGTGAGGAACGTGTAGTTCCCTGTCAATGTGTTCACGAGTTTGCCGCTTTTGATGTCATAGACTTTTGTTTTGCCGTTCTTTTGCGCCATGAGATACTGACCCGCGGAGGAGAACTCGCCGTTATGTAAAACAGCGACAAGTTTCGTCATGCTTTTGTTATAGATAATCAGCGTTTTGGTTGAGTAATTAGCCGCGATGTAGTTGCCGCCGAAACTCTTGCCCGAATAAAACACATAGTCGCCGGACAAGCTCTTCACCTGCTTGCCTGTCGTGCTTGAGTAGACTTTCGTTTTGCTGTCGGCTGTTTGCACAAAGAAGTAGCCACTGTAAACAGGTTCGCTTGTTATCTCGTCGGTGTAAAGAACCGGCGCGATTTTCTTGATTTTGCCGTCCAACGGAATCTTAAGACCGCCGCCTGTCAGCCAGAGGTTGTCGCCATATCCTGTGTCGGTATGAAGCGTGTAAACCACCGAGTGCGTGTTGTCAACAGCTATGTTTTGCGGATATTCCTCGGCACTGACCGATAACACGCCGAGTGACAACAGGGCGGCAAGCGTGGTGATTAACGCGATAATCTTTTTCATTTTGTGCCTTTCTCAATCAAACTGATAAACTCTTTGAACAGGAAGTTCGTGTCTTGAGGTCCGCCGTGTGCTTCAGGGTGAAACTGCACCGTGAAAGCGGGCGCGTTCTTATAGCGTATGCCCTCACAGGTGAGGTCGTTTGCGTTGACGTGCGACACTTCGCCGACTTCCTTATCCAGCGAGTCGCCATCCACCGCGTAACCGTGGTTCTGCGAAGTCACATAAGTGCGCTCTGTCGCGAGGTCAAGGACAGGCTGGTTTGCGCCACGATGACCGTACTTCAGCTTAAACGTCTTGGCTCCGCTTGCAAGTGCCGTGAGTTGGTGACCGAGGCATATCCCGAACAGCGGAATGTTCTGCTTCATTATTTCACGGATTGTGTCTATCGCCTCAACATTCTCTTCGGGGTCGCCCGGTCCGTTTGAAAGCATAATCCCGTCGGGTTTGTCCGCAAGCAGTTCGCTTATCGACACATTCCACGGATAAACCGTGACACTCGCGCCTAACTTCTCGAGTTCTGCTTTGATGTGGCGTTTGTATCCGTAGTCAATCAAAGCAATGTTTAGTTTGCCTTTGCCGCCTTGTTCTTTCTTGGTCACGCTGACAAGCGGCACGACTTTGCCGACAGAGTACGACTTTATCTGAACAAGCGCATCGTCTATGTTCACGTCCTCGGTGGTGAGCATTCCGTTCATCACGCCTGTTTCTCGGATAACCCGTGTGAGAGAACGCGTGTCGATATCACACAGCCCGATTACCCCGCAAGCTTTAAGAAAGCCGTCTATATCTCCCTGCGAACGGAAGTTGGACGGCTGTTCACAATGTTCGCGGACTATATAGCCCTTTGCCGCGGGTGCGGCGGCTTCGCTTGACAGGCTGTTTATCCCGTAGTTTCCGATAAGAGGGAACGTCTGCGTGATAATCTGCCCCGCGTAACTCGGGTCGGTCAGGGTTTCCTGATACCCCGTCATACCCGTGGTGAACACGACTTCGCCAACCACCGTGCCCACCGCGCCAAACGCTTTGCCCTCATAGATTCTGCCGTTTTGCAGTATAAGTTTCGCTGTCATACACACCTGTTATTTTATCTTTATCACGCCGATTTCGTTCATAATAGCGTCACGCATCTTCACCGCCTCACGCTTTGCAGCCCCCGCGAAGTCGCGTTCGTCGCACTTTTCTTTCTGATAAGCTGTCATTATCGCCCGTGAGCTGTTGACAATCGCACCGAGTCCGTTCTCATCGAACGCCTTTGCCACATCGCTTGCCTTTCCGCCTTGCGCGCCGTAACCCGGCACAAGGAAGAACACGCTTTTGTATTTGGCGCGTAACTCCGCAAGTTGCTCGGGATATGTAGCGCCGACCACAGCGCCAAGACCGCCAAAGCCGAACTCGCCGCCTATCTCCGCGCCGCGCGCCTCGCACATTGCGACCATTCGTTCATACACAGCCAAGCCGTCAATCGTTTTGTCTTGCAGCTCACCCGACGACGGGTTCGACGTTTTGGCAAGGACAAACGCGCCTTTGCCGCGTTGCTTGCACTCTTTAAGCACAGGGTCAATGCCGTCCGCGCCGAGATAGCCGTTTATTGTCATCGCGTCACAACCAAACGGCTGAATAAACTCGTCCCCGACTTTCACGCCGCCGAGATAAGCCGCCGCGTAGGCTTCCATTGTTGTGCCTATGTCGTTTCGCTTGCCGTCTAAGACGACGTACATTCCCGCCTTGTGCGCGTACTCGATTGTTCTTGCAAGCACCTTGACGCCGTGATAGCCGAGCAGTTCATAATAAGCCGACTGCGGCTTGATTGCGGGCACGGTGTCAGCGAGAGCGTTTATCAGCCCCTTGTTGTATTCAAGCACCGCCTTTGCCGCGCCTTTCAGCGTGAAGCCGTGTTTGTCGTAGGCTTTGCGCCGAATAAACTCGGGGACATACTCGAGTTTCGGGTCAAGCCCGAGGACCGTGGGGTTTTGCAGTTTCGCTATTTTTATTATCAGCGGGTCTAACGACATTGTTGCCTCCTAACCTAATCTTCGTATACAATCACGCCGTCATTCAGCGTAAACTTTACTTTCCCTTTGAGTGTCATTCCCTTGAAGCAGCTGTTCCGCGACTTTGAGTGAAGTTTGTCCGTGTCAACCACCCACTCTTTGTTCACGTCCGCCACCGCGATATCAGCCGCTTGACCGACCTCGAGGGAGCAAGCAGGCAGCTTCAGTATCTCACGGGGACGCTTGCACATCAACTCGACTATCCGCGAGAGTGTCAGCCGCTTTGTGTGGTAAAACGCCGTCAGTGTGGCGGCAAGCGACGTTTCAAGCCCGACCACGCCGTTCTTCGCTGTCACAAAGTCGCTCTTGTACTCCGCCGCGTGGGGCGCGTGGTCGGTGATGATACAGTCAAGCACTCCGTCCACGACCGCGTCTGTTATCGCCCCTTTGTCGCTGTTGGTACGAAGCGGCGGGTTCATTCGATAGTCGGCGTCACGGTGAAGCAGTTCAGTTTCAGTCAGCGTGAAGTAATGCGGCGCGGTTTCGGCGGTGACATTCAGGCCGTTTGCTTTCGCTATCTCAACCAGTTTCGCCGATTCTTTGGTTGAAACATGCGCTATGTGAATCGGCACGCCTGTGTTTTCCGATATCAGTATCTCGCGTGCCGTGATAAGGTTTTCACTGAGTCGATTCATTCCGCGAACGCCAAGTTTCTCGCTCACCGCTCCTTCGTTTATGATACCGCCGTTTATGATGTCGAGGTCCTCGCAGTGAGAGATAACCGCAAGCCCTGCCTTATGCGCCAGAGCCATCGCTTCACGCATAACCGCCGCGTTCTCGACAGGTCTGCCATCGTCTGTCGCCGCGATTGCCCCTGCTTTAGCGAGTGAATCAAAGTCGGTCAGGGTTTCGCCTTTCATTCCCGCGGTCAGGGTACACGACTGGTATAACTTGACTTTCGACAGCTTCGCTTTGTCTAAGATATATCGAAGCGTATCGGCATTATCAACAGGCGGAGATGTGTTCGGCATACAAAGCACGCCCGTCACGCCACCTGCCGCCGCCGCTTCGCCGCCGCTTATGATGTCCTCGTTCTCTGTTTGACCGGGGTCGCGAAAGTGAACGTGCATATCAAACAAACCCGGCAGAACATAAAGCCCCTCGCAGTCTATCACGCGTGTGGCTTCTGTTTCAGCAAAAGGTTCGGCTATCAGTCCGTTTTTTATGAATATATCGCGCTTTTGTTCGCCGTTTGCCGTCACGGCGACAGAGTTCTTCAGTATTAAAGTCATATACCAACATTATAACAGAAACCGCGCTTTTAGTCAACCGCTACAGCCGCTTGATGTACTCGATTACTTCTCTTACGGGTGTGTGGTCGTTGTCAGCTGATATGTACTTCGCGACATTCAGCACGCAGTCGCGCGCGTTTGCCACAGCCACACCAAGGTCGGCAGTCGCGACAAGTTCGGCGTCGTTGTCATAGTCGCCCATTGCCACGACAAACTTGCCGGCGTCGCCCGTCAACTGTGCTAATCGCTTGAACCCCGTCCCTTTGTTCACCCCGTGTGGGAGCATCTCGTAATACGGCTCGCTTGAACGCACCCAGTGAACGCCGTCCAACTTGTTCTCTTTCACAAACTCTATCATCTGCTCGATTACGTCGGGGTCGTCGAGAACCAGCGACTTAAGCCAACCGTGTTTCGGCGTGTTCTCAAACGATTCACGGATTGCCGTGACGAGTCCGAGTTTAAGGTGGTGTTCCTCACGGCGGTTGGTCCACGGAACATAGACGTCACGCCCGATTAAAACCTCGGCGGCACAAGTAGGGAAGTTCTTTGCCATTATCTCAAGATAATCGACCGCGATTTCGGGCATATTGCTCTGCCAAAGAAACTCCTCGGTACGATAATCATAGACACCCGCACCGTTGAAGATAACGACCGGTTCGGTTATCTTCAGCAGCTTGACGGTTTCGCGCGCCATTGCCGCACCACGACCTGTCGCAATGGTGAACTTGCCGCCCGCTTCTCTCAGCTCATCAATAGCCGCGAGGTTTTCGGCGGGGAGTTTGCTGTGTGTGTCAAGGATTGTGCCGTCAACATCGGCGACTAAGTATACGTTTGAAAGATTCATTCTGCTCCTGCCTAAGTAATCGCTGATTGCCTAATCATTTAGTGTTTTCTCCTCACCTTCGCGGGGAGAGAACACTGCTTTGTTATTGCCAACAAGGCAAGCATTAGTTAATCGGTGTTTACTTAACTGATATATTTAAGCATTTTCTGAAAGTAATCGGGGAGCGGAGCCGTGAACTCGGCGTACTCGCCGCTCGGAAGCAGCAACCCTAATTTAGCGGCGTGAAGGCACTGACCACCAAGCCACTCGGGTTTGCCGTTCCCGTAGACCGCGTCCCCCGCAACAGGGTGACCGATGTGCGCCGAGTGAACGCGTATCTGGTGGGTTCTGCCTGTTTCAAGGGTGAACTTCACATAAGAAAACTTCGCATATCTCTCTAAAGTTTCATATCTCGTGACAGCAACTCGTGCCGCCGCACCGTTCACCGCCATCTTCTTGCGGTCACGCTGACTTCTGCCGATAGTCGCGTTTATCACGCCGCTATCGGGCATAGAGCCGCAGACCACCGCGAGGTATTCTCTCGTGAACGTGTGTTCGCTTATCTGCTTGGCGAGAGATTTGTGCGCCGCGTCGTTCTTCGCGACAATGAGAAGCCCCGACGTGTCTTTGTCAATTCGGTGAACAATCCCGGGGCGAATCTCGCCGTTTATCCCAGACAAACTCTCGCCGCAGTGGAACATCAGCGCGTTGACAAGCGTTCCGCTCTCGTGACCTTTCGCGGGGTGAACCACCATGCCTTTTGGCTTGTTGATAATCACAACGTCGCTGTCCTCGTAGACAACGTCAAGCGATATGTTTTCGGGGAGAAGCGTCACTTCTTTGGGCGACGGAATACTCGCTTCAATCACATCGCCTTGCTTCAGCAGATAGCGTTTTGGTTTCAGCAAACCATTCACGAAAACGCCGCTTTGTTCTATCAGAAGCACAGCCGCCGAACGTGTAAGTTCGTCTATCTGCTCCGCCAAGAACACGTCAAGGCGTTCGCCGCCGTGTTCAGCCGTCAGTGTGTGTTTTTTTGTCGTCATTTGTCTTTTTTATTTCTTTTATTTCTTCAATCAAAAGCACCGCAGCGAGAAAGAGCGTGCCGCAAACGGCGCAGATGTCAGCCACGTTGAATATAGCGAAGTGTATGAACCTAAAGTCGATGAAATCAACGACATAGCCGAGAAGTACGCGGTCAATGAGGTTGCCCGCCCCACCCGCGATAACAAGCGCCGCACCCCAAACGTGAGTCGGCTTGGTCACTCGCTTTGACAGCAGAAGAAACAACGCGGCACCGACAACCAAAGCGACCGCCACGCATAAAAACCACCGCTGCCCCTCGAGTATGCTGAACGCCGCACCCGTGTTCTCGCAGTAGGTGAAGTTCAAAATCTGCTTGTCGCCTATCTGAATCAAGTTGACACTGCCGACAGGTTCGACGTAGGTCACCACGAGATACTTTGTCAGTTGGTCGGCGGCGACAAGGACGACCGACATAAGAAGCGCGATATAAACCATTGTTTTTCTCACAAACACGGCGCGATATAAACCGCGCCGTTAAGTATAATGTTACGCAAGCGCTTTTGCGCAACGATGGCACAAGCCGTCTTTAGTGTCCGCGGAATACGTCCAGCACCTGTCGCACTTGCCGCCGTCCGCTTTGTCAATCGTGACAGACAGCGTGTCTTTGCAGGTGTCGCCGGTATATTCACCCTTGCCCGATTTCACTTCCACGTGTGACACGATAAAAGCGGCGGCGAGTTCGGGCAGTTCGGCCGACAAGTCTTTGTCGGTAAACAGCGTGACTTTCGCTTCAAGCGACTTGCCGATGACTTTGGCGGCGCGCTTTTGCTCAAGTGCCGCAAGCACGTCAAGCCGAATGGCCGCGATGGTTTCCCACTTTTTGTCGGCAACTCCGCCTGTCGCTTCAGGGAACAGGTTGAGAAGCGCACTGTCGGCTTCTTCGCCGTTTAGGTGGGGCATTTCACGCCAGATTTCGTCGGCAGTGAACACAAGGATAGGCGCGGCAAGCCGTGTCAGTCCGCTTAAGATGAGATACAAAGCGGTCTGTGCCGAACGACGAAGCCTGCCGTCCGCTTTCTCGCAGTAGAGCCTGTCTTTGATGATATCAAGATAGAAGTTCGACATATGAAGGACGCAAAACGCGTTAAGCGAGTGGTAGACCTTGCAGTAGTCAAACGCTTCGTATGAATCAAGAATCTTAAGCCGCAACTCGTCAAACTTAGCCAAGGCAAAGCTGTCAATGCTCTCGAGGTCAGCCACCGGGAGCAAATGCTCGTTCGGGTCAAAGCCGCCGAGGTTCGACAGCATAAACCGTGCCGTGTTGCGAAACTTGCGGTAGGTTTCGGCGATTTGCCCGATGATGTCGTTTGATATGCGGATATCGGCGTGAAAGTCGGTTGAAGCGACCCACAGGCGCAAAACGTCCGCGCCGTACTTCGAGATGACTTGTTCGGGCGGCACGGCGTTGCCCTTTGACTTGTGTATCTGCTCTCCCTTGCCGTCCACAACCCAACCGTGGGTGCAGACCGCTTTGTAAGGGGCTTCACCGTAGACAGCAACCGACACATTAAGCGACGACTGAAACCACCCGCGATACTGGTCGGCGCCCTCAAGGTAGAGGTCAGCCGGCCAAACAAGCTCCTCGCGTTCACGGCAAACGGCGGCGTGAGAGCAACCGCTGTCAAACCACACGTCGAATATATCGGTTTCTTTGTCAAACTCTTTGCAGCCACAATCACAAGCGATATCACTCGGCAAAAACTCGGACGGGTCTTTCGCGTACCACGCGTCGCTGCTTTCGGCACGAAAGAGAGAAGAGATAGCCGCGATTGTCTTGTCGTTCACGAGTTCTTTGCCGCAATCTTTGCAGTAAAGCACGGGGATAGGCACGCCCCAACGGCGTTGCCGCGATATGCACCAGTCGCTTCGGCTGACAAGCATATTACGGATACGTTCCTCACCCCATTCGGGAATCCAGCGGGTTTCTTCCACCGCTTTGACCGACTTGTCAACAAACTTATCGACGGCACAGAACCACTGAGGTGTTGCGCGATAGATTATCGGCTTTTGGCAACGCCAACAATGCGGGTACGAGTGGTTCAGGTGCTTCTTCGCTACAAGCAAACCTTTCTCGGTCAAGTCGTCGGCGATAATCTTGTTTGCTTCGCTTGTGCGAAGCCCCGCGATATTCGCGCCCGCTTCTTCGGTCATTCTGCCGCGTTCGTCAACAGGCACGATGATTTGGAACAAGTCTTTGTATGATTGACAGACTTCGTAGTCCTCAAGTCCGAACCCGGGTGCAGTGTGAACGCAGCCTGTGCCGCTTTCCGCGGTGACATGATTGCCGACAATGACGAGCGACTTTCGCGGCAAGAACGGGTGCGCTGTTTCAATCAGCTCAAGTTCTTTGCCGAGGAACGAGCCCACCAACTCATAGTCGGTGATACCGCAGTCCGTTGCGACTTGTTCGGCAAGCTCACGCGACACCAGCAGGTATTCGCCGTTTGTTTTGATAAATGTGTATTCAAACGCGGGATTCAGCGATATGGCAAGGTTGCCGGGAAGAGTCCAGGTTGTGGTCGTCCAGATAGCGACAAACGCTTTCGCTTTGTCAACGCCTTGCTTTTCAAGCAGCCCTTTGTCGTCAGTAATCGGGAACTTGACGTATATCGAGTCGCAGTCGTCGTCTTGATACTCAATCTCGGCTTCAGCGAGCGCTGTCTTGCAGTCGGCGCACCAATAGACAGGCTTCAGTCCCTTGTAGATGTAGCCGTTCTTGTACATTTCGCCGAACATCTCGGCTTGCACCGCCTCGAACGACGGGTCAATCGTCACATACGGTTCGTCAAAGTCGCCCCAGACGCCAAGCCGCTTGAACTGTGCCTTTTGTCCGTCAAGGCACGACAAAGCAAACTCACGGCAGAGCCGCCGCAACTCGTTCACATCGGCTGTCTTTGCCGCCTTGCCGAGTTTCTTTTGCGCCGCAAGCTCTATCGGCAAGCCGTGGCAGTCCCAACCGGGGATATACGGCGAGTCAAACCCCGCCATTGTCTTGTACTTGACGATGATATCTTTTAAGATTTTGTTGAGGGCGGTGCCTATGTGGATATCACCGTTTGCGTAGGGAGGTCCGTCGTGGAGGATATACTTCTCACGACCTTTCGCCTTGTCGCGCAACTTGTAATAAATCCTGTCGGCTTCCCACCTCGCAAGCATTTCGGGCTCGCGTTGCGGCAGGTTTGCCCTCATCGGGAATTTTGTTTCGGGGAGGTTCAGCGTCGCCGAGTAGTCTTTCGGTTCACACATATCACACATAATCTGTTAGTGTCTTTCTAATCGATGTAACAACTTAGACAACTTGACTGCGGAGACCGTGCCTATGTTGTTTGCGTTGTTTTTTAGTTAAATTAGTTTTCTTCGGTTATTTTCTTCCCGGGTGTCGCCGCTGCGGTGGTCACGGGCTTTTTGAACACATCGTCGCCTTTGCTTTGCTTGACCAACCGTTCCGCTTTTTCTTCAAGCCCGCTTGCCGCCACGCCGCCCTTTTCTATCTCGTTCAACCGCACCGCGAACGCCGTGGGGTTGTGGTCGTCGTTTGACTTAAGCTTCGCGTATTCGTGAAGCACACGCTGACTGAAGTCGGATTCGCAAAGGGAGGGGATTGCGTTCTGTCTCTCAATGTGACTGCGATACGCTTCGTTGGCGCGCTGTGTGTATTCTTTTGTTTCGAGTTGCAGCTGTGCCAGCACTTCTTTTTGCACCAAAATGTGAGCGTTAACGTCAGCGTTCAGCTTGCGCGCCTGCTCTCTCGCTTCTTCAAGGATATCTGCGGCTTCAGCGACTGCCGCCGCAACTTTCTCGTTGCCGTCGGCAATAAGACCGTTACGCTTTTCAACCGCGTCGGCTATCTCTTTGGCGGTTTTCTCGTCGGCTGCTTGCTGTTGCTCTGCGATTTTTTCTTTGGTTTCGGCGGTAATGCGGTTTGCTTCGCGTTTCGCCACAAGGATTGAGTCTTTCAGCACATCTTCGTCGAGTTTATACTCACGAATCTTGTCCGCAAGTATTTCCATCTTGCGCATAAGGTCGGACACCTCGCGCTTGTGGTCGTCTTGCTCTTTCAGGAAACGCTCAATCAGCTCGTCCGCTTCCGCCCGCTTATATCCGTTGAACTCCGCGCCAAAGTTTTTCTGCGGATTGTTTGTGAATTCTACCATAAAATCGCTCCATATATGTAGTGAGTACGCATAATTATTCATTGTAAGTTTGCTTAGTATAGCACATCAAGACAAGTTTGTCAAGCAACG
>JAISLD010000005.1 GCA_031260665.1 Oscillospiraceae bacterium | reverse complement strand
TCAACATTTTGGGCTGTTTTGCACTCGTTTCAATCCTTTGGTACGGTTGACCCGTTGTGCTATTCAAACCATTTGGCTTTGTTAAGCCGTTCTTAAAAGTTGCACAAAGTTGGAACACTCAATCTGAATGGTATCACCAGTCAAAAACTTCTCCGAAATGGCGATATGGTCGATGCACTCCGATGTGTTCCTCGTCAGTAGCGCAAGTTGATTTTTAGCAAACGCCGCTGTCATTGCGGTTCTCCCGGATTTCGTATAGTAGTAGTTGTCAGCGAAACTGCAATTAAAATCACCGACTACGCAAAGGTTTTGATTGCCGAAGGACAGTCGCTCAATGTCCGCGAGTTGCTTCGCCAAATCTTCCTCGAAACTACGGTGTCTGTTTCCGTAAATCCCGATTATCGTTCCGTATACGAGCAGATTGCCGCGCTCTGTTTTTAGTTCAATGCACAAGGCGGTATATTCGTCGTAAGTCGGGTGCCGCTTTACACACTCGTAATTTGTGAAGATTGAAACTCGGTTCTCTGTAGGTTGGTAGTATGTCTGTTCAAGTCCAATCAGCTTTGGCGTTTGCAGACAATATTTGTACTGCGGCTTCACTCGCTCATCAGTTTCCGTAAGAACGAGAATATCGGCGTTCGCTTGTTCACACGCAAGTGTAATTAAGTCGAGCGACGCTTTGTGCTTCAACCTCTCAATATTCCAAGTCGCAATCTTCATATTAGTTCCTCGTCCAGATGGTTCATTTTTATCAGCTCGTAGATATGTCCGATATTGCCCTCCCGCACCACTGCGCGATTTCAGCTATCAGTTCAAGCGGCAGCGGCTTATTGTTCGGCAGCCTTATCCCGCCTTTGCTCGTCTTGTAATCGGTCAGCTTTTCGGCAAAAACCGCTGTTGCTTCGCCACCGGGGTACAGCCCGATATGTTTCTTGAACGCCGCGAAGTGAATGAGGTTGCGCCCATTCCAAAACGTCGGCATTTGGTAGCTGATTTTCTCGGTGGTGTTAGGCAGCGCGGCTTTTATCACGGCATATACCTCGCGCAGTCGCGGCTGAATGTCCTCGGTTTGCGCGGCAATGTATTCATCTATGGTTTTCGGCGGCTCGGTGCAGAAGTGGTGTTGCTCCACTATTTCAAACTCACGACCGCAGTTTGGGCATTTCCACATAATTTACTCCCTTTCCGTCACGACAACATGAACATTGTCACCGACTTGCTTGCCGATTTTCGCGCGGATAACTTTCAATATACCGATAATATAGCAAATACTGCCGTCCGTGTTTTTCACGCCCATATTGACGATACTCCCGTCATACGGCTCGCCGTCAAATGTGGCGCGGACTTTTACGCGCCCCTTGCCGAACTCGGCGCGTATATCATACGGGAAAGCCACATACGCGCCTCCTTTGTCTGCGGGCATTATAACGGCGGTGTATTCATAGACTTTTGGGTTCATGTTCTCAACACCTTTTCCATTGCCTTGCCCTTCGCCAGCTCGTCGACCAGTTTATCGAGCCAACGGATTTTCTGCATAAGCGGGTCGGCTACCTCCTCTACGCGAACGCCGCAAATGACGCCTGTAATTTTGTGGGCGTTCAGGTTGATTTGCGGGGCTTCGGCGAAAAATGTCTCAAGGTCAGATTCCTTTTCGATTTGCGCTTGCAGCCCATTCTCGTCATAGCCCGTCAGCCAACAAATTACCGTATCGACATCTTCTTTTGTGCGTCCCTTTTTCTCCGCCTTCTGTATATAAAGAGGGTATACGCTTGAAAAAGCCATTTTGAATATGCGTTCGCTGCTCATAGAACCAATCCTCCTCTGTTCGCAACTTTCGATTATACCTTTTCCTCAACGAAGTGCTTTTCAGACTTATCCCTCCGTGTAAACGACTTCAAGACGGAAATTCTTGCCTGTACCGACCGGCGTGACGGCGGTGACGGTTTTGCCCTCGTGTTCCAAGGCGAGCTCTACATATTTTGTAATGATGCCAATGTCGAATTTTTGCGTTTTCCCCGCCAGCAGCTTACCAATGCTTTTCGGCGTGTATTTGACAGTCACTTTCCCGGGTGAAAACTCCAGCTTCCACGGCTGAAAGTTGACGGCTGACGGCGCAAGCCGCGCCGCGTGGGCGACGGCGTTATCCTCGTTGCTGATGTCTGACACGCCGCGCCGCTTGAAGTCTGCTTCACCATTTCTTATCGGTACGCTTGTATTCCCGAACGCCAACAAAATGCGGTAATCTGCAGCGGGTTCAGTCGGTTTCGCCATTCCCATAACGATGCTGCCGTAACCGTTGCTCTGCAAATGCAAATCCAATGACGACAGGACATAGCCGATGTTGCTCAGGGCGGCGTCGGTGTCCTCGCCGTGCGCCAAAATTGCGTGGGGTGCGGAAGTACCTTTGAGTTTATCGGAGTTTACAATTATGAACCGCCCCGTCTGTCCGGGGAGCTGTTTTGCTCCGTCAATCGCCGCTTGAATGTCCGCGAGTTCTGCACTCCTCAGAGGCGCGGCGTCGTATTGACGCACACTGCGCCGTGTGAAAATTGTTTCATATGAGTTCATGATTGTTCTCCCTCCAATAATTTTTCAGTCTCTGCGGCAATTGTTTCCGACTTTGCGGCAATGTTCGGCAAAGTTGGTTTGATTGCTTTGATTTTACAGTTGTTTTTTTGCTTGCTCATTGTTTGACCCTCCAAGCTTATCCGTAAATAAATATACGCCCAACACGGCGTTAAAACCCGTCGCCGCGAATACGCTGAGCCGCTCGAACACGCCGAACAGCTCCGGCGGCGCGGCATTTGTACCGACCGCTCCGGCGCACATCATGGCGAGCGCGGCGGCTGCCCAAGTTGCAAGCGAAATATTGTTTTTCCCCGAAAAGCCGCCGATAATAATGCATATCAGCGACGCGATTGAAAGAACCACCACCGCTATTGTGACGGCGATGTGCATTCGGTTTTGGAAAGTCATCTGCGTATTGTCGCCCGTGAGCGGAAACGCGGAGTAACCGACGGCGGAAACCCAGTTCATCGCGGCGAAAAGATAAACGCCGATACGAAGCGTCTTGTTTAGCTTATTTTCGATAAAGACGCAAACCGCCATAACGCAAACGATTCCGCATAAACCATATAGACTGTTCAGCTGATTCCATAGAGCGAGCGACGGGGCGTTGGCCGCGCTTAAATCGCTGACCGCCTGACTTTTCCAGTCATAGCCGGGGTAAGCGAGCGGAGAAAGCACGACCGCCGCAGTATAAGACAGCAGACTGACGATGCCTAAAAGCCCGAGCCAATTTATTAGAGTTCGCTTTTTCATTTGTCGTTCTCCCGTGAATCTCTACTTTGTCAGTTTCGCGCCAACGCTTTTCAGCGTGTATCCGAGTCCCGCCTGCTCGCTTGCCGCGTCAGTCCGTGTTCCCGTAACGACAACCACATCCTGAACGTCAAACTCCAACATTCCAAACATCTGCTTTGTATAGTCCAGATACGGCTTGAATTTCTCACCATCGGGGTTGCCTTGCGTCCACGCTAAAATCAATTTCTTCCCGGCGTTTTCTTCCTTGAAGCGCGGAGAAAAGCGAGGAGTGATTTGAGCGAACAGCCTGTCCGTGAACACCTTTGCCTGACCGCTCATCTGTCCCATATAAATCGGCGCACCGAGAACGAGAGCGTCAGTGGTTTTGAGCGCGGCGTAGATTTGCTGCATATCATCCTTGACAACGCATCCTCCACCTTTTGCACAACCCAAACACCCCTGACAGGGCTTTATGTCAAGCGTAGCCGCACTGAAAACCTGCGTGTTCGCGCCTTGTTCACTCGCGCCCTCCAGTATCTTGTTTACCGCCCACGCGGTACTGCCCGTCTTGCGCGGGCTTCCGATAAATCCGATGATGTTCATTTGCTCTCCTCCTATAATTCTACCCACATTGCGGGTCGTACTCCACACCACGCACAGTCCACGCGATAGCCGTGGGTGCTGATTTCGCCGTTTTTGCCAACATATGCGGCGTGATTCTTGATTCCGATATCGCGCAGCCACCACGCTCTCGGTAAACCTTGAAAGTTCGCGATTCTCGCGGTGTTATCGGGAAAGTAGCGGCTTGCTTCCTCAACACTCAACAGAAATCTCTCGCCGCCTAAGTGCGCGTTGAGAGTGCTGTCCTCCCAAGCGGCGCAGAAGCGGTCGGCGTTGTATGGGTGCTTTTCGATAATGTCTTTTGCGATTATGAGCGTTTTACCGTCTGCGCCACACTGGTGTGCGTCAAGAACGAGCCAGTCAATGCCGTCAAATTTAATGAGTTCCAAGTCAGCTCTTACCCTCCACAAATCGCCGTTTACCCGTGACACTCTCAAGAGTGATTCTGTACACGGCGGTGACATTCAGCACGGCGCGGTCGTATTCAAAACCGTCAAAGCCACAGTGTGCCAATAGCAAATCCAATCCGTGCGCCGCCTCTTCGCCGCTGACAAGCTCGCACACGCCGAAACCGATAACGCTCTCGTATTCGGTCGTGACGCTTTTCGGCACTTCCGCGTAGCCGTGGAAGATATCCGATTCCACGCAAACGTGCGGATTTTTGGCGATTAGGTCGTGCTTCAAGCCCTCTTTCGCGCCGTGGAAGTACAGCGCGATTTTGCCGACAGAGACTTCAAAGCCGAAAGACAGCGGCACAATATACGGGTATGGTTTGTCGTGCAGTCCGAGCCGAATGGTGTCGGCGCGGCACAGTACGTCTGCGATTTCGCCAAAATCGGTTATTTCGCGGTCAGCACGGCGCATAATGGTCAACCTCCGATTTCCTGTTTCGTGTATATAATAGAGTACGACCTGCCCTCGACAATCGGCCGCACTTTTACGGAAAACTCATTGTGCGCACCGACTTTGAGATATTCGTCAATCTCATATTTTGCGTAGCCGCTCTTTGTCACGGGCAGGTCGTCGAGCATCGCCTTTGAATAAACCGTGTTCACGAACACGCCGCCCGGTTTCAGCACCCGCCAAATCTCCGATAATCCTGCATCAAGCGACGACCAGAAGTACGCGGTATTGACGGTATAAGCCTTGTCAATCAACCCGTCGGGAAGCCCTGTCTGCTCCGCGCTGCCGAGAGACAGCGTCATTTTGCCGCCGCCGATGTGTTTTCTGTTGCGGTGCGACGCGGCGGCGAGCATATCGGGGGAGATGTCAACGCCGTAGAAGCGGCAATTATACCGTCCTGCAAGCCGATTCAGCAGATACCCGTTTCCGAACCCGATGTCCAGCACCGAGTCCGTGTCGCGCAATTCAAGAACCGACTCCGTTTCGGCGTATTGCCGCCAATTTTGCTTGTTCATCACAAATGTGGCGAGTCTGCCGCCGAAGCCCGTCGGCTTGTGAAACTGCTCTCCGATGTAAGACATCAAGCCCATTTGTCAGCCTCCGTTAAAACAAATCGCAAAACGCGGCGTTGGTCATTTGCGCGAGGTCTTGCGGCGAAACCTCAACCTGCAAGCCGACACGCCCGCCGCTGACGAAAATCGTGTCGTGTAACATTGCGGTTTCATCTATAAACGTCGGAAACCGCTTTTTCATTCCAATCGGAGAACAGCCGCCGTGGATATATCCCGTTTTCGGCTCTAACTCACGAGATTTTATCATCTCGATGTATTTATCGCCTGCCGCCTGCACCGCTTTCTTCAGGTCGAGTTCGCAGTCACTCGGAATTACAAACACGTTCAGTCCCGTGGTTTTTCCCTCGGTCACGAGTGTTTTGAACACCCGTTCCGGCTCCTGCCCGATTTTTGCGGCGACCGCAACGCCGGAGATTTCGCCGTCCGACACATCGTATTCACGCGCCGTGAAGGTCATTCCCGCTGCTTCCAACAGGCGCATCGCGTTGGTTTTCGTCATTTTACAAGCTCAACTTCCTCTCCCGGTTCGATAATCAGCTTGTTCGGCGCGTCCCATTTGTCGGCTTTCTTGCGGTCAAATAGCGCACCGGGCTTGAGGTGAATCGGGATATTGTGCTTCGCTCCGACAACCCTTGCACACTCCGCGCCTTCTTTCAGGCTCATGTTGAAAACACCGTCGAGCGGAAACAGCGCGTAGTCAAGCACCCGCGCTGCGAATGATTTCATCTGCTCGGTTTTCGAGGTGTCACCGGAGACGTACAACGTCACATCATCAATCGTGACGATATAACCGACACACTTCTTCGGGTTGTGATTCAGATTTTTCGCTTCGACAGCTTCGACGGTTATTCCACCGCCGAGGTCAAACGCATTATGCTTGCCGCCTGCAAGTGCCTCGACATTGGTAATAATGCGGCAGTCCGATTTCTGCGAAATAAGCTGAATTTGATTGTGGTCGCCGTGTCCGTGGGTTACGAGTACCACATCGGCAGGCAGGTCGTAACCGTCTCCGGCGTAGGGGTCGATGTAGACGACGCGCCCATCATTCGCGGTCAGGCGATATGAACCATGTCCTTGATAGTATAATTTAGGCATTTATTGTTCCTCCATTTTCGGATGTTCTTGCTCGTGCCACTGCGCTTCAAGTATTGGAATTCGCTCATCCGGATACTCTTTCAGGCTTTTTATCTCATTACGGTTAAACGGGATGGTATAGGACCGCCCTTTATAGCCGTCTGCTCGGTCATAAAGTCGGATCCAAGATGTTCTCGTCATATGACCTCGCCCGGTTTACGCTCGTGTTCATCCGTTTCGTCATCTTCGTAGTTAATACCGAAAAAGCGAAGCAGTGAATCCCAGTTTTCGGGATAGCAGTTATCGCCGCTGATTTGAAGTATCGTGCCGTCGCAAAAGCTAACGCTCAGATTCCATTGTTCTCCGCCGCAAACCCGTATTTCACCTTCTTGCGGATAGTTTGGAAGCCAGTATTCAAAGTGAAGTGCGTCAAGCGCCGCACGGACTGTCGGGGTGTCCTCTCGCTTATCGGCGTTGAGTGTGTCAATCGTGAAAGTCACAAATTCACTATCGAACAGAACGGAATAGCGTGTCGGCATACACATACCGCCAAGCTCCAGCCAAACTTCTGATATTTTTCGCTCGTGACGATTCCAATCAATATCTTTCAATAGTTTTAGCCATTTCTGTAGCCCGCTCCAAGGCGGCGCTGTGATTTTCGCCGAGACCCTTTGTATTCTTCTGGGTTTGAGCCATCTCGTTATAGTCGTGTCCGGCGCGAACTATCTGTTGTCAAAATCACGTCCGCGAAGCAACATATAAGCATAGTGTAAGCGCGCTCTCCAGAAACCAAAGCTCATAGCCATGCGGACTATATGGGTCGGAGAGGGCATGAATAAGAAGTTATACGCCGTTCCGGTTTTCGGAATTTTCGCGCTTCGACAAAAATCCTCGATTTTTTGCCTGCCCTCTTGCCAATAGACAGATATGAGCGTCAAAATAAAGTCGTCCTCACCGCGCAGACTGCCCAACTAACTGCTTCGCGCTGTCGGCGTATGCCTTGATTTCGTCAAGCGCCGGCACATCACCTATGTAGGTTGATTTATTTTTTAACTGTTCCTAACCGAAGCTCATATAAAATTCATAACCGACATACAACAAACACCCCACCCAAAACATCACCGTCAGCCTCTGATTTTCCACCGGCAACGGAACATCAGCAGTATCGGCAGTATCGGTGACTTGCACTTGCGCCCGCCGCGCTCGCGCTCGCCGCACAGCCTTGACCAGCGCAACAACTAACAAAGCCGTCCCCGCCAAAAGTAGTACCAAATTCAAAAAAGCGGCAATACCCGCATACGTATCCGTCCCTTTGGCAAGCTCGCTTATGAACAAAGCTGCTATATTATTAAAGGAGTGTATCGCCACGGAAAACGCAAGGCAGTTAAATTTATCCCGTGCTATCCCCAACACAAGCCCTGCCGGTAAAGCGAACACGAATTGAAACAAATTGCCGTGAGTTGTCGCGAAAACCACGGCGGGAATTATAACAGCTAATGCCGTGCCGTACTTCCCACCGCATTTTTTTAGCGGCTTGTACAGCCCGTGACGGTATACAAATTCTTCAAGAATCGGTGCAACCAACATAGAATACAGTGCTGTGACAAAACGCGTACCGTAACCCTGCGTTTCAGGCGGCACGGGTATTTCTTCCACGCCGTAAAGCAAGCCATACACAGTATCCCCGGCAGTCATCGCAAGATCAATCACCGCGAACATTATCAAAAGCCACACGAGTATATCACGCCGCCTGAACCCCAGTTCAGCCTTAAAATCGGGCGTTGTAAATATATCCCGCCGAAACAAAATTCCGAACACAAGCAACACAGGTAGTACAAGCAGAATAAATCCCACAGCGTAAACAAACGTACCGTTTTCGATGTACTTATTGAGGTCGATACTCGAATAAAAAAGCGAAAAACCAAACGCCATTATCAAATTCATTGTGGCAAAGAGTATGAACGCTATGCCGACTTGCGTGGGGAATTTAATATTTGCAATATTCGCGCCGAATTTAATCTTTTCGGATTTGGCGCCAATTTCAGTATTACTTTCGATAATCATCAAAACTCCTCACATTCATAACCCGTGACAAGACTGTGTCCCAACCGTCGTGGAATTTGGGGCAGCTGCGCCCCGGAATCTGACCTGTCGGTCATGCGCTTAGTATAACAGATTTTTCGCTTTGAGTCAATACATTTAACGTCTTTAACAGGAACGGGGTTTTTATTGGACAGGGTCTGCCGAAGCAGTCACGGAACCCCTAATTTGTGGACAGTCAGCGTTTATTCAAAAGCCGCCGCTGTTGTTACGAAAAAGCCTGTGCAAACAGTTGCAGACACTGCCGAAACATTAGCCGCGCAACTTGACAAAGCGATATACAACGCGGAAGAAGGGAAGAAAGGCGGGCAACACCGCTTTTGATAATTGGCTTTATTTCCAGCCCTATAAATCCGAGTTTCATTTTCATCCCACGCGAAAAATTCTTGAATTTTGTTTTCGCGGGAAGCGCAAACCTGTCAAGATAGCCCTGCAAAATATCGCTATCCCAACGTGCGCAGTAGGTAAGTAGCGCGTTTTTTCAATGTCCTTAACCGTCCGGTCCTCCTGATAATACGGCCGGTCGAACATTACGCCCAAATCAGCTTTGACCGGCACATCGCTAATCGGCTTGCCGAGCATTGTAACTTCGCCGCTGTTCGGAGCTGTCATATCAAGCAAGCATTTCAGCGTTGTTGTCTTTCCCGCACCGTTCTTGCCAATAAATCCGCAAACAAAGCCTGTCGGAATGGCGAAACTGACATCAAGCGAAAAATTGTGGTACTTCTTTCACGGATTTTTAATTTCTATCGCGTTAGTTAGCATTGAAAAGTTCCTCCAGTTTTAATTTGAGTTGGTCAAGCGTTAAACCCGCAGCCTTGCCTTTAGCAGAAACATTTGCGAGATTCGCGTCAATTTCCGCAAGATACTGCTTGCGAATAATCTCGTTCGGCAACGCGTTCACGAAACAGCCGCGGCCCTGAACGGCAGTGACAAGCCCCTCGTTTTCGAGGTCCGCGTAGGCGCGGATTGTCGTGATGTTGCTGACTTTCAGGTCACGCGCCAAGCCTCTTACCGAGGGCAACATTTCGCCCGAGTTAAGCTCACCCGACATAATCAAGGCTTTTATCTGCACTTTGATTTGCTCGTAAGCGGGTACAGGCGACTGTAAAGATACGACTAAGTTCAGCGGAATCACCCCAATATCTAAGATATACTGTATATATTGTTAATATACAATAAGACAGCGCAAATGTCAATAGGTTAAATTGTAAACTTTTCGTGAACAATCATTCTATGTCCTTGACAAAGTGTTCCAAACAGAAAGGTTTTTGCTTCATCAGCGCCAAAACCCCTTGCTATTCTCTCAAAAATGTGATATTATATATGAGAATCAGTATACGCAGAACACCACAAGGGGGGAACAGATATGGCGGCAAAAGCACAATCTTCCGCTTCAAGTAGCGGCACCGTGTTCAAAACGGAGTTCAACGGGTTTTCAAAGAGCGAAGTCAACATATTTATCGCGAAGCAAAGAAAGCAGATTGCCGAGTTGGAGTCGCAGGCAGACGACCTCACGCGTTCGCTTGAATCGTCAAACGTGTTGGCAAAACGCTCGAGCGACTCGGCTGACCGTGCCGAGAAGTTGCTGAAGCAACTCTCCGACGCAAACGAGGGGCTTGTCCGCGAACGCGCAATCACCGCTGACCTTGAAAAAGAACTTGCTTCGGCGAAGAACCGCATTGAAGAACTCGAAGCGGCGTTGGCAAGCGGAGGGGGCGCGGGTGCGGTTGCAACTGCGGCAGTCGCTTCTGAACCGACCGCCACCACTATAGTCGAGCCTGTTGCGGTCGAGGACTTCGGCGATTTGCTTGCCACACCGGGCACTGGCACAAGCGGCGAAGGCGTCGTGTTTGGTTTTGACGACCTCACGTTCTCCGCACCCGAATCAACGCCCGATGTGGGCGAGCAGACAAGCGGCGAAGGCACGGTGTTCGGGTTTGACGACCTTGCGTTTGAGCCGAGTGCCGGCACAACGACCGCAACGGTGCTTCAGCCGAGCAACCCTTCCTTGGTTGACTACGGCGACGAGATTGAGGCAATCAACCCGAAAGCGGTGGACAAAGGCGACGGCATCGCCCCCACCGACCCGACTGCGGTTGACTTCGGCGACGCGGTTTCCCCTATCGACTTCACCGCCGTTGATATCGGTGTGGACATAAAAACAGACGACGACGACAGCTTCCGGCTGAAGTCTTTTGTCGGTGTGAACGAAGAACAGCGTGACTCGCTTCGCGTTCAGCCTCGCGGAAACGACGACGACTTCAGCGATATCTTTGCCGATTTCAAGATATGATTTCGCTTCACACAAGTGAACTGAAGCAGGTTGCCCCAACGCTGAAGCCGAATGACCGCGTGTCGCTGTCGGGCACCGTCTACACGGCGCGTGACGCGGCGCATAAGCGGCTCGCCGCCCTTATAAAGGAGGGTAAGCCGCTTCCGTTTGACCTAAACGGCGCGGTTATTTACTACGCGGGTCCGACCGAAACGCCACCCGATATGATTATCGGTTCTTGCGGTCCCACCACGTCGTCACGAATGGACGTTTACACGCCGCTTCTCTTTCAGCACGGGCTTGCCGCCTGTATCGGCAAAGGTCCGCGCTCAAACGAAGTGACCGAAGCGATACAGCTCCACGGCGGGCTGTATCTCTGTGCAATCGGTGGTGCGGGCGCGCTTGCGGCAATCTGCGTGACCGCTAATGAAACCGTGGCGTTCCCCGAACTTGGTTGTGAAGCGGTGCGAAAGCTGACGGTCAAAGACTTGTCGCTGATTGTGAGTATTTGCTGATACACTTGAACACTTGTTCAAAGGTTCAAATGTTCCTTGCCGCTCCCGCCGATAATAAACGCACATCTTACTTAAGATGTGCGTTTAACTTTGCTCAATACACTTGAACACTTGTTCAAATGTTCAAATGTTTCTTGCCGCTCCCGCCGATAATAAACGCACGTCTTACTTAAGATGTGCGTTTAACTTTGCCCAATACACTTGACATTTTAAGTCGAATCGCATATACTAATCCTTACCTATCATATTATATTAGTGTGCTTTATGCAAGGAGAGTTTTCACGTGAGTAACTACAAACATCTTGAATCCGCTTTGATTCACGGCGGAATTTACGGCGATGTACAGACGGGTGCGGTGAACACACCTATCTATCAGACTTCCACCTACGAGCAAGACGCTCTTGGGAAAGACCGCGGCTGGGAATACTCCCGTTCAGGCAACCCGACACGCGCCGCCCTTGAAGCCTTGATTGCCGAACTTGAGGTCGGTGCGCATGGGTTTGCTTTTGCTTCGGGTATGGCGGCAATTACCGCTGTGCTTCACCTGTTTCAAAGCGGCGACAAGATTGCAATCTCAAGCAACGTGTACGGTGGCACGTTTCGCTTGCTTGACAGTGTGCTGAAACCGTTTGGCTTGTCGGTCACGAGTGTTGACACCACCGACCTCGACGCGTTTGCGGCGGCACTGACCGACGACGTGAAAGCGGTGCTGATTGAAACCCCCGCGAATCCGCTGCTCACAATCACGGACATACGCGCGGCGGCTCGCTTGACGAAAGAAAAGGGAATCCTGCTGATTGTTGACAACACGTTTCTTACGCCGTATCTTCAGCAACCGCTGCCGCTTGGCGCCGATATCGTCATTCATTCAGCGACTAAGTACTTAGGCGGACACAGCGACCTCATTGCGGGGTTAGTGGTGGTAAGCGACTCTCAACTCGCGGAACGAATTGGCTTTCTTCAAAACGCAACGGGCGGCATACTGCAACCATTTGATTCTTTTCTGCTTATCCGCAGTATCAAGACGCTCGGTGTTCGTATGGACGCGCACGTGAGGAACGCGGAGCAACTCGCAATCCTGCTTGACGGGCACGAGGGAGTGAGCAAGGTCTACTACCCGGGACTCAAAAACGCACAGGGTTACGACATCAATCGCGCTCAAGCGAAGAACGGTGGCGCGATGATATCGTTTGAACTTGCCGAGGGTTACGACTACCGCAAGTTTTTCACGAACATCAAGCTGATTGCTCTCGCCGAATCACTCGGCGGCATTGAGTCGCTTGTCTGCCACCCCGCCAGTATGACTCACGCTTCAATTCCGAAAGAAATACGTGAACAAGTCGGCATAACGGACGGGTTAATCCGCTTTTCTGTCGGGCTTGAACACATAGACGACCTGACTGCCGACTTGACTGCCGCTATTGAAGGAGCTAAATTCTGATGTTATACGACGATATGTGCCAACTGATTGGCGACACACCGCTTGTTCGGCTTACACACTCGGGTTTTGCCGAACCGCTTCGCGTCTACGCGAAACTTGAGTTCTACAATCCATCGGGAAGTGTGAAAGACCGAATCGGCAAGTATATGATTGAGGACGCGGAGAAACGCGGTCTTTTATCTCGCGGCGGCACGATTGTGGAAGCGACAGCGGGAAACACGGGACTTGGCGTCGCGTTCTTTGCTCTCGGTCGGGGTTATCGGCTGATAATGGTGGTCCCGACAAAGTTCTCGGAAGAAAAGCAAACGCTTCTGCGCGCAATGGGTGCCGAGGTTGTCAACACACCGAAAGAGGACGGCATGCTTGGCGCGGAACGAAAAGCGAACGAGTTGCGTGCGGCAATCAGCGGAGCAATCAGCTTGGCGCAGTTTCGAAACCAAAGCAACCCACAGGCGCACTATGAAACCACGGGACCCGAGATATGGCGCGACTTAAGCGGCAAGATTGACTATGTTGTTGCGGGAGCGGGCAGCGGCGGCACGTTCACGGGGATACTGCGGTATCTGAAAGAGCAGGACCGAAACATCAAGGGCGTGCTTGCCGACCCCGTCGGCTCGACAATAGGCGGCGGCGAACACTCGGCGTATGACATCGAGGGTATCGGCAACGACTTCATTGCCGATACAATGGATATGAGCCTTGTGGACCAAGTCGTCAAGGTCACCGACACCGACGCGTTGACTCACGTGAGGCGTTTGGCGGCGGAAGAAGGGATAATCGCAGGTTCTTCATCGGGGGCGGCAATGTCGGCGGTGCGCAAGCTGACCGATACAGTTCAAGGCGGTAACATCGTTGTGGTTCTCCCCGACCGCGGCGACCGTTATTTCAGCAAAAATATTTTCTAAAAAGACTTGACAAGCGATTAGAAATGTGATATCATATAAAACATACTAAATGAATATGGTTAGTATGAAACAAACGGGAGCAAAACAATGACCAGACAAACTGTTGCTGTAACACGTATCTGCATAATGCGCACTTCTTGCTGTGCCGGTATGTTTGCCTCGCCTCCCTCACCGTGAAATCTCGTTTCTGCAATGGCGCAGCCCGAGACTTACGGGTTGCGCCATTTTTATGTCAACTTATTTAACCTACTACACTAAACGCGAGGAGATTCTATGAGCAAAGTGAACCTTTCAATCCCGGCGGTGCAGATACGCGAGATAAGAATAAACTCTATCACGGGGTTTCAGGGCGGAGCGGAAGAGCTTGTGAGCTGTTCGCGTTGCGGCATTAAAGACAACTCACGCAGTTTTATGCAGTGTGTCGGTTGTGCCACCTCAAAGGCCGCCTGTATGACGATTTTGGTGCAAGACGGCGCGGTCATCAGCCATGGACCTGTCGGTTGCTCGTCTTGTTATCACGAGTTCGCTTTTACATATCGGGTCAACTCGCCGCTTCGTGGCGTGGATAAGCCGACAGGAAGAAAGATATATTCGACCAACTTGACCGAGAAAGACACGGTATACGGCGGCAACGTGAAGCTCGGCAAAGCAATCCGCGAAGTGAACGAACGTGCCCACCCGAACGCAATCTTCGTGCTTACCACTTGTGCGGCAGGGATAATCGGCGATGACGTGGAAAGCGTTTGCGAAGAAGCGGAAGAAGAACTCGGCGTTCCCGTGGTTGCAATATTCTGCGAAGGGTTTCGTTCTACGGTCTGGACCACGGGTTTCGACGCGGGATACCACGGCATTGCACGCAAGCTGATAAAGCCTGCGCGTCAGCGCCGCGACGATGTGATTAACGTCATCAACTTTTGGGGCTCCGATATATTCAAAGACTGGTTCGCGCCTTTTGGCGCAACGCCAAACTACATCACGCCGTATTCAACGGTGGAGAGCCTATCACGAAGCAGTGAATCGGCAGCGACCGTGCAAGCTTGTTCAACGCTTGGTTCTTACCTTGGCGCTGTGCTTCAGCAAGAGTTCGGCGTCCCCGAGTTACCGACCGCGCCGCCTTACGGCATTGCGCAGACAGACCGCTGGTTTCGTTCACTCGGCAAACTACTTAATAAAGAAAGCATTGCCGAACAAGTGATTGCCGAGAAGAAAGCGGAGTTTATCCCACAGATTGACTCGCTTAAGCAACGAATCAAGGACTTTGCGGGAGAAAGAGAGCTGACGGCTTACGTCACGGGAGGTGCGGCACACGGACACGCGCTGTTGTCGGTTCTCGGTGAACTGGGAATCAAAGCGGTTGGCGCGGCGATATTCCACCACGACCCGCTGTTTGACAATGGTGAACCCGACAACGACCAACTCGCCCAACGAGTGAAAGACTATGGCGATGTGCCGAACTTCAATGTCTGCAACAAACAGGAGTTTGAGTTAGTCAACACACTGAACCGCTTGCGCCCCGACCTGCTCTTGGCAAGACACGGCGGTATGACCTTGTGGGGAGCGAAACTCGGTATCCCGTCGCTCTTGATAGGCGACGAACACTACAGTATGGGATACGAGGGGCTGTTGAAATACGGAGAGCGCATATTAGAGACACTTCAGAACGACGAGTTTGTGAAGAACCTTGAGAAGCACGCAATCAACCCGTACACCAAGTGGTGGCTGAACCAACAGCCGAACACATTCTTACAGAAAAAGGCGGTGAAGTCGTGAGTAGTGTGATAGAACAGGAGCGTTACACTTGCGCCATAGGCGCGTTACAAAGCGTTGTGGCGATACCGCGAGCCGTTCCTATCCTCCACGCGGGTCCCGGTTGCGGCGATATGATTGCCGGTTTCTTTGAGCGTTCTACCGGGTATGCGGGCGGTCCAACCTCACCGTGCAGCAACTTCTCAGAGAAAGAAGTCGTGTTCGGGGGAATCGACAAACTGCGTGATATAATCACGAATACATATAAAGTCTTAGATACAGACCTGCAAGTGATAATGACAGGCTGCACCTCGGGGATAGTCGGCGACGATGTGGATTCGTTAGCCGAGGAGTTCCGCGACGAGGGGAAGCCGATAGTTTCGGTTGAAACAGCAGGCTTCAAGTGCAACAACTTTGAGGCGCACAGCTTAGTAGTCAACGCGATTGTTGACCAATATACCAACTTGTTCGCTGAAGAAAACGAAAGCCGAAGCGAACCGAACACAGTAAACGTGTTTGCCTCTGTCCCCTATCAAGACCCGTTCTGGAAAGGCAACCTTGCCGAATACAAGCGGTTGCTTCAGGGGCTTGGGCTGAAGGTGCATATCCTGTTTGGTCCGCTGTCTGACGGGGTGAAAGAGTGGCGACGGATACCGCGCGCAAACTTCAACATTCTTGTGTCACCGTGGCACGGCAAGCCGATTGCCGACCACTTGAAAACAAAATACGGACAGCCGTACACTTGGTTTCCGCACATTCCAATCGGGGCAAACGAAACGGAGAAGTTTCTTCATCAAGTGGTTGACTTTGCACTTCATAACGGCGCGACGATTGACGGCGACAAAGCGAGGGCGTTCATCAAGCGAGAAAGCGAAGCGTATTACGAGGAAATAGACAACCTCGCGACGTTCCTGCTTGAGTTTCGTTACGGACTGCCGAACCACGTGCATATCCTCCACGACGCGGGTTATGTGGTGGGACTCTCGAAGTTCTTGCTCCACGAAGTCGGCATTGTTCCGAAAGAGCAGTTTGTGACAGACAACACACCCGAAAAGTTCAAGGCGCAAATCGCGGCTGATTTGTCGGCTACTTCAGATAAGCGAGAAATAAAGATTACGTTTGAACCCGACGCGGGACTCTGCCAAGAAGCGATACGCGGGCTGTCGCACAGTGGACGAGGGCTCATCATTGGGTCGGGCTGGGACAAAGAACTGGCGACCGAGAAAGACTACGACTTTCTCTCGGCGGCACTGCCGTCGCCCTATCGGTTGGTGCTGACCACCAACTACGCGGGATTCTCGGGCGGGCTTCGTGTCATTGAAGATATATATCACAATGT
>JAISLD010000031.1 GCA_031260665.1 Oscillospiraceae bacterium | reverse complement strand
TAGGCGCGGCAGTCGCTAAAAGCGACTGCAAAAACGCTTTAGCGTTTTTAATTTAACCTACTATACTGCGCAACCACATAAAAACTCACCGAGTTTTTATCTGCGGCACGAAGCGGCGTGTTACGCTTGTATGCGGATTAACTTGGCGTCGACTGAGTCGTTCCGCCCGCCTGTGCCCCGAGTGTATTAGTGTTTTGAGTTTAACCGGCTATATCACGTTGTCTAAACTTCCCTCAAGTAGACCGATTCATTGCGGGGATAATAATAACACTGAAATGTTACGCAAAAGAGGTGAGTATATGAGCATAATGAAGATTTCCGGGGTGAACTCCGTGCCGCTTGGGTTAGGCGTTGGCTTGGCTGAAAACCACGAGGCACTGTCATATTTCGCGAAGATGTCGGCGGCAAACCGCCGTGAAGTTATCCGTCAATCAGAAACCTGCGGCACACAAAGTGAAATGCGAGAGTTTGTCCGCAAGCTTCGTTCGTGGAGTTAATCAAAACAAATCGCCGCCGAACGAGAAGTTCGGCGGCGATGTTGATTATATATTGGCGAAACTGCCGAGCAACTTGTCTTTCTCGCTGACGACAGGCGTAATATCACCAAGGTGCCAGTCAATCGCGAGAGTTTGGTCGTTCCAGATTATTCCGCCCTCGTCACTCGGGTCGTAAAGCCGCGTGCATTTGTAGACAAACTCAGCTGATTCACTCAGCACCGCGAAACCGTGGGCAAACCCCTCGGGCACGAAAAACTGCTTCTTGTTCTCGGCGTTCAGCGTCACACCGAACCACTTGCCGAAAGTCACGCTGTCTTTTCTCAGGTCAACCGCCACGTCGAACACCTCGCCCGATATGACACGAACAAGTTTCCCTTGCGGATTCTTCTTTTGAAAGTGAAGTCCACGAAGCACGCCTTGACACGAACGCGACTGGTTGTCTTGCAGAAACTGCGTGGGTATGCCTGCTGCGGCAAACTCCGCTTGCTGATACGTTTCCATAAAATAACCGCGTTCATCGCCGAACACGGTTGGCTGAACCACCGTCAAGCCGTCGATTCCCGTCGATGTAAACTTAAACTTTCCCACGAGTTATCTCCCCCCGTACATTTTCTCGTAATAGCTTTGGTATTCACCCGATATGATGTTCTCCCACCACTCACGGTTGTTCAGATACCAGTCAATCGTCAGCTTGATACCGTCGGCAAACTTTGTTTCGGGTTGCCAGCCGAGTTCGTCGCCTATCTTCGTTGGGTCAATCGCGTAACGGAGGTCGTGACCGGCACGGTCCGTGACATAAGTTATCAGCGTTTCGGGTTTGTTCAGCTCCTTGAGGATAAGTTTCACGATATCGATGTTGCGCATTTCGTTGTGACCGCCGATGTTGTAAACCTCGCCGACACGACCGCCTTGCAGTATCTTGTCTATCGCTTTGCAGTGGTCAAGCACATAGAGCCAGTCGCGTACGTTCTCCCCTTTGCCGTAGACAGGCAGCGGCTTGTCGTTCAACGCGTTGGCAATCATAAGCGGAATCAGCTTTTCGGGAAAATGATATGGTCCGTAGTTGTTTGAGCAGCGCGAAATGGTGACGGGCAACTTGTAGGTGCGATAGTACGCAAGCACAAGCAGGTCGGCGCTCGCTTTGCTTGCCGAATAAGGACTGCTGGTGTGAAGCGGCGTTTCTTCCGTGAAGAGCAAGTCGGGGCGGTCAAGGGGTAAATCACCGTATACTTCGTCAGTGCCGACTTGATGAAACCGTTCTATGCCATACTTGCGGCACGCGTCCATAAGAACGCCCGTGCCGATGATGTTGGTGTGGAGAAACACACCGGGGTTGTCGATACTGCGGTCAACGTGGCTTTCAGCCGCGAAGTTCACCACAACATCTGGCTTCTCTCGCTGAAACAACGCGTTCACGCTGTCACGGTCGGTGATGTCGCCTTTCACGAACAAAAAGTTCGGGTTGTCGGCAACCGAAGCGAGGGTTTCCATATTCCCCGCGTAGGTCAGCGAGTCAAGCACCACGACTTTGTCATTCGGGTGGGTTTTCAGCATATAGTGAACGAAGTTGCCGCCGATAAACCCCGCTCCGCCTGTTACGATGTAGGTTTTCATATAACTCCTGCTGTTTTATACCAAAGAATCTGCTCTCAGTCGGTGCCGGGCAGGCAATAAACTAAAGCAGAAAGTATGTGTATGCACACGTTTTGCTTATTAACTTGTTTATACTACTAAAGAACCTGCTCTCAAGAGAACAGGTTCTTTGTGATTCTTCTCACACCGCGATGTTTCGTGGTGTTTTCTCTACTTCTTTTTCGGTTTCTTCGCTGACACCGCCGACTTGGAACAACTCGTAGAACTCGCCTGTCACGGCTTTGGTGACGGTGCGTGTTGTGCCGCCGCTGACATAAGTTGTGCCACATTCGGGGCAGATTGCCGTTTTGATTTGAACGCTTTGGGATACAACCTTGCGCCCTTCTTCTTTCGCGTCGTGCTGTTCGTTGCGCACGTGTTCCATCTCATGCGACATCACGCGAGTTTTCGCTTCGTTAGGCGTCATCTGCGTCGCTTGCTGGAACGACACGCTCTTGTCGTCGCTTCCGTCTTGGTATCTTCGGTTCTTACAGGTTTCGCACTGACAATCGGGGCAAGTGCCGACAAAACCGTCGCGATTCTTCGAGAAGCCGTGCTTACCCTCGGCGTGGTCCGCTTTGCTTGTTTCGGCTGTGCCCTTGATATCCTCGAGTGATTTAAGCCCCGCTCTTTCAAGCAGTTGGTCGCGTTCCCTCTGCTCTATCTCGATTATACCCGGGAGTTTCGGTTTGTGGTCGCCCTCTTTGTCAAACTCGCCGTGCTGTTTGTCGCCGTGTTTGGCGGATACAGGAACGAACTCAGTCGGTTCGTTCTTTCCGTTTACCGAATTCTCTTTGCCTTCATCTGAGGAGGGCGTAGTGTAGGCGTGGCTGTTTCGGTAAATATGTTCGCGTACGCGAAGTGTTGCGTCTATCACGTTGTTCCTCCTTGAACTTGCAATAGCGGATATTCGTTCAGCTAAAAATCCGTTTTTAGCTTTTAGATATTACTTTACACGAATATCATAACACGTTATCGAACAAAATGCAATAGGCATTTGAAATTTCAGCGTTTTGCACAAATATGCAGTGATTTCTTTGTGCAACTTGACACATAATGTTGGTTATTCTTCTGTGTCAGTCGGCTTCATCTTGCAGCAAGCACAGTCGCCGCCACACGCCTCGGAACAGCCGCCCTTTTTAACTTCACGAAAAGCAAAGATGATGATTACAAGCACAAGCAGCCCCGTCACGATTGTGCCGATGTTGTCAGACAAAAACTCAAGCATACGAACCTCCTACAGAATCAAACAAAGAATCTGATAGATAATAAACGCACAGACATAAGCGAACGCCGTTTGATAACCAACAGCGATAAGCGTCCACTTGTTGCTGTTCATCTCACGTCTTACCGCACCGATTGCCGCCACACAAGGCGCACACAGCAGATTGAACGCCAAGAACGAATACGCGGCGGCGGCTGAGAAGTGTGCGGCGAAGCTGCCGCCGTACAGCACCTCAAGTGTGCCGACCACGTTTTCTTTGGCGATAAGCCCGGTCAATGTGGCGACTGTCGCTTGCCACGTGCCGAACCCCAGCGGCTTGAATAAGAACGCGAGGAAACTGCCCGCGTAAGCAAGGAAGCTCCCGTCTAAGCTGTCCTCATCGAGCATAACGAACTCGTTTTGCTGAAACCCGAACCGCGACAAGAACCAAACAAGCGCGGTCGCGATGAGGATAATCGAACCTGCTCGCTTGATAAACGACCAGACGCGTTCCCAAGTCGCCGACAGTATCGCCTTGACTGTCGGCAACTGATAAGGAGGCAGTTCCATTACAAACGGCGACGGTTCACCCGATAATATCTTCAGCTTTGTGAGAAGCAAACCGGATGTGATTATGGCGAAAATCCCGAGGAAGTATGCCGACGGCGCAACCCACCACGCTCCGCCGAACACCGCGCCCGCAATGAGCGCGATTATCGGCAGTTTTGCCGAACAAGGAATGAACGTCGTCGTCATTATCGTGATGCGCCTATCGCGTTGGCTCTCGATTGTTCGCGACGCCATTATGCCGGGGACGCCGCACCCTGTGCCTATCAGTATCGGGATAAAAGACTTGCCCGACATACCGAAGCGGCGAAACACCTTGTCAAGAATAAACGCGATTCGTGACATATAACCGCAGGCTTCAAGGAACGACAGCATAAGAAACAGTATGAACATCTGTGGCGTGAACCCAAGCACCGCACCGACACCCGCGACTATTCCGTCAAGTATCAGCCCCTGAAGCCAGCCCGCAACTTCAGCGTTCTCAAGTGCCTCCTCGATAACCACGGGGATACCCGGCACTTCTTTTCCGAAGAACTCGAAGCCCTCACCGAACAACCCCTCGTTCATAAAGTCGGTCACAAGCGTGCCGACACTCGTCACCGATATGTAGTAAACCAAAAACATTATGACAGCGAAGATAGGCAGCGCCCAGACTTTGTGCGTCAGAATCTTGTCCACTTTACCCGAACTCGACACATAAGCCGATTTGACGAACGCGTTGTGCAGATTGTTCGTGACAAACGCGTATCTCTCGTTGGTGAAAACGCTTTCGGTGTCGTCGCCGAGTAACGCTTCCATTTCAGCGACAATCGCCGACACGTCGGGCAAATCGCTGAACGCCTCGCCTATCTTGCTGTCGCGTTCAAGCAGTTTGATTGCCGTGAACCTACGTACTCCTATCGGCACCCCACTTGGAAGCAGTGACTCGGCACGCGTTATGTAATCCTCGATGTGTCCGTCGAAACGGCACGGCTTTGTCGCTGTTCCGCTTTGAATCAGCTTCATCACGGCGTTTATCGCTTCGTCCGTGTTCTCTCCTTTGAGTGCTGAAATCGGCACCACGGGGCAGCCAAGCCGCTGTGACAGTTTTGATATGTCAATCTCATCGCCGTGACGTTTCACCGAATCGTACATATTGAGAGCCGCGACCACAGGTATGCCGAGTTCCAGCAGCTGCGTCGTCAAGTACAAGTTGCGCTCAAGGTTTGTGCCGTCAATGATGTTAAGTATCCCGCCGGGTCGTTCTTCAATCAGGAAATTCCTCGCGATTACTTCCTCAAGAGTGTACGGCGACAACGAGTAAATCCCCGGCAAGTCAACCACCAAGACAGACGAATCCTTTTTGAGGGTTCCCTCTTTCTTCTCGACCGTCACCCCGGGCCAGTTGCCGACAAACTGGTTTGAACCTGTGAGCGCGTTGAACAGCGTCGTCTTGCCGCTGTTCGGGTTCCCCGCGAGAGCAATCTTCAGCGCGTGCGTGCTTTTGGGCATATGCTTATCTTTACCTTTCTTAATACGCAGTAAAAGTTAGTGTACACTAACTTTTACTGCAGTTCCTGACTATCTTAATCGGGCGTATGGGGGGCTATGTCATTCAACTTCTATGAGAGCCGCGTCGGCTTTGCGAATTGACAGGTTGTATCCGCGAACCGTCAGCTCAATCGGGTCGCCGAGGGGAGCAAACTTGTTGACCGTAACGCGCGCGCCTTTCGTGATGCCCATATCCATAATGCGGCGTTTTATCACGCCCTCGCTGTTCAGTTTCACCACATCGGCGGACTTCCCTAATTCTACATCACGCAGTGTCATAATACTACCTCCATTCGTTAGCTAAGACTAACTTTTCTATATTATATAACAAGTGAAAAGAAATGTCAAGTGTTTTTGAAAAGTTTCACGTCATAGCAAAAAGATGTACATATTTGCTTTGTGTTCTCTCTTTATCTATAGAATGAAGAGAGAACACGGTTTGTTCATTTATTTTAGCACGTGCGAACACATTGTCACGCCGTTTCCACCTTTGCCGCTTCTTCCAACCCGAGATAAGCCACGCTGTCTTGCACCATCTTGTACTTCATCACTTTGCCTGCCGCGTTCATAATAAACTCGCTCACGAAACGCACATACCGCGGTGTCTTGTGCTTCGCCATACTGCCGCGAACGTAGTCTTTCACATCATCTTCAGTCAAGACCTCGCCTGCTTTCGGGATAACCCACGCCATTATCTCCTCGCCGTACTGCTTGTCGGGCACACCGATGACCTGAACATCTTTCACCTTGGGGTGGGTATAGATAAAGTCCTCAATCTCTTTCGGGTAGATGTTCTCTCCTCCGCGAATTATCATATCCTTTATCCGCCCCGTTATCTTGAAGTTGCCGTCGGGTAAACGGCGGGCAAGGTCGCCTGTGTGCAGCCAGCCGTCTTTGTCGATAGCTGAAGCGGTTGCTCCGGGCATTTTATAATATCCTTTCATTATGTTGTAACCCCTCGCGACAAACTCGCCGTCCGTGTCGTCGGGCAGCTGCTCACCTGTGTCGGGGTCAACAATGCGACATTCTATGCCGGGTAACGCGCCGCCTACCGTTGACACCTTGATGTCAATGCTGTCGCTTGAGTTTGACATCGTGCAACCCGGCGACGACTCGGTTTGACCGAACACGATTGTTATTTCGGGCATATGCATTTGCTCAATGACCTTTTGCATAATGGCGACAGGACACGGCGAACCCGCCATTATCCCCGTTCGCATACGTGAGAAATCTGTTTTGGGGAAGTCCTCGTGTTCTAACATCGCGATAAACATTGTCGGCACACCGTGGAACGCCGTTATCCCATTCTCATTGATACAAGCAAGGCTGATTCGCGGGCTGAACGACGGTATCGGGTACATCGTCACGCCGTGTGTCATTGCGGCGGTCATTGCAAGCACCATGCCAAAGCAGTGAAACATCGGCACGTGTATCATCATACGGTCTGCTGTCGACAAGTCCATACGGTCGCCGATGTTCTTCCCGTTGTTCACAATGTTGTAATGCGTCAGCATAACGCCTTTCGGGAAGCCCGTCGTCCCCGAGGTGTACTGCATATTGCAGACATCATTCGGTTTCACCTTTGAGGCAAACGCCGCGAGTTCCTCGGCACTGACGTCGCCCGCGCACTCAAGCGCCGCTTCCCACGTGTGGCAACCGACTTGCTCGCTCTCGATTGTGATGACGTGGCGCAAAAACGGCAGTGTCTGTGAGTAGAGCGGCTCACCGTGACGAAGAGAAGCGAGTTCGGGGCAGAGTTTCTTGATTATCCCGATGTAGTCGCTGTCCTTCACTTTGTCCGCCATAACAAGCACGCGGGTGTCCGACTGACGAAGCAGATACTCCGCTTCGCGTATCTTATAGGCCGTGTTGACCGTGACCAGCACCGCCCCTATCTTCACGGTTGCCCAAAACGTGACGTACCACTCGGGCAAATTGGGCGACCAGATAGCAACTTTGTCGCCGCTTCTCACACCAAGAGCAATAAGACTGCGAGCAAAACGGTCAACATCACGGTGAAACTCTTGGTAGGTGCGCTTATACAGTGTGCCCGTGTGGTCGGGCACCGTATAGCTGAACGCCGTTTTATCGGGAAAACGCTCGATTATGCGGTCAAGCACAGCGGGAAGAGTGTAGTTGATGACCGACTCTTTCTCCCAGAAATACTTGCCGCTATCCCAGTTGTACTCGCCTGCCGCGTACTTCGCGCTTGGGTCGCTCTCAAACAGCAACTCGTCTGTATCGAAGCACCTGAGAAAATTCTTTGTCATATAACGAACAAAGTCGCGGAAAGGCTCGTCGCTCACATCACTGCCGAGCCATTCAAATGAAAGATACCCGTCAAACGAGATTGAACGAAGCGCCAGCATTGTGTCGGCAATCGGCAAATCGCCCTCACCCATTGCGCGATAAACCGAACCCGGTCGTTTGTACTCTTTCAGCTTCTCCGCTTTCTCGCTGTCACGAAGATGAACGTACTTTATCATTGCGCCGAGGTTCGTCACCGTGGTTTCGGGTGATTCGCCGCCGCTATGAAACGTGTGGTCGATATCCCAAAGCGCGCCTACTGAGTCACTGCGGAATTTAGAGAGCAAGCTGCCGAGTCTTGCCGTGTCTTTGTAGATACCCTTGGTTTCAATCAACAGCGTCACACCAAGCGCCTCGGCAAACGGCACAAGTTCGTTCAGCGCATCGGCTACCACGTCGTCGTTGTCCACGTTTTTTGTGTAATCGTCTATCTGCAAACGGACAAACGGGCAACCGAGGTTTGACGCGGTCTTGATGTACTCGCGGGCTTCCGCTCTGATTTGCTTTTGCGAGGTTTCGGCTGTGATATCTCTCCCGTGCTTCTTCACGCTTTTCCCGATTGAAAAGCATGTAAGAATCAGCCCCATTTCTTTTAGTTCTTTCTTGGTTGCGATACTGTTTGCTTTGACAAACTTTTCGTAGGTCAACGCTTCGGGACCGAGGTCACGGACTTCAAACCCGTGGAACCCTTCTTCTCTTGCCAGCTTGCAGGTTTCTGTCCAGCCTTTGTGCGGGCAGCCGATTGTTGAGAACGCTAACTTCATTGCTTTGCTCCTTTGTTGTCGGGGCAAAATAAAAACTCCGCCCCTTGTGTTGATGTTCACAAGAGACGAAGCCGTGTATTCACGTACTCCGCGGTACCACTCTTATTGGGCTGAGGCCCCGCTTTTACATCGGCGGCGGCGACTGACCGACGCGAATGTTGACTTTTGTTGACGGAAAGTCGCTTCCGTTCAATTCTACTTGGGCAGTGAAGCCACGCCCTTTCGGTTGACCGCTCGCGGGGGAGCATACACCGCGCCTTAACTCATCGGCTCACACCAACCGCCGAATCTCTGCAGGAAGTGGGCAACCCCAACCACCCGTAAGTCACAGACACCGCTTATTTCCCGGTCGTCGCGTTTATGTGAAGCATTATAGCACAATAAGTTTCATTTGTCAAGTGTTTTTGATAAAAACTTTCGCCCAACACTTGACAGTCTTTGTTGATAGTGCTATAATAGTAGTATATATTTAGTTGTGGGGGAGCGTATGACACAGAAGAAATTGTTCAACAACAAGGGCGTGGTTATGTTTATGGTGCTTGTCATAATGACCGTCCTGCTGATATTATCTATCACGATAATGTACGCGGTGCGGAATCAAACAAGTTCACTCAAAACCGAAACAATGGAGCAGCAAAGCTACGTCACGGCGGACAACGCCACGGGTTGGGTTGAAACAATGCTCGGCTCAGGAAACGCCACACTAAGCAATATGCTTATGGCACTCTCCACCTCCACATCGTTTGACAACCCGACCAACTCGATTACTTCGGGCTGGCTTGACATTGAACGGCTCGGCAGGCTGAAGTATGACATCGTGCGCCTTGACGACGTTGCGGGCGCGCCTCGCTTTGACGTTGCGATTACCGCGTTTGACGGGAACACGCAGACCGTGCTTCACAAGAAGCTCACCTTCGGGTCGGTACCCAGTGGCGGTCCTCCCGTCAACAACCCGTTCAAGTTCAGCTTCTACACAGCTGCTGACGCAACCGACACAACCCTCCTCCCCGCTTTCAACGTAAAGCACACAATGTACGCGGGCAACAACATCGAAGTATCAAAGCCAAACGAGTCAAGCAAGTTTATGGACTCGACGTTTATCACACGAATGGACCTCACAATCTCCGCAGAGAACCCGTATGTCGGCAAGAACGAGTTTGTTGAAGTATTTGTGAAAGGAAAGTTCAAAGAAGTTACAACCACAGGTGAAATGCCCTTCACTAACGGCGGCTCGCTTTATATCGGCGGCACACTGCCTAATGGCAGTGCGGTAAGCGGCAATATCGTTGAGATACAGGGACACGACATCGGCGGTTCAACTCCGCTTCATATCTACGTTATGTCCACTGCAACCAGCGTGAGCATGAACATTAAAAACGACTGGGGCACAGCACACATAACAGTACACAGACGCACATCAGGGCAAACCGTCACCGTAACGGGCGGCGCATCTGTAACGACAGGCGCGGTCGTCACACAGGCACAGATTGACCTGTATGAAAAGAAGATAATGCTCCTCTCCTTCCCTGTTGACCTCTACGACGTCATTGCCGACCACGAAGGAAACGTCAGCAAAACAGGCTCGATTGTCGTCGATACCGAGCCGTCAACCGCTTCCGTTGCTTCACGAGCAAACATTGAGTTCCCCGCCACCGCCTCTGTTGCGCCACTCGGCGTTGATATTGCCAACGCAGGCGGCAAATTCCTTCCAAGCGGAGAAGAGTACGGCTCGCTCAACTGGTCCGGCATAACGCAAGGCACAGGCGCCAAGAAGATGTACATCAAGACCAACGACAAACCGCTTTATATCTTGCTCACAGGTACATCGGGGGTGTTCAACTTCACGCACAACGCCTCGGGTGAAGATTATTCAGGGGGGCTCACGGTTTATGTCAGCGGCAGCGGCGCGGTATACTTTGTAATTCCCAAAACCACCCAACTTGAAATCGGAAAAGGCAACAACGCCGTCACCATTATGCACACCGCGTGGCAGTATCTGTTAAGCGGCGACTGGATGGACAGCGACGGCAAGTTTGTCGCAATGAACGACACCACAAAGAAAGCCCAGATGGCAACCTACTTCTCAAAAATAATCCACCCGTCACTCGTGCAAGGTGAAACCTGCCCACTCGCGGGTTGCAAGTATCACACAGGAGTAAACAGCGACAACAATGTTATCGACCCCGACACGGGATACGTGAAGTTTGACGCGGGCGGATTCTTGAGGCTTGACAACGAGGTGGACTTCCAATCAGGCAAGGGAATGAAATACGACGGTAATAACGCCACAACCGGACAAGTGGAAAAACTGCACAACAACATTTTCTTCTACGACTTGGGACACAGAAGAAATTCAGGTACACCCGCAGGTTGGACCGCGAACGAAAACACATACATCGCTAACCGCAACCTCATCTTCGGGTACATCTATTCACCGCGTTCCTATGTCACGCTAAGGTCAACCACACTTGACGGTATGGGGCTAATCGGCGGACTCGGTTCATACAACTTCAAGATTTCGGGGCTGACCGATACGCAAATGGTCTATTGCCCAATCGCGTCAATGGAATACCCCAAGTTTGTAGCGGCAAGCAACACATTCCCTGTTTCTGAATATCCCTACGGACTTATCCCCACAGGCACCGACATCGGTGGCGGCGGCGGTGGTGGCGGTGGCGCCGACTTCACTGACCCGGTGCTGACCTTTGATTGATTCTTACACGCTTGTTTCACTCGGTTGCCGCGCCAATCGCTATGAGAGCGGCGCGGTTGCGGCGACGCTTGACGCGGCAGGGTTTGTCCACGGGAGCGGCGCGCTTGTTGTTTGCTCGTGCGCACTCACTGCCCAAGCCGAACGCACAGCCGCCGCTCACATATCACGATACCGCCGCGAATTTCTCGGCGGTATCTCCGTGCTATACGGTTGCCTTGCCTCACACGGCACGGCTGTGACCGCTGATATCGTGACGAACGACCGTGCCGCGCTTCCCTCGCTGATACGGCGGTTTGCTGTGGAGCGAAAGCCGCTGAAACACATCGTGAGTTCGGACAAGTTCGACGAAGCGGGTGCAGTGGCACAAACAGCGACACGCGCACTCGTGAAAATCCAAGACGGTTGCGACAGGCATTGCGCCTATTGTGCTGTTCCGTCGGCTCGCGGCACGCCGCGTTCGCGGTCGATTGATTCGATTCAAGCAGAGTGCCTTGCACTTGCGCATCAAGGTCACAGGGAGCTGATTTTGACAGGGATAAACTTGTCGCGGTTCTCCCCTGACCTGCTTGCCGCAGTTCATATTGCTTGTTCCACGCCAAACGTGGAACGAGTGCGGCTGTCCTCGCTTGAACCCGACAAGTCGCTGATGAACGACGGCTTTTTCGAGAAACTCGCTCACCTTGACAAGCTCTGCCCTCACTTTCACCTGTCGCTTCAAAGTGGCAGCAATGTTACTTTAAGTAATATGCTTCGCGGGTACGACACAGGTTTTTATACTTATTGTATAGAAAAGATAAGGCAACATTTTCCTGACGCGGCGCTGACGACCGACGTAATCGTCGGTTTTGACGGCGAAACTGACCGCGACTTCGCCGACAGCTTGGCTTACGTCAAGCAAGTGGGTTTCGCGAAGATACACGTTTTCACATATTCTCCGCGAAAGAACACGCCTGCAACGTGGCTGCACCTGCCTGTCGTCCCCGACGACGTGAAACGCCGCCGCTATCTCGCGATGTCGCAAGTCGCGGCGAAGTCACGCGAGGAGTTTCTGCTCTCACGTGTCGGCAAAACGGTGAGGATTATCGCGGAGAAACCGAAAACCGACGACTACGCGGTCGGACGCGCCGACGACTCCACGCCTGTCCGCGTGTATGGCGCGAAGCTGATTCGCGGCGAAGTCTACGCACTCAGCGTGACTGACGCGAGTGACGGGTACTGCGTGGGAGAGGTTGCCGAGGTTTGAGCTTAAGTGCCGCAGACTCGCACCAAACCCGCCCCGGGTCGCGCCGCAGGCGCGACAGCGCGCGAAGCGCGCAAGCACGGCGAAGCCGTGCGCCGGGGCGGGTTGGTGCGAGTAGCGGCGGTTACTCAGTATAACGCAAATAGACAAAAGGAGAAATCAAATCAATGGTGTACAGAGTTTACACAAAAAAGAAGCCGCAGTTCGCTGAAGAAGCGGCAGGTGTGCTTGCCGACATCCACACCGCGTTAAAACTTGACAAAGTGACAGCGGTTGGGATAATCAACAGATATGACGTTGAGGGTTTGTCGGAAGAACTGTTTGACAATGCTATCACGTCTCTGTTCAGCGAACCGCCGCTTGACGACATCTACCGCGAGCTTCCCGACTTAAACAGCGAAGAACGCGTGTTTGTGTCTGAATTTTTGCCCGGTCAGTTCGACCAACGGGCGGATTCAGCGGCGATGTGCCTTGCAATGCTGTTCGGGTGCGACAAACCTGTCGTCAAGTATGCCAAGATATATGTAATCAGCGGCGAGATATCGGACGAGGAGTTTGACAAAATCAAGTCGTATCTTATAAACAGCGTGGAGTCCCGCGAGTGCGAGTTGTCGGCAGTGCCCGACACTTTGGAGACCACGGTCGAGATACCGACAAGCGTTGAAACCATGAACGGCTTTATCTCGCTGCCGAAAGCGTGGCTTGAGGAGATACGCAAATCATACGGCTTGGCAATGGATATTGACGACCTGCTCTTCTGTCAAGAGTATTTCAAGAGTGAAAACCGCAACCCGACTATCACCGAACTTCGTTTGCTTGACACATACTGGAGCGACCACTGCCGCCACACCACATTCGGTACGATACTTGACGACATCGAGATTCTCCCCGCGTATATCAAAGAAACCTTTGACGACTACAAGGCGCACCGCAACGTGGCGAAACCTGTCTGCCTTATGGACATAGCGACAGCGGGAGTGAAGCGGCTGAAAGCGGAGGGGAAAATCCCTGATTTAGATGAAAGCGAGGAGATAAACGCCTGCAGTATCAAGGTCAAGGCTGACATCGACGGCAAACCTGTTGACTACATCTTGATGTTCAAGAACGAAACGCACAACCACCCAACCGAGATTGAACCTTTCGGCGGCGCGGCGACTTGCCTTGGTGGCGCGATTCGTGACCCGCTGTCGGGACGCAGCTATGTCTATCAAGCAATGCGAGTGACAGGCGGCAGCGACCCGCGGCTTCCTGTCGCCGACACGTTGCCCGGTAAACTCCCACCGCGAAAAATAACGACGACAGCAGCGGCAGGTTACTCGTCTTACGGCAACCAAATCGGACTTGCGACAGGTCACGTCAGCGAAGTGTTCGACCCGGGATATATGGCGAAACGCCTTGAGATAGGCGCGGTCCTCGGCGCCGCACCCGCTGAGAATATCGTGCGTGAAGAGCCGATAGCAGGCGACTTGGTGATACTCTTGGGCGGCAAGACAGGGCGTGACGGTTGCGGCGGCGCGACAGGTTCAAGCAAGGCACACACCGCTGACAGCCTGTCTGATTGCGGTGCTGAGGTGCAAAAGGGCAACGCCCCCGAAGAACGAAAGTTACAGCGGCTGTTTCGTAAAAAGGCGGCGGCTCGACTGATAAAAAGGTGCAACGACTTTGGTGCGGGCGGCGTCGCCGTGGCTGTCGGTGAACTCGCTGACGGTCTTGTCATTGACCTGAACGCGGTCACAAAGAAGTACGAAGGGCTTGACGGCACGGAGCTTGCTATATCGGAGTCACAGGAACGAATGGCTGTCGTGGTGGCTCAACACAATGTGCGGCAATTTGTTGAAATGGCGCGTGCCGAAAACCTTGAAACGGCAATGATTGCGATGATAACGCCCGAAAGTCGGCTTCGTATGCAGTGGAACAACGAAGCTATCGTTGATATCGACCGCAAGTTCTTGTCGTCAAACGGAGCGGAAAAGCACGCAAACGTCAAAGTTGAAGCACCTGTTGTTTCGTATAAGAAAGAGTACGAGAGCCTTGAACAGCTTGTCACCGACATAAACATCGCGTCACAACGCGGCTTGGTGCAGAGGTTTGACTCAACGGTCGGCAGAGCCGGCGTCAGCTTGCCGTTCGGTGGGAAATACCAGCAAACCCCGTCGCAGTCAATGGCGGCACGGCTGCCGTCAGACAAAGGCGAGTCACACACCGCGTCGATTATGGCGTGGGGCTTCGACCCGTTTGTGTCAAAACAGTCGCCCTATCACGGCGCAGTCGCCGCTGTGGTCGAGTCAGTCGCAAAGATTGTGGCGGCAGGCGGCAAACACGAAGCGGTGCGGCTCACGTTTCAAGAGTACTTCGGGCGTGTATCAGAGAAGTACAGCACACCGGAGAGGTGGGGCAAGCCGTTTGCCGCGCTTCTTGGTGCGTACAAGGCACAAATCGCTCTCGGGTTGCCCGCACTCGGCGGCAAAGACTCGATGAGCGGCACCTTCGGTGAGCTTGACGTACCGCCCACTTTGGTGTCGTTCGCGGTGGTGACGACGCCTTGTGACAAGGTAATCTCATCGGAACTGAAGCAGAGTGGCGACATCATCTCGGTAATCAAACCACGATATGACGGCGACAACCTGCCTGACTTTGACGACTTGCACCGTGTTTTCGATATAGTGGAACGCGAGATTGAAAGCGGCAACGCCGTGTCGGTGCGCGCTATTGAAAAGGGCGGCGAAGCGGAAGCGGTGTTCAAGATGACACTCGGCAATCGAATAGGCGTGAAGCTGAACCGTGAGCTTACGGCTGACCTTTGCTACGGTGGGTTCGTGATTGAAAGCACGGACGAAGTCACTGAAACGGAGCGAATTGGCGAAACGATTGACGAATACCAACTTGTGTTTGAGCAAAAGACTTACGACATTGCCGACCTTGAAGCGAAGTATGACAGTGTGCTTGAGGGGATATTCAGGCAACAAACAGGCGACAACGGAAGCGCCAAGACTATAACCGACATTCGTGACTACAAGCCCCGCTCCCCCGCTATCAAGGTTGCGAAGCCGACCGTGCTTATCCCCGTGTTCCCGGGGACAAACGGCGAGTATGACATGGCGGCGGCGTTTGAAAAAGCGGGAGCGAACACCGAGCAGTTTGTTATCCGCAACTTGTCGCCGATTGACGTGTCCGATTCAATAAAGTTGTTCGCTAAAGCGGCGGCAAAGGCGCAGATGATTGCGTTGTCGGGCGGCTTCTCCGCGGGAGATGAACCCGAGGGAAGCGGTAAGTTCATCAAGGCGTTCTTCCTTGCCGCAGCTGTTCGTGAAGCAGTCACAGCACTCTTAGACGAACGAGAGGGGCTTATGCTCGGTATATGCAACGGGTTTCAAGCGTTGATAAAACTTGGGCTTCTCCCCTACGGCAAAATCACGGGGCAAACCGCCGAATCGCCGACACTGACGTTCAACAAAATCGGGCGGCACCAGTCGCAAATGGTTGACACACGCCTTTGCACCGTCAACTCGCCGTGGCTGACGAAGTGCCGCGTCGGCGAAGTTTTTACTGTGCCGATTTCTCACGGGGAGGGTCGCTTTGTCGCGACTGACGAGGTGCTGCTGTCACTTGAGCAAAACGGGCAGATTCTCTCGCAGTATGTCGACTTTGACGGCGTGCCCTCCCTTGACACGAGGTTCAACCCGAACGGCTCTGACCTTGCGATAGAGGGGCTGCTCTCACCTGACGGCAGGATTATCGGGAAGATGGGGCACAGCGAACGTGTTCACGGTGGGCTTGCCCTCAATGTACCGGGCAACAAGGATATGCCGCTGTTTGAAGCAGGCGTGAGGTATTTTGCTTAAACAAGCACCACAACAGAAACAAACGCGCCGCACTCTCTCACGAGTGCGGCGCGTTTGGTGTGGCGCTATTCGTTAATCAACTGTTCGTATTTATCCGCGACTCTCTTCCGTTTGCGTTCTTCGCCGCCGATACTGTCGGCCCTATGCGATATCGAGTTCATTCGCTCCGCCATATCAATGATGTTGCTTGATACGTTTGACATCTCGTTCATATAGGCGTTGATTGACCTGCCGCCCTTGATAGAACCGTCAACCGTGACTTTAAGGTCGTTGATTGTGCCGACGAGCATAAGTATCGAGTCGTTTATCGTTTGAACCACGGTGTTGACACCCTCGATTGACTCGTTTATCTTGGCGTTCGCCTTGCCTGAACCGGCAACCGCGTCTTTTGAACGTGCCGCGAGTGTGCGCACTTCCTCCGCGACCACAGAGAAGCCCTTCCCTGCTTCGCCTGCCCTTGCCGCCTCGACAGACGCGTTTATCGACAGAATGTTTATCTGTCTTGCGATGTTGTTGACCGCCGAAGTCATCGCGTTGTAACCCTCGACGCTGTCGTCGATGTTCCTCATTACAGAGGAGATTTCCTTTGAGAGTTCTTCCAGTTCCGTAATCTTCTTCGACACTTCGTCCATCTCGTTGATACATTCGTCGCCGCTTGTGCCGATTTGCGCCGCGCTGTCGTTCACCAGCCCAATCTCGGTGGACATTTGGTTGACGACGTTTACAAGCTGTTTTGCGATATACGATATGTCCTCAAGAAGCCTTTGCGTGTCCTCACCCTGCTTTTGCGTAATGTAGTGAGCGTAACGCGTGCAGTTCATCGGCACGTTTATGCCCTTTGCGATAGCCGAAGCCATTGCGAAGCACGACTCGTAGCCGCAGGCATGGCAGTTATAGTTCTTTTCAAGCTTGGTGGTTTTGCCCATTGCGCGGAACGCGACTTCAACGTCGGAGTGGGACGGGATAACGCTCTCCCCTGTGTCAAGCGCGCTGTAATTGCGATAGAAGTCGGATATATGAAGTTTCTTGTCAAACTCTTTGTGAAGCAGGCTGACTTTGCCGATTGATTTCTTCTTGTTGACCTTGGCGGCGTAGTTCTCCACGTCGTCCATTATCGTTTCCATTTTGAAAACGGAGTATCGCTGACCCACCGCGGGGCCACCGTTGCAACCGCGTTCACACGACAACACATCGAACACATCGGGTAACGACGACTTGCTTTCTTCCGCGTACTGGTCGAGGGTGCGATATATGTGCGGCGTGCCCTCACTGTTTATGCAGCTGACGCCGGGTGCGTAAATCCGAATGTTCTCTTTCAGTCCGCCCGGTCGCGAGTAGATAGAGCCGAGCATACCTTGGAAGCGGTCGAACTCAAACTTGCTCTTTCGTCCTTCGCCTTTACGGATAGCGTTGAGGATATCCATCTTTTCAAGGTGCTTATGCAGCTTCTCGAAGGTCACGTTGTATTCAATCACGTTGTCGGTCAAGCGGAACTCTTCCATTTTGGCAATGCAAGGCGACAACGCGGCAATGCTGTCCGTCATATGGTCGTACTTCTTCATAAACACGGCAGTGCAAAGCATAGGCGAGTGAATCGGCGAGAGTGACGGGATAAGGTGAGGCACGTGTTTCAGTATGTAGCCTGTGGTGGCGGCGCAGGGTTGCGAGATGACCTTGCCGCCGGGGTGCGCCCCGAGATAGCGGAGGTGCGCCCACGTACATATATCGGCGCCGTAGCTTACGTCGTATATCTTGTTGACACGTTGTGTGCGTAACCAGTCAAGAACGTGACGCCAGTAACCATCGAACGCAATCTTGACAGCGGGAGCGACAACCAACGAGATTTGCTTACCCCCCGCGAGGTCTTTGAGGAAACGCTCTGTGTCGTCGTCATAGTCGCGCGCGCCTGATTCACAGATACGGATACAGCTGCCGCAACTGATACACTTGGTGCTGTCAACCTCTATGTACGGCAGACCCGTGGTGTTGTCAATTTTGAACACGTTTGCTTCGTGAACAGGGCAGACACGAACGCACGCGTTACAGCCTATGCAGTTCTCTTTATGACAGACTATCATAATTTGTCGCCTTTCATCTGAAAATGAAGAACAACCGCAACAAGTTGCAGACTTCTCACGACTATTATATCACCAACTTGACCGATTGTCAACAACTCTAACTTTACTTTATACCTAAAAGCACCTCTCCTTATTAAAGGAGAGGTGCTTTTGGGTTAAAAGTGTAACCTGTCTGTCAGTTGTTCTTGTACTTGTCTATTTCTTCCTTCATCTCTCTTTGCAGGTCGTTGAAGAACGACTCGCATTTTTCGCGATATTTGTTGACTACATCCTCGGTTTGCTTCTCAGCATAAACCTTGTTGTGCTTTTCGCGGCTCTGCTTGATTGCCGCTGTCGCTGTGTCGGTTGCAATCTTCACTGCGTCCGCCGCGATTCTGCCTACACGGCCAAGCTCTTCGCCGAACTTCGAGAAATCAACGTTGTCGTCAATGAAAGTCTTTGCTTTGCTTCCCGCTTTTTCAAACGGGCTTGCGCCGAGTGCGCCGTACTCTTCGACAGGCTTTGCTGTTGTGATTGCCGCCACCGCGTCTGAATCAGCCACGTCAAACGATAACGTCACCGCACCTGTGTCGCCGCTTGTGAACGGCACTTCAAACAGTTTCCAGTCGCCGATTTTGATTGCGGGCGTGATGAAGCCGCCGCTCAGTCCAAAGACGTACTTGCCGCTTTCGTCGCCCTCGAATGTAGCCGACAGAGTGACCGCACCGCCGTACTCCTTGGTCGAGAGCCAGAAGCTGAACACATACGCGGTGCTTGGCTGAAGTGCAAAGTTCGACTGAATTGTGCCGCTTGCGCTGTTTCCGCCGACAAAGAACGCGTCGGTCAGCTTGCCGTCCGCTCCGTTAAGTGTTGTGCGGAAAGCGTTTGCCGCAGTTTTCCAGTCCTTGGTGATAAATGTAAGGCGTTCGCCCGCAAGTGACGTTCTCTTGCTTGTTGATTGACGATTCACGTTCTGCTCCTCCTTGTCGGCATTTGTTTCTGTGTCTGATTCGGTCTGTGCTGTGGCTTCGGTGTTGTCGCCGATGTGAAGTTCAATCACTTCCTCGACGTGAAGAAGCCCGTCAACCTCTTTCTCGAGGTTGCTTATATCGATGTCGTCCATAATGAAAAACTCCCTTTCGTTGAAAGAAAGGGAGGACGAGTTGGTAATCAGACGAATCTCAAGGTCGCCGATACGCTCTGCCCTCCCCTTCTTGATAAGTCCGCTTGCGCGTTTGGGATAGGTGAAACCTATGTGGATACCTTGTTCATCCGTTACAGTTACGTTTTTTGTCATGGGTGTCGTCCCCTCCTGTCGGATATTAAGTTTTGGCATTCGTTTTTTGTTATGGGTGTCGTCCCCTGCCTTAACAGACAGTATAGCACAAAGTTTTGCGTTTGTCAAGGATAATTGGGTGAAAGTTTGGTGAAGATTAGCCGTGTACTCCCCCAAAAAAAGGAGAGAGTGCACTAAATAACATAAATTACTTAAAACACTTGACAAAGTGTTTCTGTTGTGCTATAATAGCAAAGTTGCAACTGAGCAACACATCGCGGAGTGGAGCAGCTGGCAGCTCGTCGGGCTCATAACCCGAAGGTCATAGGTTCAAATCCTATCTCCGCAACCATAAGTATCCCCCCTTCTCTTAGGGGGGATATGTCTTACAACGGTGTAACTATGAAGATTATGAAACGATTTTGCTTATGTCTTGCCGCTGTTCTTGCCCTGTCTGCTTGCTCACCCAAGCCTGAAACCTCGGTCACGCCGCACCAACTGCTGACCGCAATGCTGACCGCCGCAGATTATGATGAAGCCACGATGTCGGTCTACAACGCCGACGATATGGAAGTGTTCTTCGGTGTCACAGGAGAGAACGCGCTTGGCTTCGCGGGGCGATACAAGGGTGCGGACAAACTTGTGGTGGTGATTGCCGCAAACGGGAAGTCCGCAGAGGTGCGCGCCGCCCTTACCGCCGCCCTCAAGGGCATAACCGACAACGCACTCGCTTATCCCGAGCAACAAAAGCGTGCAGACGCGGCTGTGCTGTGCGAGAAAAACGGCGTGTTCGCGTTGTCGGTGCTTGGGGAGAACAACGACAAGCCTTATCAAGCGTTTGACGATGTGTTAAGCGGCAAGACTCCCCCACCTGCTGAACCACAGGTTGACACCACAAGTGTTTCGGTTGCAGAAGAATCATCTGATGTAACAAACGCTTCACCTGTCGTTACAACAACAGCGGCTGACACCTCTGCTTTTGTTGACACCGAAGAAACGAACGTCACGACGCCCGATGATTCAGACGGAGTGTACTTGAATGACACGGGAGTGCTTCTTGTGAGGGAAGCAGACGGCAACTGGCGTGGTATCTCGGTGTTTGGCGGGGGGACAAAGCAGAGCTATATAGCCGCGATGACCACGCTTCGTGCCGCTCTCCCCTCTGATGTGAACCTCTGGAGTATGCTCTGTCCGTTATCGGGCGAGTGGTTCACACCGCCGAACTTCACGGGATACGGTGTGTCGCAGACCGACAAAGTAAACGCGGTCAACGCCGCAACCGAGGAAGCAGGCGTTCTCTCTGTCAACGTGCCTGCCGAACTCGCTAACCACACAGGGGAGAACATCTACTTGCGCACCGACCACCATTGGAGCGCACTCGGCGCTTATTACGGGGCAAAAGCGTTTGCCAAAGCTGCAGGCTTGCCGTTCGCAGACTTGAACGACAGCAACTTCACCACAGTCACACGCGAGGGATTTGTCGGCACAATGTGGAACTTCACGGGGAAAGACAGCAGGATAGCAAACTCGGCTGAACCCTTTGTCTACTACAAACCGATAAAGACGAAGTACACGACCGAATACTTCGACACATCGTTTAACTTTCAGTATGAAACCTCGCTGTTTGTTGAGGGTCAAGACCTGCCGAACAGCTATTCGATAGTTATGGGCGGCGACAACAAGATAGTGAAGATAAAGACCGATGTGGGAAACGGACGCAAGCTGATGATATTCAAAGACAGCTATGGCAACGCCACCGTGCCTTTCCTGCTTGGCAGTTTTGACGAGATTGTCGTTTGCGACCTGCGCTATTTTGACTTGAACGCACTGCAGTTCATCAACGAGCAAGGGACGACTGACGTTGCGATAATACAGAACATTCAAATGGCAATGAACCCCGCGAACGCAAGGCTTGTGGAGAGATTGGCTGAGTGAGCCACTGCCGATAGAGTTGATATAGCCAGTTAAACTCAAAACACTAAAGTGTTTTGAGTTTTCGCCGCGAAGCGGCGGCGCGGCTTTGCCGCGCACTGGCGTATCAGGACGGTTAAATCCGCGCCGTCGGCGCGGCAG
>JAISLD010000033.1 GCA_031260665.1 Oscillospiraceae bacterium | reverse complement strand
ATGTTAACAACTTGGGTGCATATGCCGCTCCTGCGGAGCGGTAGCCGCTGAAAGCGGCTATAAAAACGCTTTAGCGTTTTTTATTTAACCTACTATAATAAGCAGAATATTCACATTGAGAACAACAATGAACAGAACAGACCTCGCGATAGAAACAAGCGGCGTTCGCCGCGAAACCGCGACAGTATGCGGACTGCCGCTTGTGCGCTCAACAATCAATGCCGCGACAGCAGGCACGGTCGGCAAGACAGCAGGCGACTATTACACACTCCACTGCCCTGACCGCGATATCCCGCGTGAAACCGCCGCAATGAAGCGATTGCTATCGCGTCTGATAAAAAAGCGCGGCAGAATCCTCGTTTGCGGGTTGGGCAACGAACAGATAACCCCCGACAGTCTCGGCACACGGACAGCGAGAAGCGTGGTCGCCACGACGCATTTGTCCGAGTTGCCCGACTTTGCCGATATGGGTATGCGTGAGGTGTCGGTCTGTCTGCCGGGTGTGTTGGCACAGACGGGCACGGAGAGCGCGGAGTTTATTGCGATGCTCGTCGAAAAAACGAAGCCTGTTCAGGTCGTCGTGGTTGACAGCCTTGCTTGCGGCGAGTTGTCGCGGGTTGACAAGGTGATACAGGTGTCAACAGCGGGCGTGTCGCCGGGGAGCGGCGTCGGCAACTCGCGGCTTCAGCTGTCACGCCGCACTCTCGGCGTCGATGTCCTTGCGATAGGCGTGCCGACTGTTCTCGATTTGGAAAGCGTGGCACAAAGCGACGAGATTGCAAGGATAAAGCCGATGGTGGTCGGTCGTGACATAGATATCACGGTGCGTCACTTCGCAAAAGTCATCTCGTCCGCACTGAACACGACGCTGAACCCGAACCTCACGGCAGGGGAGATTGAGCGGTTGTCAATCCGGATTTAGTCACGCGTACGCCTTGACTTTGTATTGCAGGCGCAGTTTGTCGGCAATAAGAGCGATAAACTCGGAGTTGGTTGGCTTGCCGCGAACACTATGAATCGTATAGCCAAAGTAGGAATTGAGTACGTCAACGTCGCCCCTGTCCCACGCAATCTCAATCGCGTGGCGGATGGCGCGTTCAACGCGGGACGGTGTGGTGTTGTAATACTTTGCCACGGTTGGATAAAGCAGTTTTGTCACGCTGTTTATCATCTCAGGATTATCCGCAGAGTATAATATGGCGGTACGAAGGTAGTGATAGCCCTTGATGTGCGCAGGTATGCCAATCTGGTGGATAATATCGGTGACTACGTATTCAATGTCGGCTTTCGCTCCGCTATGTATGTTGTACGCCACGTTCTTCACTTCAGACGGGCTGACTATGCCGAGCAGCCGCTCAATCCGCTCTATCAGCACCTTTGGTTCAAACGGCATAACCATAAAGTAGTCAGCACCCGCGGTCATAACCTCGCGTTCTATCTGTCCGCTGTCCATATTCGACAAAACTATCGACACGGGCATTGTTTCAAGGCTGTTCTTCAGTTCAGTAAGCACCGACACGGCGTCAAGGCCCGGCATCTTCGCCTCAATAACGATGAGGTCGGGAAGTTCCGCCTTGACGCACTTCAAGATGTCGTAGCCGCTTCGGGGGCGCGTGATTGCGAAGATGTCGCGTTTGGCAAGCAAGTCCGCCCACGTCACCCCTTTTTCGAGGCTGTCGTCGCCGATAACGATTTTGACTTTGGATTTGGTCATAATTCCTCCTGTTTAATGATATGTATGTGGGATATTAACTTTCCGTGTTTGATTGGCTGCACAAGTTGGCGCATATAGCCGAAGGTCAAGGGCTTTCCGCTCTCGCGGGAGCTGAATCTCCGCGAAGCGAATTGTTTAATTTGTCGGCTTAGATATGAGCTATAACCATTAGCTTATCGCCTGTTCGGCAAAGACTTGCCCGTCTGTCACGGACCAACAACGCTATTTTATCACATAGTTCACCGTTAATCAAGATTAGTTTGTACAAAATGACAACGCAGATTGTCGAATGTCGAATATACTGTATGTGGCTGATAAAGCCAAAATATCTTGAGATTATATGTTTACCGTGATATAAAACTCAATATATAGTGTCACATTAAAGACCGTAACCGTCGTGTATCCACGAATCGTTGTGCAAAATCACTATTTGTATATGGTTTAACAATCATTTTTGCGAAATTTGTCGAATAAAATCGATTTAGTCACTCGCTTCACTTAAAATACACTTTAAGCCCACTGAATGTTCAAACTTCTTTGTGAATGATTACTAAATTTTGCTCCAAAACTATAGCTTTTTTCTCACAAATGGTGTATAATGGACATTGGACAATGGGCTACTTGCAAAGCAACCGCTCACTGACAAAGCAAAGATTAGTCAATCGGTGGTTGACAAGCAGCCCAATCGTTAATACAAATGAGAGGGAGCGCACAAATGAAGACTTATAAGAGCGCGGACATCAGGAACATCGCCCTTGCAGGGCACGGCGGCAGCGGCAAAACATCGTTGGCAGAAGCCCTGATATTCAAGTCGAAGGGAAGCGACAGACAGGGCAAAGTGTCAGACGGAACATCACTAACCGACTACGACCCCGAAGAAATCAAACGTCGCATCTCAATCAACACCTCTCTCGCCTTTGCGGAGTGGCGTGGAATCAAAATCAACATTGTTGACACACCGGGTCAGTTTGACTTTATCGGAGGAATGTACGAGGGAATACGCGCTGTTGAAAGCGTCGTTATCACTCTGACCGCGAAAGACGGCGTTCAAGTCGGCACAATCAAGGCATACAAAGAAGCCAAGAAGTTCGGCAAGTCGATTCTCTTTGCCGTCACCCGTATGGAAGAAGAAAACGCCGATTTCTATAAAACACTGGGACAACTGAAAGAGCATTTCGGCGGTGGCGTCGCGCCTCTTATGATTCCCGACAGCAAAGGAAGATACGTAAACCTTGCCCTCGGCAAAGCCTACACCTATGATAAACAAGGAAACGAAACCGAATCTGACGCGGGCGACGAACTCGCGGCATATCGCGCCACACTTTGCGAATCTGTCGCAACTACCGATGACGCATTGTTAGACAGGTTCTTTGAAACAGACGGCACTGACTTCACCGAAGTCGAGATATTCGACGCGTTGAAAATCGGCGTGGCAAACGGCGCCGTGGCGCCCGTCGTCGCCCTCAATGCCGACCCAATCAAGGGAGTGGACCTGCTGCTTGAGTCGATTATCGCTTTGCTTCCGTCACCGGACAAAAAGCCAAGCGAGAAAGCGGGCAAAGACATTATCGCGGTTGACGAGAAGAAGCCGCTCTCCGCTTTCGTGTTCAAGACCATCGCCGACCCGTTTGTCGGGAAACTGAGTTTCGTGAAGATTATAACAGGCACGCTGAACGCCAAGACAGAGCCGGTCAACTCACGGACAGGCGAAACCGAGAGGTTCGGCAAACTGCTGGCACTTCGCGGGAAGAAGCAAGAGGACATCACGTCTGCTTCAGCGGGCGACATCATCGCGATAACAAAGCTGAACGCCAACACTAACGACACGCTTTGCGACCCGTCAAAGGTCATTGCGTTTGAACCGATTGAGTTCCCTTATCCGTGTTATTATCAAGCTGTGTCGGCAAAAGGCAAGGGCGACGAGGGCAAGATATCAACGGCGATATCCCGCTTGTTGGAAGAAGATTTGTCGCTTAAATACGAACAGAACAACGAAACCCACCAGCGCGTCCTGATAGGTTTGGGTGAACAACACCTTGACGTTACGGTCGCGAAGATGAAGAACAAGTTCGGCGTGGAAGTCGAGTTGTCAGACCCGATTATCGCTTATCGTGAAACAATCCGCAAGAAAGTGAGCGTTGAGGGCAAGCACAAGAAACAGTCGGGTGGTCACGGGCAGTATGGCCACGTCAAAGTGGAGTTCGAGCCGCACGAGGGCAACGAGCTGATATTTGAGGAGCGTGTGTTCGGCGGCAGTGTGCCGAAAAACTTCTTCCCCGCAGTAGAAAAAGGCTTGCAAGAAGCAATCGTTCACGGGGCACTCGCGGGTTATCCCGTGGTGCGGCTGAAAGCCACGCTGTTTGACGGCAGCTATCACCCTGTCGACAGTTCCGAGCAGGCGTTCAAGATGGCGGCGCACATTGCTTACAACGAGGGGCTGAAGAAAGCCTCGCCTTGCCTGCTTGAGCCGATAGTGACGCTGAAAATTCTTGTCAATGACGGAAGCACAGGCGACGTTATGGGTATCCTCAACAAGCGGCGCGGTTCGGTGCTTGGTATGACGCCGCAGGGCGACGGCATGACCGAGATAGCAGCTGAGATTCCCCGTGCCGAAACCGCCGACTTCTCCACCGTTATTCGGCAAATGACTCACGGAATGGGCAGCTATACAATGGAGTTCGCCCGTTACGAACAGCTGCCGCAAATCCTTGAAGCAGACGTTATCGCCAAAGCCCCGAAGTTCAACAGGGCGGAAGAATAATGACCGACAGCGAGCTTATGTCGCTGCTCTCGTCAGTCAAAGACGGCGGTTTATCTTTAGAGGAAGCGTTCGCTAAACTGTCAGCCGAGCCGTTTGCCGACCTTGGTTTCGCGAAACCCGACTTTAAGCGAGAAGTGCGGCAAGGACGAGGCGAAGTGATTTACGGTGGGGGCAAAACCGCCGAACAGATTGCGGCAATCGGTGCGGCGTTTGTGAACAAGGGCTTCACGGATATAATCATCACTCGGCTTGCCCCCGACAAGGCGGCAAAAGTGACAGGCGAGCTTTGGTATGACGCGGTGTCACGGATTGGCGTGTTCGCAAAGAGCGACAAAGCGAAAGCGGGATGCGTCGCGGTTGTCTGTGCGGGAACGTCGGACTTGCCCGTGGCTGAAGAAGCGGCGGTGACAGCGGAGATTCTCGGCAGCAAAGTCGAGCGTGTCTATGACGTCGGCGTGTCCGGGCTGCACCGCTTGCTCGCTAACCTTGACGTTATCAGGTCAGCGAAAGCCGTGGTTGCCGTCGCGGGCATGGAAGGGGCACTTGCCAGCGTGGTCGGTGGGCTGGTGTCCGTTCCTGTGGTCGCTGTGCCCACGTCAGTCGGGTATGGCGCGTCATTCGGCGGCGTTGCGGCACTGCTGTCAATGCTGAACTCCTGCTCCTCGGGTGTCAGCGTTGTCAATATCGACAACGGTTTCGGTGCGGGGTATCTCGCGGATATGATTAACCGAAAGTATAGCCAGTTAAACTCAAAACACTAAAGTGTTTTGAGTTTTCGCCGCGAAGCGGCGGCGCGGCTTTGCCGCGCACTGGCGTATCAGGACGGTTAAATCCGCTCCTACGGAGCGGTAGCCGCTGAAAGCGGCTATAAAAACGCTTTAGCGTTTTTAATTTAACCTACTATAGCTATACAGCGTCAAACACTTAACCGCATATACCGAAGGTCAAGGGCGACCGGAAAGCCCTTGTCACCCCCGCAAGGGCGGAATCTCCGCAAAGCAAATTGTTTAAGTGTTGACCTAAGCACATAATTAAAAGTAGGCATATAGATGAAAACACTTTACCTCGAATGTAATATGGGCGTTGCGGGCGATATGCTTGCGGCTTCACTGCTCGAGTTGTCCGAGAACCCCGAACGTATCGCTGAAACAATGCGTTCGTTTGGGTTGCCCGGTGTCTGCGTCACCGCTGAAAAGCTGTTTCGCGGCGGTATCGCGGGGACTTCGTTTGCCGTGTCGGTCGGTGGTATCACCGAAGCCGAGGAAGAACCTCACAAACACGAAAAGGAAAGCGACCACGAACATCATCACGAGCATAAGCACGCCCACACCCACGCCTCCCTGTCGGGAATAATCGCGATAATCGGCACGCTCCCCGTGTCCGACAAGGTGAAGCAAGACGCGGCGGAGATTTACAAAGAGATTGCCGCCGCTGAAAGCGAAGTCCACGGTGTGCCTGTCAGCGAGATTCACTTTCACGAGGTGGGTGCGCTTGACGCGATTGTCGATATCGTCACCTGCTGCCTGCTGTTTGAGGACATAAACGCCGACAAGATCGTCGTGTCGCCTGTCGCTGTCGGCAGCGGCACAGTCAAGACAGCGCACGGTATTCTGCCCGTCCCCGCACCCGCAACCGCTCTCATTTTGCGCGGCGTTCCGCTGAAAGGTTCAGAGATACAAAGCGAGTTGTGCACGCCTACAGGCGCGGCGGTCATCAAGCACTTTGTGAACGAGTTCGGCGTTATGCCGACAATGACACTGACACGGACAGGCGTCGGCTTCGGGAAGAAAGAGTTCCCGCCTTTCGTCAACGCGGTACGTGCGTTCCTCGGCGAAACAAACGAGGACAAAACGCAATCAGTCACCGAACTCGCCTGCAACCTCGACGATATGACGGGCGAAGTCCTCGGTTCTGTCACCAAACTTCTGCTCAGCGAGGGTGCGCTTGATGTCTGGCTGACACCTATTTTGATGAAAAAAGGCAGACCCGGGCAAATCCTCTCGGTTCTTTGTGAAGTCGCGGAAGAACAGAAGTTCACAGAGCTGCTGTTCCGCCACACGACTACGTTTGGTGTTCGCAAGACCACGCACGAGCGTTACACGTTAGACAGGCGGTTCGGCATAAAAGCGACTAAGTACGGCGGCGTGAGGTTCAAGAAAGGCTGGGGCTTCGGGATTGAGCAATCAGCACCGAAACAAAAGCCGGAGTTTGCCGAAGTGGAGATTATCGCGAAAGACAACGGCAAACCCGTGAACGATGTTCTGACGGAAATACAATAACATATAAGGAGAACTGACTTATGCATATAGCTACAACGCTGATATCAGCAGGCGTCGCACTTGGTGCGGCGGCGGCAAGCACGGGCGCGGGCGCGTATTCGGTGCGTGGCGCGATGAAAGACAAAGCTGCAGTGTCGCCACTTCTTACGGGTGCGGCGGCGGCGTTCGTCTTTGGTGCGCAAATGGTGAACTTCACGATTCCCGGCACAGGCTCAAGCGGACACATAGTCGGCGCGGTGCTTCTTGCCGCTTTGCTTGGTCCGTACCGCTCGTTTCTTTCAATGGCGGCGATTCTGCTTATGCAGTGCCTGCTGTTCGGCGACGGAGGCGCGGTTGCCCTTGGCGTCAACATCTTTAATATGGGCGTCATTCCCTGCCTTGTCGTCTACCCGTTTGTCGTCAAACCCTTGACGAAAAAACTCGGCGGCAATCTCGCGTTGTTCAGCGGTTCGGTACTGTCGGCGGTGGTCGGTGCGTTTGCCGTGACGGTTGAAACCACGCTTTCAGGGATAACCGCGCTTCCTTTCCTCCAATTTGCCGAGAGAATGTTGCCTGTTCACCTTGCAATCGGCGCGGTTGAGGGTGCGGTGGCTGTCGTGGTGTTCGTGGTTGCAAGCAGACTCGTGTCCGTAAAGGCGAAAACCGCGTTCTTCGGTGGTGCGGCTCTCCTTGCATCGGGTGCAGTGTCGCTTCTTGCCAGCACCTACCCCGACGGGCTTGAGTGGTCGGTCGGTGGTTTGTCGCCGACGCTTTTGCAAGCGGAATCGTTCACGGGATTATTCGGCGGCTACGGCTACGTCACAGGGATAATCGGCACGGTCGCCGTGTTTGCTTTCGTCTTTGCATTAACTGCGGTGCGAAAGAAGCGGGCTTAATCACACAAAACAAAGCCGCCCCAATGAGGGGCGGTTTTATTATATAGCCGTTTAACTTAAAAACAAGTTTGGGCGCATACGCGCCCACGCGGCGTGTTACGCTTGTCTGCGGATTAACTTGGCGGCAGAGGTTAAACTGAAAGTTTAACCGGTTAAGGAGTATATCAGTTTATAAACAAATCAAGTTCTTTTCCATTTTAGTGAGGTTCGTTCTGCCGTCAGTCGTCACCTCGACCATATCCTCGATACGAACGCCGAACCCACCCGAGATGTAAACCCCCGGTTCCACCGTCACCACCATACCGCTTTTTAACGTATCGCGGCTGTTTGGCGAGAGCGACGGGTCCTCGTGAATCTCAAGCCCGACACCGTGACCCAGCCCGTGAGTGAAGTACTTGTCTAAGCCGACGCTCTCCAGCGAAGTGCGCGCCACGCTGTCGGCAAGCTTGCCCGTTACACCTGAACGAATCGCGGACATTCCGTCAAGGTTCGCCGCGAGAACAGCCTCGTATATGCGGCGCATTTGTTCAGAAGGTTGCCCAATGCAGACGGTCCGCGTCATATCGGAGTGATAGCCGTTCACCACCGCGCCAAAGTCAAGCACCACGAAGTCGCCTTCTTCCAGCTTCTTGTCGGTCGGCACGGCGTGAGGAACAGACGAGTTGACTCCCGAGGCAGCAATCGTGTCAAACGATATGCCGTCCGCTCCGCTTTCCATCATATAAAAGTCAAGCTGTGTTCGCACCTGCTTCTCCGTGATGTTCGGCCGAAGAAAGTCAAGCAGTTTCATAAACGCTTTCTCCGCAATCCGCTGCGCCTTCACGATTTGCTCTATCTCACGCGGCGTTTTGACGGCACGCGCACCCGCGATGAGTTCGGTCAGCGTATCGCTGCTGTCAAAGTCAACGTCGGGATAAAGCTCAATCAAACGCGACAGCTCCGCTACGGTCATAGAGCGGCTTTCAATCATCACCGTGTCTATGCCGTGGCTTGCGAGGATATCTTTTCGCTGAACACGCAGGTCTTTTTGCAGCACCACTTCGATTCCGCTGTAAGTTTGACGGCACGCGTGGTCGAAGTAACGCGAGTCGGTGATGAAGTACGCCTTGTCGGGTGTGACTATCACCTCTCCTGCCGACGACTGAAACCCCGTGACATACCTGCGGCTGACTTCTGACGTGACGAGTGCCGCTGTTTGTGGCGGCAACTGTTCTTTAATGAATCTCATAATTAGTTAGTTAGTTTATTGATTAAATAAAGCGCGGCAAAGGCGTAACCGTGTTTCCCCAAACCGCAAATCACTCCGTCACAAACCTCCGACAGCACCGACTTGTGCCTGAACTCGTCGCGTTTGTGGATATTCGAGAGGTGAACCTCAACCGTCGGGACTTCCGCCGCCTCGATAGCGTCGCGGATTGCGTAGCTGTAGTGGGAATACGCGCCCGCGTTGATTATCAGCCCGTCACAGACACCGCGAGCTTGTTGAATCGCGGTGATAAGTTCACCCTCGCTGTTCGACTGAAACGCCGTTATCTCCGCTTTG
>JAISLD010000009.1 GCA_031260665.1 Oscillospiraceae bacterium | reverse complement strand
CACCTGCTGTCAAGCCCCGTCGCGTTTATCACCAAATCAGGAAAGTTTCTTCGCCGTACCTCGCTTGACGAATTGCCGCAACTGATAAACATTCTCAAGGGAGAGATGTCGGTGGTTGGTCCTCGCCCCGCTTTGTGGAATCAAGACGACTTAATCGCGGAACGCGACAAGTACACGGGCAAACGCGGCTTGACACCAAACAACCTCACGCCGGGACTTACGGGGTTGGCGCAGGTCAGCGGGCGTGACGAGCTGCCTATCGAGATAAAGTCGAAGTTTGACGGGCAGTACGCAATGAGGATAAGCGCGGTTGTCGATGTGGCGATTATACTGAAAACAGTTGCGACTGTGTTCACCGCGAAAGGCGTGAAAGAGGGCGCGTCAAGTGACGACAATGATGTGCCACCTACTTGACTTATGTGAAAAGTTTGTGATATAATGATACATCATTATATCTTTTTGCACACGGGCTCGCCCTGTTGGGGCAACCGCCCTCTGCTCTGCAATTATGTCATTGTATCTTTTTTGTGCATCAAGCGGCAACGGCGACAACATATGCCGAAGCTCATACCCTCGGGGCACAGGCGGACGACCGGAAAGCCCTTGACGCTCCCGCAGAAGCAGAATCTCTTTATCACACAGCAACAAGTATCTGTAACTTTGCAAAGGAAGTTCACGATGAAAATAAAGCGTAAGTTAATAACTATGATAACAACGGCGGCTATCGCCGCAAGTCTGTTCTGCACCTTTACCCTGCCGTCTTTCGCCGACGAAACAAGCGAGTCGATAGACGCGGACAACGACGGCGGTTGGGGAAACGACGACGACGACGACGACGACGGCGACGGCATAGTTGACGATTCAGGCAACTACGGCGACGACGACGACCCCGCAGGGACGGACGACCCCGACTTGGTTGAGGACGAAGAGGACACCGCTCCTTTTGACGACGACCCCGATGCGGGCGACACCGAACCGCAGGACACCGAGCCACGTGATACAACCGTGACCACAACAAAAGCGCCAACGACAACGGCGTATGTTCCCGCACCCCCGTCAACCGCGTACGTCCCCGCGACGACACCGCCTGAAACCGAAACGGAAGCTGAATCGGAAACCGAACGTACATACATCACCGAAACCGAAACAGAAACCACAACTCCCGCAACCGCGCCTCACCGCGATGAAACCGACCCGTCTGAAACCGCTTCGGCTACGGCAATCGGCGGAACCGACACGCCGACTTCTTCGGGGACGGTCGTGCTGATTGTTGTGCTTGTGGTCGTGGTTTGTGGCGGAGGAGCCGCGTTGTTCTTCGGGATACGCTATATGAAGCACGTTGAGTTGTATAAGTATTAAACAAAATAAACAGGAGAAGCAATGAACGCCGAATCAAAGCAGTATCACTGTCCAACCTGCAACGCTCCGATTACGTTTGACGCGTCACAGCAGAAGTTTGCCTGCAGTTATTGCGGCAACTCATTCAAGAAAGAAACGATTGAAGTTATCTATGACGGAAAAGGCAAGAGCGACGTTTCGCAGCCCGACCAGAACGTAAGCGACAAAGTGTCGGATGCACAGCGGCAGGTGTTTGAACAAAACAGCCGCGAGTACAACTGCCCCTCGTGCGGCGCGTCCGTTGTGACCAACGGTGAAACGGCGGCACTCTCTTGTATGTATTGCCACTCCCCTGTTATATTGTCGGGCAAACTGACGGGCGATTATCGGCCGTCTGCCGTCATTCCGTTCAAGTATGTAGACAATGACGCGAAAAAGAAGTTTGCAGAGTACACAGGCAAACGCTGGTTCATACCCAACGGCTTCAAGAAAGCGTTGCGTGAGGAATCGAAAGGCGTGTATATCCCCTACTGGGTTCACGACTGCAACCTAAGCGGCGGAATTGTCGGCATAGGAAAAAACATGCGGTCGTGGAGAAGCGGCGACTATCGTTACACCGAGGTGAAAGAATACACGGTGTCGCGTTACGGCACACTAAGCTGCAACGGCGTGCCTGCCGACGCTTCAAAAAACGCGGACGACCAGTTGATGGAGAACCTTGAACCGTATAACTACAGCGAACAAAAGCCGTTTGATATGTCGTATCTCTCGGGCTTTGCCGCCGAGAAGTACACGGTTGAGAAAAGCGAAGTCTATCCCCGTGTGAAAAAACGTGCCGTTGAAACCGCGACTGCCACGATACGCGACGATATCAAAGGATACAATTCGTTCTCCGTCACACGTAACACGATTGACGTGAAGTCGTATAAAGTTTCGCAGTATCTTATGCCCGTTTGGTTCACGAGTTACACGCACAGCGGCAAGAAGTACCAGTTCGCAATGAACGGGCAAACAGGCAAGTTCGCGGGGAGTCTGCCCGTATCAAAATGGAAAGTGTTTCGTTTTATCGCGATACTTTCGCTTGTGGTGCTGCTTCTCCTCAGTGCTTTGTTTGTCTACGAGATATGGGATTCAACGCTGAAGCACGCGATAACGGGCGAAACCTACGACATCACGTTCGCTAATCCGTTGCGGCCGACCAATGAGTACATAAAGCCGAACGCTGTCGTAATTGACTACCACGACTACTTCGATGATAGTTATTCTGAATATACGGACAAAGAAGGCGAAAAAACCGAGAAAATCGGCGACTTTGATATGGTGGCGCAACTTGTCCAAAAGACAGCCGATGAGAAACATTTGAACGTGATGTTTCTTATAACAAGCACGGTTGGAGGATATTACGGCAGTTCAAGCGACGACTGGTCAACCGAGAAATTTGCTGTTGTGGCTTACGAGCATTTCTTTGACAGCAAGTCAAACGGCGTTGTTATGGCCGTCAATATGCAAACCCGCTATGTCTATACGGAGCTTTACGGCAACGCACAAGAGATTTACTACAACAGCTTGATTGACTCGGTATACGACGACCTGAAACTCGCGGCGTCAGACCAAACGCCGTACTCAGCGGTGGTTTTCGACTACTGCAAGTACGTGAAGCAGTCTTACACGGGGAGTCAAGACGCGTCTAAGTATCTCGCAGCGTCGATTATGTCGGCAGTGACAGCTATGCTGTCTATATGGTTTATCGCTGTCGTTATTATCACGCTGATTACGGCCTTGGCTGTGAGCCGAAGTTACAAGATGAAAAAGGCCCCGGGTGCCGACGTGTATCTTGATAAACAAACGATAAGCATAACGTCACGGTCCGACACGTTCCTGAGCGAACACACCACCCAGACGAAGATAGAGTCAAGCAGTAGCAGTGGCGGCGGAGGTGGCGGCGGCGGTCACTCAAGCGGAGGACACAGCGGCGGCGGCAGACACTTTTAATATAGACGCGGCTTGCCGCACGAAGAAATAGCTTGCTATTTCCCCGGCTGATTGACTATAACGAACGCGGCAAAGATGATGTATCTTTGCCGCGTTTGATTATATGGTCAACTTGCACAACTGATTCGGTTTCTGTTTCGATTCATAGGTACAATAGGGAGAACTTCCGTTTCACCGCTTGAAATCGGGCGTTTAATCGGTTATACTTATATACAGCGGCAAAATAAACCAAAGCAGCTGCTGATTGATAAGCAAGACATCAGTTAGTCGGCATTTGCTGAACAAAGGAAAATATATGGACATTTTTGGTATCTTGACACTGATAGGCGGCATTGCGTTGTTTCTGTTCGGTATGCACGTGATGAGCGACTCACTTGAGAGTTTGTCGGGTTCGGCACTCGAACGTATCCTCGCAAGAGCAACCAACACGAAATTCAAGGCGTTGCTCGTCGGTATGCTCGTCACGGGGGTGATTCAGTCGTCGTCGGCAACCACCGTTATGTCGGTCGGGTTCGTCAATGCGGGGATAATGAAACTTGAACAAGTAGTCGGGATTATCCTCGGTGCTAACATAGGCACGACAATCACCAACTGGATATTCAGCTTGATTGGTATTCAAAGCGAAAACTTCTTTCTCAATATGCTGAAACCCGAAAACTTCACGCCGATTCTCGCTGTAATCGGGGTAATCTTCATTATGACGAGCAAGAGTGACAAGAAGAAGCAACTCGGCACTATCTTCCTTGGGTTCACCGTGCTGATGTATGGTATGGAGCTGATGAGCGACGCGGTTAGGCCGCTTGCCTCTAACCCACAGTTCTCCGAGCTGCTTATCAAGTTCAGCAATCCGCTGTGGGGGATACTCGCGGGAATGGTGCTGACCGCGATTATTCAAAGCTCTGCGGCTTCAATCGGCATGATACAAGCGCTCGCGATGTCTACGCTTATCCCGTATTCAGTCGCAATGCCACTCGTAATGGGAAACAACATCGGCACAACAGGCACCGCCCTTATATCGTCGGTCGGCACCAACAAAAACGCAAGACGTGCCGCCTTGATACACTTTTACTTCAATGTCGCGGGCACGGTGCTTTATGTCGTTGGATTCTACGCGGTTGATTACTTCGTTGACTTCAAGTTTATGGACGAGATGGTGACACCCGCGGGATTGGCGCTCGTCAACACGATATTCAACGTGGTGCCTGTCCTCGTCATCTATCCGCTCAGCGACTGGCTTATTAAGTTGGCAAACTGGACCGTACGCAACGACCCCGGTGAAACCGAAACGCAAAACGTCAGGGGCGTCCGCGTGGACGACCGCCTGCTTGTCAACCCATCGTTCGCTTTGGCACAGTGCCGCACACAAGTGAATGAGTTGGCTGAATCGGCACGCGACAGCCTTCTCACCTCGCTCAATCTGTTTGAAAGATACGACAAAGACCGATACGATATCGTCAAGAAGTATGAGCGAACTGTCGACGAATATGAGGACGCACTCGGCACTTATCTCATCAAGATAGGAGCGAAAAGCGGCTTGACACAGAAAGAAAGCGGCGAGATAACGAAGCTTATGCACTGTATCGGCGACTTTGAACGGATAAGCGACCACGCCGCAAGCCTTGCCGACACAGCCAAGGCGATTCAAAAGAAATCGCTGGTGATACCGCCGAACACCTCGCGTGAGCTGAAAATCCTCTTTGAGGCGACCGAGGAGATACTGACGACATCAACGAGCGCGTTCTTGAACGGCGACCTGCCTCAAGCAAGAAACGTCGCGCCGCTGAACCTCATTGTGCGCGCACTGAAAGAAGAGATGAGGAAGCGTCAGATTAGGCGGCTGCGCAAAGGAAAAATCGCAGCGGAAACGGGTTTCCTGCTGTCTGATGTGCTGAACGACACCGAGAGAGTGGCGGGGCACAGCCGAAACATCGCGGCTTGCCTTATTCAGACAGCGGAGAACAGCTATGACACGCACGCTTACATCGAGAATTTGGCAGCTGATACGGCGAACACCGAGTTCCGCGAGTTGGTCGGGCATTTTAGTGCGAAGTACACGCTCGCACAACCCGAATACGAGCAACAACCATAAACAAACAAACAGCCTGCCGATTAGCAGGCTGTTTGTTTATTATTAACTCTTAACGATAAAATAAGAAAAGTGCCTCTCCCCTGCCGAAGGAGGGGGAGAAACACTAAAGCTAATTAAAGTTAAGTAGAAGTGAGATACTGCAGGATATTCTCGCCGTTGATGTGTTCAAATATGCCTGCGCCGACACAAAACAGACCAACGACAATCAAATAGAAACCGAAGTACTTGAACTTGTCGTTGTTGATGATGAGAGCGACAAGGCGAATCGCGGCGATACCGACCACTGCCGACACTGCCATTCCGATAACAAGCACCGGGATATTCAGCTGAACACCCGAATGAAAAGCGTCTGTTAATTCAAACACACTGCCGCCGAGAATCGCCGGTATGCCGAGAATAAACGAGAAAGCAACGGCTGTTTGACGTGACAACCCGGCGAAAAGCCCCGCTGTTATGGTTGAACCCGAACGTGATATCCCGGGAAGCACCGCGACAAGCTGAAACGCACCGACCAACAGCGCGTCTTTTACGGTCATATCGGCGCCTGTCTTGTGCCCTTTGACACACGCGTCGGAGAAAAACAGCAGCATTGCCGTGAACAAGAACGCCACCCCCTCAAAGATGATATCGCCGTCACCTTCGGGTGCGGTGAACACGTCTTTGAACACAAGAGCGGGGATAAGCAGAAGCGTCGCGATGATAACCATAAACATCATTCGTCGGTCGGCGTTCATTCCTTTCCACGAGAACTTGCCGAGCATAACGTCGCGGATTGTGAGAAAAAACTCTTTTATCATCGCTGATATCTGTTTCCAGAAAGCGATAAACACAGCGAGAAGCGTGCCGAGGTGAAGCACGACCGTCACGGTGAGGCTTTCCTCCTCGATTCCCATAAAGTGCTGCACTACAGACAAATGCCCCGAACTTGACACGGGGAGAAACTCCGTCAGACCTTGAACAAAACCTTGAATGATGATGTTGATGTAATCCATAAATAAGTATTCTCTGAAAAGTTTGGCGTGACGAACACGCGGTTCGCCACGCTGATGAATGTTTATGTGGTTGACCCACTTGGCTTGAGGCCTTGAAGTATCACCTTTGGGTCGGTGACGACGGGAATGACGTTTGTGCCTGCAGGCGGAGATTTACCTTGAGGGAACACGTCGTCAAGGCTGATTATCGTGTGAAGCATTCGCGTTCCTTTCGTCAATTAGCTCGTAAAGAGTCGAGATTCCCTCGGACAAACCGCCGAGTGAACCTATCAGCCCCTCGCGCACCGCCGCTTCCCCGTCTAACACCGAGCCTACGTCCATCACAAGCTCGTCTTTAACGAGCATAAGCTCACGAAAACGGGCGGGCGTCATCTCGCTGTGTGAGGTGACAAAGCCGATTATTCTTTCCTGCATTCTGTCAAAGTAAGAGAGAGTTTGGGGGATACCGACAAGCATGCCGTTCATACGAACGGGGTGAATCGTCATTGTAGCACTCGGCACAATAAAGCTGCGTTTGGCGCTGACGGCAAGCGGCACGCCGATTGAGTGACCACCACCGACTACTATCGACACCGTGGGCTTTGACATTCCCGCGATGAGTTCAGCGATAGCAAGCCCCGCCTCAACATCGCCGCCGACTGTGTTGAGGATAATCAGCAGCCCCTCAATGTCGTTTTCTTCTTCGATTGCGACAAGGGCGGGGATAATATGCTCGTACTTGGTTGTTTTGTTTTGAGGCGGCAATATATAATGCCCCTCTATCTGCCCGATAACCGTAAGACAATGTATGTTGTGCTTGGCGTTCATTGGGGCTGTGATACCGTCGTCGTTTACGTAAGGCTCTAACTTCTGTTCTTCGGTGACTGCTGTCGTGTCCTTGTCGTGTTCCATTCTTACCTCTTTGTACATATTACTTCATAGTATGTACAGTAAAGGTAAGATAATACTCACGTTACTCGCGGAACTCACGGTAGACGTTGTAATAACTGCCTTCGCGGTAATCCTTGAGGATAGCTTTCATTTCTTCACGAACTTCGGGTATCAGCAGTATTTTCGTAATCTCGGGGTCACAGTTGCCGCGGAAACGCTCGGACATCACGGCACCGCGTTCCAGCCACTTCTTCGTGGCTTCTTTGACGTATTCGGGGTCGTTTATCATCTCATCCATAGCAAGGTCAGGGTCTTTCACCGCTTGATATCCACGCCCAACAAAGTCAGTCGCGGCGTCAAGCCCGTCAAAGGTAAAGCAAAGCTTTGACAGGAAGAAATACGGCGACTCTTGGTAGCCTTTATCCTCGGGGAGCTGCGGATACTCACGCGCGCTTGTTCCGTGAGCCGTTCTGTGGTGATAACGCGCAACATACTTTTGGCAAGCGAACCTCTCGCTGTCGAGGAACACGCTGCCGTCAATCGGGTGGTGCTTGATAAGACGAAACTCGTTGTCACGGATAGGCCGCGTCATTCGGGAAACCGCACTGATGTAGTTCACTTTGCCGAGGTCGTGGGCACGACCTGCCAATCGCACTTCTTCAAGTACGTCGTCTTTGCGGCTTACCACTTCTTCGGGGGTCTTGGTGTCGGCGATACCAACCAACCTATACGGTTCGTTGTCGATGAACCAGCTTGCGGCAAACCGCATAAGCTTGCTCACCACCATACTGTGAACGAGTGTCGGCAAGTGATTGCCTGTGGTGCATTTGAGAAGCGTGTTTATCGCTTCGTCTTTCTTTATGGAGTCGGACACACTGATAATCGCGTTCATCTGCTTTGGATAACCCGACAAGTCGGCGAGGAAACGCATAGGAAACTGACCGATATACGCGATGAATCCCTCTTGAAACTTGGAGCATATCTCACGTTGTTCTTTCGACAGCAAGTCGTTGTAGCAAACCAACTCGCCGACGACCGCAAGGAACGTCGCCATCACCTTTTGCGTTATGTAGCTGAGGTCGCCTTGTTCGTTCACGAGTTTCTCGTAGTTAAACTCAAACGTCGCCTCCGCTATCTTGACGTAACCCGTCAGCACATCGTCGAAGTCGATATACTCAAGGCAGTAAAGCACTTTGAGGCAAACCATACCGAAGATTTGTTGACGAAACGACAGGTTTTCGGGAACAATGCCCGCGGGTGTGAGGAACGTGCTGAGCTCAAACGAATCAAGGCTTTTCTCTAAAATGCCGTACAACTCACGGGACATTGCTTTGTCGGCAGGCGTTCTCTCGAAGCCGATGCTTTTGGCAAAGTTGGTGTGATAAAGCTGCGACTCGATGACATAGTTGTCCCTCACCGCTTCAAAGTTATCGTCGAATATCCTGCCGTGTTTGATATGCTCCTCGGTTTCAAACGCCTTGAAGATTCGGTTCTTGAAGCCGATGTACTGTGCGTACGCGTCGTTGTGGTCCATCTTGCCCGATTGACCGAGGTTAATTATCGTGATACAGACGACAAGGTAGATACCAAGCGTTTGTTGACGAAGCTCCAGCGTTTCAAGTTCGTTCCAGTCGATACCCGGATAGCGGAGAATGAAGCGGTCGAGCACTGACTTCGCTTCGTCTATAAACACAAGCGAGCTAAGCGAGAAGTAAGCGTACGCGCCGACACGGGCGCACCTGAAGTACTTCTCTTTCCAGAAGATGTGTTCAGCACCGAACGTCGTGTCAAGCATTTGCTCGAGTCTGCCGAGAAGCGAGTTGTAGATATCGGCGGCAAGGAATATATCGACCGAGGTTTCTTCGGCGAGGTCGGGTGTGAGATAGAAGAGTGATTCGGCAAACTCGCAAAGCGTGAGAAGCTCGTTTTCAGTCAGCAGAGTGTCGGGAGATAACGCGGGGTCAAGGCAGTTTTTGATGAAATCCGTGTTTTCCGACATCACAAAGCGCGCGCCCGCTGAGATGTTGCGCCACAACTCAAGCACGTCCTCTTTCTCACGGTGACCGTTGAAAGACGTGTTAAGCATCTCGTAATACATTTTGATGTTTGACGCGTAGTTGATACAAGCGTCTTTTGTTACGCGAACTCTCTCAAGTCCCATATCGTTACCTGTTCTTTCAAGTGAAGTGTACTTCTTAAACAATTCGCTTCACGGAGATTCCGCTCCTGCGGGAGCGGCAAGGGCTTTCCGGTCGCTCTTGATATTCGGCATACGGTGAGTTGCCGACATTGGGCTATGCGTGAATATTTGACCTTTGGCTGCACGGTATAAAACACTGAAGCAGATTTAATCATCTTGTAGGTTTACATTAAGGTTACAAGCACACTACAAGTATATACAAAAAGTCACTGTTTGTCAAGGATATACGGACTTCTTGTCATAAGCCGTCCCTCTTCGGCATAATAATTCAGTGCAAAACTTTCTATCAGTCGGTTAAATTAAAACTACTTTGTGCAATGACTATACTTTCAATGTGGAAATGAGGGCGAACAGATGGCGGAATACTTACCTGAGGGAGAACTCTACTGCCGTGAGGACAACAAAATTTACATCGGAAGCCGAAAGGCGCTTGAGGAGTGCAAGGAACTGGGGCGGATTGTCGAGGCGCCTTGCATTGTCTGCGACAACGCGCACAACCTTATTGTTGACTTTGGATTCATCAAAGGCGTTATCCCAAGGATAGACGGAGCGGTGGGGATAGGCAGCGGAGCGACACGTGATATCGCCTTGATTTCCCGCGTCAACAAACCTGTTTGCTTCAAGGTGGTCGGCTTCCGCAAAGACGACTGGAACCGAGAACAGGCTGTTTTGTCACGCCGTGCCGCTCAAGAGGAAGCGTACGCGGGATACATCTCGCGGCTGTCAACAGGCGACGTTATCCGTGTCAAGATTACTCACATGGAACACTTCGGCGCGTTTGTTGACATCGGTTGCGGTCTGCCGTCGCTTATCCCGATAGACGCGGTGTCTGTGTCGCGGATATCACACCCTGCAGATAGGTTTTATATAGGGCAAAGTGTCTTGGCGGCGGTCAAGAACATTGAGCAAAACAAAATCACGCTGTCACACAAAGAGCTTCTCGGCACTTGGATGGAGAACGCCGCGAACTTCATCATCGGCGAAACAGTCGCCGGTATTGTTCGCACCGTTGAACCGTACGGGATATTCATTGAGTTGACGCCAAACCTCGCGGGTCTTGCCGAACCGCAACCGGGGATAAAGCCGGGGCAACAGACGAGCGTCTACATCAAGTCGATTATCCCAGACAAGATGAAGATTAAGCTGATAATAGTTGACGCGTTTGATACGGGGTACGTCAATCATTCTTACGACTATTACATAAACGGCGGCAGAATCGACAAGTGGACGTATTCACCCGCAACAGCGGCAAAGCTGATTGAAACCGTGTTCTAAACAAAGCAAATCCCCCTGTGATAAGGGGGATTTGTTTGTGTGAGTTACAGATTCAGCTCTACGTTGTAGTATCTCAGCCACGTTTCGGTTTGAAGCAGCATTGCGAAAGTCTGCGGCGCACTCATCAGCTGACCGAACCAGTTGTTTTTGAACGAACTGCCGCCCGTTTCAAGCAGTTGCAGCAACTTGTCGCGGTTGAATAACTCGGTCAAGCGGCAGTCGCTGTCGTGAAGCACGGCGGTCAACCGCGAAGTCACCAAATTCATATACGCGGGGTTGTGGGTCTTTGGGTACGGGGACTTTTTACGATAGACGACTTCTTCGGGGAGGAAACCCTCAACCGCTTTTCGCATTATCCCTTTCTCTCGCCCGTTCAGGGCTTTCATCTCCCACGGAATGTTGTACGCGTACTCCGCAATGGTGTGGTCGCAGAAAGGCACGCGCACCTCAAGCCCGTTTGCCATTGACATTCGGTCTTTGCGGTCAAGCAAAACCTGCATAAACCAGTAGAAGTTAAGCATAAACATCTCACGCATAAGACGGTCTTTCTCGGTGTCGCTGCCGAGGAAGTCCGCTTTGCGGCGTGTTTCGTCGGCTTCGTCTTTAAGGTACTGCACCGCGTCTATGTCTTTGATGATATCTTGCCGCGATATGTTTGCCCTGTCAAGTGCCGACCTTGCCCACGGGAAGCCGCTGTCGGCAAGCATTTCATCGTTGTGATACCACGGATATCCGCCGAACAACTCGTCGGCACACTCGCCGCTCACCGCAACCGTGAAGTCTTTCCTCACCTCTTTGCAGAACAAATAAAGTGATGAATCAACGTCAGCCATTCCCGGCAGTCCCCTCGCGATAACGGCGGGCGTGAGGGCTTCTGTCAGCTCATCTGTGTCGATAATGACGTTCGTGTGCTTTGTGCCGCTGAACGCCGTCATTGCGTTGATAAACGCCGTGTCCTCGTCGGGTTGGTACAGGCTCTTTTGAAAGTTTTCGCGGTTGCCTTTGTAGTCAACCGAATAAGTAGAAAATCGCCGCCCCTCCTCTTTATAGTGCTTTGCCGCCACAGCCGTGATGATACTGCTGTCCAGTCCGCCCGACAAGAACGTGCAGAGCGGCACATCGCTGACAAGCTGGCGGGTTATCGCGCCGAAGAGCAGTTCACGCAGATGTGCCGCCGTTTCTTCTACCGATTCAGTGTGAGGCGTGGCTTTCGGCGACCAGTAAGTCTTGCGGGTGAAATCTTCGCGGTTGAACACCGCGTATTCACCCGGTTTAAGCTCTTTTACTCCGCTGAACACACCGTCGCCTATTCTCCTCGCAGGTGAGAGCAGAAGCAAACGAGCCGCGCCGTCACGGTCGATAATCGGCTTGACAAGTGGGTTTTTCAGCAGTGACTTGAGTTCGGAAGCGAATACAACGCCATCGTTATACTTAAAGAAGAACAGCGGCTTCACGCCGATTCGGTCACGGGCAACAAAGAGTTCTCGCTTTGATTCGTCCCACACCGCAAACGCGTAGATACCGTTTAGGTGAAGCACACAGTCGCGGCCCCACTGAAGGTAGGCTTCGAGAAGCACCTCGGTGTCAGAGCGTTCCGCGAACGAGTGACCGAGTGCTGTCAGCTTCATTCGCACCTCTTCGGTGTTGTAAAGCTCACCGTTGTAGGTGAGGATACAACCTGCTCCGCCGCCGTGCTTTCTCATCGGTTGCCTGCCGTGTTCGGGGTCAACCACGGCAAGCCGCCTGTGAACCAGCGAACATTGACGCGAGAAGTACTCGCCGCTGTCGTCGGGACCGCGAAGCGACAACGCCGCCGACATCTCGCCCATAACCGCGTGTTCGTGTGATAAATCCCTGTTGAAGTCCGCCCAACCCGCTATTCCGCACATATTGTCCCTCGTTTCGCTTATATATAGATTAACTGTTTAGTGGTACTCTCCAAACCTTCGGTGGGGAGAGTACCACGTTTATTCACTTATATAGCCGTTTAACTTAGTTAATCAGCGGTTAATTAGGTTATATTATATGTAAACACACTTGACAATGTTTCTGTAATGTGATATGCTAAACAAGTATATATTATTTTGCAGCCACGCGGTAAGCGGAGGTTGCTTTGCACGGAGGACCCAATGCCTGACGGCGACCCACTATTATGGCAACTGCTGTTTCAGTTGCTGCTGATACTTATCAACGCGTTCTTTGCTTGCGCAGAGATAGCGATTATCTCAACAAACGACAATAAACTGAACTTGTTGGCGGCAGGGGGCGACAAACGTGCCGCTCGGCTTGTCGAGCTGACCGAAAAACCCGCGCGTTTTCTCTCCACCATTCAAGTGGGAATCACGCTTGCCGGGTTCTTGGGCAGTGCGTTTGCCGCGGGGAACTTCGCCACACGGCTCACCGCGTATTTAACCGAGCAAGGTTCGCAGCTGCCGATAGACTTGATTCACACAGGTTCAACCGTGGTCGTCACTATCGTGTTGTCTTATTTCACACTGGTTCTCGGTGAACTCGTCCCTAAACGGCTTGCAATGCAAAAAGCCGAAAAACTCGCTCTCGCTATGTCCGCGACTATATGGTTCGTGTCAAAGGCGTTCTCCCCTGTCGTCTGGCTGCTGACTAAATCGACAAACGGAGTGCTTCGCTTGCTTGGCGTTGACCCGACAGCCGAGGACGGAGAAGTGACGGAAGAAGAAATCCGTATGCTTGTTGACGAGGGAAGCGAAAAGGGAGCGATTGACAAGGAAGAGAAAGAGATAATCCACAACGTGTTTGAGTTTGACAACAAAACCGCCGACGAAGTGATGACACACCGCGTTGAGGCGAAGTTGTTGTGGCTTGAAGAGGACGACACGGTCTGGAAAGAAACAATGCGCGACACGCGGCACTCGCACTATCCTGTCTGCGACCAAACCGCCGACAACATAGTCGGTGTGCTTAACAGCAAGGATTACTACGGGTTGTTGTCACAAGACCGCGACACCGTTATGCAGTGGGCTGTACACAAGGCGCAGTTCGTCCCCGAATCGGTTCGCACCGACATACTCTTCCGCAATATGAAGCAAAACCGCAATCACTTCGCGGTCGTGCTTGACGAATACGGCGGAATGAGCGGCATTGTGACAATGAACGATTTGCTTGAGCAACTTGTCGGCGACCTTGAGGACGACGCGTCACAGCCACCTGAAGAGCCGCTTCTTCGCAAAATCAGCGACGGACAGTGGGAGATAGACTGCTCGGCTTCACCCGAAACAGTCGCGACTGAACTTGGGGTTAAGCTGCCCGAAGAAGTGTTTGACGACCATGACACATTCGCGGGAATAATACTGAGTGTTCTCGGCACAATACCCGAGGACGGCGACACCCCCGAACTGACGGCATACGGACTTGACATCGTGGTGACGAGCATTGTTGAACACCGAATCGAGAAAGCCATAGTGACCCCGTGCCGGGGCGGCAATAACTGACGCGATACGTTACCTTTTAACTTATTACCTGTCAGTCGTCACCCCGAAGGTCATACCCCTCGGGGCACAGGCGGGCGACCGGAAAGCCCGTGCCGCTTCCGTAGGAGCGGAATCACCGCAAGTGAATTGTTTATGTTGTTGACATTGATTCTATAAACACAAAACCCGTTCTCACGAACGGGTTTTTGCTTTGTTGCTTCGACAAAAAAAACTTATACTGTCAGTTATAATAAACGTAAAGACAAGGATATGTAATCAGACTGTCTGTTGAGGTGAACACCTTGGTTATTTACATAGACGTGTTGTTCGTGCTGAACTTCTACGTCACGGCTTTGCTCATCAAATCCACCGCGTTTCTGCTTCGCACACCTGTCAGTACCGCAAGGCTTCTCGCGGGAGCGGGGCTTGGCGGCTTGTCGTCTTTGCTTATCCTTGCCGACACGAAAGACGGATTCGCGTTGTTTCTCCTCAAAGTGCTTATCGGGTTGATGATTACGTTCGCGGCGTTTCAGTTCAGCGGCATAAAGTCGCTGATAAAGCGAACAGGGTTGTTTGTCGCGGTCAACCTGTTCTTCGCGGGGGTTATGCTGGCGCTTTGGTTTGTCGCCGCGCCAAAAGGTATGGTGCTGAACAACGGCTTCGTCTACTTCGACATATCGTTTCTTGCTCTCACGGTCGGAACAGCGGCGGCTTATTTCCTCCTAAAGCTGCTTCGACGAATGTTGGAAGCGAAGTTCTCCGCTTCAAGGCGATACGAGATAATTCTGCGTGTGGGAGAGAACACCACGAGATTCAACGCGGTAGCTGACACGGGGAACAACGCGTCTGAACCGTTTTCGGGGTTGCCCGTCATCATTGCGCCGCGAGATAAGCTGACCGCTGTCTACAACCGAGTGAGCCTTGAAGAAAACGGCAAACTGCGAATGGTGCCTGTCAACACTATCAACTCGTACTGTTTGCTTCCGTCGTTTCGCCCCGACAGCCTGCGTCTGGACGGGAGAGAAACCGAGGCGTACATAGGCGTGCTTGATTCAGCCGTGTTGTGTGAGGGAAGCGGCGGCGACGCGATATTTAATCCAAAATTACTGGGAGTGTGAACAATATGCTTAGTTTGATGAAGTATGCAGGGGAAATACTTGAAAGATTCTTTCAAAAGCAGCAGATAGGCGACTTTGTTTTCTACATAAACGGTTCTGACAGCTTGCCGCCTCCCCTCTCGAAAGATGAGGAGGAGATAACATTCAAGCTGCTTGAAACCGACTTCAGCGCGGCGAGAAACAGGCTGATTACTCATAACCTGCGGCTTGTCGTTTATATCGCAAAGAAGTTTGAAAGCACGGGCATTGGGATAGAAGATTTGATTTCTATCGGGAGTATCGGTCTGATAAAGGCGGTGAACACGTTTTCACCCGAAAAGAACATCAAACTCGCGACTTACGCTTCGCGATGCATTGAAAACGAGATACTGATGTTCCTAAGAAAATCGAACCAACACAAATACGAAATATCGATTGACGAACCGCTGAGTGTAGACTGGGACGGCAACGAACTGCTGTTGTCCGACGTTCTCGGCACAGACGACGACATTGTGAACGCGGGGATTGAAAGCGAAACGGAGAAGCGACTGTTAATCGAGGCGGTGGAGAACCTGCCCGAAAGGGAGCGAATGATAATGCGTATGCGCTTTGGGCTGAGCGGTGAGCGTGAACGGACGCAAAAGGAGGTGGCTGATGAGATTGGGATATCACAAAGCTACATCTCGCGGCTTGAGAAGAAGATTATACGGTCGCTTGGCCGTGAGTTGAAGCTGTGTTAGTCAGTCGGCGCCGAACGGGCAATAGATTTGGATAGGATAGGTTGCCGGTCAGCTTATTGCCGCCCCCGCAAGGGGGTTGACAACGATAAAACATTGTGATATAATACGTTGCACGGGAGCCGATGTGTGTCGGCTGAGAGGAAACGGACACGTTTCGACCGAATCTGATGCAGGTAATGCTGCCGTAGATATGCAATACGTCTTGTTTATCACGGCTCTCTGTTTCAGGGAGTATTTTTTTGTCTAAAAAGGAGAAGTAAATGGCAACAGCAAACTCACAAAGCACGACGACAAGGCGGTTGGTGGAAACAGCGATAATGCTTGCTTTAGCTACCGTGTTGTCAATGGTCAAACTCTTTCACATGCCGCTTGGCGGCTCGGTAACTCTGGCGTCAATGCTGCCTATCTGCCTTATCGGGGCGAGATACGGGTTCAAGTGGGCGCTCGGCACATCGTTTGCCTACGGTGTGGTGCAAGGCGCACTGTCGTTTGCCGATGTGGCAAGCTGGGGAATCCCCGGTTGGAAAATCGCCGCTTGTATCGCTCTCGACTATGTGCTTGCCTACACCGCTCTTGCTTTCGCGGGAGCATTCAAGAAAGACGGCATCAACGGTATGCTTGTCGGCACGGTATTTGCGATAATGCTGCGGTTTGTGTTTCACGTGTTGTCAGGCGCGCTGCTTTTTGCGGAATGGATGCCCGACAACTTTGACAACGCGTGGCTCTACTCAATCAGCTACAACAGCGCGTTCCTGCTGCCTGAAATGGCGATAACCCTAATCGCGGCGTTCCTTGTAACACGAGCCGCACCGATAAGGAAACTGCTACTCGGCACTACTTAATCGAAACGAACAGCCCCACAAACGGGGGCTGTTTTTTTATGATTGACGTTTGGTCAGCTTGCCTTGCGAGATAACCAGCGTGCCGCCTTTGGTGCCTTTGATGTGGAGATAGCCGTTTTTGTCGAGCCACTCCGTTGTTTTAAGCGGCGTTAATCGCTTGGCGACCGCGTTGTATGAGTAAACCGTCAAGTCGTTCACGTCAAATGTGAAGTCCGCTTTGACGACGACTTCGCTTGTGTTTACAGCGGCACTTGGCTCAAAGTACGCCACGATGATGTTGTTGATGTATTTCTTCTCGACTGAAGTTTTCAGTTTGTGGTTGTCAACCGTGTTCAGTGCATTGCCAAGCCGAATGGTCTTGCCTTTCTTTGCAGCGGAAGCCGCGTCGATAGTGACGGAGTTGGTGATTCGACCGAGTTCGGTCGTATATGCCGTCAGCTTCACCATTACGCTCTGTTCTTCGCCTGCCGCCGCGATAATCCGCAAAGCGGCGGCACTGACCGACTTGGCGTTGTAGAGCTTGATGTTCAGCGTGTCGGCTCCCGATTCGGCGGCTTGCTTTATAAGAAGCGACAGCTTTGCGGAGCTTACCGTGCCTGTCGAGTTCACCTCGCCGCTTGTCTTTTCTTCGCTTATGATGTATAACGACGGTTTGACGGACGTGAACACCACCGACTTCTTCGCGTCGTCGTAGCCACCGCTGACTTCATAAATCGCTCCGCTTGAGTCTGACTGAAATACCTTGAGCGACGACGGGTTGCCGCCGAGTTTCAGCTGATACGGAAGTTCAAGCGTCAACGTGCCGCCGCCGAAATTTGCCACTTGGTTGGCGACAGATATCTCGCAGGTTGTTTCGCCGCCTGTGGTCGTCGCGACCGTGACGATGATATCGCTGTCGGTGAGGTAGTCTGTCGCAGTAGCGTCAAGGATTATGCGATATGACGCGGTGGCTTCAGGGGTGGGCGCGGTTTGATTTATGGCGAAAGCCGCCGCTTGAATAGGCGGCGCGGGTGGCGCGGGTGGCGCAGGTGGCGCAGGTGGTGGCAAAGGTGCGGCTTCGGTCAATGGAAACGAGAGATTGAAAGAATCGCCGTTCAAGCTGCCGACATAATCGGCGGTTGCAGCGGCGAAGAAGTTGGGAGCAAGCCCGTTTAGTGTGTAGCCGACTTTCGGGATAATCTTGACGGTAGCCGAATAAGCGGTGGCATACCGAAACACGCCGCTCACTGTTTCGCCGTTTTGTTTCCACGTCACGTCGCCCGTGAACTGCGCCGTTTCGCTGATATGCGTTGGCATTTGCGCCCCCGCGACAGGTGCGGCAAGCGAAACTTCGGCGATAGTGACAAGGTGCGGCGTGGTTATCGCTTGGTTGCCGTCGGGGTCGAAGAAACCGCTTGCGAATATTTCGTCCGCGCCCACCGCACTGCCGCCATAATCGGCAGTGAAAGTCTTGCCATCGGCACTCCAGCCGCCGACTGTCACAACGTCGCCGTTTATGAGGAGCGAGCCTGCTGTCGTCTTGTCCATTTGCTTGCTGAACGTCACCGACACCGTGCTGCCCGTGAAATCGGCGGCAACGATAACGGGCGCGACTTTCGTGAAGGAAAAGAACGCGTCTTTCTTGTCCACGGAAATCACAGCGTCGCTGTCCGCGTCATAGAAAGCGTTAGCCCCGTAGACGCGGTAGGCACGGTACGGGTCAAGCAACGGGTCGTCGTAGTAATGCGCCAAGTCGCCGCTGAACGAAGCAAGCGGAATAGTGGCGGCAGTGGACGCGCCTGTGCCTGTGATGATGTTTTCGGCGGAAGTAATCGTGTATTTCAACGTGGCTTTGGCGGTGCCGTAGGTTGGCACGGCGACACCGTGTTCATCGTAATTATATATCTTCTCGTAAACATATATGTTTATAGTTTTGGTGTCAGCGGCTATTACCGGTTTGTCAAAGTGTATCACAAGGTTGTCGCCGTCCGCTATGTCGAGAGTGCCTGTCGGGGTTATCTCGGTGACTGTCGCGTTGTCGGCGGCAGCGGAAAAACAAGAAAACGATATAAGAATCAGCAGTGAGGCGAAGAAAACAGAGTGCTTTACTTCGGCAGTAGCCCCTTTGACCTCAAGCATAACGGTTCTCCTTTATTCAAATATTCAAATATAGTTTCACTAAAGTTACAGTTTTTACAAAAGAATTGGTTTTTATGTGTTAATCGTCATAATTCGACAAAATATACCTGCACCCCGATTGGGGCGGCGATAGACCGCGTTTGTCAGGGAAAAATGCACGAGAGTTACACAACAGTTACAGTTGAAGCTAAACTTTTGCCTTGGCTTGCGCTAAATCGGCAAATCCTCATAAAAATTTTCAACAGGCGTGAGGATTCCCTCGCCTGCATCGTTTTTTATGAGCTGCACTATGTATGCGCTGACACTCAGACCTTTCCGCTTTGCGTATTCCTTTAAGTTCGCCTTGGTACCTCGTGGAATCTGAAACTCTATTCGTTCGTAATGCTCCAAATTGTACTTTTTGGTCGCCTTGAACTGTGATTCAGCAGCGTTCTTCATTCGATTATTACCATTATTTGACATTTTTAGAGATGTATACTTAAGTGTACCATATAAATGAAACGATTTCTATAATCCCGGTAAAAAATTTTGAACTTTTAAGTAAACTTGAGTGTATGAGATAACATCTTAATTTCAACAACTCATTCTCCTTTGCGAATATTCCGCTCCTGCGGGAGCGGCAAGGGCTTCGACTGAGTCGTTTCGGTCACCCGCCTGTGCCCCAAGGGGTATGACCTTCGGGATAATGGTTAACTTATTAACATTTAGTGACTTATTCGTTCGATTAAGTCACTGCCGCAACGGGCAATAGGGCGAAATAGGACACGTTGACAGTTTGCTTATTGCCGCCAACTGTCTTGAAATGGGGTTTCATATGTTGACAATTTAACCATTCTGTGGTATACTTTTCTCTTGTGAACAGAGTTATTACTTAGTGAGGTCGTTCTCTATGGTCGGTGGCAAGGTAAGAATCATTACGGACAGCGGTTGTGACATACCGCCCGAGTTTGAGCGCAGGTACAACATTGACATTATGCCGTTCTATATCACGCTGGACGACAAAGAGTACATTGAACGTGTCGACATAAACGGCGAGCGTTTCTTTAAGCTGATTGCCGAGTCGCCCACTCTGCCCAAAACTTCGCAGATAACGACCGCTCGTTTTGAAGATAAGCTGATTGAGTGTGCCAAGGCGGGCTGCACCGACGCGGTGTTCGTGTTAATCAATCGCGCGGGTTCGGCGACGCTTGACAACTGCGTAATTGCCGCGGAACTTCTCGGTCAAAGCGGAGAACTCGGCGACATGAACGTCCACATCATCGACAGCAAATGCTATTCGATGGGATATGGTTACATCATCATTGAGGCGGCAAAGAAACTTGAAGCGGGAGCGGACGCAAAGACGATTGTTCACTTTATGCGGGACTGGTTTGACTGTGTTGAAATCTACATAGTCGGGTTTGAACTCCGCCACATGAAGAAAAGTGGGCGCATAAGCGCAGCCGCCGCGTTCCTCGGTGAGATGATGGGGCTTAGACCGATTATCTCGATGATTGACGGCACGACCAGTGTGGTGAAGAAGTCGCGCGGCGACAAGGTCGTCGTTGATGACGCCGCCAAATATATCTATCAGCGTTACACGCCGAACACACCATGGATAATGGTGCGAACCACCGTGCCCGACCACGAGAACGCTTTCATCAAGGCGTTCGCGAAAGAAAGCGGCGTTATGCCCGCGTATGACACGGATTCGGGGTGCGTTGTCGCTTCTAACGCGGGACCGAAGTTCTTCGGCGTCATTGTGAAAGGCGAGAAACGTCAGTCGGTGCCCGACAGGTCCGTGCCGGACAGGCAATAAGCTAATGCGACACGGCGTAGAAAGCAATAAACAGGTGTTTCAGTGCTACAAATTATATTAAAAGGAGAACAACTATGGCAAAGCTCAACAAGAAAAGCGTAGAGGACCTGAACGTCAAGGGCAAACGTGTGCTCGTGAGGGTTGACTTCAACGTCCCGCTGAAAGACGGTGCGATAACCAACGACAACCGCATTGTCGCCGCTCTCCCGACAATAAACAAGCTGATTGAGGGCGGAGCGAAGGTTATCCTCTGCTCGCACCTCGGTAAGCCGAAGAACGGACCTGAGGACAAGTTTTCGCTTGCTCCCGCCGCTGAACGGCTCTCGGTGCTACTCGGCAAGCCTGTGACCTTCGCGAAAGACGACAACGTGGTCGGCGACAACGCCAAAGCCGCTGTAGCAAACGCGAAAGACGGCGATGTCATCGTTCTCGAGAACACGCGTTTCCGCAAAGAGGAAACGAAGAACATCGACGACTTCAGCAAAGAGCTTGCTTCTCTCGCAGATATCTACGTTGACGACGCGTTCGGCTCGGCGCACAGGGCGCACTGCTCAACCGCAGGCGTGACGAAATACGTCAGTGAAACGGCGGTCGGCTATCTGATGAACAAAGAGATTGAATTTCTCGGCAATGCCGTTGAAGCGCCTGTTCGCCCGTTTGTCGCTATCCTCGGCGGCGCAAAGGTCGCTGACAAACTGAACGTAATCTCAAACCTGCTTGAGAAGTGTGACACGCTGATTATCGGCGGTGGTATGGCTTACACATTCCTCAAGGCGCAGGGCAACGAAGTCGGCAAGTCGCTTGTTGACGACGAGAAACTTGACTACTGCCGCGAAATGCTTGAGAAAGCGAAGAAACTCGGCAAGAACCTGCTGCTCCCCGTTGACACCGTGATATCAAAAGATTTCCCGAACCCGATTGACGCGGTTATCGAAACGAGTATCGTTGACGTAAACGCTATCCCGTCGGATTCAATGGGACTTGATATCGGCACAAAGACCGAACAGCTGTTCTCTGACGCGGCGCGTTCAGCAAAAACGATTGTCTGGAACGGACCTATGGGTGTGTTTGAGAACCCTGTGCTTGCCAAAGGAACCATCGCTCTCGCGAAAGCACTCGCTGAAGCTGACGCAACCACGGTCATAGGTGGGGGCGACTCCGCCGCAGCTGTGATTCAGCTTGGCTTTGCCGACAAGATGAGCCACATATCAACAGGCGGCGGCGCGTCACTCGAGTATCTCGAGGGGAAAGTTCTCCCCGGAATAGAAGTAATTCAGGACAAATAAGAAAGGACTGTTATGAACAAAGCAACTCGCCGCGCTGTTATCGCCGGCAACTGGAAGATGAACAAAACCCGCGAGGGGACCCGCTCGCTTATCGAGGAGATAACAGCAATCACAGCAAACGTCGATGAAAGCCTTGACGTTATCGTCTGTGTTCCGTACACCAACCTTGAAACGGCGATAGATGCGGTGAAAGGCACACGACTGAAAGTCGCGGCGCAAAACGTACACTGGGCTGAAAGCGGCGCGTTCACCGGGGAAGTGTCTGCGGCAATGCTGAAAGACCTCGGCGTTAACTACGTAATCATCGGTCACAGTGAACGCCGCCAGTTCTTCGGTGAAAACGACAGCACAGTCAACCTGCGTGTTCTCGCCGCACTTGAGGCGAAGCTGACGCCTATCCTTTGCGTCGGTGAACTCCTTGAGGAGAGAAGCGACGACATCACAGCCGAAGTGCTGTCTACTCAGCTGAAACTTGGGCTGAAAGAAGTGACGGCGGAGCAAATCACGGGCGTTATCATCGCGTACGAGCCTGTTTGGGCAATCGGCACAGGTGAAACAGCCACAGCTGAACAAGCCGACGAAACCTGCGGTGTTATCCGTGTCATTCTCGGCAAGCTGTTTGGCGAAGATATCGCGGAGCAGGTGACTATCCAGTACGGCGGCTCAATGAACGCGAAGAACGCAAAAGAGCTGCTTGAAAAGACAAACGTAGACGGCGGGTTAATCGGCGGGGCTTCGCTGAAAGGCGCGGACTTTGTGTCGATAATCAGAACGGCCGACGACCTGATTTAATGTCAGCATACTAATGTCAACAACTATACCGAAGGTCATACCCCTCGGGGCACAGGCGGGCGACCGAAAAGCCCTTGCTTCTCCCGCAGGAGCGGAATCTCCGCAAAATGAATTGGTTAAGTTATCGACATTGCTTAGCATACAGAAAAAAACATAATCGGCGGTAAACATTTGCCGCCGATTGTACAAAATGGAAGAAGGGCATATGACAAAACCTCTGCTACTCGTGGTTATGGACGGCGTGGGATTCTCTCAATCGGGTCTTGGCGACGCGGTGACGCTTGCCAACACCCCCACGCTTGACAAACTACTGAAAGACTGTCCGAACGCAAAGCTGAAGGCACACGGCGTCGCCGTTGGTCTGCCGAGCGATGAAGATATGGGCAACAGCGAAGTGGGTCACAACGCGCTCGGTTGTGGGCAAGTATACTCTCAAGGGGCAAAACTCGTCAACGAATCAATCGAAAGCGGCAAGATGTACACCTCAGCCGCATGGGAAGAAATCGTCGGCAATGTGCTGAAGAACAACTCGACACTGCACTTCCTCGGTCTGCTGTCCGACGGGAACGTCCACTCAAACACGGCGCACTTGTTCGATATGCTCCGTAAAGCGAAAGCGGCGGGAGTGAAAACGGCGCGTGTTCACGTGCTGTTAGACGGGAGAGATGTGCCGTCAACCTCCGCGCTCGAGTATATCGCGGACACCGAGAAAGTCCTCGCGGAACTGAACGACGGCGAGTTTGATGGTCGTATCGCTTCAGGTGGCGGCAGAATGAAGATAACGATGGACCGCTACAAGTCCGATTGGAATATGGTTGACCTTGGTTGGAAAACCCACGTACTCGGTATCGGTCAGCAGTTTAACTCCGCCGCTGACGCGGTTGAGGCGTATCGTGCCGAAAACCCCGGCATTATCGACCAAGACTTGCCGCCGTTTGTTATTGCTGACGACGACGTGCCGGTCGGGAGAGTCGTTGACGGCGACAGCCTGATATACTTCAACTTCCGCGGCGACAGAGCCATTGAGATATCAATGGCGTTTGACGACGACAAGTTCCCGTATTTCGACAGAGAGAAGCGCCCCAAAGTCTGTTACGCCGGTATGCTTCAGTATGACGGCGACTTGCTGTTGCCACGCCGCTTTCTCGTGTCGCCCCCCGAGATAAAGGACACGCTGTCTGAGTTCCTCGTGAAACACAACGTGAACCAGTACGCGGTGAGTGAAACGCAGAAGTACGGTCACGTCACTTACTTCTGGAATGGAAACCGCAGCGGAAAGTTCAGCGAAGTGCTTGAAACCTACAACGAGATTCCCTCAGACCGCGTCAGCTTTGACGAACGCCCGTGGATGAAGTCCGCCGAGATAACGGACGACCTCATTGCGGCGCTTAAAAGCGGCAGCTATGGGTTTATCCGCTGCAACTTCCCTAACGGTGATATGGTGGGACACACAGGCTCGCTGGACGCGACTATCACAAGTGTGGAAGCGGTTGACTTGGCGCTTGCTCGTTTGATTAAAGTTTGTGACGAACAGGGCGTTATCCTCATTGTCACCGCCGACCACGGCAACGCCGACGAGATGCTTGAGAAAGACAAAAAGGGCAACGTGGCTGTCAGAACGGCGCACTCGCTGAACAAAGTGCCGTTTATCATCTACGACCGCGATTCAAGGCACGAGATAATCCCGTCAGACGATTATGGGCTTGCCAATGTAGCCGCAACAGTCGCGAAGCTTCTTGGGCTTACACCGCCTGATGTTTGGGAACAGGCGATGATATGATTGCCGCGTTTTCACACAAAGAAAATTACGGCATTGAGGATTTGCGTGCGATTATGCGGCTTTTACGGGCCGAAAACGGT
>JAISLD010000029.1 GCA_031260665.1 Oscillospiraceae bacterium | reverse complement strand
CGCCCACGCGGCAAAGCCGCGAAACGGCGTATCAGGACGGTTAAATCCGCTCCTGCGGAGCGGTAGCCGCTGAAAGCGGCTATAAAAACGCTTTAGCGTTTTTAATTTAACCTACTATACAGTATAGTAGGCTATATCATCGTTTTAGGCGGCATATCCAATCAGCCCTATTGCCCGTCCGGCACAGACCCGCTTCTGCGGGAGCGGCAAGGGTTTTCCGGTCGCCCGCCTGTGCCCCGAGGGGTATGACCTTCGGTATATGTGTCCCGATTGCTGACACTCTATTACCCCTTATTGAGGATAACCATATATGAAACTCCAACACTGGCTCAGTTCGGCAATGAAGATGTTTGTTCCGATGTTTATGATAGTCGCCGTTGCTCTCACCGCAATGGTCGTGATACCCGTCAGTTCTTTCAGAATGTACTACTCTGAGGGAACGAAGCGGACGCTTCTCTTCTTGGGCGAATCAGTCAAAGGCGATATCCTCGAAGCGTTTCAGCGAACCGAGGGAGCGACAGCGGGTGTGCGTCACGACGACGTTATCGTTCGTGAGATGAGGTCCGGCAACAGAGAGGCTTTGTCTGCTTACGTTGAAGAAACCTTGTCGGTATACGGCGTGTCTTATATGGTGATAACCGACATAAAAGGCACCTGTATCCTTCGTACATACGACTTTGACAGCCACGGCGACAACGTGTCGCACCTTGTCGGCGTTCAAGCGGCGCTTAGGGGCGAAATCTACTCCCTGTTTGAAAGCGTCGGTCCCATATCAGGCGCGGCAATCACGACGTCGCCGATTTATGACGCAAACGGCGTGACTGTCGGCACGGTGTCAGTCGGCAGCTATCTCTTTGACAATTCGCTGATTGACCCGCTTCACGATAACTACGGAGCGGAATGTTCGATTGTTTTTGACGGCGTTCGTATCGCGACGACAATTCGCGACGAGAACGGCGAGCGCGCAATCGGCACGACCGCCGACCAAAAACTTCTTGAGCAAGCGAAGAGCGGCAAACCGATTTTCTCGGGGAGAATAATACTGCCGACAAGCGGCAAAAACGGCGAATACGAGGGGTATTATCTCCCGCTTGACAACCCGAACGGAACGTCTTTCGTCGCTATCGGCGTGTTTGAACCCGTAAGCAACGCGGCGCAAACCACCATGAACTTCACGCTTGTTTGTTCGGGGCTTGGGATAATCGTGCTTGTCGTGTTTGGTATATGGCTGTATGCAATGATTGCACAAAACAAAACGATAAAGCAAGACCACGAACGCCAGCGGATAACCTTTGAGCAAAGCCCACAGTTTGTCGGCGCGTTCGACCGAGACCTCAAGCTGATGAGCCTGAACGGCAACGCGATGAAGCTGTTCGGCTATGAAAGCTTTAACGAGGCGCGTCAGTCGATATTCACCGATATCAACGGTTGGGTGAAAGGCGCGTGGAACGAAAACAGAGAGCCTATCCCCTTTGAAAGCAGAGTAAAAGAAGTGTTTGACACGGGTACGCTTCGCTATCGTGTCAAGATGGATATCCGGGGAGAAAAGAAAGTTTGGCTTGATATCGCCGGTGTCAAGATACCCGAGGGGGACGATTATCAGGTCACGTTCTTCTGCAGCGATATCACCGAGCTTCAAGACGCGCTTTATAGTGTGAGAGAAGCGGAGCAAGAGGCGGAACTCCACGACAGAATCAGAAGCGCGGTGTTCAACGTGTCAGACCCTGTTATCGTGTTGGTTGACGGGCACGAGCCAATGGCAAACAAAGGCTATGACTCGCTGCTTCCGGGCTGGGAGAAATGCTATCGTTACGGTCAGCCGTTCTCCGAGATAGAAGCCCTGTTTGAAAGATACACATCGGATAAAGAATCCCAGTTTTCTCGTATAGATATGCTGCGAAAGACAGGCGTGCCGCAAGAGGGACCGTGGCATTTCCGTGCCGACGGCGCGGTGCCTGAACGAATTATCTATGTCAGAGGGGCAAAGTTCGACACTGGGATAGATGGCGGCGGTGAAGCCGAGATATGGCTTCATCACGACATCACTTATATGCAAACGGCGCTCGACACAGCGGTGCGTAACGAGCATTTGCTGTCACTGACAAACGAAATAGGCGCGGTGCTGTTCTCTCGACCCGAAGAAACGTGGCAAGAAACCGTGTCAGACGCGGTGGACATAATAAGAGAAGCAACCGACGCCGACCGCGCTTCTATCTGGAAGCGAGTTGACATAGACGGCGAGGCTTACATCACACGTGCAATCTCAGTCGGCGGCGAAAACGGCACAAGAAACTTTGCTGTTGGTGAACAACTGCAGATGAGTCACGTTCTCCCCGAGTGGGTCAACGATGATATCGCGGACAGGTATATCTGTGAAAACGTGGACAGTTATCCCTACCCGGCACTCGGCAAGTGGATTCGCGACAACACGGGCGCGGAATCGATGACGCTTTTACCTCTTATGGTGAACGGCAAGATGTGGGGCGTTATGGGGCTGATGTTTGATACGCAGAACCATTTCTTCACCGAATATGAAAGAAAAATCTTGTGGCAAGCGGGGCTTAACTGTGCAAACGCCATTGTGCTTTCTGAGCGAACAAGCGCATTACTTGACGCGCTTCAACAGGCACAGGCGGCAAACCTCGCGAAGTCGGTGTTCCTGTCGCGTATGTCCCACGAGATACGCACACCGCTGAACGCCGTCATCGGAATGACGGCAATCGGACTAAACGCCGCCGAAGATGAGCGCAAAGACTACGCGTTTGACAAGATAAAAGAAGCGTCGAACCACCTGCTCGGCGTCGTCAACGATATTCTTGATATATCGAAGATAGAAGCGGATAAACTCGAGTTGTCCGAAACCGAGTTTGACCTTGAAGCGGTGAAGAACCGCCTTATCAATATGTTTGCGTTCCGTGCCGAGTCCGAGTCGCTTGACTTCACTTGCAGTCTTGACGACCGAGTGGAAAACTACTTCCTCGGCGATGAACAACGGTTCACGCAGGTTATCGTCAACTTGGTGTCTAACGCGGTGAAGTTTACGCCAAAAAACGGGAGTATCTCGCTTGACATCAAACTGGTGAAAGAGTTTGACGGAAAAGCGTTGATTGAAAGCCGAATAACAGACAGCGGTATCGGTATCGAACCGAGCAAGATGCTGAACATCTTCAACGCGTTTGAACAAGCGGACAACTCGGTGGCTCGCAAATACGGCGGCACGGGGCTTGGGCTTGCGATATCAAAGCGAATCGCTCTCTTAATGGACGGCGACGTGACCGTGACAAGCGAAGAAGGCAAAGGCTCGGTGTTTACCTTCACGGCGACACTCGGTGTGGGGAAACGAATCGCTTCGGCGGACGCCGACAACGCGGACAACGAAGCCGCGGACATAGTGCAAGACGAGTTCTTGGGCAAAGCGGTGCTGATTGCCGAGGACGTGGAAATCAATCAGATTGTGGTTCAGGCTTTGCTTGAGGACACGGGCGTTGCGATAGATTTCGCCGACAACGGCAAAGTCGCGGCGGAGAAGTTCGCGAGGAACACAGAGCTATACGATATGATTTTTATGGACGTACACATGCCCGAGGTTGACGGCTTTGAGGCGACGCGCCGCATACGCGCCCTGCCCGAACCGCGCGCCAAGACTGTGCCGATTGTGGCAATGACAGCCGACGTGTTCCGCGAGGACATAGAGAAGTGCCTTGAATCGGGAATGAACAGCCACGTCGGTAAGCCGCTTGATTTGCCTGTGGTCATCAAGATTATGCGCAGGTATCTCTCTGATTCAAACGGCGAGGGCATATAGCCCTTTGCGAGGGCGGGCAATAAACAGCCGTATGGGCAATTGGCTTACGCCGCGAAGCGGGGCTTGCCGCCCGAAAAAATAGCCTGCTATTTCTTAAGTTAATTGACTATATAAAGAAAACCTTTCCTTTTAAGGAAAGGTTTTCTTTTATGTTGCAGTTTATTTTGCGGAGATTCCGCTCCTGCGGAAGCCGCAAGGGCTTTCCGGTCGCCCTTGATCTTCGGTATAACGCTTTAGTTATACTTTTCAGCAGATATGTATACGTCTTTCAGGTTGAACGCTTCGTCTATCACAACGAAGTCGGCGATGTATCCCGGCTTGATGTATCCGAGTTTGTCGTCAACCGCCAAGATTTTCGCGGGGGTGGAGGTTGCCGCGGCAATCGCCTTGTACTTGTCAATGCCAAACGTAGTCGCGACATTCTTGAGGCACTGGAACACGTTGGTCGCCGAACCCGCGATTGTTTCGGGCGCGTCGGCTTGCACCGCTTTGCCGTCTTTCACCAGCACGTCATAGCCGCCGAGTTGATAGATACCGTCGGGCATACCCGCAGCGCACATCGAGTCAGAAATCAGCACCATATTGTCGGGGCAAGCCTTGAACATCAGCCTAATGGCACTTGGGTGAATGTGGAAACCGTCGCAGATTATCTCGGCACGCACACCCTTGCCCGTGTTGTCGGCAAACGCTCCGATAACGCCGGGGTCGCGGTGGTGAAGCGGATTCATTGCGTTGAAGAGGTGAGTCACCTCTCTCGCGCCGTAGTCAAACGCTTTGCAGGCTTCGTCGTAGTTGGCGCTCGTGTGAGCAAGCGAAACGATTCTGCTTGCGGAATACTTTTTGATGAAGTCATACGCCCCGTCAGACCGCGGGTCAACATCGACAATGCGGATATTGCCGCCTGTCAGTGCGTCCAGTTCGTCAAACAGCTCGGAGGTCGGCGGGAGAATCAGCGCTTCGTTGTGTGCGCCTTTCTTGTCTTTCCCGATGAACGGACCTTCCATATTGACGCCGAGGATACGCGCACCCTCACGTTTGCCGCTTTTTATCACATCGCCGATTGTCTTGTGCGCGGCACGCGACAAATCAAGCGGCGAAGTCATTGTGGTGGCGGCGACTGAGGTCACGCCCTTTGAGGCGTAGCACTTTGTCATCGCGTAAACACCGTCGGTGTCGGCATTAGAGAAGTCGAACCCGGCGCAACCGTGGGTATGCACGTCAATCAACCCGGGCAGAACATACGCGCCGTCAAGGTCGGTCACATCGCCGTCCAAGTCGTCGGCAATCTCGGCGAACACGCCGTCTTTTACGGAGAAGTTCGTTTTCTTAAACGCGCCGTCAATAAACACGAAACAGTTTTTATATGTCATAATGCACCTCCTAATGTTTGTTACATAGCCGGTTAAATCTGCGCCAACGGTGCGGTAGCCGCTTTACGGCTACAAAAACTCACCGAGTTTTTAAGCGGCTTGTTGTGCCAAATATACGCAGTAACGCGTCGGTTTTGCCGCCGACCGCCATGAAACGGCGGAAAGTTAAACTAAAAGTTTAACCCGTTACGGAGTATATAGCACACTCCCCTCCCGCAAGCAGGAGGGGAGTTCGCGGTTATTATTTGTCGAACGCTGTGATTACGGTCAAGTCGTTGTGAATCTGGAGCAGAGAAGCGGGGACTTCGGGGGTGATAGGTCCGTAAAGCGCGCGCGTCAGTATGTCTTGCTTTGCCTTGCCGCTCACAATCAGCAGGATTTTCTTTGCCTGCATAATGCCTTTCATTCCCATTGTGATTGCTTTTCTCGGCACTTCGTCGATGTTGGCGAAGAAACGCTTGTTCGCCGTGATTGTTTCTTCGGTCAGCGATACGCAGTGAGTTGAGTTCTCAAACGCGCCACCCGGTTCGTTGAAGCCGATGTGGCCGTTCGGTCCAAGGCCGAGAAGCTGGAGGTCAATCCCGCCGAGAGTTGAAATCAGCTCGTCATAGCGTTTCGCTTCACGAAGCACATCTTCCGCAACGCCGTTAGGCACGTGAGTGCTGTTTTTGTTTATGTTGATGTGGTCGAAGAAGTTGGTATTCATAAAATACCGATAGCTTTGGTTGTTGTCCGGTTGAAGCCCAACGTACTCGTCGAGGTTGACAGACGAGGTTTCGGAGAAGTCGATATCTCCTTTGTTGTACCACTCAATCAGCTGTTTGTATGTGCCGATTGGCGTTGAACCCGTCGCAAGCCCCAACACACTGCGCGGCTTGATTATCACTTGTGCCGAGAGGATATTCGCCGCCTTACGGCTCATATCGTTGTAATCTTTTGCGTTGATTAGTTTCATACTGTTCCTTTCAGTGGGCGTGAGAACCCTTGTTTGTAGACAAAACGATGTGGAATATCCTTACAGACCGAGGAATTTTTTCATTATATCGACATACTTCTTTGCTGTTTCTTTGTTGTGCGCCTCACAGAACACGCGAATCAGCGGTTCTGTTCCCGAGAATCTCGCGATAATCCACGCGTTGTTCGTGAAGTTTATCTTGCAGCCGTCGTGGTAGTTCACGTCTTTCACGTCAGCGGGGAAGTCGGGTATCTTCTTCTGTGTGAACAGCAAGTCTTGAAGCTCGTTCTTCTTTGCCTGTGAGAACTTCGCGTCAAACTCAGCCATATAGCTTGCGCCATACTTGCCGTACACTTCGTCAAGCAATTCGCCGAACGTCTTGCCTGTTTTGCAAAGCATTTCAACGAGGAGAGCCGAGGCGAAGATGCCGTCTTTACCTTTGATGTGACCTTTTATGGTCAAGCCGCCGCTTGATTCGCCGCCGATAATCGCGCCTGTCTTTTCCATTCCCCCCGATATCCACTTGAAGCCAACGGGAACTTCGTGACACTTGAACCCGAAGTCAGCCGCTATGCGGTCAAGCAGGTTGGTAGTCGCGATGTTGCGGACCACGTCGCCTTTCCAGCCCTTGTACTTCAGCAGATAGTAGTAGAGAAGCGAGAGTATCTCGTTCGGGTGGATATACCGCCCTGTTTCATCGATAATGCCGATACGGTCGGCGTCGCCGTCGGTTGCGATACCGAGGTCGTACTTTTCCTCAACCACCATCTCGCGGAGTCTACCGAGGGTTTCTTCGGTCGGTGCGGGAAGCCGACCGCCAAACAACGCGTCTCGTCTGTCGTTGATGAGGTCAACGTCACAACGCGCAGTCATCAATATGGTTTGCAGCGAGGTCTTTGACACGCCGAACATCGGGTCGTGGAGTATCCGTAGGTGCGCACCCTTGATTGAATCCATATCAATCAAAGCGATAATGCTGTCGATATAATCGTTTATCGGGTCAAACACCTTGATTTTGCCGTTCGCCACACCTTCTTCAAAGGGAATGGACAGCGGTGTGACACCTTGGCTGATTATCCCCTCAAACACGTCCGTGACAGGCACGTCCGCGTCTTTGCCTCCCTCAGAAAAGACCTTGATACCGTTGTAAGACGAGGGGTTGTGGCTTGCCGTCACTGCCATACCGTAGAAAGTGTTCTTTTCTTTAACTGTGTACATAACGAGTGGCGTCGGGGCGATTCGGTTGATGAAGTGCACGGTTATATCATTTGCCGCAAAAACTTCTGACAACCAGACTGCCGCCGATTCAGACAAGAAACGCCTGTCATAACCGAGGACAATCTCATACTTGCCCTTGCTCTTCATATCGTCAGACACCGCTTGCGCCAAGATAACGATGTTTGACTTGATGAAGTCGTCGCCTATGATTGCTCTCCAGCCACCTGTGCCAAACCACTTTGAGCTTCGGCGTTTCTCCGCAATCTGGAACTTACGTTTCGCGATTTCATCAGCGACTTTCAGCTCTTCGGGGGTGTTTACGCCGTAAATCTCGTTGGAATTGTAGATAGTGTAGGTCGCAATCTTCTTCCCCTCGCCTTTCAGCAACACGGGAACGTCAGTCAGGTGGAATTCCTTCTGCTCGTTGTTGCAGTTGAGGTTCGGTATAGCGTTAAGCAGGTCGTCTTTCTTGAACACACAGACGCCCGTGTTCAGCTCATCGATGTTTCGCTGCGCTTCCGTTGCGTCAAGGTGTTCGACGATTGCACTGAACACGCCCTCACTGTCGCGGACGATTCTGCCGTAGTGAAGCCCGCTGTTTGGTGCTTTCGCGGTCAACACGGTGCAAGACGCGCCGTTTGTCGAGTGTTCGCGAAGCAGTTCTTCATAAGTTGCGCGTGAGATGAGCGGCATATCGGCATAACAGACGAGAACAGGCTCGTCGGGTGCGCCGCTGCTGTCAAGGAAGTCGCGGGCGGCTTTCACCGCGTCGCCTGTGCCCCATTCGGGGTTTTGGTCGGGGTAGGTGTACGCGCCGCCGAGGTGTTGCTTCACGAGTTCCGACTTGTAGCCGACTACCACGGCGGTGTCGGTTTGCGGAACAAAGCTGATTCCCTCCGCGACACAGGAGAGCATAGACCGCCCGCCCACTTCGCGCAGCGGCTTCGGCAGTCCGCCGGGCAGTCGCGTACCTCTGCCCGCCGCTAAGATGATTGCTTTCATAAGAATACTCCTTAGCCCATAACGACTTTAACATTCACTTCTGTGCCTTCAGCGGCGACTTCAATCTTGCTTGTTTCCGCACCGTTTACGAATATCTTCTTCACACCTTTTTGAACCCCGTTCGGGTTTTCCACCGTGACTTTGTAGGTTGCGCCTCTCCATTTACGAACCGCCGAGAACTCTTTCCAGTCGGACGGAACGCACGGGTCAACCACCAGCTCGTCAAATCCGGGGCGAAGCCCGATGATATAGCGAGTCGCCGCGAAGTAACTCCAGCCGCCGCTGCCTGTCATAAACGGGTGACGCGCCCGTCCAAACGCCGTGTGGTCTTTGCCCATAACGAACTGGCAGTACGAATACGGCTCGCTTTGACGAATCTCAATCTTGTCGTTCTGGCTGCAAGGGCAAAGCGAATCGTAGAACTTCATTGCTCTGTCGCCGCGTCCGAGTATAGCTTCGGCGCACCAAGCCCACGGGTTCGGGTGAGAGAATATCGCGCCGTTCTCTTTCACGCCCTTGTAAACGCGTGTGACGAAACCAATCTCGTCGTCGATTGTTTCAAACGAGGGTGCGTTAAGCATAAGCCCGTATGGTGTGTAGAGATACTCGTCAACCGCGTCCATTGCTGCGATACCGCGTTCCTTGCTTGCCACTCCCGAGAGAACAGCCCACGTGTTGCTCTCCATATGAACTTTGCCTTCTTTGTCGGCGTGCGTGCCTATTTTGCGGTTGCTTGAGGTTATGCCGCGGATATACCACCCATCGTCCCACAGCACTTTCTCGGATACCTCGCGTACTTTTTCAGCGAGTTTCGTGTACTTTTCAACGTCGTCGGCTTTGCCCAAACGAATCGCAATCGGAATGAATTTCGACAATGCCCAGTAGTGCAGGAAGCTGACCATTGCGCTCTCGCCGCCGCCGAGGTTAAGGCAGTCGTTCCAGTCGGCACGAAGCCCCTTGCAGATACCGTTGTTCCCCACTTGCTCCGCCGAGAAGTCGAGTATTCTTGTCATGTGTTCATACACTGTGCCCGAACCGCCGTTGCAGTAGGTCACAACTTGGTCGAGGAACGAGAGGTCGCCTGTTTCTTTCACGAACTCATCAATAGCGGCAATAAGCCAAAGCGCATCGTCGGCACACGCGTCTTTGATACCGTGAACGATTGAATCTTTGTCGGGTGTCGGTACGACTGTCGGCGACTTGAACGCGGGTTCGGCTTGCTCCTCAAACCATTCAGGTGAGAAGAGGTGCAGCCCGTATCCCGTTGAAGTCAGCCCTTTCAGCAGCTCGACAATGCGGCTCTTGCACTTGGTCGGGTTGGAATGAGGTATGGTCATCGCGTCTTGTGACGTGTCGCGATAGCCGAGTCCTGTTCTGCCGCCGACTTCAATGAACGAAGCGAACCGCGAGAACATCACGTTGATTTCGGATTGATAGAGAGTCCAGATATTAATCATCGTGTTCATCGAGTCGCTTGGCGTGTTGATTTGCAGTTGCGACATCTTGTCCGCCCAGAAGCCCTTCAGCTGAATAAACGCGCGGTCTATCTCGCTGTATGTGTACTTTTCGCGGATTTTCTTTGCGTTGTCAAAGCCTTCTTCACCGAGGAAGAACGCAAGGCGATACTCCTCGCCGTCTTCAATCGTCACTTTCTTCTGCAACGAACCGCAGTGGTTATTGCCCTTTTCAAAAGAGCCTTTCAGTTTGCCGTTTATGACGCCCTCGGGCTTGCTTTCGTCGCCATAAACGCCAAGGAACACGTCGCGCAACGCGTCAAAGCCGTCCGGCGTTTCGCTGGACGTGAAATATTGATACGTGTGTTCGTAGAACAACTCGTGCTGGATAATCCCGTCGGCATAGTCGCTTCCTGCCGCGTAAAGCGACATCTGGAAGTTGCGGTTATCCATATCTATATGGTGGAACGAGAACTCGCAGTAGCTGTATATCGAGAGGTTGCGTTTTGCCCCCGATTTGTTTTTCAGTTTAACGTCCCATATCTCAACGGGGTCGTCCATTGGGATAAAGAGGGTTTGCTCGGCTTCAATGCCGCTGTAGTCGCAGGAATACTTGCTGTAAGACAAACCGTGGCGACAGACATACTTTGCTTTGTCGAGAGGAAGCCCGACAGGTTGCCACGAGATAGACCAATACTCGCCCGTGTCGTCGTCACGAATGTAAACATAATGACCGGGACGGTCCATAGGCACGCCGTTTCCTCTGAAACGGGTGATTCTGTGGTACTCGGGCGTTTTGTAGAACAAATAGCCGCCTGCCGTATGATTCAGCACTCCGCACATATCGCGGACACCGATATAGTTTGTCCACGAAGTGGGCACATCCACCTTGTCGATGACGTATTCGCAGTTGCTGTTGTCAAAGTAACCGTATTTCATAAGCGTTCCTCCGTGGGTTTCCCCTGTTATTTTAACATTACCAGTCAATTATATCACAAATCAATCAAAAATGCCATACTTTTTGAGAAATTTCTGTGCAAAATTGCTACAAACAATAACCGACACTCCCACAAACAAGAACCGACACGTTGCGCACTTGACAAGAGTTATACTTTGTGTTATACTTGTATAGTTTGTTAAATCGTAACGTGTATATGTCCAAGCACCGTGTATACTTACAACCGAACGCGAGTTTTCCCTCGGTCGTTTTTTTGCGTTTTGTACTGTGTATCCAAGTGTCAACATACCGAAGGCCATACCCCTCGGGGCACAGGCGGGCGGCCGAAAAGCTCTTGCCGCTTCCGCGGGAGAGAAATATCTGCGAAGAAGATTGTTGATACCGCTATGTAAGCACAAACGCAACGAGTTTTTTGTGCGCCTAATCCCCGCAAAAAGCCACTCGAAAGAGCCAACCCGTTTGACAAACTCGACAGATTATTATTAAGAACATCGCACCGTTGGTGCCAAAGAAAGGACAAGGGATATAAAAAGTATGCCCGTTAAAAAACAACCGAAAGACACAGAGTCGTCGCAACCGAAAAACAAAGGCGGCAAAGCCAAACCGAAGAACGCGGTGACGACAGAGGTGGACAAGGCAATCAAATCAATCGTGAAAGAATACTCGGACGCGTCAAACAAAGACACAAAAGCACCCGTGAAGCAAGGCGGACAGAACCGTCAGCAACAACAGCAAGGAGGTAGGCAACCGAGAAACGGACAGGCGGACAAAAACCGACAACCTGTTCAAAAGCAGCAAGCACCGCGTGACGAGGAGTTTGCCCCCCGTGAAGCCGCGCCTGTCTGTATCGTTGCGCTCGGCGGTGTCGGCGAGATAGGCAAGAACCTTTATGTATACGAATGTGGCGGCGATATGTTCGCTATCGACTGCGGTATGGCGTTCCCCGGGGACGAACTGCCGGGTGTGGACGCGGTTATCCCCGACTTTTCATATCTGGAAGCGAACACCAAGCGTTTCAAGGGTGTGGTGCTGACCCACGGGCACGAGGACCACATCGGTGCGCTTTCGTATCTGCTGAAGCGAATCAACGTGCCGATATACGGCACACGGCTGACACTCGGCATTGTGGCGGGCAAGCTGAAAGAAGCGGGGCTTCTTGATACGGCGCGCCTTGTCCCCGTAAAGCCGCGGCAAATCGTCAAGTTTGGGGCAATGTCGGTTGAGTTTATCCGTGTCAACCACTCGATTCCCGATGCTTGCGCCATGGCTGTGCATACACCGTCGGGCATTATCGTCCATACGGGCGACTTCAAGGTGGATTACACCCCGATTGAGGGCGGCGCAATCGACCTTTGCCGCTTCGCTGAACTCGGCAAGCAAGGCGTAATCGCGTTGTTATCCGAAAGCACCAACGCGGAACGCCCCGGCTTCACGCAAAGTGAGCGCAAGGTGGGCGAGAGCTTTCGTTCGATATTCGCGGGAGCGGACGGCAAGCGGATAATCGTCGCAACTTTCTCCAGCAACATTCATCGTTTGCAGCAGATTATCGACACAGCGGCGGCAAGCGGACGGAAAGTCGCGGTGTCGGGGCGCAGTATGCTCAATACAATGGCTGTCGCGGTGGAACTTGGTTACATCAAAGCCGACAAAGACGTGCTGATTGACATTGACCAAGTGAACAAATATCCCCCTGAGAAAACCGTTATCATCACAACGGGCAGCCAAGGCGAGCCGTTGTCGGCGTTGTCGCGAATGGCAGGCGGAGAACACAGGCAGGTGAACATTACCGCCGAGGACTTGATTGTCATATCGGCGACGCCGATACCGGGCAACGAAAAGACGGTCAGCCGTGTGGTTAACGACTTGATGAAACTCGGTGCGGACGTGGTGTACGAAGCGATGTACGAAGTGCACGTGTCGGGTCACGCCTGCCAAGAAGAGCTGAAGCTGATACTTGCGCTGACAAAGCCGAAGTTCTTTGTGCCGATACACGGCGAGTTCAAGCATATGCGAAAGCACGCGCAACTTGCCGAGCGAATGGGCGTGCCCGAGAAGAACATCTTTATCGTCGGTATCGGTCAACAGCTTGCGACCGACGGCGCGACAATGGAGATAACAGGTTCTGTTCCGGCAGGTCGCGTGTTGGTTGACGGCAGTGGAATAGGCGACATAGGCACGGCGGTTCTCCGTGACCGTAAACGCTTGTCGGAAAACGGCATTGTCATTGTCACCGCCACTATAGAAAAGAACGGCGGCAAGTTGATAGGCGGACCCGAAGTCTTTACCCGCGGGTTCGTTTACGTCAAAGAGAGCGAGCCTTTCCTTGAAGAGTCGCGCTTTATGGTTAAAGACATTATGGCGAGGTTTACCGACAAGCCGTATGTCGAAATGGCGGCTCTTCGCACTGCTCTCCGCGATGAACTCGGCGACTTTATCTTCCGTAAGACAAAGCGTTCGCCTATGGTTCTTCCGATAATCACGTTGTGTTATAACCGCAGCAACGACAATAACTAAAACTAACCTGTCAACAACTTAAACCATTCTTTTCGCGAAGATTCCGCTTCTGCTGGAGCGGCAAGGGCGTCGGCTGAGTCGTTCCGGTCGCCCGCCTCTGCCCCGAGAGGTATAGTAGGTTAAATTAAACACGCCAAAGCGTTTTTGCAGTCGCTTTTAGCGACTGATGCGCCTACGGCGCGGATTTAACCGGCTATATCACGCTCAAATTGTTGACATTGAACCGTTTAGCGTTCACTCCCCGCTTCTGTGGAGAGTGAACGCGGCAATTAAGAAACACATAAGTATCAATAATGAAAAACTTCTTTCGTGACGGCGGGCTTGCGGTGGCGGTGATTATCCAGTCGCTGCTGCTGATTGCCTTGTCGCTTTATCTTTACGTTTATTCGCAGACTTTATTCTTGGCGGTTATGCCGTTTTCTGTGCTGACCGCCTGTTTTGCTCTCGGCAAACTCTGGAACGCCTCGCGAAAAACGCGGCAGTACAGCGACTTTATGCGTCAAGACATCACGCGTTCTCTCGACGAGTTGCTTGTTAATGTATCAGTCGCTATTGCTTCGTCCGATGAGAGCGACCACCTCTCGTGGGCAAACGAGAGATTCTATTCATATTTCCCCGATGTGCGTGAGAACGATTGCGACTTAAGACAACTCCTCGGAGTGACCGCGCTGAAACCCGGCGACACTGTTCGCTTTGGGTACGGGGGCGGTTTTTTTGAGGGAGTTGTTCACTCACGAACCGACGCGGAAAGCGGACGCGTGGTCAAGACAATCAGCATAACCGACACCACTCGGCTCTGCACCCTTGAGGTGAGCGAGCGTGAGGACAAGCCTATCGTTATGATTATCGCGGTGGACGGATACGACGAGATGTTCGACGGCACACCCGAGAGCGACAAGGCGCGTGTCACGGCGCAAATCGACAAGATGATGGAAGAATACATCGCTTCAACCAACGGCATAATGAAGAAGTTCAACCGCGACAGACTTTGGGCGGTGATAGAGCAGAAGAATATCGACAAGCTGATTAAAGAGAAAGTCGGCTTGCTTGACCACGCGAGAGAAATCGCGGTGTCTGACCGCAACTGCGTCACATTGTCAATCGGAATAGGCGCAACGGGGCAAAACCTCGCGGAGAGCGACAAGTTTGCGAGAGAAGCGCTTGAAATGGCAATCGGACGCGGCGGCGACCAAGCCGCGGTGAAAACCGAAAACGGCTTTGAGTTCTACGGCGGCGTGGCGCAAGGTGTTGAGAAGCAAACGAAGGTGAAGTCGCGGATATTCGCGAACAACCTGCTCGGTTATGCCGAGAAGTCAGACGGCGTGTTCATAATGGGACATCGCGGCAGCGACCTCGACAGTGTGGGCTCGTCGGCAGGACTTACCGCGACACTAAGAAGCCGCGGCATTGTCGCTTACGCGGTCGCCGACCAAGCGACTTCGCTTGCAGGTGAGCTTCTTGACAGATTAAAGTCCGCCGACCCCGCCGAACCGCTATTCATCACGCCGACAGCGGCGAGAGAGCTTTTCACGGAGGATTCGCTCCTCATCGTGGTTGATACGCACAATCCCGTGCTTGTCGAGGACAAACTTCTTTTACAAAACGCGGAGAAGATAATTGTTATCGACCACCACCGCAAGATGGTGTCGTTCATCTCAAACACACTGGCGTTCCACCACGAACCAAACGCTTCTTCCGCTTCCGAAATGGTGACGGAGATTGTGCAGAACATCGGCGGCGGCAAGTTCTCTCCGCTGTGTGCCGAGGCTCTCCTCGCGGGGATAATGCTTGACACCAAGGGTTTCTCGCTTCGCACCAGCGTTCGCACGTTTGAGGCGGCGGCGTTTCTGCGGAAACTCGGCGCGGATACGCTGAACGTCAAGATGTTATTCTCAAACTCATTTGAGAGCTACAAGAAGAAAGTTGCACTTGCGGCGACGTCCAAGGTCTATCGCAAATGCGCGATACTGACAAGCGAACTGCTTGACCCCGCAATGCGAATCATTGCGCCACAAACTGCCGACGAAATGCTCGGTATCCGCAATATGGACGCGTCGTTCGTTGTTTATCGAACTGCCGCGGACGAGTTTTCAATCAGCGCAAGAAGTCACGGCACGCTGAATGTGCAGCTGATTATGGAGATTCTCGGTGGAGGCGGACATCAAAATATGTCGGGGGCGCAGCTTCGCGGTGTGTCGCTCTTTGAGGCTGAGAACAAGCTGACCAGCGCAATCGACCGCTATCTCGCCGACAAAGCAGGCGCGACAACCACGGCGTGACCTCATTTGCCGTCGTTATCCGTCAAAACAAACAAATAAGAGCGGGAACACGGCGTGTTTTTTGGCTGTGCTTTTCCTTGAAAAGGTTGTCGAATCGTGGTATACTAAGTACTGTTGCTTTGAACTTATATTATAATGTGAGGGAAAAATGAAACTGTTTATCGACACGGCAAACGTGGCGGAGATTCGCCGCGTGAACGAATGGGGCGTTCTCAGCGGAGTGACGACAAACCCGTCGCTTATCGCAAAGGAAGGGCGCGATTTTGCCGAAGTGGTGAAAGAAATCACGTCAATCGTTGACGGACCTATCTCCGCTGAGGTCATCAGCCTTGAATCGGCAGGCATGGTTGAAGAAGCGCTGCCACTCGCGGCAATCCACAAGAACATCGTCATCAAACTGCCAATGACCGAGGAAGGGCTGAAAGCCACGAAGATTCTCTCGGCAAAGGGAATCAAAACCAACGTGACGCTCGTGTTCTCGGCGGCGCAGGCGTTGCTTGCGGCAAAAGCGGGAGCGACTTTCGTCAGCCCGTTCCTCGGCAGACTTGACGACGTGGGGCAAGAGGGTATCTCGCTGATTGAAGAAATCGTTGATATCTTTAACGCGTCAGGTGTTGACACCGAGATAATCGCCGCGTCTATCCGGAACCCGATACACGTGACACAGGCGGCACGAATCGGCTGCCACATCGCCACAATTCCGTACGGCGTGTTCCTGCAAATGCTGAAGCACCCGCTGACTGACAGCGGAATCGAGCGTTTTCTCAAAGACTGGAGCGGGTTTACCGCAAAAAAGTAAACTATATAGACAAAAGCAAAGGCAAAGGAATAAGGAATGAACAAAGCGGACAAACACTCCCTGCAACTTGTCGCGTCAAAAGCAAGGCTTGCTGTCATTGAGGGGACCTTCAACGCGAAGTCGGGTCACCCCGGCGGCTCGCTTTCAGCGGTGGACGCACTGGTTTATCTCTACTACAAAGTGCTGAACGTAAACCCCGCGAAGCCAAACGACCCAAACCGCGACAGATTCGTGCTGTCGAAAGGTCACGCCGCACCCGCGCTTTACTCAGTGCTTGCACAAAAAGGTTACTTCCCCGAAAGCGACATAAAGTCGCTAAGAAAACCGGGCTCTCACCTGCAAGGTCACCCCGATATGAACAAAACACCCGGCATTGATATGTCGACAGGCTCGCTTGGCCAAGGATTTGGCGCGGCGGCAGGAATGGCGCTTGCCGCAAAGGTGAACGGCGAGAAGTGGAACGTCTACACTATTCTTGGCGACGGTGAAGTGGCGGAGGGTATCGTCTGGGAAACCGCGATGTTCGCTTCGCACCACAAGCTGACCAACCTGCTCGCGTTTATCGACAACAACGGGCTTCAGATTGACGGCAAAATCGAGGACGTGATGTGTTCTTATCCTCTCGGCGAGAAGTTCGCGGCGTTTGGCTGGAACGTAATCGACGAAGTAGACGCGCACGACTTTGACTCGATTGAGCGTGCGGTCACGGCGGCGAAATCAAACACGGACAAGCCGAGCGTAATTATACTGAAGAGCGTTAAAGGAAAAGGCGTGTCGTTTATGGAGAACGAGGCTGGCTGGCATGGCAAGGCGACCAACGATGAGCAATATGCGGACGCGATAGCGGAGCTGACCGCGAAGTATGACGAACTTGTAAAGGAGGGCGCGTAATTATGGCGAAGAAGACAGCCACACGAGTGAGTTACGGCGACGCGCTCCTTGAACTCGGCAAGCGAATCCCCGATATGGCGGTATTTGACGCGGACCTCGCGGCAAGCACAATGACCGCTGTGTTCGGCAAGGCGCACCCCGACAGGCACTTCAACTGTGGAATACAAGAGCAGAATATGATAGCGACGGCGGCAGGTTATGCCTCGACGGGGCGGCTTGTGTTTGCAAGCAGTTTCGCGATGTTCGCGGTCGGCAGAGCATACGAGATAATAAGAAACTCAGTCGGTTATCCCGCCCTCAATGTCAAAGTCTGCGCTACTCACGCGGGGCTTTCGGTCGGTGAGGACGGCGCGACACACCAATACTGCGAGGATATCGCGATTATGCGTTCTGTCCCGAATATGACGGTAATCAGCCCTGCCGACGACGCCGAAGCGTATCACGCGATACTTTCGATGGCGGAGCATAAAGGCCCCGCGTACTTTCGGCTTGGCAGGCTCGCGGTCCCCGAGTTTAATGACCGTGAAACCTACAAGTTTCAGCTTGGCAAAGGCGTGACACTCCGTGAAGGCGGCGACATCACGCTTATTGCAACGGGGCTTATGGTTGCGGAAACCGTGGAAGCGGCAAGCGTTTTGCAGTCGCAGGGAATTGACGCGAGAGTGATAAACATTCACACAATCAAGCCGATTGACCGCGATATCATCGTCAAAGCCGCGAAAGAAACAGGGAAAATCCTCACGGTGGAAGAACACACTGTCATCGGCGGACTTGGCAGCGCTGTCGGCGACGTTGTGCTTGAAGAACACCCCTGCACCGTGGTGAAACTCGGTGTGCAAGATGTGTTCGGCTATTCGGGCGAGGCTTGGACTTTACTCCGGCAGTTCGGGTTGAACGCCGAAGGCATTGTAAACAAAGCAAAGCAAATGCTGAACAAATAAAACGATAAACGAAAGCGGCGCACGTTATAACAACGTGCGCCGCTTTCGTTTATCGCTAATAATGGACCTCATCGAGGGTGAGCGTCAACTCGTGGTTATACGCCGCCTTGATTCGCTCCACTGTGTTCAGCGAATAATCGTTAAGACTTCCGTTCGGGTTGATAATCACATCGCCGCGGTATAACGAGAACCAACTCCAAAGCGCACCGTCACGGTTCAGCACATCGGGGTCGGGTATCAGCGAACATTCGGTGAGTGAAACCAGCTTCTTTCGCTCCCCGTAGAGCAAACCGGTGAAGAAACGCGGCAGGTTTGAGGTGTCGCTGTCACTCCAGACATCAACGGACGTGAGGTCGGCGTAGTTATCACCGGGGTAGAACGCCGTGTCCTCGCCACTCCAAACCCAGATGAGATTGTGAAGCCCGTGATAACCGACCAGCCTGTTATAAAGCGTTTGCCACAGCCAAACGTAGGCTTCCGCACCCGCTTCGTTCCACCAGAACAGCCCTTCAATGCCGCCGTCTTGCAGTGGTCGCAGCAACACCGGGATATCTTTGTCGGCAAACTGTTGTAGTTTTTCGGCAACGCTGTCGATATCACGCAGCAAAGCCGCGCCTTCTCGTGACAACTCGCCGCTTGACACATAGGCTTCTATCCCCGCGTCGTCAAGTTTTGACACATCTTTTTGCGACACCGCTTTGGCAAGAGAGAAGCCGCCGTCAACACCAAACCCCGCGCCGTCAGTCGGAGCATACCACATCCAGTTGAACGACACAATGCCGCCTTTGTCCGCCCAATCAAGGGCGAGATTCGCTTCGGTGTCGGCGTTCTTGTTGTCGCCGTAGTAGAAGTTGGTATACTGCGCCAAATCGCCGACCCGTATCGCGGGGAAGCGACCGCTTGCCGCGTACACGGCGTTAATCTCGGCGTTCGTGTTCGGCGTGACGGTTTGACCCGTGAGGATTCGTTTGCCGAAATGCTCGGTCAGGTACGTCATCAGCGAGCGGGCGTTCTTGCTTGCCTTGTCGTCAGACAAGACAGCCGCTGTGTCGAACCGTGAACGCGGCATAAGCCCCGCGTCGTGGAACTCAAGGCTGTCCATAAACGCAATGCCCTTTTCGCATTGAAGCCGTATGCTGTGCTTGCCGCCCTCAATGTAGATGCCGTCGAGATAGAACAAGCTGAAGTCTTTCGCTCCGTTTGCGTAGAACGCACCCAGCTCCGTACCGTCGATTGACAGCACGACGACGCTGTCAACGGCGCAGATTTTCAGCCCGACAAGGTAGTGCTGTGACTCGGGAAGCTCCGTGTCAAACGTGAAGCCCTCGCCTGCCGACATCTGTGCGTAACCGCTGCCGCCGTATCCCGACAGCGCGTTGTGTGGGCTTGACTCGGGGAAGTCCTCAAGTTGCAGCAGCCTGTTGTACTGGAGTCGGTTGTCCGCCCAAATCTTCGCGTGGGCTTCGCCTGCCGTGAACGGCAAGCTGTCGCTTCTGTTGTCGCTTTGAGGTTCGTTGTCGATTGTCCCGACAGTCGGCGTGCTGTCTTGCGGTGTTTCGTTGTCGTCATACTCGATTGTTTTGCACGAAGACAGGCTAATCACGGCGGCAAGGCAGAGCGAAAGCAGTTGATGTTTATGTTTCATTGTTTTCTGTGGTTTCGTTTGTGAGGTCGTCGTCAAACAGCACCGCCGCTTTGTCGCCGTTTTTGATTTTCGTGTTGAAATTCGCTTCTTCTCCGTTTAACATCAGCTTATACGCTCCCCTTGACGGGTCAAGCTGAATCCCCGTCAACAATTCAAGAAACAAGTGCGGCGTTCTGCTTTCGTTGGTCGGCAAAGTAATCTCGCTTCCGTTGAACGTCAGCTTTATGTCGCCCCACAAACTCCCCTCGTAGAGAGGGTCTTTCTCAAGTTGTTGCTCCGATATCGTTTTCGGTTTGGTCACGGCCGCTCTCTCCTCCTCGGCAGGGGCAAGCGTCACCACATCGCCGTCGCGGAGGAGAACACCGCTTTCAGCCGCGTTTCCATTGACAAAGTAACTGCCGCCGTTATAGCCGGGGATATCAGCCAGCGTTTTCACGCCTTTGCTTTCCACACGGTCAAGATTCTCGATTATATAGTCTGTTGTCACGTCGCTTCCGTTCACCGTGAAGGTTACGGTCAAGTCAAGCGGTTTGCCGCAGAACAGCACCGTTCCGAGTTTGTTTTCCCCGAACACATCGGCGATTGTCACCCTTGGCGTTTCACCTCGTTCCGCTTTGACAAAGCCGACTTCGTCTCCTTGTGTCACCATAGTATAGAGCGTCGCGGGGGTTCCGTTCATCGTGACTGAAGCGGGCTTTGGTGTGCCGCCCTTGTAGAACTTGCGTTCACCGTCAACGGTGAAGTTGAGGCTTCTGCCGTTCATTCCGAGAATGTCGGTCTGCTTCACGCCCTGCATTGTCAGCAAATCGAATATCGAGAGCCGCCGAATGTCAAACACACGAAGCGGCGCGCCATTCAGCTTTATCACCGCGAAGTCGTAGCCCTTGTTAAGCGTCGCGGACATCGCGATACCAAGCGGCGTTACGTGTTCCGCACCGACTTCGTGGGTGCCTGTGTCAACGTGACGGAAAGTTTTGCGGCCACCGACTATCACTCTGTTCGGGTCAAGCCGCAGTATCGTCGCGACCTTATCGGTCAGCCCCGTTATCAGACTGCCGCCCCCCACAAGGAACACAGCGGCTGTCGGTTCGCCGCCGTTCACCTCCACTATGTTTTTGCAGATACATTCGGCGAGTGAGTCAACTGCGGGTTCTATCTTCTTGCGAAACTCCTCGACAGGCACGCTTTGTTCAATCCCGAATATGTCGCGATAAGTGACTGCGGCTTCTCCCGATGTGCTTTGATACTTCATTCGTTCGGCTTGCTGGGTATCAACGAAGAACATCTTGACTATCTCTTCGGTTATCTCATCTCCCGCGATTGTCGCCATTGCGTAAGCCACAATGCTGCCGTCCTTGCTGATTGCGATATCGCTTGTTCCCGCGCCTATGTCAACGAGAGCAATGTTTATCAGTCTTATTTCCGGTGGGATAATGACGTTCATTGCGGCGATAGGCTCGAGTGTCAGGCTCTCAACCGTAAGGCCGCACTTCTCCGTCACTTTGTACAGCCCGTCAACCACAACACCGGGCAAAAACGTCGCGATGAGTTCAACAGCGGCGGTCGCGCCTTTGTGCCCCTCTAAGCTGACGATTGGCTTGTCCTCAAGATAATACCGCACCACCGAGTGACCGACACTGTAGAACGAGAACGCCCCCGCTGATTCCTCATCGAGTTCGCTTTGTGCTTGCCGCACCGCCTCAAGCTCCATTGACTTGACGAAATCGGGCGAGATAATGTCGCGTTCTGAGGTGTCGTGTTCCATTCTTACGAGTTTGGTGCGTAAAGCACGACCTGCCGCGGCAACCGACACTTTCTTCAGCTCAACACTTGAACGCGCTTCAAGCTGCTCTTTCACCGACTGCGCGACTTTGGCGACTTGGTTGATGTCCTCAATCTGACCGTCGCTCATCGCTTTCTTGTTGTGCGGCTCGCTGATTATGTGTTGCAGCGTGAACTCCCCGTCGTTGTGTGTGCCGAGGATACCGACGACGGTTCGTGTGCCTATATCAAGAGCAAACGTCAAGTCGCCCTGTAAAGCGTATTTGTTCATATTTTCCTGCTTTTTTTGTTAATAATTAGTTACAGATTATCGAACGTTTTGCTTTCAAGCACTTCTCGCACCTTGTCTGTCACTTCCATAAAGACTTCGCGATAGGTGCAAGGCAGTTCGCCGCCCCGTTCACAGCAGTATCCGTTGCCGAGGCACCGCGAAAACAGATAGTCCCCACCTGCCGCTTCCACCACGGCATAGAGCGTGATGTTTTTGGGCTCGCCCGTTATCTCATAACCGCCGCCTGTGCCGCGATACGAGCAGACAATGCCTTTTGCCGAGAGTTTGCCGAGGATTTTCATTGCAAAGCGAGTAGGCACCCCTGTCGCGGCGCAAATCTCTGTTGCCGCGGAACGAGGAGGGTGCTTGATTATATAATCGACTATACGAACCGCGTAGTCTATCTCAAGGGTTATATACATATCTACTCTACTTTGCTTTTAGTATATTGCTGATTAAGTATACTCCTTAACAGGTTAAATTTTTAGTTTAACCCCTGCCGCTTCGCGGCAATTGGCGGCTACGCCGCCAAGTTAATCCGCACACAAGCGCAACAACTTCGTGTTCTCTCCTCACCTCCGGCGAGGGGAGAACACGGTTTCTTTACTTATTATAAACAAACAACAGTTAATCAGCGTTTACTTTGCCTTTACTTTTATTCAAGAAAGTCTTTCAGTCGCTTGCTTCTCGAGGGGTGGCGCAGTTTGCGAAGCGCCTTCGATTCAATCTGTCGTATACGCTCTCTCGTGACGTTGAACTCCTTGCCCACTTCCTCAAGCGTCCTTGCTCTGCCGTCAATCAAGCCGAACCTCATTCGGAGGACGCTGGCTTCTCGGTCCACAAGTGTGTCAAGAACCTTGGCAAGTTGCTCTTTCAGTATCGCGTTTGAGGCGGCGTCAGCGGGTGCGGGCGCGTCGTCGTCGGGGATAAAGTCGCCGAGGTGACTGTCCTCTTCTTCGCCTATCGGCGTTTCAAGGGACACGGGGTCTTGAGCGATACGTATGATTTCGTGGACTTTCTCAACAGGCATATTGATTTCCTGCGCTATCTCAAGGGCGGTCGGCTCGTGCCCGTTCTTGTGGAGAAGCATAGACGAAGCCTTCTTCACTTTCGTGATTGTTTCGACCATGTGGACGGGTATCCTTATGGTGCGGGCTTGGTCGGCAATTGCGCGTGTTATCGCTTGACGTATCCACCAAGTGGCGTAGGTCGAGAACTTGTAGCCCTTGTTATAGTCAAACTTGTCTACCGCTTTGATTAAGCCGAGGTTTCCCTCTTGAATGAGGTCGAGAAACTGCATACCGCGTCCGACATACTTCTTCGCTATCGACACGACAAGGCGCAGGTTCGCTTCGCTTAAGCGTTTCTTTGCGTAGGGGTCGCCGTCCTCCATTCGCTTAGCTAACTCTGTTTCCTCATAAGCGGTGAGAAGCGGCACTCTCCCGATTTCTTTCAGATAGATTTTAACGGGGTCGTCAAGCGAAAGCTCGTCGTCAAGCGACGTGTCCTCAACAACGATATCGACGATTTCTTCAAGGTCGCCGTCGTCAGGCACATAGTCGTCGACTATCTCGATGTTTGCCGTTTCACAGTCGTCGTAAAGACGTTCTATCTGTTTTTCGTCAAAATCCACTTCCTCCAGTGCTTCTGTCAACACAAAGGTTGAGATTTTGCCCGTGCTTTTCCCGGACTCCAATACATCGTCAAACGATGTGCGCCCTGCTTCCGACATTTTGTTCTCCTTGTATGTAAACAACCGGTTCGTTTAATGAACTTTTTTAGACTTAGTGCTATCTTCGCTTCGCGGCAATTGGCGGTAAAGCCGCCGCGTTATTGCGTATACTTGGCGTAACAAGCCGCTTCGCGGCGTTGGCACTTCGTGCCGCGCATAAAAATTCGGTGAGTTTTTATGTGGTTACGCAGTATAGTAAGTTTATTCTGTTGCTGTTCCCGCTTTCTTCTTGCTGAAATACGCCGCTAATTCCTCGGGTGTCTTTGGTTCTTCTTTCGGCACGGTCAGCTTTTGGAATAACGCGAGGGTTTCAAGCAGTCGTTCTCGTGTGAACGGAAACTCGCTTCGTTCCGCTGTTATACTTACTATCTTGCCCGCGTCAGTTGGCGAAAATTCGGGCAGAACAGACGAAAGAGGATAGGCGTCCCCCACGCTTACCGTTATTGCGAGTGTTTCATATAATTTTCTGTAAAACTCGTCTTTTATCGACAGCGGGGACACTCTCTCAAGTATTATCGGCAAGAACTGAGGCCGGTTAAACATAAACGCGAGGATATCGCGGAGCAACCGTTCTTCTGAACTCGCGGCTTCACTTCGGATAAGGTCGCGCCGCGAGTCACGTTCGGCGCGCTTTGACCGATTCTTTCTCTCAAAGTTGATTGAATCAAGGATTGTTTCAACAGGGAGGACGCTCTTGGCG
>JAISLD010000028.1 GCA_031260665.1 Oscillospiraceae bacterium | reverse complement strand
CTAAAAGCGACTGCAAAAACGCTTTAGCGTTTTTAATTTAACCTACTATAATCGCCGCAATATATTCATTCTATAATGTTTTGCCAACATTTATATACTTCTAAACATCTTCAACATTCCTCGCAGCGACTTGCCGTTCATAATTAACAGCAAGCCGTCAAGGCGTGCAGGCGGAAGTAGCCCGTCGCTCATCATACCGAATGCTCGCAGCGGTGTTTCCATTTGCGTTGCCTCCGCCATTCGCTTGAAACCGTCGTCGTTGTTGTTGTCGGGGTTCGAGAACATTACGTCGGACTTTTTCGCAACTATTTTGCGCATCAAGCGGCCAATGCGCTTGCCTTTTATGTCGTCTAACGTGCAGTTTGCGTCAAACGGTTCGCCCAAATTGCGGCGTTTAGGCGGCAACTTTGCGCCATAAATCTCATCGAAATTCAGTGTTTCCGCATAATCCACATCGCCTGCGATTTTCACGGCGACTGCCCCGCGAATATCGCGGCTGGACGCGCCAAACGAAACCGTGTACTCCCCGCCTTCCGTTGTCCACGCGTTTGTTCTTCGATTAAAATATTCAAACGCTCTTGCTTCAAGCGCAAACGTAACTTCACGGCTTTCTCCCGGTTGTAAAAACACTTTTTGAAATCCTTTAAGTTCGTGAACAGCGCGATAAACTCGCGAGCTTTTCGGTCCGGAAACGTACAGCTGAACTACTTCCGAACCCGCTATCTTTCCGTTGTTGGCCACCGTGACTTTTGCAGACGTAGAATTCGCCGAAAAATCGGAATAATCAAAGCTTGTGTACGACAAACCATAGCCGAACGGGTATGCCACGGGCTTGTTGAGCGTGTTGTAGTGGCGATAACCGACGTAAATGCTCTCGCGATATTCTACTGACAAATCATCGTTTGAAAAATTTCCGAAACACGGCGTATCCTCAATTGAAAGCGGAAATGTTTCAGCGAGTTTTCCGCTTGGATTGACCGTACCGGTGAGGATATCGGCGACTCCGCCACCACCTGCCTGACCGCCGAGATACGCAAGCAGGATACCGCGAACACGGTTATTCCACGGCATTGCAACAGGCGCGCCGCATTGTAAAACCACGACGACATTTGGATTCGCGGCAATCGCCGCCTCAATCATCGCGTTGTGAGCGTCGGGCAAATTAAGCGAAGTTCTGTCAAAACCCTCGCTCTCGTACTCGTCGGGAAGCCCCGCGAATATCAAAACCGTGTCTGCGTTTGCCGCAACGCGGTTTACTTCGTCAGCGTCTTTTCCGCTGCAATAAACGGCGTCAACGCCGAGTTTTACAAGTTCATCGTATGTATTGTCGATTTTAATGGGATTTATTCGGCTGCTCCCCGCCCCTTGATAACGTGGGTTTTCTTTCGCGAACTCCCCGATTACCGCAACTTTGTCACTTGATTTAAGCGGCAAGATATCACCGTCGTTTTTCAGCAGAACAGCCGATTCGGCTTGTGCCTTGCGCGCTAACTTGTGATGAGATTCGACATTAAATGTAAAACTTGATTTAAGGTTTTCCTGCGACTTAAGCACGAGTTTTACAAGCCGCTCCGCTGTTTGGTCGAGAGCTTCTTCGCTTAACCCGCCGCGTTTAACGGCTCTCGCAATTAGTCGGTCGTTGAAGCCACCCGACGCAGGCATTTCGAGGTCAAGCCCTGCCGCAACGCCCAAAACTCTGTCGTTTACAGCACTCCAGTCGCTCACGACCACCCCGTCAAAGCCCCACTCATCACGCAAAATGTCCGTCAACAGCTGTTTGTTTTCAGATGCGAACGTGCCGTTCACTTTGTTGTAACTGCACATTATCGTCCACGGTTTGGCTGTCTTGACTACTTTTTCAAATGCGGAAAGATAAATCTCACGAAGCGCACGCTCATCAATCGCGGAGTTTGATATCATACGAAACTTCTCTTGGTTGTTGCCCGCAAAATGTTTCAGAGAAGTGCCGATTCCCTGTGACTGTATGCCGCAGACTATTGCCGCGCCTAACTCACCCGCAAGGTACGGGTCCTCGCTGAAATACTCAAAGTTTCTGCCGCAAAGCGGACTGCGCTTGATGTTCACTCCGGGTCCAAGCACAACGCTGACCTGTGCCGCCGCCGCTTCTTCGCCGATTGCCACGCCTATTTCATTCAGAAGCTCACGGTTAAAACTATTTGCTGTGGTAGCGGCAGGCGGAAAGCAGGTTGCCGGTGCGCTGATGTTTATGCCCATATTGTCGGTGCGCCCGATTTGCTTGCGAAGCCCGTGTGGTCCGTCGGCAACCATAGCACTTGGGATATTCAGCCGCTCGACCGCTTCGGTGTGCCACGTATCCGCACCTGAACAAAGCGACGCTTTTTCCGCAAGTGTCAGTCGCTTCACAATCTCTTTCGCTTTTTCTTCGATATTCATTTCAGAATTTCCCTTCCAACAGAACATCAGCTTCAGCTTTTGTAATCTCGCCTGTGTTGCACTTCACCATAATCTGAACGTACTTGTCGCGGAGTTTATACCGCCACAATATCGGAAGCGAAATCAGCGTTCCAACTGCGGGAACCAACAAGTAAACCGCCCATAGCTTATCGTTGAAGCCGTTCAGCTGAACCGCGCCCTCTCCCTCGATGAAACCCACCAGCCACAAGGTGAAACCCGCGGCGGCTGTACCGATAGCGGCGGTCATCTTTGCGGAAAAAGTTTGGATTGAGAACGACAACCCCGACGCGGGAATCCCGCTCTTGTAGTGCCCATACTCCGCACAATCGGGAGTAAACATAAACATCAGCACCCCGACCATTCCACTCGGGAATCCACGCAAAGCCGAGAATATGTAGAGGAGCGTGAGGTTGTCGTATCCGACGAAGTATGCCGCGACATTGAAGATTATGCTCACCGCTGAACCCCAGAAGAACAGGTGAAACTTATCTATCTTTTTCAGCACCATTGGAATAAGCGCACCCGCAATGATTGACGGAATGATAGACAGCAAAGCGATTGTCGCCATCAGGCTTTCGTCGCCCAAGTTGTAACGAGCGACATACATATGAAGCACTTGCGCGATATTGAAGCCACCCGTGATAATAAACGCCGAGAAGAAAATCAGCAGGTATTTGTTGTGAGCTATGAACCCAAACATCTGCTTCAGCCCGACTTCGCCCTCATTGGTCTGCGGTTTTACGCGCTCTTTCCCTGTGAAGCAAATCGGCGCCATAAATATCAGCGACGCAACCGACAGCACAATCGCGGTCGGGAGCCAGCCGCCAATCGCTTCACGGGCAAGCGGTACCGCCACGTACACACCGAGTGTCGCAATCATTGCACAGACACGCCCGACTGAAATCAGCGAGGCACGTTCAGTCTGCACGTCTGTCAGTGCCGTGACCAACCCGAATATCGGTACGTCGCAGATTGTGTAAGCGGTGTCCCATAGCACATAACCAACGACCGCCCATATCACCTTGCCATACACGGGCATCCCACTCGGTATCGCAAACAAAAAGATAGTGGCGACAGGGATAGCAAGCAGCGAGATTCGTAACCACGGCATAAACTTTCCGCTTTTGAACTTCACTTTGTCAACTATCCCGCCAAAGATAGGGTCGTTGACCGCGTCCCAGATTTTCACAGCGAGAGCAATCCCCGTGACTGCAAGCGCGGGGATTCCAACGTCGGTGAAATAGACCAGCAGGTAGGTCAGAAGCAAATAATAAAAGATGTTCTGCCCCATAAAGTACAAGCCGTAAGACGTCCCCTCAACCAGTTTTGTTTTTCGTGAACGGATAAGCATAGCGGTTACCTCCTCTTTCAAAGTCAATCACATCACTTAATTTATTAACTACTCGGATAATACAGTTTAGTCCCATCATAGTTAAACGGCGTATGGGCAATCAGCTGTCGGCCGCAACCGCAGGCACGACTATGCCGAACGCGACGACAAGCGCAAGCAGGCGTGATAAGTATGTTTTGGTTTTCATTTGGGTACCTCTATGTGTTACACCTATATATTATACTGCATTCGTAGGGGATTGTCAATACTAAGGCGGCGTTGGGGTAATAAGGAAAACGCAGGGGAGGAGTTAGCGGGTTGTGCTTTTTTTGGCTCGCCCACGCAAAAACTTCTGTGCCGGACGTTCCAAAAAGCGATAGGACAACTCCGCTAATATTAAAACAAAAACCGCGTAAACGACAAAATGCAGCAGTTTTGCGCCGTTGAACCAGTGAAATAACGCGAAATTCTGACGCGTTGGCTCGTCCGCTCCGAACACGAACATCAAAGTCACACCGCCCCATAAATAAATTCCATACGAAAGTTCGCCGATTCGGCGTAGTATCTTGGTTGAAAGAACCCTGCTAAACGGCTTCAACTCAAGCGAAAGAACAACAAGCGCGGGGCAAAACGTGGCGTTTGCAAAATTCAGAGCTGTATAAAAGCGAAACCACATTTCTATAGTGCGGGGCAATGTTGAAAACAACGCGTAAGCGAAGCCGACAACCGATAACGCTATTATGACAAGGCAAATTGGTTTTAGTTTTGCAATAAATTTGTCGCCTTTGACTTTTGCGCGTGTATACAGCAAATATGTAGCCGCCCCGCAAAAGAATCCCGCCAAACAACGAGTGGTGCCGTGTGCCTGAAAGTCAAAGAATCCCGCGTTTTGATAAAACGCCAACAAATAAGCAAACGCAACTACTTCAAATATAGCGGCAAGCACAAAGATTACCTTGCTCTTGCCTCTTGAAAAATAGACCGCAGCGAAAAACACCACATACGCGATAAGTTCGTTTGACACCGACCAAGCAGGAGGTATGTATTCAAACGGGGCAACGCCTAAATTGACGCCAAACATCGCTTTTGCGTTGAAGATAAATTCCGCAGCCCATTGATTCACCATAAAGAAGTTGAGAACCAAGTCGCGAGGAGTGAAAACATAGGCTACTCCGCCTATCAGCATAGACGCGACCACGATGAAAAACGTCAGCCAATAGAGCGGAAAAAGCCGCGAAAATCTAAGCAAGGCGTACTGCCGAAACGGCATATCACCTGAACCGATTTTTTCGCGGTATAATTTACAAAAAACGAAACCTGAAATCACAAAGAACAACTGTACAGCCAACGCTGATGAACAATTTGCTACGCCGCTAACGATATCTAACAAAGAGCCGTCTCGAAGCTGACCTGAACTAAGATAATGCGCAAACACAACAATAAACGCGGCTATCCCTCTTAACGCGTCAAGAGGTACGAGATAGCCTGTTGCCTGTTGCCTGTTGCCTGTTGCCTGTTGCCTGTTGCCTGTTGCCTGTTGCCTGTTGCCTGTTGCCTGTTGCCTGTTGCCTGTTGCCTGTTGCCTCATAATTATACCATACCTTTGTGAATCTGTCAAGCGTTTTACACGCTTTTATGACATTATATCACATTGTTCCTTTTCTTAATTGAGTGGCAAAGTGCCCGTGTCACTACGCCCTATACTTCCCCACCGCGTAAAAAAACCTAAACGCAAGCGTTTCAAGTCCGCTTTGCCTAAAGCACTTGCTCGTCAACGCGTACTTCAGCCGCTTAAAGAAAGTTTTTTGGCTGAGAAGAAACCTCTGCATTTCTGCTTTGTAGTCGTTGGGCAGCTTGAGGTTCAGCTGTTCAAACGCGGCAAGTTGCTTTGTTGTTGAATTGATATTCATTTTCAAAAACTTCCGCACCCTGCCGACAAGCCGCTGAAATTTTTTCGGCTTATATCCCCACTGGTTGTCGCCGTGTTGACGGTGCAGCACATTCGGTTCGCTTTTATAGACCACCTTGCCGACAGCGGACGCGATGAGATAAACCCACCAGTCGAGGAACGCGATGTCGGGGCTGAACGACTCGGCGAGAATATCCATCAGCTTGACGTTCACCACCTGTGAATGACCCGGGATTATGTTCTGAAGCACCGCGTTGTAGAACCCGATACCTTTTGTCACAGGTTCAAACATACCGATTTTGTTCAGGTTCTCGTCGGTAATCGCCGAGCAAGCACCGAGTGCCGCAGGTACGTCCGCGTATTCTTCAAGGGCTGAAGCCGCTTGCTCGAGTTTATCGGGAAGCCAGCAGTCGTCTTGGTCGCTGAACGCGAAGTACTTCGCTTCTTTGTCCCGCTTGTCAAACAACGCGAAATAGCTTTTTATCGCGCCGAGGTTCTCCCCCGCTATCACTTCAAATCCGTATTTCTCTTCGTATTCACGAAGAATCGCGACCGTCCCGTCCTTCGAGCCGTCGTCCCGTATCAGCACGCCGACATCGCCGAATATCGTTTGCTTCACGAAGCTGTCGAGTTGTTCACGCAGGTACTTCTCACCGTTGTATGTTGAAAGAAAAATTTGAACCAGCATTTATTCGCTTGCCTTTCAAGAACAGTACAAGGCGGGTGTTAGCCGCCTTGATTTTGTAATTCAAGAGATTTTGATATAGCCTGTTTAACTTAACGCTTAGGCTAACTTACTATGAATCTTTGCCACCGAACCGCGAATCAGTTGCTTGAACTTCGGCGCGGCTTTATCTGCCGCTTCCATCACCTCAACGTGACTCAGCGGTTTGTCTGAAATCCCGCACCCAAGGTTCGACACGCAGGAAATCCCAACGACTTTCAGCCCCGCGTGACGTGCCGCGACCGCTTCGGCCGCAGTGCTCATTCCAACGGCATCGCCGCCGAGAAGTCGGCACATATTCACTTCCGACGGAGTTTCATAGTTTGGCCCCGTCAGTTGCACGTAGACACCCTCGCGTAGGTGAATTTCCGCGTCTGCCGCCGCTTGACGCACACACTCGGACAATACCTTACTATATACCTCGCTCATATCGGGAAACCGAGGTCCCAACTCTTCAATGTTTGCTCCAACAAGCGGCGAGGGCACAAAGTTCATTATATGGTCTTTGATTAACATAAAGTCCCCCGCCTTGAACTCGCGGTTCAGCGAACCCGAAGCGTTGGTGAGAAGCAGGGCTTTTATCCCGAACAGCTTCATCAATCGAACAGGAAGCACGGTGTCGGTTATCGGGTATCCCTCGTAATAGTGAACGCGTCCCTGCATAATCACGACAGGAACGCCGTCCATATATCCAAAGACAAATCGACCCTTATGCCCCGCGACCGTCGACACAGGGAAGCCGTCAATCTCCGAGTAAGACAGCGTTTCTTTTATGTCAATCTCATCGGCAAGCGCACCGAGTCCTGAGCCAAGCACAATGCCAAGCTCAGGACTGAAATCGATGTGCGACTTCGCCGATTGATAACACGAAAACAACTTTTCTTTCACAGAAAGGTTAGTTCCCACTGAACACCTCGTCCGCGTCTATCACAACTACGTCCGCGTTTTCGCTTGCGTCTGCCGCCGCCGCTTTACCACGACCTGACGGGTGAAAGTCCTCGATAATCGCGTTGTAAATCTGTGTGCCGCGTGTTCTGCCGAACGTCGCGTTGCAAAGTGTGCGGAACTGAGTTCTGCTCTCGAATTGGTTCTTCACCTCATCGAGTTTTTCTTGCTCCTCAAGTGTCAGCACAATCGGTTCGCTGTCGGGCTGCGACTTTCTCGGTCTGCCTCTGCGAACGTCTGCGGGCTTTGCCTTGTCTGCTTTCGGCTTTCTGCCGCGTTTCTTCGGCTGAACAGGCTCGCTTGCGGCTGCGGCTGCCGCTTTGGGCTTTCTGCCTCGTTTCTTCGGCTGAACAGGTTCGCTTGCGGCTGCGACCGCCGCTTCGGTCTTTTCGGGCTCGGCAGATGATTTCAGCGCCTGCTTCACTTCCGCGATTCTTTTCTTCGCGTAGTTGTAGAGTTCCACGCCGCGTTGCTGTTTGTACTTCTTTGTCAGAGCCACGTAAATGCTTTGCAGCCCTTTTGATTCCTGTATCAGCGTGTTGATGAACGCGACTTCTTCATCAGAGGGCGGTCCTTGAACCGCCACTGCCGCTTCTTCAACCGCTTCAATTGGCTTTGCGTTCTCGGCGACTTCAGCAACCTCGACTGCCTTTTTGCTCGGTCTGCCGCGTCTTGCTTTTGGCTTCTCGGCAACAGGCGCGGGTGCAGGTGCGGCGACTTCTTCAGCCACAGATGCGGGTTCAACGATTTCAGCGGCTTTTTTGCTCGGTCTACCGCGTTTTTTCGCGGGTGCTTTCACGGGTTCAGCCGCTTTGACAGGCTTTGCCGCTCTTGCGGGCTTCGCCGCTTTCGGCTTCTCTTCAAGGATAACGCTCACTATTTCATCGGCGTTCGCGATTTCCTCGATGGCTTCTTCAGCGTCCTCGTTAATCTGCGACAGCGCCGTGCCTTTTTCGGGTCTGCCGTTCTCCCATTGAAGAACCGATTTCAGCGAAGTGAAGCGCTTCAGCGGCGGCACTCCGTCGATATAGCCACCTGTCCAGAAGTCAAGCAGAAAGTCAAACCCTGCGTCTTTGCTGACGATGAAGATTTCGTCTTTGCTCCGCGTTGACAGCAAGTATCCAAGGTAGCTTGACAGCTGGAAGTCAAGCGCGTTTTTTCCGCCCCTACGTATCTTGTAGTAGCTCAGTTTCGCGTTGCTGATGTGAAGCTTCTGCATCAGTTCAAACGACAGCGTGTCGGCATTGGGACTGTAAAAGATGACAATCTCATCGTTCTCCCCCAGGTGTTCCACTCCCGCGATTCCCTCGGAATGGACGTTCTCAAAATCAATCAAGAATATACGCATAGTGCCCTCCATTTTGTTCCCCGTTTTCACGGTTTCTTATTTCATAATCTATTTTACCACGTTGTAAACGGCTTGTCAAGTGTTTTTCCAAACTTTTTCAAAAATAGTTTGAATAAGCTATTAAGATTATGTTTTGCCGATGTGGTTGCAGTGAATGTCAATCTACTATGCTTGACTGCAAAAAAAAGAAAGTGCGTGTGACTTCTGTGCCTACATCGACAGATAATGAAAAATTTACTTTTGTGTATGGCTCGTTTCACTTGGTTTTGTTGAAGGCTCGTTCTACAAAAGCAGAAAACTCCTTTGCAAAAATTTGTCAGGCAACTCAAGTTGGCGATTCGGGAACCGCGAAAAGTGACGGGCAAAACACTGAAAGCGGGGAGGTTGAAAATAATAATAACTGATAAGATTTTTGACCATTCTGAAATGTCGCAACACTACGGGATTAACGGTATTGAAGAGTCGAAATTATACACGCATAATGACATTTTAAGCGCACGACTTCGTGAAATTTGCGATGAGTTATTGTTGCTTGAAACGAGCTATGCAGAGAAAATATTCGGCGGTATTGGTGCGGTAAAACTCCGCTCTTCTATGACTTTGGATGTGGCAATGCTAAAATGCTTATTGGCGCTCAACTATGCTGTCGAATAACCGCGAAACCCTTGTACCACGCTTGGAAATCTTTGCCAAAACACGCTATTGACAATTTCGACAAAGTGTGGTATAATACCCCCAACAACACCAAGGAGGACCTTATGCTCACAACAATCACAGCCCCCCACGCCCCCGCCGCGATTGGTCCATACTCGCAGGCGATTGCCGCGAACGGCTTTCTCTACCTGTCGGGGCAGATTCCCCTCGTGCCCGACACAGGCGAGCTGCTCCTCGGCGACGTTGCGGCGCAGACCGAGCAGGTCGTGCAAAACATAGCCGCGGTGCTGTCGGCAGGCGGCAGCGACTTTCAACATATCATCAAAACAACTTGCTTTTTACAAAATATGAGCGACTTTGCTGAATTCAACGCGGTGTATGAAAAGCACTTTATCAGCAAACCCGCACGTTCGTGCGTCGCCGTCGCCGCCTTGCCGAAAGGCGCTTTGGTTGAGATAGAAGTTATCGCGGCAATCATTTCAAAAGGAGTTTTACAATGAAAAACGAAAAGTTTATCAGCATGAAGAATCTACTTAAAACCCTGTCCACCTCACGGAAAGCCTGCCAAATAGAAATCGTTATTTCATCGGTGATAATCTTTCTTGTGGGAGTCGTGAATTATGATGAATACTCGGTGCTGGCCTGCACCGCGGCTGTTTTAATCACGCCGTTTTTCTTTTTCCTGTTCCATTCATTCTGGAAAACAATCGACGACGGGTTAGCCCCCGAAAAGTTTTCCCCTCGCAACTTAATAATACGCGACATTATCATTCGTTATTTGTCAGTTCTCCTGCTGTTTATCGGATTATCAATTCTGTTTTTGGTGTTTTTCGAGAAAACAAACGCTGTTGTTTTCGTAATATTAGCGATAATTTCAATCGTGCTTTTAATAGCGGCAAGCGTTTATTACTTCAAAGAAAACCTGAAATTATTGAAATAACCTACGCAAAAGCTCGCACAATCGGATAAAACACGGCGGCGATAATCAGTATGTGCGCGGGATAAAACGTGTAAAACGCGTACTTCGGGAAGCGTTTGCCTTGCGCTCCGTTGTAGAGCAGCAGCGCAAAAAGCGGCGCGGTCCCCTCACAAATCTTGTAAACACCCGTTCTTGTTATCCAAGCCGCCACGGCGGCAAATTCGTATCGCGGGTCAAAGAAAAAGTAAAGCCCACAAACGAAAAACACCCAAACAAACCACGCGGCGAGCGCCCTAAGTTTGCGGTTGTTTCTGAAAATATAGCACGCCACCATAAACGCCACGCCGCCCATATCGTAGTCGGTTTTTGCAATTTTTGCGAGAATAATCAGCCCCGCCACACACGCGGCAAACAAGATTTTCAGTGTGATATCCGTTGTTTTACGTGATTTTTCGCAGCATTTTATCGCCAAAACCCCGATTGCAAGCGTCCACATCACGTTTTGTTGGCCCCAGTAAACGAGCGAAAACTTCCCCGTGAAATAATACGAAAACAAAAAGTCAAACGGCATCTCTGATATAACGGCAAACAGAACTATTCTCAGCAAATATTTATTGAAATCCCGCGTTTTCACCGCGCCATCAGCCGCAAGCATAAAGAAAATCGGTGCGGCAAATCTCCCGATATAGTCCATTATTGCAAATCCGCCACCGTAAAACGTATTCAGAGTGACCCCAATGTGGCTGCAAACCATCGTCACAGCGGCGATTATTTTCAGTGTGCGTGCGTTCATTCCGCGACCAACCAGTGCGGTATTTTCCATTTTTATTTCCTATTTCAATGCGTTTCCAATCAAAAACGCCGCAAGCGCAAGCAAAAACGACGCTGCCATAACCACCGAGTTGCGCCGTTTCAGCCGTGCCATTCTTTCGTCAAACTTGCGCTGTTCCTCGTCCAAATCCTGTTTTCTTTTATACATTTTTCACTCCGCTTCTTCGCTGCTTCCGCTGATTTTCACCTCAAAAACAAGCGCGTCGTCGTCGCCGTAATACTGCTTTCTTCGCCCAATCATCGTGAACCCGTGCTTCTTGTAAAAACAAACAGCAGGGATATTCCGTGAGCGCACCTCAAGAAAAACCCGTGTGAGTTCTCCGTGGGACAGGCACGCTTTGATAAATTCCGTCAATATAATCGTGCCGTAGCCATTGCCGCGTTCTTCCTCGGGCACTCCGATTCGATAAATTTCGGCTTCACCGCCGACAAAACAGCCAATCGCGTAGCCCTTGTCCGTCATCACCGTGACCGACGTTGACAGCACAAGATACCCGCGTATTTGGTTTATCGACCACGCTTTCGCCCCAAAACACATTCGTTCATATCGGCGTATCCGGTCGGCAATCGGGATTTCGTTTTCTTCCATATCAGTGTGCCTCAAGCCAAGTTTTTCCTGTGCCAACGTCCGCGGTCAGCGGAACAAGCAACTTCACGGCGTTTTCCATTTCGCGTTTCAAAAGTATTTTTACATCATCGAGTTCACTTTGCGGCGTTTCAACAATCAGCTCATCGTGTATTTGTAAAATCAGCTTCGCCTTGAACCCGCCGTCTTTCAACGCGGCGTGTACTCGCACCATTGCAAGTTTGATTATATCAGCCGCCGTCCCTTGAACAGGCGTGTTCATCGCCATTCGTGCCGCAGCTGCCGCAATGTTTTTGTTGCTCGAGTTTATTTCCGCGAGAATACGCCGTCTGCCAAGCAGTGTTTCGGCATAGCCAAGCCGTTTGGCGTCCGCTACCGACTTTTCCATAAACTCGGCGACTCCGCTGAACCGCGACAAATACCCCTCGATGTACTTCTGCCCCTCCTTCACACTCACGCCGATATCTTTCGCGAGAGAAAACCCGCTGATTCCGTAAACAATCCCAAAATTCACCGCTTTTGCGGCGCGCCTCATCTCGGGCGTGACCCACTCGGCAGGCTGGTTAAACACCTGCGCGGCGGTCGCCGTGTGGATATCGCCGCCACTGCTGAAAATCTCAATCATCGCTTTATCGTTTGCCATGTGTGCCAGCACACGAAGTTCAATCTGCGAATAATCCGCGTCACAAAGCAGATTGTCGCCCCTCGCCACAAAAAACGCCCGCATTTGTCTGCCGCGTTCGGTGCGAACAGGTATATTTTGTAAATTAGGTTCAGCTGAAGAAATACGCCCCGTCCGCGTCTCGGTTTGCCGATATTTCGTGCGAATTATCCCGTTGTCACCCGCGGCGGCAAGAAGTCCGTGCGTATAGGTCGAGCGCAGCTTCGACAGGCCGCGATATTCACCGATTAGCGGGATAATCTCATGCTTTCCCTCAAGCGACTCAAGCACGTCCGCGTTGGTGGAATACCCCGTTTTGTTTTTCTTTCCGTGTGGCAAATGCAGTTTTTCAAAAAGCACTTCACCGAGTTGTTTCGCCGACAATATATTAAATTCATCTCCCGCAAGCGCGTAAATTCCTTGCTCCGCTGTTTTTATATCACGCTCGAGTGCTTCGTCAAACTTTTTTACACCCTCAATATCAAGTGCCGCCCCGATTCTCTCCATATCGGCAAGCACTTTTGCAAGCGGTATTTCAATCTCAGTCAACACTTTCATACCGCCGTTTTCACTGAGTTTTCGCCAAAGAATATCGTTCAGCTTCTTCAGTGTCGCCGAGAGTCCTTCGCCGCAAACCGCATCGTATTCATCGGCAAGCCGCTCAATTGAATACTCTTTTGCGTTCACATCGGACAAATAAGCGGCCAACACGGTGTCAAACACGCAGTTATTCACGTCAAAGTCGGCTTCACAGATTGATTTCACATCAAACGTGCGTTTTGGCGACCGGTTTTGCAAAAATTCTTTCGCGTTTTCCCCGTCAAGTTCGCGTTCTTTTCCGTTTTCATAAACAAATATGTTTCCAAACGACATCGACACATCTACGGAGTCAGGCACCGCGACTTTTGCGGCATAGGGTTCGACTTTTGCAGCCTTTTCTATATGAACAAGGTGCAGTTTCAGACGTTCAAGCAAGCGGAACATCTCAAGCTCAGTAAGTATCTCCGCGAGTTTTTCCGTGTCTTGCGGCTTTTTTACAAAATCGTTGGCACTGAAACCAAGCACATTCTCCGTCAATATCACCGCGAGTTCACGGCTCATAAAGCACGAATCCTTGCCGCTTATCAGCTTATCACGCACGCTTTTGCTCACATCAATTGCGGCGATATTATCATAAATGTTTTGTATTGTTTTATACTTTTGAATCAGTGTGAGCGCGGTTTTCTCGCCAATCCCGGGCACACCCGGGATATTGTCGGACGCGTCGCCCATCAGCGACTTCACTTCGATTAAATCAATCGGTTTCACCCCATACTGCTCCGCGATAATATCGGGTGTCATCAGCACATCGCCGCCTGTCTTTGCGTAATTTACAAAAACTCGTTCGCTTATCAGCTGAAACGAGTCGCGGTCGCCGGTTGCAAGCACGCACCTGTCACTCGTCAGCTTCGACAGCATACCGAGGATATCGTCGGCTTCATACCCTTCCTTTTGAATCACCGCGATACCATAAGCCGCAAGTATTTCTTTCAGATACGGCAGCTGAACCGCAAGTTCTTCAGGCATTTGCTTTCGCGTGCCCTTGTAGTTATCATACAGTTTATGCCGAAACGTAGGCGCTCGCAGGTCAAAAGCCACCGCCACTTTGTCAGGCTTAAACAGCCCCTCAAGTTTCAGCAGAGTGTTCATAAACCCCGTGACCGAGTGGGTATAAACGCCGTTCTTGTTGGTCAACGGCCGTATCCCGTAATACGAGCGGTTGGCAAGCGAGTTGCCGTCAATAATCAGAAACATAATCAGACCTATCTATAACGATATACTCCGTGCTTGCCTAAGCGGAAGCTTGGCACTCACGGAGTATTTTGATTAACTTACGTTTTTCTTCGGGCTTTTCTTCTTCGGCGGGAAGCTCACGCCTGTTGGCGCGGAAGAGCTTTCTTTCCCGTGTTCAAACTTCGGCGGCACTTCTCCCGTCACACTTTCCTCTGTTACCGTGACGCGGCTCACCGTGTCGTCGCTCGGCAAATCAAACATCGTGCCACCGAGGACTTCTTCAAGCACAGCGCGCAGCCCTCTCGCTCCTGTTTTGCGAGCGAGCGACTTCTTTGCGATTGCGCGAAGCGCGTCACGTTCAAACTCAAGCTCCGCTCCGTCAAGTGAAAACAAGTATTGATACTGCTTAATCAAAGCGTTCTTCGGTTCGGTGAGAATTCGTATAAGCGCCTCCTCATCGAGTTCGTCAAGCACCGCGATAACAGGCAGTCGGCCCACAAGCTCGGGAATAAGCCCAAACTTCACCAAATCTTCGGGCACGGTTTCGTGCATAATGGCGAGGTCCTCTTTGGTGCTTTTGCTTAGAATTTCCGCGCCGAAACCAAGCGCCGAGGTGTGGACTCGCTTTGATATGGTTTTTTCCAGTCCCTCAAACGCACCGCCGCAGATGAACAAGATGTTCTTCGTGTCAATCTGCAGAAACTCTTGTTGCGGGTGCTTTCTCCCACCTTGAGGCGGCACGTTAGACACGGTGCCCTCAAGGATTTTCAGCAGCGCTTGCTGCACGCCCTCGCCGCTCACGTCACGCGTGATTGAGGTGTTCTCGCCGAGTCGCGACACCTTGTCTATCTCGTCGATATAAACAATCCCGTGTTCCGCCGCCTCGATGTCATATTCGGCCGCCTGAATGAGTCGAAGAAGCGCGTTCTCCACATCTTCACCGACATACCCCGCTTGTGTCAGCGTGGTTGCGTCAGCAATGGCGAACGGCACGTTCAGCGTTTTCGCGAGTGTCTGCGCCAACATTGTTTTCCCAACGCCTGTCGGTCCCAGCAAGATGACGTTGCTCTTTTGCAGTTCAACGTCGGCGGCGCCGGGCGCGTCTTTGATGAGGGTTCGCTTGTAGTGGTTATACACCGCAACGCAGAGTATCCGCTTTGCTTCTTCTTGCCCGATGATGTATTCGTCAAGCACCGCTTTTATCTTTGCGGGTGTCACGAGTTCCTGCGGCTGATTGCCCCCGCGTTTCGACGACCTTGCGCCCTTGCCCACGTCGCTTGGCACCAAGGTGCCCTCTTCAACAAGGAGTTGAAAAGAAGCAAGCACACATTCGTCACAGATTGTGCTGCCTTTTGCAAAGAGCATACGGTTGACTTGAATCTCGCTTTTGCCGCAGAAGTTGCATTTCATCATTTAAGAATTTCTCCCACCTAACATATAGGTTCTTGCTTAATTTCAACACGGGCTTTCCGGTCGCCCGCCTGTGCCCCGAGGGGTATGACCTTCGGCATTATGCCCCGGTTGTTGACACTCTCTTATTTCTTTTCCATTATCTTGTCAATCAGGCCATACTCGAGTGCCTGCTCCGCTGAAAGAAAGTTGTCGCGGTCGGTGTCCTCGCGCACTTTCTCGATAGGCTGCCCCGTCACATCGGAGAGAAAGCGATTCAGCTTTTCTTTCAGGTAGATGATGTGGTTTGCGTGAATCTCGAAGTCAGACGCCTGCCCCTTGTATCCCCCAAGTGGCTGGTGAATCATAATCTCGCTGTTCGGCAGGGCAAAGCGTTTGCCTTTCGTTCCCCCCGCAAGCAGCACCGCCCCAAAAGACGCCGCCATTCCCATCGCGATTGTCGACACATCACACTTGATATAGTTCATCGTGTCAAGTATCGAATACCCGTCGCTGATAGAACCACCGGGGCTGTTGATATAAAGGTAGATGTCCTTTTCGGGGTCTTGCCCCTCAAGAAAGAGCAGCTGTGCCACCACCAAGCTCGCCGTGACCGTGTTCACTTCGTCGTGAAGCATAATGATACGGTCGTTCAGCAGCCGCGAGTATATGTCATAGGCGCGTTCACCTCTGCCCGTCTGTTCAATTACGGTCGGGACAAGGCTGTTGCGGAAGATGTTGTCGTTGTTGTTCAATCGTTCTCTCCTTTGTCGTCGGTGGCTTCCACATAGGTAATCTTTGCGCTGTTTCGGATAATCTCAAGTGCTTTCTCCGCCTTGAGGTCGCCCTCAACTTGCGACTGCGGCACAGCACGTCTTACCTTGTCGAGTGAAGTCTTGTGTGTTTTCGCGATTTCTTCGTAAGATTTGTTTATCTCGTCGTCAGTCAGTTCGATGTTCTCAAGCCGCGACACTTTGTCAAGAATCAAACGGAAACGCACCTGCTTCTCGGCGCGTGAGCGCATTGCCGCAGTGAATTCTTCTTTGCTCTGGTTCTGATAGAGCAGGTAGGTGTCAAGCGTCAGGTGCGAGTCATACGACTGCAGGTTGTATTCATACTCGCTGATTAAATCGTTGGTGCGGTCCTCAAACATAACCTCGGGCACAGATTGGTCGGCTGTCTTGGCAATCAGTGCTTCGGCTATCGCGTTTTCAGACGACACTTTCTTTCGGTCCTCAAACTTCTTTGCAAGGTCGGCGCGGATATCGTCGCGGTATTCGTCGAGTGTGTCAAAGCCCTTGTCTTTCGCCAGTTCGTCGTCAAGCGGCGGCAACACGCGTTCTTTTATTTCATTCAGCTTGACCTTGAACACAGCCTCTTTCCCCGCGAGTTCTTCCGCGTGGTATTCTTCGGGGAACGTGACGGTGACGTCAAACTCCTCGCCGACGGTATGTCCGACTATCTGTGCCTCAAATCCCGGGATAAACTGCCCACTGCCGAGAGTCAGCACGTGGTTGTCGGCTTGCCCGCCTTGGAACGCCACGTCGTCAACAAACCCCTCAAAGTCAATGTCAACTTGGTCGCCGTCGCCTGCGGGTCGTCCCTCAACTGTCGTGATTCTCGCGAGTTGTCCGCGGCTGCGCTGAAGTTCCGCTTCCACTCGCTCGTCTGTCGCGGAGTAGCCGGGTGCTTCCACTTCCAAGCCGAGATACCCCGCCACGTCAAAGTCAGGGCGAAGTATCAGCGTGATTTTGTATTTGATACCGCTTTCTTTGTTTATGCTTTCAACGTTCACGTTCTCAACGCTGACTATATCGAAGTCCGATGTCTTTGACAGTTCGATTATCGTTTTGTGGTAGAGTTCCTCGGCTGTGTCCTCAAAGAAGAACGATTCGCCGTAGAGTTTCTCTATCATCTTGCGGGGTGCTTTGCCTTTTCTGAACCCGGGTATCTGGATTTTTCCCGACTTTTTCTTCGCTGTTTCGGCTACCGCCGCCTCGAATTCTTCCGCGTTGTACGTGATTTCGAGTTCCTTTGTGTTTGCCGCTGTGACTGTTTGTGAAAGAATTTCCATTGCTTTGCTTTCCTCCGATGTTGTATTCTACATTCCGTATCATTATACCATAAGTTGCCTTAAAATGCTATACATTTTAGAAATTGTCAACCAAAACAGGCGTAAACCCCACGCTGTCAGCTGAACACAGACTAAAATTTATCCCGTATCGCTCTCCGCTGAACGCCCCACGCACCTTTGCCCCGTGAAGATGTGCGTAGAAACACCGCTTCACATTGTACTTTACAAGCGACTCCAGCAGATACGGGTTTTCGTTGCCGCTGTATATCGGCGGATAGTGAACAAACGCGGTCAGCTCACCGTCAAGTTTCTGTCCCGCTTTCAGCGACTCCTCAAGGCGTAACGCCTCTCGTTTCAGTATCTTCAAGTCAGCGGGTTTGCCGTCGTCGTTCAGCCAGCCGCGTGTGCCGCAGATAACTGTGTTTTCCACCTTAAACGCGTTGTTGTGCAGCACTTTCATTCTCGTGAAGCCGTTTGCCTCAAAGAACGTGTTCAGCTTAGACAGCGTGTTCCACCAATAGTCGTGGTTTCCTTTTATGATTATCTTCTCGCCGTTCAGTCTGTCGTTGATGAAGCGAAAGTCGGTGTCGGCATTGTCAAGTCCGCTTGCCCAAGTCAAGTCCCCGATTACGACCACCGTGTCGGTATCGCTCACCGTGGTGTTCCAACCGTTGGTCAGCCGTTCAACGTGGTTCTCCCACCCCTTAAATATCTCCATCGGCTTCGCCCCCGACAGTGACAGGTGCAAGTCGCCGATTGCAAACAGGCTCACAGCAGAAACTCCCTCACTTTGTCCGCAAGTTTCTCTTTGTCGGCCACATCAGTGAATCGCCGCTCTTTGCTCCGTGTTTCTTTCAGTCGTGTCGGCATAACCGTGCCTGTCATTCGCTCAATCTCCTCAGCCGCGGCAAACTCGTCCGTTGTCGGCTCCGCTCCTTTGAGGGCGGAATAAACCGAATGTGTGAACTTATACGGATTCGCGGTCGAGGTGATAACGGTCGGCGTAACATCGCCCGTTTGCTCCACGTATTTCTTATAGACACCGTAAGCGACAGCCGTGTGCGTGTCAAGCAAATAAGAGTATCGGTCAAAAACCTCTTTTATAATCAGCTTTGTGCCGTCGTCGTCAACAAAACCTCCGTAGAACAGCTCGTCAAGTTTGGCTTTCACTTCAGCGGTGACCGTGAAGTTTCCGTTTTCTTTCAGCGAGGTGAACCACTTGCTTATGATTTCATCATTGTTATCGGAAAGCAGGTACAAAAGCCGCTCAAGATTTGATGAAATGAGGATATCCATTGACGGTGAAGCCGTAGCGAAGAACTCGCGTTTGCGGTCGTACGTCCCGCTGTTTATGAACTCGGTCAGCACGTTATTGCGGTTAGAGGCGCAGATAAGTTTGTTCACGGGCACACCAAGCAAACGTGCGTAATAAGCCGCCAAGATATTGCCGAAGTTGCCGGTCGGCACACAGAAGTTCACTTTGCCGTTTGGTTTGATGTCGCCGCTTTTCAGCAAGTCGGCATACGCTTTGACATAGTAGACAATCTGCGGCGCAAGCCGCCCCCAGTTGATTGAGTTGGCACTTGACAAACGAACCCCGGCGTTTGACAGCTCTTTTTCGAGGTCACGGTCAGCGAATATCGCTTTCACGGCGTTTTGGCAGTCGTCAAAGTTGCCGCGAACCGCCACAACCGCCACGTTGCCGCCCTCCTGCGTCTGCATCTGCAGCTTTTGCATATCAGACACGCCGTTCTCGGGGTAGAACACCATTATCTTTGTGTTCGGCATATCTTTGAATCCCTCGAGCGCGGCTTTCCCCGTGTCGCCCGACGTTGCGGTCAGTATCGCCGTGGTTGGTTCGCCGCCTTGCTTCTTCGCCGCTCCAGTAAGCAGATACGGCAACAGTTGCAACGCCATATCCTTGAACGCCGCGGTAGGACCGCGCCACAGCTCAAGTATATGCACGCCGTCGTTTGTTTTCACGAGATTTGAAATTGTGTCAACGCTGAAGTTGCCGCCGTACGCGTTGTCGGCCGCCAAGCGCAGTTCTTCCGCCGTGTAGTCAGAAAGAAACAGCGTCAGAACTTGAAACGCCGCGTCCGCGTAGGTCATTTTGGCAAACGCCGCGATTTCCTCGGCGGTAAGTTTCGGCGCGTACTCGGGGACAAACAACCCACCCTCTGACGACAAACCCTTCAGTATCACCGCTGAAGCTGATTCACTCAGGCTTTTGTTTCGTGTGCTTTGATAATTCATACCAACCTCATAATGTTTAATTCACAATATCAACGACTTATAGCCGGTTAAATCCACGCCGTAGGCACGGCAGCCGCTAAAAGCGACTGCAAAACGATTTAGCGTTTTTAATTTAACCTACTATAAGCGCATAACCGAAAGTCATTACCCCTCGGGGCACAGGGGCGGGCGACCGAAACGACTCAATCGACGCCCTTGCCGCTCCCGCAGGAGCGGAATCTCTGTGAAAAGAATTGTTTAAGTTGTTGCTGTTGATTTAGTTTGCGCAAAAAGCGGCTTCAAAGTAACTGAACTCCACCACATCGGGGTCGTCGCTGTCCGTTATGGTGACTTCCGCTATGTCAAAGCGCGTTTCGTCATAATCCGCGTAATCTTCCAAGAACTTCTCTGCTGTGAGAATAATCTTCGCTTGCTTGTTCGCGTCAACCGCAAGCGCACCCCGCTGATAGCCGAACAGACCTCGCGTCTTTACTTCAACAAACGCAAGCACGCCGTCTTTCTTTGCTACGATGTCAATCTCGCCGCATTTCTTAGAGAAATTACGCGCCACTATCTGATAACCGCGTTGCATTAACTGCCGCGCCGTGTACTCCTCGCCGAAGTCGCCGCGTTTTCGTTTCCCCGTCATAAGTTTTTGAGAAAACTTTTGCGGTGAACAGGGCTTGCCCCATACTGTTTCAGCAACTCATAATGCAGTTTCGTCCCGTAACCCTTATGCTTATCAAATTCATACCGCGGATACTTCTCCGCGAGCAGCTTCATATATCTGTCGCGTGCTGTCTTGGCAAGGATTGAAGCCGCCGCGATACTTGCTGAGATGCCGTCCCCCTTGACCAGCAGTTCGGTCGGGAATTCCGTTTTCGGGTCACGGTTGCCGTCAATCAGGCAAAGCTGCGGCGACACGCCGAGTGCCGCGACTGCACGGTTCATCGCGAGAAACGTCGCGTTCAGTATGTTGATGTCGTCAATCTCAAGTTCGCTTGCCGTTCCAATCGCGTAGGCCACAGCGTTTGCTTTTATCATCTCGGCAAGACCGTCGCGCTTTTGCTCCGATAGTTTCTTCGAGTCGTTCAGCCCCGGGATAAACAGACCGTCTTTCAGCACCACAGCCGCCGCGAACACAGCCCCCGCAAGCGGACCGCGCCCCGCTTCGTCTATCCCGCAAAGCAGACTTATCTGCCGCTTTGCTTTTATCTCGTCGTCAAACTCAAAAAGTTTTTGTGTAATGTTTGTGTGCATAGTCGTATACTCTCAGGGTTTCTCAAGCGTCACTCGCCCAAGTTTCCCCGCCCTAAACTCGTCCAAGAACACAGCGGCGGCTCGTTCCGTATCAGCCACTCCCCCCGAACAAAGAAACTTGCGCGACAAGGCTAACTCCTCAAGGAACCGCAGGCTGTATTCATTGACACCATATCTCTCGGTGATTCCGTTCGGGTAATTCTGAAACAAATACTTCGCAAGCTGAAGCGAAACATCAGTAGTGTCCAAGATATTATCTTTGATTGCCCCCGTGAAAGCAAGCCTCATTGCCACCGCGTTGTCCTCAAACTTCGGTGTGAGAACACCGGGTGTGTCAAGAAGTTCAACTTCTTTTGTCACACGAAGCCACTGTTTGCCGCGAGTAACACCGGGTCTGTCGCCCACCTCGGTCTTTCGTCCGCCTGCAAGCCGATTGACAAACGACGATTTCCCTGAGTTCGGCACCCCGACCACCATAACACGCAGTGTTTTGCCCGATGTGCCTTTCAGCCGCCGCCGCTCCAGCAAGTCGGCAAGCAAAACTTTCAAAAGAGGGACAAAGCCGTTCACACCAAAGCCGCTTCTGCAGTCGCAGATTAGCGGAAACAAGCCGCGTTCCTTATAAAACGCCGCCCATTCTTTGGTCAGTGAGTTGTCCGCCGTGTCGCACTTGTTCAGCACAAGAATCCGCGGCTTGTTCCCCGTTATCTTGTCAAGCACATCGCTTCGTGAGGCAAGCGGCACTCGCGAGTCCACTATTTCAGCCACGGTGTCACAAAGAGATAAGTCGGCTTCAATCTGCCGTTTTGTTTTGGTCATGTGACCGGGGTACCACTGAATATCCAATTAGCTCACTTTCTTGAATGCAAGCGAAACGTCAATCTACCGTTCCTATCTTGCTGATAGGCAAAAACCGCAGCAACACTTTCCCGATAACATAGTGATTATCGACAAAGCCAACGCTGCTGTCGCGACTGTCGAGCGAGCGGTTGCGGTTGTCGCCCATAACAAAGTAGCAACCCTCGGGTACGGTGACTTCTCCCCTGAAATCAAGTTGGTTCCACGTCAACTCGTTTATGGCGTGACCGTCCTCATAGAGAAAGCCACCCTCGGCGATAACGTCAAGCTGTTTGCCGTTTCGTGTAATCAGCCCGTGTTCAAAGTCAATATCGAGTGTGTCGCCCGGCACACCGATGACACGTTTGATTATCGGTTTGCCGTTTTCGCCCCACTCGTTCTTCATTTCGTTTGCTTGTATCACGACGATATCGTTGCGGTCAACAGCAAAGAACGCCCGCTGAAGCACAAGCACCTGCCTGTTTTCGAGCGTTGGCATCATAGAGCTGCCGTCAACTCGCGTGCCTCTCACCCCAAACGTCAGGAATATCAGCACAGCGGCAAGTGCCAGCACTATGCACTCAAGCCAGTCAAAGACTTCGTTTAATACAGCTTTCTTGTCAATCATAAATAACCTAAGAATTGTTATGCAGTCGTCGCTTTTTGTCATAGCGGTTGCAGAGTGGCGTCAACAACTGCGGCAAGTATAGCCGGTTAAATTCAAAACACTGAAAGTGTCTTGAATTTACGCCGCAAAGCGGCGGCGCGGCTTCGCCGCTAACTGGCGTATCAGGACGGTTAAATCCGAAGGTCATTCCCCTCGGGGCACAGGCGGGAGCGGAATATCCGCAACGAGAATTGTTTAAGTTGTCAGCATTGGTTACACAGTATAGGCACACGCGCCCCGTCAAGGCGGGGCGCGTTTTGTACGAACAAAGCGTTAAGCTTCTTTCTCTTTTGTGCTTTTTTCTTTTGTGACGTAAACAGTCTTGATTTTCGCCGCTTTGCCCACCTTGTCGCGGAGATAATAGAGCTTTGCTCTGCGAACCTTGCCTTTCCGTATCACTTCAACTTTAGCGACGTTCGGCGAGTGAAGCGGGAACACGCGTTCCACGCCAACACCGTGCGCCACGCGTCTAACCGTAAAGGTTTCGCTTATGCCGCCGTGCTTCTTCGCGATAACGGTGCCTTCAAACTCCTGAATACGTTCTTTCGCACCCTCTTTGATACGAACGCCGACTCTTATGGTGTCGCCGACGCCAAAGCTCGGCACGTTCTCTTTCTTAAAAGAGTCCTGCGCGATTAGTTCAAGCGGGGAGAGTTTTTGTGTGCTCATTCTTGTTTCTTTTCCTTTCAGGCCGCCGTGTGGCGGACGTGGCGTATTCGTGCTGAAAAGCAGAGGAATACTTATTCGCTCCGCAACAGCGAAGCATACGTGTGGTATTATAACACATAATGGGAAGAAATGCAAGCGATATATAAAAGTTTTGCGTAACTGTTGACTGAAAAACTATTTCTTTATTCGCTAACAAAGCAAAACGTGTACATTCACACTTTCACCCTCGTACCAACCACCGACACCCCGACCGTAAGCAGCAGCACGCCCACATCGGCGAACACCGCCGCCCACATCGTGGCGATACCAAGCAAAGCGAGAATCTGCACCGCGAACTTCACCGTGAGAGCAAGCGCAATGTTCAGCCCCGCGACAAAGCGTGTGCGTTTCGCGATTTTTATTCCAATCACAAGCCGATACGGGTCGTCGTCCATTATCACGATGTCCGCCGCCTCCACCGCGCCGTCGCTGCCAAGTCCGCCCATTGCCGCACCCACGTCGGCACGGGCAAGCACGGGCGTGTCGTTCAGCCCGTCCCCCACATAAAGCACCGCGCCTTTGTCGCCTGTCGCTTTCTCCAGCAACTGAAGTTTGTCGTACTTGTCACTCGGCGAAAGCTCCGCGAACACCTCGTCAATCCCGATATCACGCCCAAGCGACTCCGCCTTTCCGTTTCTGTCGCCCGACAACATAACGGTTTTCTTCACACCGAGTGACTTAAGCTCTCGGATTGTCTTTGCCGCGTTTGCTTTCACCTCGTCGCCAAGCAAAAAGTACCCCGCCGCCTTGCCGTCATATGCGACAAACAGCACCGTACCGTGTGCTTCCACTTGCGGCGCAATCACGCCGAAGTCGGCAAGCAGGGCGGCGTTGCCCGCAACAAGAACCTTGCCTTTATACACACAGTCAACTCCCTTGCCTGCGGTTTCTTTTATGTTAGTCAACTCTTTTTTATCAAACATCGGGCGCGGGGAGCGGAGTAATGTTGGTGATTCACCCCGCTGATTAAGACAAACGCTATTCAAATTCATGTCCGCGTACTTGACGACAGCCCTCGCTATCGGGTGACTGCTCACGCTTTCGGCAGCCGCCGCGAGTTGAAGCAGAGTGTCACGCTCGACACCAAGCGCAGCAGATTCGTTCACCGTGAACGTGCCTTTCGTCAGCGTGCCTGTTTTATCAAACGCCGCCACCGTGATGTTCGCCATCTTGTCAAACCTGTTCGCGCCTTTCACCAGTATGCCGTGCCGTGAAGCCGCGCCTATCCCCGCGAAAAACGTGAGCGGCACCGATACAACGAGGGCGCACGGACACGATATCACCAAGAACATCAGCCCGCGATAAATCCATTCTTTGATGTCAAAGTGAAACAAAAGCGGCAACACCACCCCGATAATCACGCCGATTGACACAACAACAGGCGTATAAACCCTCGCGAACCGCGTGATGAACGACTCGGCTTTGCTTTTGCGTTCAGCCGCGTGCTGAACCAACGAGAGAATACGGGCGGCGGCGGAATCGCCTGCTAAACGAAGCGACTTCGCTGTGATAACCCCCGACAGGTTGATTGTGCCGCTGCTTATATTGTCGCCGACTTCCGCGAACACAGGCTCGCTTTCTCCTGTAAGCGCCGACAAGTCAAGCGACGTGTCCCCCGACAGAATAACGCAATCAATCGGCACGCGTTCACCGGGTTTCACCGTGAACTCCTCACCGACTGCAACCTCGTCGGGTTTCACCCGAAGCGTTTCGCCCCCGCGGATAACCGCAACAGAGTCGGCGCGTAAGTCGCAGAGCTTCGTCACCGAGTCGCGCGCACGGTCCGCCGCAATCTCCGACAGATGCTCGCCGAGTTGATAGAACAGCATGACAGCCGCACCCTCGCCGTACATTCCAATCGCGAACGCACCTGCCGAACTGATTGTCATCAGCACCGTTTCAGAAAAGAACTCCCCCTTAAACAGCCCCTTGACCGCCCAGTAGATGATGTCAAACCCCGCGAGCAGATACGCGGCGACAAACAGGCAGATTGTTATCGCTTCATTCCCGCCTGTCTGTTCAAGCACAAGCCCCGTGAGCAAAAGCACAGCGGACGCGCCGAACCGAAGATAAAACTTTTGCTTGTCGGTCATACTTATTCGCCGCCTTTCTGTTCAGTCACGTGCTTCAGCGCGTTGCCGATAATCGTTGTGACGTGTTCGTCAGCCAACGAATAGAACACGGTTTTGCCTTTCCGTGTGCTTTTGACAAGCTGTGCCTGCCGCAGAATCCGCAGTTGGTGCGACACCGAGGACACGGAGAGCGAAAGCACAGCGGCAATGTCGCAAACACAGAGTTGCGACACGGATAAAGCGCCGAGAATCCGCAGGCTTGTTTCACCGCAGACTGCCTTGAAGAACGACGACATATCGGCGACCACTCGGTCGGGGAGAAGTTGCGACTTCACCACCGCGATGTTGTCCTCGTGTTCACAGGTTTCTTCGCATAAATATTCCTCTTCGTTTTCTTCTATTCCTAAGTTCTCGTTTAGGTTTTCGTTCAAATTCTCGTTAAGATTCTCGTTCATGGTGTCACTCCTTTGCAAACTTGTTTGAATAGTTGTACATTTGAACAAGTGTTCAAATGTTTGACTCAAGTATATCACAAGTTTACGCGTATGTCAAGAAATATATTGCAAAAACTCCCACTTTTTATATAAAGTGGGAGTTTGTTTATTGTGTTTTTTATAGTAGGTTAAATTAAAAACGCTAAAGCGACTGCCGTGCCGCCGCTTCGCAGCATAACATTGAATGTTAAACTAAAACAATCACGACAACGCCGCCAATCTCACACTGACCGAGAATATCTCCATTGCTTGCTTCAACTCATCAAGCGGCGGGTAAGTCGGTGCGATACGAATGTTTCTGTCAAGCGGGTCGCGCCCATACGGGAACGTCGCGCCTGCAGGCGTCATCACGACGCCCGCGTCTTTGCAAAGCCGCACAATGTGCTTTGCTGTGCCGTTTGGCGCGTTGAACGAGATGAAGTAGCCGCCGTTTGGTTCTCGCCACTCGCCAATACCCGTCAAGTCACGTCGCAACACCTCAAGCACTGCGTCAAACTTCGGTTTCAAGACGGCACGGTGAAGCTCCATATGCTTCTTCACTCCGTCAAAATCGCCGAAGAACTTCGCGTGTCGCAGTTGATTCAGTTTGTCGTACCCGATTGTTTGAAACGACATCTGTTCTTTCAAAAACTCGATGTTCTGCTCGCTTGCCCCAATGACGGCAAGTCCTCCGCCGGGGAACGAAATTTTCGAGGTTGAACCGAATATGTAAGCCATATCTTCGCTTCCCACCGCCTTACATTCGTCCAAGATACCGAGAAGCGTGTCGGGAGTGTCTGATATGTGGTGAACAGGATAGGCGTTGTCCCAAAAGATTCTGAAGTCAGCGGCGGCAGGTTGCAGGCGAGCAAAGCGGCGCACGGTTTCGTCTGAGTAGGTTATCCCGTCGGGATTCGAGTACATCGGAACGCACCAAACACCCTTGACATTCGGGTCAGAGGCGGCAAGTCGTTCCACCTCGTCCATATCGGGTCCGTCGTCTGTCATAGGCACCGTCAGCATTTTTATGCCCATTGCTTCGCATATCGCGAAGTGCCTGTCGTAACCCGGCGCGGGGCAGATGAACTTGACTTCGGGGGATTCACGCCACGGTTTGCCGCCTTTCACACCAAGCAGCATTGCCCGCGCAATCGTGTCGTACATCAGCTGCAGGCTGGAGTTGCCGCCGATAATTATCTCGTAGCGGCCAAGCCCAAGCATTGGCATAAACAGCCGCTTCGCCTCAAAGATACCGTCAAGCACGCCGTAGTTGCGGCAATCAACGCCACGTTCGCTGAAGTGGTCGCCATCAAGGCAGTGCGTCAACATATCGTTGGTGAGGTCGAGTTGGTCGGGTCCCGGTTTGCCGCGTGACATATCGAGTTTCAGATTTTTTGACTTCAGCGTTTCGTATTCCGTCAAAAGTTCGGCGTAGAGTTTCGCCCTTTGTTCTTCCGTCAGATTCGTGTAGTTCACTTTAATGCACCTCATCGAGTATATTTTTAGCGTATTTAGCCGTTTAACTTAAAACTTAACAAGTTTTAAGTCGGCAAGCGAAGCCGAGCAAAGCCGTGCCGCCGCTTCGCGGCGAAAACTCAAAACACTTTAGTGTTTTGAGTTTAACCGACTATATATTATACACCTTATGATATAAAAACGCAAGAGCCTAACCGAAAAGTTGCAAAAACTTGTCACACCTGATTAGCCGTTGCATAATAACGCGTTATGTGTTATAATAGATATGAGTGTCATTACAGCATTGTGTGCGCGGGCTCGCCCCTTTGGGGCAACCGCTTTCTGATGCACAATTATAACACATCTTTGATATGTTATAATAAAGTAGTATGCTCACGCAAACTTATAAAATCAAGGAAGGTAAAGATGGACAACAACTTACAAAGAACGCGGCTTGCCGACGGTATTCACTTCAACTCTTTCACCGACGACCGCTACAAGGTGAACCGCGTGTCAGTCGCGTTTATGACGAAGCAGTCAAACGACACAGCCGCGGCTTACGCGTTACTCGCCAACATTTTAACGAAGAAGAACGCGACTTTCCCGAATGAAAAGGACTTTCACAACTACGAAGCGTCGCTTTATGCCAGCGAGATTCACGGAGAAGCGGGTTGCTTAGGCGATGTGTCGCTGCTTGACTTCTCCGTGTCCTCAATCAGCGACAAGTTTGCCCTTGAGGGCGAGCCGATAAGCGAACAGGCGGCGGGGCTTCTGCTTGACTGTATCCTCCGGCCTGCGTTTCAAAACGGCGTGTTCACCGACATTGAAACCGAAAAGCAAAACCAAATCCGTATCATTGAAGCGGAGTTGAACGACAAGCAGGAATATGCGCACAACAAAGGCATAGAGCTGCTGTGCCCGAACGAGCCGTTCTCGGTCAACACAAACGGCACGATTGACACCGTGAACGCCCTCACACCAAGCACGCTTTTGTCCGCGTACAAAGAGCTGCTGTCACACGCCCGTATCGAGATAATCTGTGTGGGACGCGACAGCTTCTCACATCTCTTGCCTATCTTTCAAAAAGAGTTTGACTCGCTGACACGCGGCGATATCGACCCGTGTGTCACAACGGCAAGCCCGATTGCCCAAACGGTGAACGAAGTGACCGACATTATGTCGGTGGTGCAAGGCAAGATGGTCATCGGACTGAAAACCGACTACAAAAACAAAGCCGCGACCTCCCTTATGAACAAGATATACGGCGGAATGGTGACGTCAAAGCTGTTTCTTAATGTTCGCGAGAAACTCTCGCTTTGCTATTACTGCTGGTCGAGATACAACCGCTATAAAGACACGTTCACGGTTGACTGCGGCGTGGAGAAAGAGAACATCGGTAAAGCAAGAGCCGAGATACTGAAGCAACTTGACGATATGCGAAGCGGCGACTTTGCCGACACGGACATAGAAGTCGCTCTTATGGCACTTAGAAATGACACCAACACGGTGAACGACAGTGCCGCGACACTTGCGGCGTGGTATACCGACAGGATTTATCGCGGTGATGTCATTGCGCCGGCTGAGGCGCTTGCTGAATACGAGGCGGTGACGAGAGAGCAGATTGTCGAGGCGGCAAACGCCGTCAAGCTGTCGGCTGTCTATGTGCTGAGCGGCGAGGAAGGGGAAAAGGAATGAGTAAAATCAACAACAAACGAATCGTCAAGAACACGCGTTTAGGCGGTGAATATATTGAGATAGACCACGCAACAGGGCTGAAAATCAAGTTGTTTCCTATGCCGGGCTATTCGTCAGCGTTCGCTTTGTTTGGAACAAAGTATGGTTCTGTCGACGTGACCTTCAAGACAGCGAACGACCAAGACTTTATCACGGTGCCTAATGGCATAGCGCATTATCTTGAGCACAAGCTGTTCGAGAGTGAGGAGTGCGACGCGTTCTCGCTGTTTGCCAAGACAGGAGCGAACTGCAACGCGTTCACATCGTTTGACGCGACGGCTTACTTGTTTGGCTGTTCGCAAAAGTTTGAGGAAAACCTTGAGATACTGTTGAAGTTTGTGCAAGAACCGTACTTCACAGACGAGAACGTGGCGAAAGAACAAGGAATCATCGGGCAGGAAATCCGTATGTACGACGACGACCCGGGTTGGCGCGTGTTCTTCAACGGACTGCAAGGTATCTTTCACAGCAACCCCGTCCGCATTGACATCGCGGGCACGGTGCAGTCAATAGCGGAGATAAACAAAGACCTGCTCTATCGTTGTTACAACACGTTCTACAATCCGCGAAATATGGTGCTGTCGATAGCGGGAAACTTTGACCCCGACACGGTGGTTGACCTTTGCGACAAACTCGTGAAAGAAGCGCCCGACCTTAAACTCGAAACAATCATTCCCGAAGAACCCGACGACGTAAAAGAAAAGTATGTATCGCAAAAGCTTGAGGTCGCAATGCCCCTCGCGTCACTCGGCTTCAAGATAAACGGCGTTTCTGACAGCGAGTCACCAAAGCTGTATGTTCTCTATAATATGTTGATGGAAACGCTTCTCGGTCACACGTCGTCGTTTTACACCGACGCGGTGAAGTCGCGGCTTATAAGCGAGAGCAACTACCGAGTAGGCGTGTTCAACGCACGCGGCGCGTTTGTGCTTACCGCCGAGTTTGAAGCGGACGACCCGAAGAAAGTGCGCGACGAGTTAATCAAAACACTTGAAGCGGCAAAGCTAAACGGAATACCCGAAGCCGAATGGAACAACGTGAGAAAGCAAACCTACGGTGAATTCGTGAAGCAGTTCGGCAGTGTGCAAAGCGTTGCGCTTGCAATGCTTGAAGCGGCGTTCAAGGACGGCGGCGCGTTTGATTTGGCGGAAACCGCGGCTGACGCGACAATCGGGCAGATGACGGAGCTGCTCGGCAGAATCAACACCGATTACGCCACATTGTCGGTGATAGAACCAATAGACAAACCAACAGATTAAACAAGGGAGCGTGTCTTGAACAGAATCTCTTTCCCAAACATCGGGCTTGACCTCGACGTTTCGCGTGTCGCGTTCACAGTCGGGAACATCGCGATTTACTGGTACGGTATCCTCATAACAGCGGCGGTGCTTCTCTGCTTCTTCATCGCTATCACTCGGTCAAAACGCGCGGGTCTGCCGAGTGATATGGTGTTCGACACAGCGTTTGCCGGTGCAATCGGCGGCTTTGTTATGGCACGGCTTTACTATGTGCTGTTCAATCTCGACAGTTACACCATAGTCACGGCGTTCACGGGGATACGCGACGGCGGACTTGCGATTTACGGCGGGATAATCGGCGGCTTTGTCACCGCCGCCGTTTACGCCGCAGTGAAACGCGTGAAACTCGCGGCGTTCGCCGACCTTGCCGCCTCGGTGTTCCTCATTGGGCAGGCAATCGGCAGGTGGGGCAACTTCTTCAATCAAGAAGCGTACGGCGCGCCCACAGCGGGCAGTCTGCCGTGGGGAATGACAGGCGACCGCATTGCCGCGGACCCGCTTGTTTATTTGGCGGGAGAGAACGCGTTGGTTCACCCGTGCTTTTTGTACGAGAGTTTGTGGTGCGTCGTCGGGTTCTTTGTTATATCGCAGGTATGGAGAAAGCGCAAGTATGACGGGCAGGTGTTCCTTGCCTACATAGGTTGGTATGGATTCGGTCGGTTCTTCATCGAGAGTATCCGTACAGACAGCTTGTTCATCGGCGAGATGAAAATCTCACAGATTGTAGCGGCGGCAAGCGTAATCGTCGCGGTGCTTCTCCTTGTGCTTTTTCGTAAGAGAACGAAACTCTATAAGAACACGGACGAGAGCGAGTACTTATTGGCACATTACGACGAGATACTTAAACTAAAGCAGGAAAAGAAATCAGCGAAACGCGAGTACGCAAAGCGTGCGCGTGAGCTTCGGAAACTACAACAAGGGGAATGACAGCAATGAAGAACCCCATATACGCCGGGGCGTTCATAAGCCTCGGCGCGGTATTTTATAAAGCAACGGCGTTTGCGCCCGCGTTTGCCGCAGGGATAATCCTTTGCGTTTTGTTTGCCGACAAGCTTGTCACGCGGGTTATCCCGCTTGCACTTAGGAAGAAGTACAAGTTCTATGAGATATTCGTCGCTCTCCTCGGCAACTTCATAGGAGCGGCGGCAGTTGCTGTGGTCGCTTACTTCTGCGGTATATCATACGAGCTTCGTTCCTTTGACCTCAACCTGAACGACATAGTTCTGCTTCCGTTTGCCGCCGCGATAGGTTGCGGCTTCTTCATATCCTGCGGTGTCTTTGCGTATCTTAGATTCAAAGACAAACAGCCGATTCTCGCGTTCACTCTGCTTGCCCTCTTTATAACGGCGTTCGTTGCCTGCGGGTTTCGTCACGTCGTCGCTGAAGCGTTTTACATCGCACTCGGCGGATTAAACGGCGACGGTTTCATTCGCGCCGTGACTTTGCCCGCTGTGTTCCTTGGGAACTTCGTTGGGGCGTGGCTAAGCGATGTTGTGGTGAAGGATTCGTTTAAGGCATAGCCCTTCCTCAAATCCGGCCGCCCCGACACGGGCTTCGCCCGTGGGCACGCGAAGCGTGCCTGCCGCGCCTGCGGCGCGGCGTCGGGGCGGCCGGATTCGAGGAAGCGCGTAACCTCAAGCCACGTTCGCGAGATAAACATCATAAAAGGAAAGGTGACTCACGTGCGGTTACGACCAAGACACGCGTTGCTTGCGGCTGTGATGACAGCAACGGCTTTAACCGGTTGCTATGCCGACGAACGCGTTCAAGCGGTGAACGCAGGCAGTTATGTCGGTGTTGAGTATCATTCGGAAGTGGAAACCGTTTCCGCCGACACACCGCCGCTGATTTTGCCGCCGACTACTTCATCACATCAAGATACAACTCAAGATACAACATCTGCTTACATCTCAACAACAAAGCAAACCACAGGCCTCACCACCAAACCACCTCGTGAAACCACCACTTCACCCGCTACTTCCGCGACAAAGCCTAAAACCACAACTACCGCAAAGCAAACTACAGCTGCTGAAACGTCAGCGGTCACGTCATTAACTACCGCACCACCCTCGGCGACAGACAAAACGGCAATCAAAGCGGTGTGGTTCTCTTACATAGAGTTGTCGCCGATACTGCTCGGCAAATCGGAGTCGCAGTTCAAGCAGTCGTTCTCCGCAATGCTTGACGACATCAAGACGGTCGGGGCGAACACCGCAATCGTTCACGTTCGTCCGTTCGGCGATGCGCTTTATTGGTCGGATTACTACCCGAACAGCCGCTTTTATGACGGCTACATCGGTGGAAACGCCTCGTTTGACGCTCTGTCGGCGATGTGCGACGTGGCGAAAGCCCAAGGCATAACGCTCTATGCGTGGGTCAATCCGTTTCGCACCGAGTCGCCCACTCTTATCAAAACGATTCAGCAAAGCCACGCGGTCAAGGTGGGGACGTATTACTACCTCGACCCGGGTTACGCCGATGTACGCACGCTGATTGCAAACGGCGCCGCCGAACTCGCCGCTAACTATGACATTGCGGGAGTGATAATCGACGACTACTTCTATCCGACGACAGACAAATCTTTCGATAAGCAGTCGTTTGAAGCAAGCGGCAAAGCTGACCTCAGCGCCTTTCGCTTTGACAACTGCACCGATGTGGTGAAGCAAATGCGCGCCGCCTGCAACAAGCAAGGCAAGCTGTTTGGCATTGCGCCTCAAGGCAACGTCGGGAACAACTACTCGACACTTTATGCCGACGTGAAGCTCTGGTCGTCGTCAACTGTCTACTGTGATATTATGCTGCCGCAAATCTACTACGGGTTCAAGAACTCGGGCGCACCGTTTGACAAGTGCCTTGCCGAATGGACGACACTGGTTAAAGGCACGGGCGTGAAGCTTGCGCCGTCGCTTTGCGTCTACAAGGCGGGCACGGAGGACACGTGGGCAGGCGACGGCAAGTTCGAGTGGCAAACCGACAGCGGCATAGTGAAAAAGCAAATCGACTTGATAGAGTCGCAGTCGCTTTGGGGATACACGCTTTATAGTTACAACTTTATGTTCACAACCGGCTATGCCACCGAAGCAATGAAAAAGGAAGTTTCATTCTTATTCTAACCTATGAAAAAACTAACCGCAACTCTGCTCTGCCTGTCTGTTTGGCTGACCGCCACTAGCGGCGCGTTTGCCGAACAGCCCACAGATTTTGACGAGACGCTGACAGAAACGTCGCCCTTGTTCTCGCAAAACGAAACGAGAAGCACCGCCGTGGAGCAACGCGGCAGCTTACCGTATAATTTGCGCGCCTTTCAGTATGGCGGCGAATCGGGCGCGGACGTGACGTTTCCGTTTATGCTTGACCTTGGAATGAACACGGTGCTTGTTGATACCTCACCCGATGATGTTCCTTTGTACACCACTGATATGAACAAAACAGGCGACGACCTCTCGCGGATACTGACAGCCGCGAGAATGAACAGCCTTAACGTCATTCTCTCCCTTGACGTTGACCTTCTCATTCAAGGCGGCGATAAAAAGCTGTCGGAACTCGACCGCTTGGTGTCGGAAATTCACCGCTTCACACTGAAGTATCAAGCTGAAGCGATAGTGCTGAAGAACCTCGACCGCTCAAAACGCGACGACTATGCCGCCTATATGCGGTCCGGCACAGCCGTGGGGTTTGACAACTGGCGTGTATCGCGTGAAGCATTGTTCGCCAAGACAGCCGCCGATGTGATTCGCGGCACCGACAACGCTTTCATCTGCGGCTATTACGCCGACAAAAACGGCGGTGAAGCGGCGGCAAACTTGATTGACGATGGCGCGTTTGATTTTCTGCTCGCCGAGTCAAGCGGGACGACGGTTGACGGTTCGTTTGAGGACAACCTGTCGCGGTTTGGCGAGATTGCTGCAAACGGCAACCTGCCGCTTTATCAGTTGGTCGACAACAGCAAGCTCGGCTCGTCAGAGCAAGGTTGGGGCGGCGAGGACCAGTTGCTGCGGCAACTCGCGGTGGCGAAAGACAATGTGTCGTATCGCGGCGTGGTGTTTGCAAGCACCGACTCGCTGCTCCGTAACCCGATGAACACGACCGACACGCTGAAACGCTATTTTGAAGAAACGATTGACGAGCAAAGCCTTTTCACCGACCTCACGATGTATTCACCGAAGAACCTGTCGTTCGTCACCTATGAACCCGTTGCGGATTTTTCGGGCAAGTTTGACCCAAACTTTGAGGTGTTCTTCAACGATTCCAAGATAACGCTGAACAAAGCAGGCAACTTTTACTTTGAAAAGCCGCTTGCTATCGGGAAGAACCGCTTTACGATAACACACAAAGGCAAAACCTACAACTACAACATTGAACGCAAGATTATCGCATTGAAAGAGCTTGAGCCGTCAATCAAAGAGGGCGCGTCGCTCACTGTTGACGGCGGAGTGAAGATACAGATTCAAGCGATTGCCTACAAGGGCGCGAAAGTGACGGCGAAGCTTGGAAACAAAAGCGTTAAGCTGAAAGAAATGGCGGCGGCACTGAAAGACGACGACGCCAACACATCTTACGCTTACTTCACGGGATCGTTCACCGCGCCCGAAGGCATTGCGGGATTGACGCAAGACCTCGGCACCATTGAAATCACGGGGTCATACTCGGGTTATTCACGGACAATGACGGGGGCGAGCGTCACCGTGAACGCCAAGCCCGAACCGCCGAAAACCGATATCAAAGCGGAACTCTACGACCAACGGACGGCGGGCACAAGCGAAGTCGTCGGTCGGATAGAGCCGATTAAAACCGCAAGTGAATCTGTGACGTTTATCCGCGCCAACACCGACTTGACGAGGACTTTCGACGCGAAAACATCGGGTACTGTCTACAATCCGCAGTTTGGTTGGGTGCCGCCCGGTTCGCTTGACTACCTCAAGAGTACGGTCAGCGGCTTCTTCACATCACTGTCGGGCAGGAGATACCGCGACGTTGACGTGTCGCTGATTGACGGCTTCGGTATCGGGGAGAACGCGCTGAACTTCAAGGAAGCGGGCGTGCTAAACGGCGACGTTTACTTCAAGCTTTCACTCGACACGCCTGTCGCGTTCAACGCCGAAACAGGAATCAGCGGCTTCTTCTCTGAATGGGGCGGCGACTTCAACATCGGGAATTTCCGCACCTGTGACTACGTCTACATCACGTTTGACAGCGTGACTTCTGTTACTAAAATCCCGAACTTGAGCGACAACCCGCTGTTCTCAAGCGGCGAGTGGGAGCAGATGACTGTTGACGGCGTGCCGAAGTTCCGTATGAAGCTGAAACTGCGGACAGCGGGGAAATACTACGGCAACTTTGCTTCTTACAATGGGAGCGAGCTGACGCTGACGTTCAAGTGTCTTGGCTCGTCGTTGTCGGGGCTGACGGTGGTTATCGACCCCGGTCACGGTTACGGAAAAGAAGCGGGCAAACTTGACCCGGGCGCGATTGGCCAAGTGATTGAACAAGAAACGAACCTCGCCATAGCAAAGAAGTTAGTGACTGTGCTTGAGCAACGGGGAGCAAAGGCGGTGCGGCTGACGACCGAGCAAGACTTTATCCTCACGAAGTCGCGACCGCTGCTGGCTCGTGAATACGGCTGCGATATATTCATCTCGATTCACGCAAACAAAATCGCGGGGGACGACACGGTGCGAGGCACCGAAGCGTATTACTACAATCCGTTTGCCGAACCCCTCGCCGAGTCGGTGTCGGCAAACATCGCGAAGTATTTCACCAAGAACGTCTACTCTGACGGAGCAAACAAGAATCGCGGAGCCAAGTACGACTACTGGGACGTCTGCCTTCAGCCCGATTTTCCGTCGATACTTGTTGAAACGGGTTTCGTTGGGAATATGGAGGACGCGATGGCACTCGCTGACCCGATTCACCAGACAGGAATAGCGAACGCGATAGCGGACGGCTTTGAAGAATATCTAAAAGGATAGCTAAACGTGAACAAACAAAACATCAGAAACTTTTGCATTATCGCACACATCGACCACGGCAAAAGCACACTTGCCGACCGCATACTCGAGAGAACCGACACGGTTGCGCTGCGTGATATGACCGACCAGCTTCTCGACAATATGGACATTGAACGTGAACGCGGGATTACAATCAAGGCGCGTGCTGTTCGGCTGAAGTATCACGCTGACGACGGTGAGGACTACATCTTCAACCTTATCGACACACCCGGTCACGTTGACTTCAACTATGAAGTCAGCCGTTCGCTCAATGCCTGCGAAGGCGCGCTTCTCATCGTGGACGCGTCACAGGGGATTGAAGCGCAGACTCTTGCCAACACTTATCTCGCAACCGAACAAAACCTTGAGATAGTGCCTGTTCTCAACAAGATTGACTTGCCCTCGGCACGACCCGACGAGATAAAGCGTGAGATTGAGGACATAATCGGCATACCTGCACTTGACGCGCCCGAGATTTCAGCAAAGAACGGGCTGAACATCGAAGAGGTGCTTAAACGAATCGTGACGGATATCCCCGCGCCGAAAGGCGACGACGACGCGCCGCTTCGCTGCCTTATCTTCGACAGCTATTACGACCAGTACAAGGGAGTTATCGTCTATGTCCGAGTGAAAGACGGCGTGGTGAAAACAGGCGACAAGATAAAAATGTTTGCCACAGGCGCGGTGTTCACCGTGACGGAAACGGGCTTTATGGGAGCGGAAAGTCTTATCCCAAGCGGCACGCTCTCGGCAGGGGACGTCGGCTATATCGCTGCCTCAATCAAGTCAATCGGCGACACGAAAGTCGGCGATACGGTAACCCACGCCGACAGACAGGCAAGCGAGCCTTTGCCGGGATACAAGTCGGTTCGACCAATGGTGTTCAGCGGCATTTATCCTGCGGACGGAGCGAAGTACGGCGACTTACGAGACGCTCTCGATAAGCTGAGCCTGAACGACGCGTCGCTGACTTTCACCGCCGACAGTTCGGTTGCGCTTGGCTTCGGGTTTCGCTGTGGATTCTTGGGGCTGCTTCATATGGAGATTATTCAAGAACGAATTGAACGGGAATACAACCTTGATATCATCACGACAGCACCCTCGGTCGTCTATAAGCTGAAGCTGACAAGCGGCGAAGAAGTGACGATTGACAATCCAAGCAACTTCCCCTCGCCTGCCGAAATTATCGAGGCGTATGAGCCTGTGACTGACGCGCACATCTACTCGCCGTCCGATTATGTCGGCAGCATAATGGAGCTGTGCCAAGAGCGGCGCGGCACGTTCAAGGATATGAAGTATCTCGATGAAAAGCGGGTTGACCTGCATTATGAATTGCCGCTGAACGAGATAGTCTACGACTTCTTTGATTCGCTGAAGTCACGAACCAAAGGTTACGCAAGCTATGACTATGAACTGTCGGAATTCGTTCCGTCAAAACTTGTGAAGCTTGACATTCTGCTGAACGGCGACATCGTTGACGCGCTGTCTTTCATCGTTCACACCGACAAGGCGTACACACGGGGCAGAAAAATCGTGGAGAAACTGCGCGACAACATACCGCGTCAGTTGTTTGAAGTGCCGATACAAGCGGCAATCGGCGGCAAAGTGATTGCCCGCGAAACAGTCAAGGCGTTACGTAAAGACGTGCTTGCCAAGTGTTACGGCGGCGACATCACACGCAAGAAGAAACTGCTTGAGAAGCAGAAAGAGGGCAAGAAGCGTATGCGAAGCCTCGGCACGGTTGAAGTGCCGCAGGAAGCGTTTATGAGTGTGCTGAAACTTGATGAGTGAGGTCCGCTCCGTGGACGTGAAGTAGACGTTGTGCGTATCACCTAAGGTCAAGGGCGACCGAAAAGCCCTTGCCGCTCGCGCAAGAGCGGAATCTCTGCAAAGCAAATAGAAACAAAGCCTGTAATGGGCTTTGTTTGTGTATGAAGTGTGAAACTTTTCGTCAACTGTTGAAATAAGGCAAACTTTGTGCTATACTGATATGCACACGTTTTAGAAATGATGGTATATCCGATGAAACATATAGGCAAAATTCTTGCAAAAGACTGGCTCGCGATAGTGGCGATAGTGCTTGCTTTGGTGATTCAAGCATACGCCGAGTTGTCGTTGCCGCAGTATACCAGTGACATAGTAAACACGGGGATACAGCAGTCGGGCGTTGTGCCCGGCGCGCCACAGCTGATATCGGCGGATTCGTGGAACAGAATATACTTTCTGCTTGACAATGACGACGACAGGGCTTTCCTCGACTCAATGTACACAAAGCAAACGCTTTGGACAACCGACGGCGACGCGGATACGTCTGACGGGGGCGAAGCATACCTGCTTCGTGACAAAGACACCTACTTTGCCAAAGAGTTCACCGCGCTTCATATCACGGGCGAAGTGACTGACGACAACAACAACCGTATCGCCGACATTCTGCGTACACCGCAGGTGTTGCTTTACTTTATGGATAACGCCGCGAATTTCTCCTCGGGTTCGGATTTAGGCGGCGATATGGGCGCGGAGTTCTCCACGCTTGACCCTCGTGACCCGAACACACTTGTTATCATAAAAGAAAAGATTGACAGTATAGACACGGCGATTACCTCGCAACTTGCGCAAGAGTTTGTGAAAAGCGATATAGAGAACACGTTCCGTGATATCGGCGCAGAAGAAAGCACCACGTTGCTTCGCGATATGAGCTCGGCTTACATACTGCACGCGGGACTGATAATGGTGGCGTTCGCTTTTATCGCAATGGCGGCTTCGGGTGTCAACACATTCTTTGCCGCGAAAGTCGGCTCGCGGTTTGCAAGGGATTTGAGAAAAGCGGTGTTTACAAAGGTGCTGTCGTTTGGCAGCCGTGAATACGACAGCTTTTCGTCCGCTTCGCTGATAACAAGAAGCACCAACGACATTCGTCAGGTGCAAATGACCTCGATTATGTTTCTTCGTATGCTGCTTTACGCGCCGATTGTCGGCGTGGGCGCGCTGTCAAAGGTGCTGAGGCAAGACACGGAGCTGTCGTGGGTCATTGTCGTGTCAGTCGGGACTCTCCTTGGGCTTGTTATCGTGATGTTCTTGGCGGCACTGCCGAAGTTTAAGATTATACAAAAGTTGGTTGACAAGCTGAACCTCATATCACGCGAGATAATCAACGGGATACCTGTTATCCGTGCTTTTGCCCGTGAAGAACACGAGAAGAAACGGTTTGAGGCGGCAAACCTCGACCTCACCAAGGTGTCGCTTTTCATCAACAAAGCGATGTCGCTGATGTTCCCGATAATGATGCTGATAATGAACGGCACAGGTGTGCTGATTATCTGGGCAGGCGCGGGGTACATAGACACGGGCACGCTGAAAGTCGGCGACTTGATGGCGTTTATCTCGTACGCAATGCAGATACTTATGGCGTTTTTGATGATATCAATGATGTCGATTGTTCTGCCGAGGGCAATGATTGCGGCAGGGCGTATCGCCGAAATACTGAACAAAGAGCCGTCTGTTCACGACCCCGCTTCGCCAAGTGAGTTCGACAAGAACTTACGCGGTACTGTCGAGTTTAATAATGTGTCATTCAAGTATGACGGCGCGGAAGAAAATGCCTTGACCGACATATCCTTCAAGAGCAAACCGGGTGAGATAACCGCAATCATCGGTTCGACAGGTTCGGGCAAGACGACATTGGTGGGACTGATACTTCGCTTCTTCGACACAACCGAAGGCTCGGTTCTCGTTGACGGCGCAGATGTGAGGACTGTGTCACAGAAATCTTTGCGTGAGAAAATCGGGTACGTTTCACAAAAAGCCGTGTTGTTTTCCGGTACGCTTGCCACAAACATAGCTTACTCTGACCACAACGGTGAGATGACCGACGACGAAGTGACCGAAGCTGCAAAGACAGCGCAACTGACGGGCTTTATCGCGGAAAACGAGGACGGACTGGAATACGAGGTGTCACAAGCGGGGTCGAACCTGTCGGGCGGGCAAAAGCAACGTGTGTCAATCGCGCGCGCTCTCGCCAAGAACCCCGAGGTCTATATCTTCGACGACAGCTTCTCGGCACTTGACTATAAAACAGACACGGCACTTCGGAAGGCGCTGCGAAGCAAACTTGACGGCGCAACCGCGATAATAATCGCCCAACGAATCGGCACAGTCATCAACGCGGACAGAATCGTGGTGCTGAACGAAGGCAGAGTCGTCGGGATAGGCAAGCACTCGGAACTTATGGTGAAGTGCGACGTTTACCGCGATATCGCGAAGTCGCAGCTGTCGAGCGCCGAGTTAGCGTAAGTCCACACAGTTAATGCATAAATGAGTAAAACAATGCCAAACACATCAACACCAAACAGAAACCAACGCGCCGCGGAAGTGCGCCGCAACAGAGCCAAGGTCGGCAAGCCCCGCTTTGACGGAATGCCGATGGAGAAAGCGAAAGACTTCAAGGGGTCAATGAAGCAGCTGTTCAAACGAATGGCGGCGTTCAAGGGGCGACTCATCTTGATATTCTTAGCGGCAATCGGCAGCACGGTATTCTCGATAGTCGGGCCGAAAATCCTCGGCACAGCAACGACCGAACTCTTCAACGGGTTAGTCAGCAAAATGAGCGGCGGCAACGGCATTGCGTTTGACAAGATAGCCGAGATTCTGCTGTTTGTGCTGGCTCTCTATATCGTCAGCGCTTTGCTGTCGGCAATCAGCGGCTGGATAATGGCCGATGTGGCGCAAACGCTTGCCTATCGCCTCGGCAATGAAATCAGCGCGAAGATTCACCGTATGCCATTTCGTAAATTCGACAGCACAAACACAGGTGAAACCCTCTCGATTATCACAAACGATATCGACACTTTGGCACAAGGACTGAACCAGAGTTTCACCTCGCTTGTCACGTCTTTTGTGTCGCTTGTCGGGATATCGATAATGATGTTCACTATCAACTGGAAGCTGACATTGATAGTGCTGATTATCCTGCCTCTTTCGGGCGTCATAATGGGCTTTATGATGAAGCACTCACACGGGTATTTCGCCACTCATCAAGAATACCTCGGGCACGTCAACGCCCAGATAGAAGAAGTGTTTGGGGCGCAGACAATAGTGCGCGCCTATAACGCGGAGGACAAAGTGACGGCTGACTTTGACGAGGACAACGAGCGGCTCTACACCTCGGCGTGGAAGTCGCAGTTCATCTCGGGGCTTATGATGCCGATTATGTTCTTCATCGGCAACATCGGCTATGTCGCGGTGGCGGCAGTCGGCGGTTATCTCGCGGTGACAGGGAGCATTACGGTTGGGTCAATACAAGCGTTTATACAGTACGTGAAGCAGTTCACACAGCCGCTTAGTCAAGTGGCGCAGGCTTCAACGCAGCTTCAGTCATTAGCGGCGGCGGCAGAGAGAATCTTTGCGTTTTTGGGCGAAGAAGAAGAAGCGTCAGACGAAGGCAAGCAAGCTGACGTGTCGCTTGTTAAGGGGAACATCACGTTTGAACACGTCCACTTCGGGTATTCAGACGACAAGGTGATTATCAAGGACTTCTCGGCAAACGTAAAAGCGGGGCAGAAGATAGCGATAGTCGGCGCCACGGGTGCGGGCAAAACGACGGTTATCAAGCTGCTTATGCGCTTTTATGAGGTGCAAAGCGGCAAGATAACAGCTGACGGCATTGATTTGCGTGATTTCCGCCGCCACGACATACGGCAGGCATTTGGCATGGTGCTGCAAGACACGTGGGTGTTTGGCGGCACGATAATGGAGAATATCCGCTACGGTAAAGACGGAGCGACGGACGAGGAAGTCATTGCGGCGGCAAAGACAGCGGACGCGCACCACTTCATTATGTCGCTGCCAAACGGATATTCTATGGAACTGAATGAAGAATCAAGCAACATCTCAAGCGGACAAAAGCAGTTGCTGACGATAGCCCGCGCCGTCCTTGCCGACCCGAAGATACTGATACTTGACGAAGCGACAAGCTCAGTCGATACGATGACGGAGGAGAAAATCCAGCAGGCAATGGACGTGCTTATGCGTGGGAGAACGAGTTTCATCATCGCCCACAGGCTCTCGACAATACGAAACGCCGACCTCATTCTTCATATGAAAGACGGAGATATCACCGAACAAGGCACCCACGAGGAGCTTTTAGCGAGAGGCGGCGACTATGCGGTGCTTTACAACTCGCAGTTCGAGAAAGTGTGATATAGCCGTTTAACTTAAAAGCACTTAAGTGTTTTTAAGTTTGGGCGCATACGCGCCCACGCGGCGAAGCGGCGTATCAGGACGGTTAAATCCGCTCCTGCGGAGCGGTAGCCGCTGAAAGCGCTTTAGCGTTTTTAATTTAACCTACTATATACCGCGTAACCACATAAAAACTCACCGAGTTTTTATGTGCGGCGCGAAGTGCCCACGCCGTGAAGCGGCGTGTTACGCTTGTGTGCGGATTAACTTGGCGGCGTAGCCAATTGCCGCGAAGCGGCAGAGGTTAAACTGAAAGTTTAACCTGTTAAGGAGTATACAACGAAAATTGTCGGATAAACACGAGCAAAAGTTTGCGAAAAACCCGAATAATCATTGTAAATAACCAAATATTATGGTAAAATAGTATGTAAGTATGGTTTTGCCCTTTCATTCTATGCAATATGCGGCAAAACGGACAAGCTAATCAAAGAAACAAAAGCAATTGGAGCAAAAATGTTCTCGAAAGACATCGGAATAGACCTCGGCACAGCAAACACACTTGTTTATATGCGCGGCAAAGGTATAATCATTCGTGAACCGAGCGTGGTGGCGGTGGACCTCAAAACCGACCGCGTTCGTTACGTCGGGCAAGAAGCGAAAGACGTTATCGGGCGTACGCCCGGCAGTATCAAGGCGGTGCGTCCGCTGAAAGACGGCGTTATCGCTGACTTTGATATGACGACAAGTATGCTTCAGGCGTTTATCCGCAAAGCAATGAAGTATCGCTCGTGGGTGCGCCCGAAAGTCGTCATCTGCATACCGTCGGGGGTTACGGCGGTGGAACGCCGTGCCGTCAAAGAAGCGGCGCAAAACGCGGGAGCGAAGCGCGTGTCTATCATTGAGGAGCCGATGGCTGCCGCTATCGGGGCGGGGCTGCCTGTTGAGGAACCGACAGGCAGTATGATAGTAGACATAGGGGGCGGCACCAGCGAAGTCGCGGTTATCTCACTCGGCGGTATCGTCACGTCAAAGTCTGTCCGAGTGGCAGGCGACGAGTTTGACGCGGCGATAATCGCGTATGTGAAGAAGAAGTACAACCTGCTTATCGGCGACAGAACCGCCGAAAATATCAAGATAAACATCGGTTCGGCACACAAGTACGCCGAAAAAGAAGAAAGTATGGACATCAAGGGGCGCAACCTCTTGAACGGTCTGCCCGAGAACATATCTATCACAAGCGAGGAAATACGCGAGGCGTTGGTTGAACCCTTGAGTCATATCATCGAGGCAATCAAGACGACGCTCGAGAAAACTCCGCCTGAATTATCAAGCGATATCATAGACACGGGGATAATGCTTGCCGGTGGAGGCGCGCTTCTTAAGGGGCTTGATATCCTCATCAATGAGGAAACCCACATGCCCGTCAAGATTGCCGAGCGGCCGCTCGACTGCGTCGCCGACGGCACAGGCAAGGTGCTTGAAAACATCGACAAGTTGACTGACGTGCTTGCCGACGACGACGCTAAATATTAAATATAAATGAAAGATTTCTTCAAGAGCGTACGTTTTAAGATACTGATATTCATTGCGGCGGGGCTTATCGGCGTCGCGGTTTACGCCGCTGTGTCCGGTGGCACCGCTTCCGCACCCGAACGCGCCTTTCAGTTTGTCACGTCGCCGTTCACCACGGCAATGTCAAAGCTGTCGGATTTCGCCGAGGACAGGCTCGACCGTATCGTCAACGCGGAGAAGTATAAACGCGAGAACCTGTTGCTTCGGCAACAACTGTCCGATATGTGGACGGAAGTGAACGACAAAGAGAAAACCGAAAAAGAAAACGAACAACTGAAGAAAATGCTCGGCATTGCCGAAACACGTGCCGAGTTTGTCTGGGCACCGCCGTGTGAGATAATCGCGAGAAACGCGAACGATGTATTCGGCGGCTTCACGGTCAATCGGGGAAGCGACGACGGCATAAAGCCCGGCGACCCCGTGTTCACCGAGATAGGGTTAGTCGGCAAGGTGACGGAAGTCGCACCCGATTACGCGAAAGTGGCGACGCTTCTTTCACCCGAGGTCGGTGTCGGCGTCAGTTCCGCGAGGAACAAGACAGTCGGCGTGATTGACAACAACATCGATTGGGCAAGCCAAAACCGTTGTCGTATGGGTTTCATCGACAGCCACGCCGACATAAAACCCGGCGACATCATCGTGACGTCAGCGGAGAGCATTTTCCCGCCGAACTTGGTCGTCGGCACAGTCGAGAGCACTGAGCCGGGCGACAACGGCTTGTCGCTTTATGTCGCCATTGTCCCCGCTGTTGATATCCACGTTATAACCGACGTGTTCATAGTGATAGGAACGAAAAAAACCACAAGTGAGCCTTAAAACAAACCGCCGTAAATCCACTCGTCGCGAACGCCTGATGAACATCACGCGCCGCCTGCTCTTCTTGGCGGCGTTTTTGTTGTTGTATTCGGTGATGGCAGGCGGTGTGTTTGACACTTGGCAACCGCTCTTTCTTGTTCCGCTTGCAACCGCCGTTTCAATGAGAGAGAGTGAGCTGACAGCAGGCGTGTTCGGTGCTTTATGCGGGCTTGGGATAGACGCGGCAAGCGGACACCTCTTTGGAATGACCGCCTTGTGGCTGCTTATCTTCTGCGCCGCTAACTCGCTCTTAGTCACGCACCTTATCAGGCAAAGCTTTGTCAACCACCTGCTTATCACGGCGGCGGCTTGCCTCTGGCTTGGGCTTATGGACTACACCTTCAACTATCTTGTCTGGGGATATGAGAACGTCAGCTTGGTCGCCGACAAGTATATTTTTCCCGCTTACGCGGGTGCGGCTTTGTTTGCACCGCTGCTTTACTTTCTTGTCAAGTTTATTTGCCGCAAATTCGGCGAGGACGACAGGCGCGTGGCGATAGCGCACAGTGAAAACGATGAGGATTATGATGAAGAATAACAACAAGATAGGCGGCAGTCACAGATTCAGTCTAAAGAAAGTCGATTCGATATCAAGATACACGATTATCGCGTTTCTCCCGGCGGTCGCGCTGTTTCTTTGCGTTGCCAGACTTATGTCGATTCAAGTCGTCAACGCGCTTACTTACGCTGAAACAGCCGACAAAACCTACACAGCGGAGCAAACAACAGCGGCGGCACGCGGCCAGATATTCGACAGCGAGGGGCGCGTGCTTAACACCAACCGCATTGTTTACACAATCATTGTTCAACGGGCGTTTCTCCCTGACGGGAAAGAGAACGAAGTGTTGGCGGCGGCACTGCCTGTGCTGAAAGCGTCGGGCATAACACGCGCCGTGTCCGCACCGATAACTATGACGAAACCGTACAAGTTCACGACGGAAAGCGACGAGAGATTGTCGGCGTTTCGGCAGCGTCTTCAGCTGAACGCCGACGCGACGGTTGACAACTGCGTGAGCCAGATGAGGCGGCTCTACGGTATATCCGACGCATACGACGACGACACGGCGCGCGCAATCGCCGACATACGCTATGAAATGGAGCTGAAAGACTTTTCGTTCAAAACGCCGTTTATTGTGGCGAAAGATGTGTCGTTTACCGCGGTGATGAGCGTGAAAGAACGTGGGTTAGAATTACCCGGGTTCGATATCATCGAAGAACCTGTCCGTGTCTATGAGGACGGGGCGACCGCGCCGCACATTCGCGGCACAATCGGCGCGATAGACGAGGACGAGTACGCTAAGCTGAAAGACAGCGGGTATTTCTACAACGACACACTCGGCAAAAGCGGCGTGGAGTCGGCAATGGAGGGAATACTGCGCGGGACAAACGGCACAAGACAGATAATCAAGAACAAAAGCGGCTCGGTCATATCAGATGAGATGACCACCGAGGTGAAACCCGGCAACAGCGTGCGTCTGACGATAGACAGCGAGTTTCAGGATAGGCTGCAGCAGATACTTGCAGATGAAATACATTTTCTGCATAACAGCGACAAGGTTATGCCGGTCAAGAATTATCAACGCGGGCTAAACACCGAGGGAGGAGCGGTGGTTGTGCTTGAAGTCAAGACGGGGAAGGTGCTGGGAATGGCTTCGTATCCGTCTTATGACATCAACGATATGATGACCGACTATTCAGCGGTGCTGAATGAACCGCTGAACCCACTGTACAATCGCGCAATATACGGGCTGTACCGCCCCGGCTCTACATTCAAGACCATCACCGGGACTGCCGCTCTCGCCGCAAGCGTGATGACACCGGCGACACGGTTTACCTGCACGGGAGTGTATCAAGCGTTCACGGACTTCAAACCGAGATGCACAGGCACCCACGGTTCGATTGACCTGCGATATGCTCTTCAGGTGTCGTGCAACATATTCTTCTATGAAGCGGGGAGGAAAACGGGAATAGACAGCCTTGCCGACACAGCGTCGCATTTTGGCTTTGGGCAGGACCTCGGGCTTGAGATAGGCGGCAATGTGAGCAGAATGACGACGCCTGCCGAGTATCTTGAGCAAACAGGCAACGAGTTCACAGAAGGGGACATAGTGCAGGCTGCGATTGGACAAAGCGAAACCTACATCACACCGATGAACCTCGCTGTTCAGGCAATGATGCTTGCAAACAACGGCGTGAGGTATAAGCCGTATATCGTTGACTCGGTCTGGAACTACAGCGGCGACAAACTGATTTATGAAACACAGCCGATAATTGCCGACGAGTTTCTCCTCGGCCAACCCGATATCTGGTCTGCTATCCGTGAGGGAATGATATCGGTTACAGATAACTGGGCGTGGCCGCCTTATGACTTATCGAAACATCAACTGAAGTATCTGCCCGACCGCGCCGCCTGCAAGACAGGCACACCCGAAGCGGGTGGCGGACTCTACAATTCAACGATAACGGGGTATTACCCGGCGCACGACCCCGTAATCGCGTTTGGTGTGGTGCTTGAGAACAGCGACTTCTCACGGTATATGATACGCAACATCATCGACGCGTATTTCTACGACCGATATGAGATTGATGTTGATGAGGACGGGATTATACACGAACCGTGGAAAGAGTGGAGCGCCGAGGAGCAAGCGTACTTTGCGACGCATAACCGCAACTATAACTAATCACAAAAAGAAACCTATCCAACAGGATAGGTTTCTTTTATGTAGAAGCGACTTAGGAGAAATATCTGCCAAGAAGTCCTTCAAACGCCTTGCCGTGACGCGCCTCGTCTTTGCACATCTCGTGCACTGTGTCGTGAATCGCGTCGTAGTTCAGCTGCTTTGCTTTCTTCGCGAGGTCAAGCTTGCCTTGTGTCGCGCCGTGTTCAGCCGCAACGCGCGCCTCAAGGTTCTTCTTGGTGTCGGCATAGACCACCTCGCCGAGAAGCTCGGCAAACTTTGCCGCATGCTCCGCTTCTTCAAACGCGATACGTTTGTAGGCTTCGCCTACCTCGGGGAAACCCTCGCGGTCAGCTTGACGGCTCATTGCGAGATACATACCGACTTCCATACATTCGCCGTTGAAGTTTTGGCGAAGCCCCTCAAGCACCTCTGGGTCAACGCCCGCGGCAATGCCGATTCGGTGTTCGTCGGCAAACTGAAGCCCTTTGGCCGGGGCTTTCGCTCCTGTGTCGGGGGTTGACGGGGAGGGTGCGGCTTCGGCTTCCTGCACCGTGAACTTTGCGCCGGGAACACCGCAGAGCGGGCACTTCGCGGGGGGCTCGTCCCCGGTGTGGACGTAACCGCAAACAGGACATACATACTTCTTCATAAACTTACTCCTTCGATTTTGATATTCTTTAAGCAAACATTTGCGTGAACGCAAAATGGGTATAACGACACCACGATATCATTATACCATATTTTTGAAGAGATGTCAAGCTTTGGGACAAGTTTTGTTATTCTTTTCGCGTCATTTGCGATTTGCTGCAACGCCACAAGCTGAGGAGGATACTAATAATCGGCATTGCTCAAAATCGGTAAATTCACGATATGTTGATTTCACGTTGCCATATTTGTTTTCAAAAACTCATCTTTTGCTTCTATAATTTTACCCACAAAGCGGAGCGAACGCCGCTATTAGCAGTATTGAATAAACTCAGTGTGTGTTCCGCTCCGTCGTCGGACACACACTGAGTTTATTTATTCCCAACTTAATCCAAGAAAAACGCCTTGAAATCTTTCGCGATATTCCCTTGGATATCAGCCGCGTTTTCAAACGATGTGCCGACCGCCGTGTAATAAATCTTTATTTTCGGCTCAGTCCCCGAAGGCCGAACGATGAGCTTGTTAGCACCTTCAAGCCCAAGTTCCAGCACATCGGAAGCAGGCAAATCAAGGTTCGTTTTCACGCCGCTTGCGATATCAAGTTTATATCTGTTTTCATAGTCGATAAACTCGGTGACTTTATACCCCGCGATTTCTTTCGGGTACGACTCACGGGTTTTATTCATCAGCGACTTCATCTTTTCCATTCCCGCCGCGCCCTCAAAGGCAAAGTTGTCAAGCCCGTTCAGGTAATAGCCATATTCATCGTAAATATGTTTACGCGCCTCGATGAGCGACACGCCCTTGCTGCGATAATACGCCGCCATTTCGCAAATGAGCATTGAGCCGATAACCGCGTCTTTGTCACGGACATAGCTGCCTGCAAGATAACCGTAGCTTTCTTCAAAGCCAAACACGAACCGCTCCTCTTCGCCGTTTGCTTCAAGCAAACCTATCTGCTCCCCGATAAACTTGAAACCCGTGAGAGTGTTGCGCAGTTCCACGCCGTATTTAGCGCATATCTTGTCGGCAAGGGCGGTGGACACAAGCGACTTAACCGCAACGGGGTTCTTCGGCAGCGTGCCCTTGGCGATTCTCTCTTTGATTACGTACTCAAGAAGCATTGCGCCTGTTTCGTTGCCGCTGAAGAGCGCATAGCCGCCTTGACCGTCAGGCACAGCGATACCCACGCGGTCGCAGTCGGGGTCGGTTGCGAGAAGCAAGTCGGGTTTAACTGTGTCGCAGAGGTCAAGCCCTTTTTGCAGAGCCTCACGTATCTCGGGGTTCGGGTACGGGCAAGTCGGGAACTTGCCGTCCGGGTTCTCCTGTTCGGGCACAACGATAACATCTTTTATCCCGATATCGGAAAGAATACGCCGCACAGGTTTGTTGCCGGCACCATTAAGCGGTGTGTAAACGACTTTCAGCCCTGATGTAGCAGGCAGTTCGGGGTGAACCGACTGCTTCTTCACTTCGGCATAATAGGCTTCGTTGACGTCTGAATCAATCGTTGCTATCTCGCCTGCTTTCACCGCCGCGTCAAAGTCTTTCGTCTTCACATCGGTGAAGATATCAAGCGCGTTTATCTCGGCAAGCACCGCGTCAGCCGCGTCGATTGTCATTTGGCAGCCGTCCGCTCCGTATGCCTTGTACCCGTTGAACTTCGAGGGATTGTGGCTTGCCGTGACGTTTATGCCCGCGTCACACCCAAGTCGGCGGACAGCGAAGCTGACCATTGGCGTTGGAATCAGCTCGGGGTAGATGTACGCTTTTATGCCGTTTGCCGCGAGTGTCGCCGCCGCTTCTCTCGAGAAGTAGTCGGACTTGATACGGCTGTCAAAGCCGATTGCAACCGACAGCGGTTTGTTTGGGAACGCTTTCAGCAGATAGTTCGCCATTCCCTGCGTTGCTTTGCGGACAGTGTAGACGTTCATTCGGTTGGTACCCGCCCCAATAACACCGCGCAGTCCTCCCGTGCCGAACTCAAGCTCGCGGTAAAACCTGTCCGAGATGTCCGCGTCTTTCCCCGCAATGGAAAGCAGTTCTTCCTTAAGGTCGGGGTCGTCCACAGCCTTGTCTGTCCAAAGAGTGTAAAGTGCGTGAATGTCCATTTGTATGCCTCCCTAAGATATAAGTTACTTATATTTCGCCAAGGCTTCTCGCCCTGAGATACGCCCCGATGAATCCGTCAAGCGCGCCGTCCATCACCGCGTTGACGTTCCCCACCTCAAAGTTAGTGCGGTGGTCTTTCACAAGTGTGTACGGCATAAATACGTACGAGCGGATTTGTGCGCCCCACGCGATTTGCAGCTGCTCGCCTTTGATATCGGTTATCTTCTCGAGGTGTTCGCGTTCTTTTATCTCAATCAGCTTTGACTTAATCATCTTGAGTGCGTAATCGCGGTTTTGAAGTTGGCTTCGCTGTGTTTGGCAAGCGGCGACCAGCCCTGTCGGTTTGTGAATCAGCCGAACAGCGGACGACGTTTTGTTGACCTTTTGCCCGCCCGCACCTGACGCACGATAGACTTCCATTATCAAATCTTCTTCCCGAATATCGACGTTCACGTCCGCGTCAATCTCGGGCATAACTTCAATCGAAGCGAAACTCGTGTGCCTGCGTCCGCTTGAATCAAACGGCGACACGCGCACCAACCTGTGCACGCCGTTTTCGGACTTCAGCAGGCCATACGCGTTCGTTCCGCTAATCAGAATAGACGCGCTCTTCAGCCCCGCTTCCTCACCGTCAAGATAGTCAAGCAGTTCTGTTTTCATTCCGTGGGAATCAGCCCAGTGGTTGTACATACGATAGAGCATTTCCGCCCAGTCCATCGCCTCGGTGCCACCCGCACCGGCGTGGAACGTCAGTATCGCGTTTTTCCCGTCAAACTCACCCGACAGCAACGTGGCAAGCCGCTGCGACTCCAACTCGGCGAAAACCTTTTCTCCCGCCGCCTTTATCTCGGCAAGCAGGCTCTCGTCCTCTTCTTCGTTGGCAAGCTCCGTCATAACGATGAGGTCGTCATAGTCGCCTTTCAGTTTGCCGAATGAAGTGATGATGTTCTTCAGCCGCCCCGATTCTTGCATTATCTTTTGCGACTGTTGCGGGTCGTCCCAGAAACCTTGAGCAGAGGTTTGTTCCTCGAGTGTGGAGAGGTTAGCGCGTACTTTGTCAAGCCCAAGTGCCGCCTCAAGTTCTTTTATCTCTTTTTCTTTCGCGGAATACTCAAGCAGCAGTTCGTCATATTGAAGCATAAATAATCTCTAATATCATATATCGTCTGAAAAATCGCTGAATCGTTCAGCCATAAGGTTCTCGGCTTCGTCAAACACAGCGGTGCGAAACTTCTCGGTTGTGAACGATGTGATGTCAGCGGCTATCTCACCTTTCGGCGTGAGAACGTAAAACTCGCCGGTTCTCAAGACATAACCGTTTTGGGTGAGGTCGTCAAGGATATCCTCGGCAATGAGAAGCGGTACGCGGTTCTCAAAAGAGAGCGCACCGAGGATTTCACTTCCTCGCATCTCGCCAAACCGACGAATCATCTCACATATAAGAAGCGGGATTGCCACAGGGTCAAATTTAGGTCTTTTCATCAAAAGTTTTACAATTATTAAAATTCCCCGTCTAAAACGGGGAATCTGGAGGCGCCACCCGGATTTGAACCGGGGGTGAGGGTTTTGCAGACCCTTGCCTTACCACTTGGCCATAGCGCCGACGGCTATTATATTATAACCTATTCGGTTAATTTTGTCAATAGACTTGAGCAAACTCAGGCGGTAAACCCAAGCCGCGGTTTAACCCCGCGGCTTGGTCACACTGCTTATTCTTTGCTTTTTGTCAACTCGATTATCGCCATCTCAGCGGCGTCGCCTCTCCGAGGCGCAGTCTTGATAATCCTTGTGTAGCCGCCGTTAACCTCTTTGAATCGAGGCGCAATCTCATCAATGGTTTTCTTCGCCACGTCCTCAATGGTGATATACGAATACACCTGACGTTTTGAATGTAAATCATCTTTCTTTGCTATTGTGATTATCTTTTCGGCTTCGACACGCACTTCTTTTGCGCGAGTAACGGTGGTTGTAATCTTCTCGTTCTGCAAGAGATACGTCACCATCGCTCTAAGCATTGCGCGACGATGGTCGGCAACCCTGCCTAATTTTCTGGACAATTTATTCAACTCCTTCCTATGAAGTATCCTGCTGTGGAAAATAAAGTCTTACACGAATTCCGCCGACGGCGCAAACTCAAACCCAAGCTGATATAATCTGTCGCGCACTTCGTCAAAGGATTTCTTTCCGAGGTTGCGCACTTTCAGCATATCGTCAACCGAGAGTTTCACCAAATCGCCGACTACGGTTATCCCCGCTCTCCGCAGACAGTTTGCGCTGCGAACGGACAGTTCAAGGTCGTCTATAGACATCTCAAGCGTTCTGTGACGCAGTTTGTCCTCGCGTTCCGCCATAATCTCAGGCAGGTGCGATTCCTCCGCCAACTCACTGAAGAACGCGAGGTGCTTAATCAGCAACTTTGCCGCATACGCAACCGCGTCTTGTGCCGACACAGTGCCGTCAGTCCACACCTCAAGCGTCAGTCGTTCGTAGTCGGCGCGTGAGCCGACCAACTGGTTCGTGACAAAGTAGTTGGCTTTTCGCACCGGTGTGTAGATAGAATCAACGGCGATAGTGCCGATAGGCGAGTCCTTTGATTTGTTCTTTTCAGAGGAAACATAGCCGCGTCCGCAATCGAACACGAGTTCCATTTTCAGTTCCGCACCCTCGGCAAGCGTCGCGATGTGGATATCCTTGTCGATAATCTCGACTTCGCTGTCCACCTTGATATCCGCCGTGGTGACTTCGCCCTCACCTTTCGCGTCGATATATCCCGTCTTGGAGACTTCGCCGTACATCTTCGCGATGATTCCCTTGACGTTTAGGATAATCTCCGTCACGTCCTCGGCGACGTTTGGAACAGTCGAAAATTCGTGCTGAACGCCGTCAATCTTCACCGACGTAACCGCGACGCCGGGCAAAGACGAAAGCAAAACGCGGCGCAGGCTGTTGCCGATTGTGTTGGCATAGCCGTGTTCAAGCGGACCGAAAACAAACTTCCCGTATCTGCCGCCGTCGCTTAGCTCAAGCACTTCAATTTTCTGCGATTCCATATTTTCAAGCATTAAAAGCCCTCCGTATTAGCCACTCCGTCATAGTCGCGTACTACCGCCCGCTTTTCTTGTGACGACAAGGCAAAGCGTTTGGTTTCAGCGATTCAAACTTTTCTCACCGAACAGCGCGTGTTAATCTCAATCTGCCCGTAATATCCGCTCGAAAAGTATTGTTCCTCGCGGCAAAGCCGTTCGGGACTTTTCTCGTTCAAATGGGGCTTCGTTCCAACCCCCGCTTCTTAATTCTCACGACATATCGTGAGAATTAAGAACGCAGAAAGCAGGGAACAATGTTTGCAAAGCAAACGAACGGACAAGTTGAGAATAACGCGCTGTTGTCATTATATGCAAGAACTTGATTATTTAGAATAAAGCTCTATGATAAGGTGTTCGGCAATTTCAAAGTCAAGCTCGTTTCTCTCAGGCAGCCGTGTGATAGTTGCGGACTGAGCGTCTTTGTTGACTTCAAGCCATACGGGGGAGGTTCTGCCGTGGGTTGCGTCGGCAATCTGCTGGAATTTCGGGCTTTTCTTGCTGGAAGCGTGCACAGCAACAATGTCGCCTGCTTTAACGCGATACGACGGAATATCAACGCGTTTGCCGTTCACGGTGAAGTGACCGTGCCCAACAAGTTGGCGCGACTCACGGCGTGTTCCCGCAAAGTTTGCACGGAAAACGATGTTGTCGAGGCGGCTTTCAAGCAGTTTTATGAGGTTCTCACCTGTTACGCCTTGCTCCTTCGTTGCAAGCTCGTAGTAGTGAAAGAACTGCTTTTCAAGAACACCGTAGATGAATTTCAGCTTCTGTTTCTCACGGAGTTGCAGCCCGTAACCCGAGATTTTCTTGTTGCGTTGGTTCTTTTCTTTGCTTCCGCGACTGGTGCTCTTCGATTTGCCATAGCCAAGCACAGCGGGGGAAACGCCGAGGCGTTTGCAGCGTTTTGCGACAGGTACTCTGTCTATTGCCATTGTCATTCTCCTGTTGTATAAAGTATCGGCTTTTGGTTTGTGGTTACAAACACAGCCGACAGCCGAACATCTCGGCTTTCATCAATCTGTCGTGGTCCGCTGACTATACGCGACGGCGTTTAGGCGGACGGCAACCGTTGTGAGGGATAGGCGTTACGTCTTTGATAAGGCGTACTTCAAGCCCCGCACTCGCGAGAGCGCGTATTGCCGACTCACGTCCCGAGCCGGGTCCTTTTACAAAGACTTCAACTGTCTTGAGTCCGTGTTCCATTGCCGCTTTTGCCGCGGTGTCGGCTGCTTGTTGCGCCGCAAACGGAGTTGACTTTCTTGAGCCGCGAAATCCAAGACCACCTGCCGAGGCCCACGAGAGGGTGTTCCCCTGCAAGTCGGTTATCGTAACGATGGTGTTGTTAAACGACGACTGAATATGTGCCGAACCGTTTTCGATATTCTTCCGTTCACGGCGACGACGTACGACGGGTTTCTTGCCGCCTTTGGCACTTGCCTGTTGTTTTGCCATTCTTCGGTTTCCTTTCTGTGGAATAGGCTGCTGCGTAACAGCACAAAGCTAACGCTGAGCAATGCGGCGATTAGTATGCTGTTAACACCCGTACCTACTTTTTCTTGTTTGCTATGGTCTTTCTCGGACCTTTGCGAGTGCGTGCGTTGGTTTTGGTGCGCTGACCACGAACAGGCAGTCCCTTACGGTGACGCTGACCGCGATAGCAGTTGATTTCAACCAGCCGCTTGATATTCAGCGATACATCTCTGCGAAGGTCGCCCTCGACTATATATCCCGCGTCAATAACTTCACGAATCTTTGCTTCATCGGCTTCCGTGAGGTTCTTCACTCGGGTGTCGGGGTTTACTCCTGCTGCCGCCAAAATATCGTTCGATGACTTCCTTCCGATTCCAAAGACATAGGTAAGTCCTATCTCCACTCGTTTTTCTTTCGGAAGGTCCACGCCGGCGATTCTTGCCATTTGCTCCTCCTAAATTATTCTACACAAAACAAAACTAAGTCCTGCAACTCACAGACTTAACCTTGTCTTTGCTTGTGTTTCGGGTCCTTGCAGATTACCATTACTTTGCCCTTGCGTTTTATGACTTTGCATTTGTCGCACATAGGCTTTACTGAAGGTCTGACTTTCATTTCGTTTCTCCTGCTGTGAATATTTTCTTGTGCTGTTGCGTCATTAACAACTTAACAACTTGCTTTGCTGATATTCCCGGTCGCCCGCCTCTGCCCCGAGGAGTATGACCTTTGGGATTGCGATTAAATTGTTGATGTTGATTGCTCACTTGTTCCGCCAAGTAATGCGCCCTTTTGTGAGGTCGTAGGGCGACAACTCCACGGTCACGCGGTCGCCGGGGAGTATCTTTATATAGTGCATACGCAGTTTTCCGCTGATATGGGCAAGGATTTTGTGCTTGTTTCCTTGCAGTTCCACCGTGAACGTAGCGTTCGGGTGCGCCTCAAGGATAACGCCCTCAACTTCAATAACGTCGTCTTTTGCCATTTGTGTCACTCCTCGGACTTGTTTGTTTCATTTGGATAGTTATACTTATGCAGAAGCTTCCGAAGCCCGCCGTCTGTTATGTTGGCAAGGTCGGCACGCTCTGTCAAGATAGCCAAGTGCTTTGGATTCTTTTTCTTCGGGGACTGAAGTCGGTGTTCTTTTCCGTCGGCAATCAGCGCAAAGTTCTCGTTCACGGCGATTACCGCGAAAAACCGCCCTTTGTCGTGACCGGCCCTGCTTTGCACCAACATACCTGCTTCAAGAAGCATAGTCGGCACCGCCAAATCTCGTCAAGATGACAGGTTCGCCCTCTGTTATCGCGATAGTATGCTCAAAGTGGGCGCTCGGCTTGTGGTTCTTCTCGACGACTGTCCAGCCGTCTTTCATTCGCAGGCACTCCGCTGTCGAGTAGTTCACCATCGGTTCAATCGCGATTGTCATACCGGGGACAAGCCGCGCACCGCGTCCCGCTTTGCCGTAGTTCGGCACCTCGGGGTCCTCGTGGAGGTCGCGCCCAACTCCGTGCCCGATGTACTCCTTGACGATAAAGAAACCGTTTTGCTCCACATAAGCCTGTATTGCCGCGCCTATGTCGCCGATTCGGTTTCCCACAACGGCTTTCTTTATCCCTTCATAGAGCGACTGCTGTGTGACATTGAGAAGCCGCAGCGTTTCTTTGTCAACCTCGCCGACCGTGAAAGTGTAGGCGTTGTCCCCATGAAACCCACCGATATACGCGCCGACGTCAACCGTCACGATGTCGCCCTCACGGATAACCTTTTTCTTTGACGGAATACCGTGGATAAGTTCATCGTTGACAGACACGCAGGCGTTCCCCTTGAAGCCGTTGTAGTTCAAGAACGAGGCTTTTGCTCCCGCTTTCTTGATACATTCAGCGACCGCGTGGTCTACGTCAAGCGTCGTCGCTCCCGCTTTGATTGACGTACGCGCAGCTTGCAGTGCCATGGCCGACACCTCGCAGGCATACGCCATTCGTTTCATCTCCTCGGGGTTCTTGATGACAATCATTCTAATGCCGCGAACACGAGTTTCGATGTATCGGCGATTTCTTCCTGCCCCTCAACGGTGACAAGTTTGCCGCGTTTTTCGTAGAAACCAATCAGCGGAGCGGTTTTGTCGTGATATATCGCAAGGCGCGACTTCACCGTTTCGGGTTTGTCGTCGTCACGCTGCGCCACTTTGCCGCCGCACGAGTCGCAAACACCCTCGGCTTTCGGGGGTTTGTACGTCACGCTGTAAGACGCGCCGCAGTCTTGACAGACACGGCGGTCGCCCATACGTCCCGCGATTTTCTCGTCAGCCACGCTTATGTTGACCACCTTGTCGATTTCAACGCCCATTTCCTCGAGAGCCTCGGCTTGCGCCACGGTTCTCGGGAACCCGTCGAGAATGAAGCCGTTTTTGCAGTCGTCGCCCGCAATCTTGTCTTTAAGTATTCCGATAACGACAGAATCCGGCACTAAGTCGCCGGCGTCCATATACTTCTTCGCTTCAAGTCCCGACTTTGTGCCGTTCTTCACCGCTTCACGGAGAATGTTCCCTGTTGACACGGAGGGGATTCCGTATTTGTTGGTTACGACTTCCGCCTGTGTGCCTTTTCCGGAACCCGGCGCGCCTAAAAATATCAGTTTCATATTTCCTCCGTAATTGTTTCAGCTGAGGGCAGGCGATGAGCGCCTACCCTCACGCTGTTGTTTATTCAAGAAAACCTTTGTGGCTGCGCATCATCGTCATACTCTCGAGTGTACGAACGGTTTCAAGTGCGACGCCGACCACGATAAGCAGCGTTGTACCGCCCATTGCAAGTCCGCTCACCTTGGTGACATTCGTAAAGATAATCGGGAATATCGCGATAAAACCAAGGAATATCGCGCCGATGAGCGTGATTTTCGACAGCGAACTTTGAATAAAGTCGCTGGTCGGTTTGCCGGGACGAATACCCGGGATTGCGCCGTTGTTTTTCTTCAGGTTATTGGCGATTTCAACGGGGTTATACTGCATTGCGATATAGAAGTAGTTGAACCCTATAATCATCACAAAATACAGCACGCCGTATATGAGGGTATTCTGGTTGAATGCGCGTAAGAACCCGTCCCAGAATCCTTCTTTGTTGCCGTCAATGCCGAAGAAGTAAAGAATCGTTTGCGGAAGCGACATTATCGACATTGCGAAGATAATCGGCATAACGCCCGCCATTGCAACCTTTATCGGTATATGCGACGACTGACCGCCGTACATCTTGCGCCCGACCACACGTTTGGCGTACTGCACGGGAATTCTTCGCTCCGCCTGTGTCATAAGAACAACAAAGGCAATCATCGCGATATAGATAACGAGAATGAGCGGAACGAGAACATAGTTCTGTGTTCTTTCAACGGACATTTGCTTGAACAAGCCCATTATGCTGTTCGGTATTCTCGAAACTATACCGGCAAACAGCAGCATTGACACGCCGTTGCCGATACCGTTCTCGCTGATACGGTCGCCAAGCCAGATAATAAGCGACGCACCCGCCGCGAAACTGCCGACAATCGTTATCATCGCGATAAATCCGCTGACGCCGTCTGTATAGGTCACCGCGCCATAGTTGCGCAGGCTGATATAGAACGCGCTCGCTTGGAACAACGCGATACCGAGAGCGACAAACTTGGTTATGGTGTTGATTTTCTTTCGCCCCTCGTCGCCCTCTTTTTGGATACGCTCGAGAGGAGGAAGAGCCACCACAAGCAGCTGCATAATGATAGACGCGTTGATAAACGGCGTGATCGACATCGCAAACAAGGTTCCGTTGCCAAGCGCACCGCCCGTGATAGTGTTCATAAACTCGAGGAGAGTTCCCTCGCCGACAAGAGCGGCGATTCTTGTCGGGTCAAGGAACGGCACGAATATTGACGAGCCGAGCCTAAACACAACGAGTATCATCACCGTGTAAAGCATCTTGCGGCGTAGGTCGGGGACTTTCCACGCGTTGCCGAAGACTTCAAACATTTTTGATTTACCTTTCCAAAGGCATTGCCACACGCTTTAACCGACTTGGGCGAAGCGTTGTTTGCCTTTCCTAAGGCTAAAGGGGCAAAGAAACAGTTTTAACAAGTTTCATCGCTCAAAAAGCCTTTCCAAAAGCACCGCATTGGCGCAACTGATTACGCCTCGGTCTTTTCGGTTTGCTCTATGTCGGTGACTGTGCCTCCCGCCGCTATTATCTTCGCCTTTGCGGCTGCAGATACTGCGGTCAGCTTCACGTTGAACGCCTTCGTCACTTCACCTCGCGCGAGAAGCTTAACTCCGTCGGGCTGCTTCTTGATAAGCCCGATTGACTTGAGGAATTCGTCGGTTATCTCTGTACCCGCTTCAAATCTATCCTCAAGGTCGTGCAGGTTGATGACAGCGTAGTGAATCGCGAAGTGGTTGTTGAAGCCACGCTTCGGTGTGCGGCGAGCAAGGGTGGTCTGACCGCCTTCAAATCCGGGACGAACGCCCCCACCGGAACGCGCCCACTGACCTTTGTGCCCTTTACCCGCTGTTTTTCCCCAACCGGAACCGTGACCGCGTCCGATACGTTTGGTTTCGCGGTTTGAACCGGCGGAGGGGGATAATTCGTGTAATTTCATACTAAGTGAGTATCCTTTCCGTTCCGATTCAAGCGGAAACTTCTTTCACGCTGACAAGATAACCGATGTGGCTCAGCTTGCCGCGTGTCGCGTCGTTGTCGGGTTGCACGGTGGTTTTGCCGATTTTCGTCAGTCCAAGCGACTTTGCGGTTGCAATGTGGCTTTTCTTCCTGCCGTTCAACGATTTTGTCAGTTTTATCTCAAATGCCATCGTATTTCTCCTTGTCACACAAACAGTTCGCGAACAGTCTTGCCGCGAATCGCCGCGACTTCTTCCGCGCCGCGCACTGCCGACAAGCCCTGAACTGTCGCACGAACGACGTTTATCGGGTTGTTCGAGCGGAGCGACTTGGTACGAATGTCTTTAATCCCTGCCGCCTCAACCACAGCGCGAACAGTCGCGCCTGCGATAACGCCTGTACCTTCGGGGGCGGGTTTCATAAGAACTGCGCCCGCGCCGTACTTGCCGACGACTTCATGCGGGATTGATGTGCCTTTCAGCGTTATCTGAACAAGATTCTTCTTCGCGTCCTCAATTCCCTTGCGGATAGCGTCAGGAACTTCGTTCGACTTGCCCATACCGTAGCCGACCACACCGTTGCCGTTGCCGACAACCACCAAAGCGGACATCTTCATTATTCTGCCGCCCTTGACGGTCTTGGATACGCGGTTGATGTGGACTACAGTTTCGGTCAGCTGATAGTCGTTTGCGTCTAAAAGTGCCAAAGCATTATCCTCCGTCAGAATTTAAGTCCGCCCTCACGTGCACCGTCTGCCAGTGCCGCGACACGTCCGTGGTAGATATATCCCGAACGGTCAAACACGACCGTAGAGATGCCTTTTTCAATGCCGCGTTTCGCGATTAAAAGACCAATCGCTTTTGCGGCGTCTTTGTTGCCGCCGTATGTCGCAATGTCTTTCTCGTTCGAGGCGGCAGCCGCCAAGGTCACGCCGTTCACGTCGTCAACGAGTTGGGCGTAGATGTTCTTGTTGGAACGGAAAACAGAAAGACGAGGACGCTCGGCTGTGCCGCTGATTTTTGCGCGTACGCGAACGTGGCGTTTAAGGCGGCTTTTGTTTTTGTCAATAATTTTAATCATTTCTTACCTTTGCCCGCCTTTCCTTCTTTTCTGATTATCGTTTCGCCTGCGTACTTGACGCCCTTGCCCTTATAGGGTTCGGGGGGACGTTTGCTGCGGATTTCCGCCGCGAACTGTCCAACCTTTTGCTTGTCAATGCCAAGCACGATGATTTTGTTTTGCGCGGGCGACTCGGTTCTGATGTCGTCCGTGTCGTCAACTGTCACGGGGTGCGAAAATCCGAGCGTAAGCGTCAGGGTTTTCCCTTGCTTTGCCGCGCGATAACCCACGCCGTTTATCTCAAGCTCTTTCTTGAACCCGACAGACACGCCCTCAACCATATTGGCGACGAGTGTGCGTGAGAGTCCGTGAAGCGAACGCGCTTCTTTTTCGTCGTTCTCGCGTGAAACGATGAGGTTGTCGCCCTCAAGTGTCACCGAAACTTTGGGTTTCAGTGTGCTTGAAAGCGTACCCTTAGGTCCTTTCACGGTGACGGTGTTCCCTTGTATGTCCACAGACACGCCGGAGGGAACAGGTATCGGCTTCTTACCAATTCTTGACATTAGTCCTCAGTCCCTCCTAAATTACCACACATAAGCGAGGACTTCCCCGCCGACGTGCTGTTGTCTGGCTTTCTTGTCGGTCATTATGCCTTTTGAGGTGGACACGATTGCGATACCGAGTCCTCTCATCACGCGGGGCATATCCTCGCAGTTTGCATAGATACGCAGCCCCGGTTTTGACACTCTCCGTAGACCTTGAATGACCTGTGACTTATTCTCAGTATATCTGAGTGTGATTCTGATAACGCCTTGCTTGCTGTCCTCGATTACGCGGAAGTTTTTGATGTAACCTTCTTCCACGAGAATCTCCGCGATATGTTTCTTCATTTTTGAAGCCGGCACATCAACGGTGGGGTGCTTTGCCGCATTGGCGTTACGGATTCTCGTCAGCATATCTGCGATAGTATCAGTGATTTGCATTGAACGCTCCTCCGCTATTCAAGTGACAATTTGCAGAGAAAGTTCTCTGCCGATTGTTTGGTTTACCACGACGCCTTTTTAACGCCTGGGATTTGCCCTTTATAGGCAAGTTCTCTGAAGCAGATACGGCAAACGCCGAACTTGCGGAGAACCGAGTGGGGTCTGCCGCAGATTTTGCAGCGGTTATAAGCGCGAGTGGAGAACTTTGCCGTACGCTTTTGTTTCGCTATCATTGATTTCTTTGCCACAGTTATTCTCCCCTCACTTTGCGAACGGCGCGCCCATAAGAGCGAGCAGTTCTTTTGCTTCTTCGTCGTTCTTCGCGGTGGTGACGAAGTTGATGTCCATTCCGCGAACCTTGTCAATTTTATCGTACTCGATTTCAGGGAATATCAGTTGCTCTTTTATCCCGACCGAGTAGTTGCCGCGTCCGTCAAAAGAGTTCGGGTTGATTCCGCGGAAGTCGCGCACACGGGGCAGAGCGACGTTGAAGAACCTGTCGAGGAACTCATACATCGTGTCGCCTCTCAGGGTGACTTTCAGTCCGATGATGTTGCCTTCACGGAGCTTGAAGTTCGCCACGCTCTTTTTTGCGCGGCAGACGACGGGTTTCTGTCCCGAGATTTGTTTCAGGTCGTTTGTGATGTTGTCGATAAGCTTCTGGTTGTCTTTCGCTTCACCGCAAGCCACGTTGATGACTATCTTGGCAATGCGGGGCACCTGCATCACGCTGTCATACCCGAATTTCTTAAACAGGGCGGGAGAAACGGTTTCTCTGTAGAGTTTCCGCGCTCTTGCCGGCTGTTTGGTCGTGTCAGCCATAAATTTTCCTTTCAGTAACAAGCTCACGTCTGTGGCGAGCTTGCACATACGGTAACTTTGAACTTACTCTCACAGTGCAAAACTTAGCGAGCAAAGATGATGTCAGCACATATGAAAACGTGTTCTTAAACCGGGCTTCCGCACTTTCTACAGATGCGGATTTTCTTGTCGCCCTCAATTTTGCTGCCTGTACGAACGCCCTTGCCGCATTTGTTGCAGATAGGGAGAACCTTGTCGGCGTAGAGCGCGGCTTCCGCTTTCACGATGCCGCCGAGTTGACCTTGCTTTCTCGGCTTCATGTGCTTCGTGACAATGTTGCGACCCTCAACGATGACTTTGCGTTCTGATATCGAAACATCAAGCACTTTGCCCTTTTTGCCTTTGTCGCGACCCGAGATTATCTCAACCTCGTCGCCTTTTTTAATATGAAGTTTATTCATCTCAATCTCCCCTCACAGCACTTCCGGCGCGAGGGAAAGAATCTTGACGTATTCTTTCTCGCGAAGTTCACGCGCGACCGGTCCAAAGATACGAGTTCCTCTCGGATTCTTGTCGTCCCTGATGATAACCGCCGCGTTTTCGTCGAAGCGGATATAGGTGCCGTCGTCACGGCGAACACCTGTCTTGGAACGAACGATAACGCACTTCACGACGTCGCCTTTTTTTGCCGTGCCGCCGGGATTCGCTTTCTTCACCGAAGCGACGATAACGTCGCCGATGTTGGCGTAACGTCTGCGTGTGCCGCCGAGAACTCGGATACACATCAGTTCTTTCGCGCCGGTGTTGTCCGCCACCTTTAGGCGTGTTTGCATTTGAATCATTGCAGTATGACCTGTCCTTTCCGGCGTTACTTAGCGCGTTCGATGATTTTGGTTACACGCCAGCGTTTTTCTTTCGATATGGGGCGGGTTTCCATCACCTCGACCGTGTCGCCTGTGTGCGCCGTGTTTGCTTCGTCGTGCGCTTTCAGTTTAACGGTGCGCTTTACTATTTTTTTATAAAGGGGGTGTCTTACGTTGTCCTCGATTGCGATAACAACGGTTTTCTCCATCTTATCGGACACGACTTTACCTACGCGTGTCTTTCTAAGATTTCTTTCGAGTTTTATGTCGCTCAAAGTCCTTGTCCCCCTTAACCTTTCGCCGTGGCTTGCGGTGCAAGTTCACGGGCACGCTGTACGGTTTTGATAACGGCGATTTGCTTTCTCACCGCTTTGATACGCTGCGGATTTTCAAGTTGGTTCACCGCGTGCTGAAACCGCAGGTTGAACAGCTCGGCTTTCAGCTCTGTCACTTTTTCTTTAAGTTCCAGGTCGGAGAGCTCTCTTAATTCTTTGGCTATTTTCACTGGGCTGTCTCCTCCTCCCGGCTTACAAACTTGCACTTGATAGGAAGTTTGTGCATCGCAAGACGCATTGCTTCTTTCGCGGTTTCTTCGGGAACGCCCGCTATCTCAAACAGCACGCGACCCGGTTTCACCACGGCTACCCAGTATTCGGGCGAACCTTTACCTGAACCCATACGAGTTTCGGCGGGTTTTTCCGTCACGGGTTTATCGGGGAATATCTTTATCCACACTTGACCGCCACGCTTGATATAACGCGTCATCGCGATACGAGCCGCCTCTATCTGGTTTGACGTTATCCACGCGGGTTCAAGTGCCGCAAGCCCGAACTCGCCGTTGCTGACGAAGTTGCCGCGGGTTGCTTTGCCTTTCATTCTGCCGCGTTGTTGGCGGCGATACTTTACTCTCTTAGGAAGAAGCACTATTCGTTACCTCCTTCTTTCTGCGGTGCGGTTGTCTCTGCCGGTGCGGTTTCGGTTTGAGGTGTGCGAGTGCCGCCGTCACCGGGACGATAGTCGCTGCGAGGTGCGCTTTGTCCGCCCTGTCCGCCACGATAACCGCCGCCCTGTCCGCCTTGATAACCACCGCCGCCTTGTCCGCCACGATAGCCGCCGCCCTGACCGCCTTGGTAACCGCCGCCTTGTCCGCCACGATAACCGCCGCCGCCTTGACCCGCGGGTCTGCCGCCGCCCGGTCGATTGCCGTCACGACGGTCGCCGCTCGGTCTGTCGCCGAAAGGACGGTCGCCCTGAGGACGTCTGCGTCTGTTTTGTTCTTGTTTTTGCGCAATCTGGCGTTCGCCGCCCGCACCCTTGAGGACTTCGCCCTTATAAATCCAAACCTTGACGCCGATAACACCGTAAGTTGTGTTGGCACGTGCCACACCGTAGTCGATGTCGGCGCGAAGTGTCTGCAGCGGGATTGTGCCCTCATGGTAGTTCTCTGAACGCGCGATTTCCGCGCCGCCGAGTCTGCCGGACACCATCGTCTTGATTCCCATTGCGCCCGCGCGCATTGTTCTGCCGATAACGCCCTTCATTGCGCGTCTGAAAGACACGCGTGCTTCAAGTTGTTGCGCGATATTCTCGGCTACAAGCTGTGCGTTGAGGTCGAGGTCGCGTATCTCAACGATATTGAGGTTCACGGGTTTCCCTTTTGTGATTTTCTCGATATCCTTGCGCATACGGTCGATTTCCGCGCCCTTCGGTCCTATGAGAACACCGGGCTTTGCGGTATGAACGATTATCTTTATTTGTGCCGCTGTCCGTTCGATTTCGACGTTTGCTATACCGGGGCGCATAGGCACGGGCGATTTGTCCGACTTGAACGTCTTGTTCAGCAGATACTCGCGGATTCTGTAATCCTCAACGAGTGTGTCGCCGAACGTCGCTTTCGGTGCGAACCAACGTGAATCCCAGTCCTTGATTATCCCGACGCGAAGCCCGTGGGGGTTTACTTTTTGTCCCATTACTTCTCCTCCACTTTCTCGGCTATTTCAATCGTGATATTCGAGGTGCGCTTCAGTATACGATACGCTCTGCCTTTGCTTACCGGGCGAATACGCTTCAGCGTGGTGCCTGCGCCGACGAAACATTCGCTGACATAGCACTCTGACAGTATCATATTGTTGTTGTTCTCGGCATTTGCCATTGCCGATTTGAGAAGTTTCCCGATAGGTTCAGACGCTGCCTTGGGTGTGTGCCGAAGGATTGCGACCGCCTCTTCAACGGGCTTGTTTCTTATTAAGTCAAGCACGACTCCCACCTTGCGAGGGGAGATTCGCAGCGACTTAAGTTCTGCTTTCGCTGTCATAGTCCCTCCTATTTCTTGTTGGTGGTTTTACTCCCCGCGTGTCCGCGGTAAGTGCGTGTCGGCGCAAACTCGCCGAGTTTATGTCCTACCATATCCTCCGTGACGTAAACAGTCACGTGCTTCCGTCCGTCATGAACCGCGAACGTGTGCCCGACGAACTCAGGGAATATCGTGCTGGAACGACTCCACGTCTTTAAGACGCGCTTTTCGCTTGCCGCGTTGAGGGCGCGGACACGCTTGTAAAGCACTTCTTGGACGTAAGGCCCTTTCTTGATGCTTCTGCTCATTTAGAAAATATCCTTTCACTGCAAGTTAACGCACGATTCCGATTGTTCGCCGATATACGGCGCGTATCGTGCTTATTAACAGTTTACGCTTTGATTATTTATCGCGGCGTTTAACGATGAACTTAGAGCTTGCTTTCTTTGTCTTCCGTGTTTTATAGCCGAGAGCGGGTTTGCCCCACGGTGTGACAGGTCCGGGTCTGCCGACAGGCGACTTGCCCTCGCCACCGCCGTGCGGGTGGTCGTTCGGGTTCATAACTGAACCGCGGACTGTCGGACGGATACCCATGTGACGAACGCGACCCGCTTTGCCGAGGTTCACGTTCAGGTGGTCGGCGTTTGATACAACGCCGATTGTCGCGAAGCAACCGATTGCCACGTTGCGGAGTTCTCCACTCGGCAAACGAATGAGCGCAAGCCCGTTTTCTTTTGCCATAAGTTGTGCGGAAGAACCTGCGCTTCTGACTAACTGCGCGCCCTTGCCGGGGTGAAGCTCGACGTTGTGGATAATCGTGCCGACAGGAATATCGGAGAGTGGAAGCGCGTTGCCGGGAATGATGTCCGCGCCGTCTCCCGAACGAATCGTGTCGCCGACTTTCACTTTGTCGGGGGCGATGATATAGCGTTTCTCGCCGTCGGGGTACTGCACAAGCGCAATGAACGACGTGCGGTTCGGGTCGTATTCGACTGTTTTCACTTCGGCGTCAACGCCGCGTTTGTCGCGTCTGAAGTCGATTACACGATACTTCACGCGGTTTCCGCCGCCTTTGTGCCGAACGGTGATTCTGCCGTAGCTGTTGCGCCCTGAATGTTTCTTCAGTGTTCTGAGCAGGCTTTTCTCGGGGCCACCCTTTGACAAGCCGCTGTAATCCACCACGGTCATTCCGCGGCGACCGGGTGTGACCGGTTTGTATGATTTGATTGGCATTTTTCTCCCCTAACTATCTTTAGGCTGTTTAGGCTTATACCATTCCTTCAAAGAACTCAATGGTCTTTGAATCGGGCGTTACTGTGACGATTGCCTTTTTCCACTCTGAGGTCTTGCCTTCGGTTCTGCCGCGACGTTTTGTTCTGCCGCGAACGTGAAGCGTGTTCACTTTGTCAACTTTCACGCCCGAGAAGAGCGCCTCGACTGCCGACTTGATTTCAATCTTGTTCGCGTCGGTTTTCACACGAAACGTGTACTTGCCGTTACGGAGGTTCTCGGTCGAACGCTCGGTGATAACCGGGCGCAGGATTATATCCTGTGGTGTACGGTCTGCCATTATTTGTATACCTCCTCGATTTTCCCGACCGCGCCTTTCAGCACAATCAGTTTGTCGTGGTTCACGATGTCGTATACGTTCAGCGTGTTCACTTGCGCGGTCTTGATTCCGGGGATATTCGACGCGGATTCAATCGCGAAGCGGTTGACGCTGTCGAGGACGATAAGTGCTTTTCTGTCAATCTTCAGCGCGTTCAGCACCTGAATGACAGCCTTTGTCTTATATTCCGCGATGTTCAGCTCATTTAGCACGATGATTTCGTTTGCCTGCACCTTTGCGGACAACGCCGACTTCATCGCGAGCCTTTTCAGCTTTTTATTTAAGGTGTAGCGGTAACTTCTCGGTTTCGGTCCGAGTGCCACGCCGCCATGTCTCCACTGCGGTGAGCGTATCGAACCTTGACGTGCGCGCCCCGTGCCCTTTTGCCGCCACGGTTTTCTGCCGCCGCCACGTACTTCTGTCCGTGTGAGGGTAGACTGCGTGCCTTGTCTTTGATTGGCGAGGTAGTTCACCACCGCCGCGTGTACCGCTTGTTCGTTTGGTTCAATCCCGAAAACGCCGTCTGAGAGTTCAAGGGACTCAAGCTCCGCGCCCTGCGCGTTATATACAGATACTTTTGCCATATCTCAGTCCCTCCTTATACTTTCTTCTTCGAGTCGATAACCGTGACAATCCCGCCCTTAGGTCCGGGGATTGCGCCCTTTATCGCTATCAAATTGTTGTCGGCGTCTATCTTAACGACTGTTAAGTTCTGCACGGTCACCTGTTCCGCGCCCATGTGTCCCGGAAGCTTCTTTCCTTTGAATATCCGCGACGGGCTGGAGTTTGCGCCCATTGAGCCGGCGTGTCTGTGAACAGGACCCGCACCGTGTGTTTCTTTTATTCTGTGTTGATTGTGGCGTTTGATTGTACCTTGGAATCCCTTGCCTTTCGAGATGCCCGTGACGTCAACAAACTCACCCGCGGTAAACACGTCGGCTTTGATTATATCGCCGATTTTCGTTTCGCCTATGCTGTCGAGTCTGAATTCTTTCAGGTACTTTTTGAGTCCAACGTCATTCTTCTTGAAATGCCCTTGCAGGGGTTTCGTGACGTGCTTCGGCGTTACGTCGCCGTATCCGAGTTGAACTGCCTCGTACCCGTCGGTTTCGCTCGTTTTGATTTGAGCGACTGCGCAGGGACCGGCTTCAACCACGGTGACCGGAACAACTTTGCCGTTTTCGTCAAAGATTTGCGTCATTCCGAGTTTCTTGCCTATCAAGCCTTTTTTCATTTAGGCTTTGCCTCCTTTATTAGCAATTGGTCGGTGAAAACCGACATTAACTACGACTGTTGGTCGGCAAGCCGACACAGCCACTTTGTGGAACTAAACTTCCATAAAGATTTCAACGCCTGCGGGTAATTCAAGCCCCTGAAGTGCCTCGACCGTTTTGTTTGTCGGTCTGATAACGTCGATAAGACGTTTGTGGGTGCGAAGCTCAAACTGTTCGCGGCTGTCTTTGTACTTGTGTACGGCGCGAAGAATGGTTATGATTTCTTTGTCTGTTGGGAGCGGAACCGGTCCGGCAACGCGTGAGCCTGTCCGTTTAGCGGTTTCGACTATCTTCTTTGCCGCCGCGTCAACTAAAGAATGTTCATATCCTTTAATCCGAATCCTGACTTTTTCTTTGACTGCCAAAGTTAGTTGTTCTCCTTTCGTAAGGGTACGGACAAGTTTTGGTTGTCCGCACGACCCGTAAAGCCGCACACAACGTGCCGAGTGTTCCTCGGTCAAGCCGTCATTGCACGAGATTTACAAACGCGCAAGAGTTATTATACCATACCACGGCACCAAATGTCAAGTAAATAGGCGAAATATGACATACAGCATTATCACCAAACATTGTGTGATGTATTTGTGCAACTTGCACAAACAAGCAAGCTTTTCGACAAACTGCTTGACAAGAACAACGCGATATGCTATAATACCTAAGCGTTTTCTTCGCTGATATAGCTCAGTCGGCAGAGCACATCCTTGGTAAGGATGAGGTCCTCGGTTCGAATCCGAGTATCAGCTCCACATAAAAAGCTCTCCTTATCATAAGGAGAGCTTTTGGTTTTCACTCCTGCGGTTCCACCACAACGCGGTTCCTGCCTGCCGCCTTTGCTTCATAAAGGCAGTCGTCGGCACGCGTCATCAGTTCGTTCATCTTTTCTTTGTCGCTTGCCGGGTTGATGGACGACACGCCTATGCTGACTGTAACCTTCGTGATAACTTCAGGGCGTTCGTACAAAGGAACATCGAGGTTCTCAATAGCGGCCCGTATTCTCTCCGCTATCTCCGCCGCAGGTTCGACGCTTGTGTTTTGCAGTATAACCGCGAATTCTTCGCCGCCCCACCTCGCCGACATATCGGTTGCGCGTCTTGCGTATTTGTCAAGAATCTTCCCGACTGCGGCAAGCAGAATATCGCCTTGATTGTGCCCGTAGGTGTCGTTGTAGACCTTAAACTTGTCTAAGTCAAGCATAAGAAACGACAGCGGGATATTGTCACGCATTGCCGTGCCCCACTCAAGCTCAAGCTTGGCGTTGAAGTATCGTCTGTTCGGCAAGCCCGTCAGTTCATCGTACAGGCTCATATAACTGATTCGTCGGATTTGGTCAATCAGTTTTATCTGCGTCTTGACACGCGCCTTGATGATTGCTCCGCTGAAAGGCTTGGTGATATAGTCAACCGCGCCGAGACCCAGTCCCTTTTCTTCTTCCGCTTCGCCGTCAAGCCCCGTGATGAAGATAACAGGGATTTCTTTGGTGTCCTCGCTTGCTTTCAGTTCGGCAATAACTTCAAAGCCGTTCATGTCAGACATCATTATGTCGAGCAAGATGAGGTCAGGTTCAGACTCGGCGGCGATACGGAGCGCGTCTTTTCCCGTGTTCGCCATATAAAGCGAGTAATCAGCGGAAAGGATTTTGTTCAGCTCAACAAGGTTTTGCCGCGAGTCGTCACAGATAAGTATCTTGTGCTTTTCGTTCTCGTCTTGAAATTCTACAGTATTCGACATAATACCTCCCGCCCCTTTCAGCAAACCCCTGCTTAGTGACAAGGCATTTAATGGGAGCGAATAATCAAGCGAACGCCACCTGTTCATCACTTAGGCTTCTGTTCTGTAGTATTTGTCGTAATTCACAAGTTCGTCAAGGAGTTTCGGCAGTTTGTCGGCAATCGTCTTGTCGTCAAACTGGCAAGTCCCCACCGCCTTGTGACCACCGCCGCCGTACTTCAGCATAAGCGAGCCTACGTTGACGCGACTGCTTCGGTTAAGCACCGAGTATCCGACAGCAACCGAGCAACCTTTCCCGCCACGGCCGGACACAATCCAAGCGGAAACATTCTGTTCGGGATAAAGACTGTAAACGAGGAACCTGTTGCCTGTATATATCGGCTCAACTCCGCGGAGGTCGGTGATGATAACGTCGTGGTCAATCAGCGTGTGTTCGACAATCATCGACTTGAACTTTTGCGTTTGCTCGTTATAAAGCTCAATTCTTTCTTGTATGTCGCTCATCGCGAGGATATCAGCCGTGGTTTTGACGCGGCAGCACTCAAGCAGAATGGCCATAAGCTGGTAGTTGCTGATTCTGAAGTTGCGAAACCGACCAAGCCCCGTTCTCGGGTCCATAAGAAAACCAATAAGTATCCAACCTTGCGGGTTAAGGATTTCATTTTGTGTCAGGTTGCCGCTGTCCACCTTGTCAACCGCTTCCATCATATCGCCAAACTGCGGAAACTTAGCTTCCCCACCGTAATACTCGTATATAATGCGGGCGCACGAGGGTGCGCTGCGGCTTTCGCCTTTATAATGGCCATCAAGCTGAACGCGTTCGGACTCGCTTGAGTGGTGGTCAAACCAAAGCCCGCACCCCTCAACGTAAGGCACATTGGCAAGCACATTGTCAGCACCGACGTCGACAAGCCCGTCTTGAATATCTTTCGGGTGAGCAAACGTGTATCCGTCAACCACGCCTGCTTCAAGAAGCAACGCGCCGCAAACGAGTCCGTCAAAATCAGAACGGGTGATAAGTTTCATATCGTATACCTCCGAGTATCAGTGCTTACCTTTATATTCTCGCTAATTATACACCATTCCGACAAATATGTCAACCCCGCCCCGTGCCGGGGAGGCAATAAATTTGGTACATAAAGTTGCAATCAAACCCCGTGCCGGACACACACATATTTCTTTAATTTGTTGCCTGTCGGGCACCGACTAACTTGTTTGCTTAGACACACACAGATATTCCTTTAATTTGTTGCCTGTCGGGCACCGACTCGGGCACCAACTCGGGTATGTGTTGACACGCTTTCAGTTATTTGTTATAATAAGGTATGTATTCAAAAACGTCTGAGCTTTTATCTCTCCTGCAAACGCTTTACCCTGATGTTTACTGCGAACTGAACTTCAACCGCGACCACCCGTATCAGTTGCTGATTGCCACCCGTTTATCGGCGCAGTGTACCGACAAACGCGTCAACGTGGTCACGCCTGTTCTCTTCGCGAAGTATCCCGACATCAAGTCGCTGGCTGAAGCCGACCTCGACGACATTGAAGCAATTATCCGCTCCTGTGGTTTGTTCCGCACCAAGGCGCGTGACATCAAGCTGCTCTGTATCGCGTTGCTTCAACTGGGCGACATACCGAGTGAGATTGACGACCTCACAAAGCTTCCGGGTGTCGGGCGAAAGACCGCGAACCTTGTTGCGGGCGAGTTGTTCGGCAAAGCGGCGATTGTCGCCGACACGCACGTCATTCGACTGTCAAACAGGCTCGGCTTGGTTGACACAACCGACCCGACCAAAGTTGAGCGGGGTTTACGCGCTATTGTCCCCCCAGACGACGGACTTTTCTTCTCGCACAGGTTGGTGCGGCACGGTCGGCAAGTCTGCACCTCACGCAATCCAAAATGCGGCGACTGCGCCTTAGTTTCGCTTTGTTGCAACACAGAAAGAGTGTGACATGCCTCATTTGTTATCAGAAGAACCAAATCTTTTGTTCTACACATCTCTCACGGACATACCGCCCCTTATAGTGGCGTTGTTTGCCGCGATTCTTGTTATCGCGGTCGTTGAGCTTTATTTCTTACTAAGAAATCGCAAAGAGAAAGCCGAGTTTCGCCACACAAAAGACATCAACAGCTACGCGTCGCTTCACCACGTTGAAACTTTCGCCGATGAATGTGACAAGATAATGTCGCGTGAATTCGGCACTACGTTCTCAATGCTTCAGGTCAGCATACGCGGCTTCAAGCACATCAAAGACATCTACGGCATAGCCGCAAGCAACCGTACCGTCCACAGTCTTGCCTCCTGTATCCACACTTTCACCAAGAATTACGAGCTTATGGTGTTCGACGACTCGAACAACTTTCTCGTTCTTATCCGCGCCAACGACGCCGCGGACGCGGCGTGCTTTTTCAAAGACATATCCGCCGCCTACCTTGTTCGCTGGGAGGAAAACACGATTGCTCCCGACACACTTGGCGGGCTTTACTGCGGAATCAGCATAAGCGAACAGGGCAAGGACATCACGGCAATCGAGATGATAGAGCGCGCCCGTATCGCGGCAAAACGCGCCGCCGACAAAAAACTCGAGTTCACGGTGTACGAGCCGCGCTTTCGCACCAGACTGCTCCACGAAAGCGAAATCACGCGCGTTATGGGCGACGCGCTGCGTCAAAACGAGTTCACGTTCTATCTTCAGCCGCAACACCACCTTAAGCACAAAGACCGCGTGCTTAGCGCCGAGGCGTTGGTGCGTTGGAAGAAACCCGACGGTTCGACCCTTTGCCCCGATGAGTTTATCCCGATATTTGAAAAGAACGGCTTCATCGTTGAGCTTGACCGCTACATCTTCGAGAAAGCCTGCTCGTTCCTCCACGAACACGAACACGAGGATTGGTGCCGCAGCTTAGTTATCGCCTGTAATGTATCGCGGCTCGGCATATTCAAAGACGATTTCTTAGAATATTACGTTTCCAAAAAGAAACATTATCAGATTGAGGACGGACAGCTTGAGCTTGAGTTTACCGAGTCGGCGGTCTTTGACGACATCGACGGCTTCCGTGATGTGCTGATATCACTGAAAGACGCGGGCTTCAAGACTTCGCTTGACGACTTCGGCACAGGCAGCTCGTCGCTTGGTATTCTCCGCTTGCTCCCAATGGACGAACTGAAGATAGACAAGGCGTTCTTTGACGACACGCCCATGTGGAACGAGCGAGGCAGTGCGGTTGTCGCCGGGATAACCAATATGACACAGGCACTCGGAATGAAAATCGTCGCCGAGGGAGTCGAGAAGTCGGAGCAGGTGCTGACACTGCGCAAACTCGGTTGCGACATCATTCAAGGCTTTGTATTCGCGCGTCCGCTCTCTCAAGAAGCGTTCATCAACTACGTTTCTTCCTACAAAGGACTCCCCGAACCCGCTAATCTCTTTGATTACTCCGCCGAGAACGACCCGAATATGTTCGGCAAATTCATCACGGCGATTCAGTATTCGGGTGCGGCCGTGCTTGACGTCAACCTCACACTCGACAGGTTCGTTCCTTTCACTCCCTCGGGTGTGAAGCACCTGTTCCCTTACACCGAGGGCGGCTTTACTGACAGGTGGGCTGATTTTGTTGAGCGATACGTTCACCCCGACGACCGGCTGAAGTTGCTGCGCTACTTCTCAAGCAAAAGCATAATCGCGTTCTTCTATCGTGGCGACGGTGCGATTCGTCACAACTTTCGCGCCAAAACCACGCCGTATTCCTCTGAAGTTGAAGAATGGGCGCATTATTCAGCTGAAGCGTTTCGTACAGAGGGCAGCGGCGCCGAACCGCGATGCCTTATCTTCATCAAAGACATTCGCGAGAAGAAAAGCCTGTCTTATGAGGCAAAAGAAGCGCGAACGGTTCTCGACACATCAGCCAAAGCGCTTCGTGCCTTTGTCTGTGAGCTTGATATATTGAACAACAGAATCAAGACAATCACGCAGGGCGGAAAAGCGAGCTTCAGCCTCAAGAACGGACCGGCGTTTGAGCAGCTGCTGCTTATGACAGAGCGGCGTGTTCACGCGGACGACCGCGCCCGTATGCGCCACTCGTTCGGGAAGAGCTTCATTGCCAGCTTCCTTGAGTCAAACGACAAGACCTACTCTATCGCTTATCGTGAGCTGACAAGCACCGACAACTATGAATGGCGCGAGATTGTTCTCGCAAAGCAAAAAGATAGCGAAGCCTGCTTCTCATCATTCAAGACGCTTCTCGAATCAGAAATGCGGAGATTGAATCGCTTAAAGCGGAAACCGAGATGTTCCGCTTCACCGAAAAGATGTTTCAAACCGTGGTTCAGCTTGACTACAAAACCGATACCCTCAAGATAATCAAGTCGGAAATCGAGGACCTTTGGCTTGCCAACAGTATGACAATGAGCGAAGCACGAAGTTTCATCATCGCCAATATGTTCGCGACAGACGACGACCGCGCAAGAATCGCCGAGTTCTGGGACCTTGACAACCTGAAACAGAAGTTCGGGTTCGGTGTCGACGAGGTGTCGATTGACTATGAGGCGAACAGCGGCGGCAACTTTGAGTGGCACACGCTTCACGTCATCAAGTCAGACGAAAGTATGCTTCGCTACTCCGCTTATGTCTGCAGTATCAACTCACTGAAAAACGAACCTGTGTCCCCTGCCGACAACCTCACGGGTGCGCTTAAGTTCGCCCCGACGACTGCCGCGGCGGAGAAATACTTATATGAAGCGAAAGCAAACGGCACAGCGGTGTTGTTCGCGGCGGTTGACCTTGACGACCTCAGGGGCATTAACCACAAGAACGGCAAGGAGTACGGCGACCTGTTGCTTGCTCTTATCGCCCATCGTTTTGCCGCTCTCCTCGGCGACAGCGGCGTCGTCTGTCGTGCGGGAGGCGATGAGTTTCTCATTGTCCGTCCCCTCCAAAACGACGCGGAAAGCAAGCTCTTTCTCGACAAGATTGCCGATGTGTTCCGATGCCCGTTCGGCACAGGAAACTCGCTGATGTATTTGTCTGCGTGTATCGGCGGCGCGGTTTATCCAAGCGGCGGCGACACAGCGGCTGAAACCTACAACAGCGCGTTCTGCGCCTTATCGGAGGCAAAGTCGCTTGGTTACGGTCGCGTTGTTATGCTGTCCGACAGAGTGAGCGTTCGAAATGAGCTGAAGAAGTGGAACGGCGTTTCTGAGGTGGAGAACAGCGAGATAACCTTTCATAGGCGCGTGTTCCGCATACTTTACACCGCGGAAAACAAAACCGACGCTCTTTGCTTCGTTCTTTCAGCCATAGGCGAGTACTTCGGATTGTCACGAGCATATATCCTGCCGCCTAAAAAATTTGGCAAGCCGCCCATTTGTTGGAGCGACAATGAAACGAACACACTTGACGACGGCATTGTCGGCGACATATATGCTCAGTCGGCGCGAATCTATGCGGACAAACGCGGCGTGACTGAAAGCGGCAAGTTTATGTTCGGTGTTTCCCCCGATTTGCCGCTTCTCGTGTTTGAAAGCGACACAGGCGACGCGTTCGTCAATCCCACCGACTCGTTCGCTGATTTGGCGGCGATTCTGACGGCTTACACAATATGATAATAGTTTCGATTGATTACGGGGACGTCCGCACAGGTCTTGCCTCGTGCGACGACAGCGAGTTCCTCGTCACACCGCGTTCCGTCATAAAAGAACGCGACAAGCACCTGTTAGCGGAGAAAATAGCGCGGGTTTCCGCTGAATACGGAGCGGAGAAGTTAGTGGTCGGTTATCCGCTCAATATGGACGGCACCGCGGGCATACGTGCCGACAAGTGCGCGGCGTTCGCGGAGCTGCTGAAAGCACATGTCACGATACCGATAGAGTTGTTCGACGAACGCTGCTCGACTGCCGAAGCACACGAGATTCTCGGGGCAAACGGCGTGAAAAACAAGAATCGTAAGAACAAAATCGACGCGGTGGCAGCAGCTGTTATTCTTGAAAGTTATTTGCAACAAAGATAAAAAACGGGGGAACAAAATGATTTACAAACCATTTGGAAACACAGGCATCGAGATGTCGGCACTCGGCTTTGGCGCAATGCGCCTGCCAATGGAGGGCAAGCAAGTAAACACCGACCTTGCGACAGAGATGATAAGAAAAGCGGTAGAACTCGGTGTGAACTACGTTGACACCGCGCCTTATTACTGTGAGCACGACAGCGAGCGCGCAGTCGGAATTGCGCTCAAGCCGATTCGTGACAAGGTGTATCTTTCAACCAAAAGCCCCGTGGCCGACAAAAACCCGGCGGCGTTTCGGCAGAAACTCGAGGCTTCGCTGAAGAAACTCGACACCGACCACGTTGACTTCTATCACTTCTGGGGAATAAACTTGGCGACCTTTGAGGGCGCGATAGACGTGCCGGGCGGTCTCTATGAAGCGGCGCTCAAGGCGAAAGAAGAGGGGCTTATCCGCCACATATCGTTCTCGTTTCACGACAAAGCGGAGAATATGCGCCCGATTGTCGATTCAGGGCTGTTTGAAAGCGTGCTGTGCCAATACAACCTGCTCGACCGTGCCAACGAAGCGGAGATTGCCCACGCAACTAAACGGGGACTCGGTGTTGTGATAATGGGACCCGTAGGCGGCGGTCGGCTGGGTGCGCCAAGCGAAGTGATTCGCGGGCTGCTCGGTCACAAGGTGCAGTCGTCCGCTGAAATGGCGTTACGTTTTGTTCTCGCTAACCCGAACGTCAACATCGCGTTGTCGGGTATGAGCGATATGTCGCAGCTGATTGAAAACAACAAAGTCGCTTCTATCGGCGGCGAGTTGACCGCCGAAGAAATCTCGCAAGTAAACGAGATGATGGAGGAAAACAAGCGACTTGCCGAGCTTTACTGCACGGGTTGCCGCTACTGTATGCCTTGCCCTCAGGGGATAAATATCCCGAAAGTGTTTGAGGTGATGAACCTGCACCGTGTCTACAAGCTGACGAAGTTTGCGACCGAGGAGTATGCAAGGCTTGCCGTCCCGATAAACGAACGCACCGATTGGGAACAAGCGAACGGCGTTCAAGCAGACGCGTGTGTCGAGTGTGGTCACTGTGAAGCCGAGTGTCCGCAAAAGCTGCAGATTATCTCGCAGCTGAAAGAGTCGCACAAGACGCTGACTTCATAATCATAGAAGCAAAACGCACCGACGTGACAGTCGGTGCGTTTTATATTCTTGTGCCAAGCATATCGTTCATCTCTCCCGTGAGATACCCATCAGTGAACCCGCCGCGTGAGAACACCTTTGCAAGGTGCGCCTTGTCATATGGTTTGCCGCAAGCCGCTAACTTGCACGCCTTTGTTGCGGCGGCGACATACTGTGGCGACTTCAGCCGCCCCTCAATCTTGACCGACGCGACGCCGACACGTTCAAGGCTTGGGATACTGTCAAGTATTGACAAGTCTTTCAGCGACAGCGCAAACTTGTTGCCGCCACACTCGCGGTCAAGGCGGCAAGTCCCCGCGCAAAATCCCCTGTTTGCGCTTCTCCCGCCGAGAAACGCGCTGATTAGGCACTGACCGCTGACCGACACACAAAGCGCACCGTGAACAAACACTTCTGTTTCAATCTCGCACTTTTTATTTAACGCGGCGATTTCACGAAGCGACAACTCACGCGCAAGCACCACGCGTGTGAACCCAAGTCGCCGCAGCACGTCCGCTCCCTCCGCTGTTGACACGCTCATCTGTGTTGAACCGTGAAGCGATAGACCAGTGTCTTTCGCTATAGAAGCGGCGGCAAGGTCTTGAACAATCACCGCGTCAACTCCCACATTCTTTGCGGTGGCAAGCAGTTCTTTTGCTCGCGGCAGTTCGCGGTCAAACAAAAGCGTATTGAGCGTGAGGTAAACCTTCACGCTTTTCTTGTGAGCAAAGCCGACCGCTTCAGCGAGCGTGTCCTCCGTGAAATTCTCGGCGGTGCCGCGTGCCGAGAACGCGCCAAGCCCAAGATAAACGGCGTTCGCACCCGCACCGACTGCCGCCGACAGGCTCTCCCTGCCACCCGCAGGCGACAGCACCTCAATCATCGCTTTTGAAGTCAAGCGTGTCGGTGTCGGATAACAGACGAAGAATATCTTCTTTCGGAAGCGCACCGACCGACATATTGGTGAGTTTGCCGTTCTTTATGACCGCGAGTGCAGGGATTGACATCACGCCAAACGAAGCGGCGAGGTCGGGGTTCTCGTCCACATCAACTTTCGCGATAACGACGTCGTCGTTCTCGCTCTCAATCTCATCGAGAACAGGCGCAACGGCACGGCACGGACCGCACCATTCGGCGGAGAAGTCGAGGATTATCGTTTTGTCGGATTGCAAAACGTCTTTGTCGAAGTTTGCTTTGCTGACTGTTATCATTTTAATTTCCTTTTTGGTTGTCGCCAATCCCCGGCGACAGACTCTAATTTCCTTTTGTATTGTCGCCAATTCCCAGCGACACGCTCGGCTTTGACTGCTTGAACAACACGTCCATAACCCGCCGTGTCTTGTGCGACACAGGCACGCCGTCAGCGTCAAGCGGAATATCGTCGTCGCTTCCGAACCCGTCGCGTCTGTCAAAGCCTTTCAGCACTTCGGCGAACTGCGGTTCTACGGCTTTGGGTGGGGGCGGCGGCTTTGGCTCGGCACGCCGAACAGAAGAGAACGCCGTTTCACTTCCCGATGTGTTCGTGATGTTCGGCACAGTGAGAAACGGAATGGTCGGCGGCACATTGGTTTGAAACCGCGTGTAGACTTCTGCGGCTCTGCCGCTTGCCGCGTTCACCTGCGGAGCGACACGCTTTGAGGGGGGCGGCGTTGCCTGTTCTCTCTCACGGAACGTCTGCCTTGCGGGTGGCTCGGGCGTGAAGCGCGGTTCTTCAAACGAAACCGTTTCTTCCGGCTCAAACTCCTGCGGCAGATACTCGGCGGCACGAACGGGCAGAGGTTCGCGGCGAATCTGCTGAATCGGCGGCGCTTCCGCCTCAGCGGCGCGTTTCTTCGGTTGAAACAGCTTTACATCGGGTTCAGGTTCGGCTTCTCGCTTTGGTTCGGGTTTAGCGGCATACTCGCGGAAGTCACGCGGCGGCATTGTGTCAATCGGCGGCTTCGCTTCTTCGGCAATGTCAGTCGGGATAACCACCGCTTCGCTTGACGGCACCACGGGTGCGCGGATAACCCGCTGTGTCGCGTATCTGTCACGCGAGGTGACAAACGGCGCGGTTTCCGCGGCAAAGTGGTTTTCCTTTTGTCCCCTTGATATGTTGCCCTTTAGTTCCTCTGATGATACGCGTTCAAACGCGAAAGGTTTGACGTCGCGCGCTTGCGGCGAAGCAAGCCGTGCCGCCGCGTTGCCGTCTGTGTCGTGGGGGCGCAGGTCGGTCGCTTTCTTCGGTTGCGGCGTCATTGAACGTGAGTAAGCGACAAACTCCTCAAAGTCGTCGCTCGTCGCCTCACCCGACAGCACTCGTTCCCGCATTGAAAGCATATAGCCGTGCCACTCGGAGAAGTCACGCTGTGTTATTCCAAGGTTGACGCGTTCCGACATCTCACGGAAGAGTTCGTCACATCGTTTGTCTATATCAGCGGCGCTGACGTTCTTTGACAACTCACGGCGGCGGCTCTCTCCCTCAAACTCACGCATAATATCGGCGCAGCTTCTCCCCTCGCGGCCAATCCTGTCGCAGTAGTCATACGTGTAGTCGTTGTCTTTCAGGTAATACTCGCCGCATCGCTTGCACTTTTGCAGATAACCGCCGCTTTCAATCAGCGAGTCAATCTCAAGGTCGATAACCGCCTTAAACCCGTTCGGCAGATAAACACGATAAACCGAACCCGGCATTGACTTTATCATCGTTGACGTGATAGTCGACAGCGAAGCCGCGTCTTTCGGCAGCACGTCTTTCAGTGCCGCGAACGCTTCCATCGCGTCATAGTCGCTTTGCTCCGCTTCACGTTTTTCGTTTTGGAAAGATGTGTCGGGGATTTTTATTCCGTCAAGAACAGTCCTCACTATCTCTTTGCTGACCAAACTCATCACAAACGGGGAGTTCGGGCTTCTGCCCACGTTGCTGACAAGGTTTTGCGACATTGTTTTGGTTGACAGCCCCATCTCGTTTGACGTGACGTTGAACATCAAGTCAAAATAGTTCGCTCTCGCTGCCGCGTCCGCTGTGCCGCGAAGTTCCGCGCCGAACACGAAGTCGAGCTTCTGCCCCGCGTATTCCTGCATACGAAGCAGGTTGAGCCAGCGGTTTATCCCTTTGCCTGTCCTGAACTCGGTGAGTCGGGCAAACAACGCTTGCTCAAGCGGGGTGCGGCACGGAAGAAACGTGTTCCAGAGTGAAGCGGGCGTTGTGTCGTTCTCGCGGCAGATGTATTCAAGCCAGCAATCGATGACAATCTTTTCAAATGAAGCGCGCAGATTGTTCTCATAGTACTTGTGGCAACCCGCGATTGAGTTTCGTATCTCCGCGGTTTCTTCGGTACGAAAGTCGCCTGTTCTGACATAATACCGATACAAAGCGATAGAACGCTCAACAAACGCCGAAAAGTTGTACTTAGCAAACGTAAGCAGACTTGACGGCATTGAGAGCGTGTATATGTCGTTGGAGTTTGGCGAGGTGAGATAGATTTGTCGTTGCATAATGTTCTCGATGTGTTATATAATCAGCCTGTTGTCATCAAAGAAACTTCTTCGCCGCCGTTATCGGGTGGCGCTGTCGCTGTGGTTTCAGCCGATGTGGTGAGGATAATGGTTTCCCCGTCATAAGTTATCGACGAACCGCCCGTGTCGCCGCTTGTTTCACTTACGTTTTTGATAACGCCGTCTATCAACAGCTTGCCGTCGTCAAGCCACTTGACGCTGACCCCGTGGGATAACGGCGAAGTAAGCACCTTGGCGCTGTCGGTATAACCGTAGCACATAATGAACGGCAACTTGACATCGTTTTCAGTTCGTTCAACGTAGTAGCTGACTGAACGGTTGTCGTCGCTTTCATCGTCGATGTACTTGACCAAACGAAGAACCCTGTTCGGTGAATAAACGTAGTCGGTTGAACGCTTAGTGAGGTCGATATCGGTGATTCTGATACCGAATGTGTTGACGAGAAGATACCCGACTACCGCAAGCACAGCGATAATCATATAAATCGTGCCGAGGACTGTCTTGAGGGTTTCAGACGCACCCGAAGCAAAGAAGATGACCGTGGCGATAACAAGCGGCGGCGCCAGCATATACCAGTTGCCGAAAGCCACGACAAGCAGCACAATGAGGCACGGGTGCAAAAACAGCGACACAATCTGCGTGATTAAGCACTTGCGTGTATAGGTCATTATTATCCCGAAGATGAGGTTGACAAAGAGATAAAGCGCAAAAAGCGACACCGTGTTTTCGGGCACGAGGTAGTGCGTGAAGGCAAGCCAAGCGAGGTATCCGAGGAACAATCCGTATCCGAGTGACACGAACGACACCACAAACTTCGTCCACCTGTTCTTAAAGAAAGCAACTATCATTGCCATATACTATATTCCTGTCCTAAGAAGCTCTATAACCGCTTTCGCGGAAAGTTCAGTCAGTTCAAGGGTTCGGCCCTCGGTCGAAAGGTTCTCGAGAGTGTGCGCGTCGCTGTCGTGGATTATCCTACACCGGCTCAGGTACGGGTGCGTTGCCTTTAGGTTCTCGACAGCGGCAGGAGAGCGAATCTCAACGGTGTTGAAGCCGCAGTCGTCGGGCACAAAGCCGAGTGAGGAGATTAGGCTGAACGCTTTTCTCTCGATATGAGCGGGGAAAAGCACGCCGCCAAACTCCGCCACAATGCCGCTTGCCGAATAGAAGTCGATAGTCGTGGCGTTGATGAGGCACTTCCGCACTGTGCCGATGACTTCTTCGTTTTCGTTCATTATCAGTTGGTCGCCGTAGACTTCGGGGTCGTTGTCAATCGGGAAAAGCCGTTCGTAGACGTATTCGCTGAAACGAAGCGCGTCCTCAAGCTCCGCGAACAAACAGACCGCGTGAATTTCTTCTTCGGTCGTCAGTTCCATTCCCGCAATCGGCAGAACGCCGTTTGCTTTCGCTGCCGCGAAGAACGCGGGGCAGTTGAGAGCTGTGTTGTGGTCGGTGAGCGCCATAACTTGAAGTCCAAGCATTGCGCCGAGTGCCGCGATGTTGGTCGGTGTGCTGTCGTTGTCGCCGCAAGGGGACAGACAGGAATGGATATGCAGGTCGTAAGTCACGGTCATAGTTTGTCTATCTCTTTCAACAGCCCAGACTCTTCTTCCAAAAAATATCTCCCGTCTTTTGTCGGCAACTCGTCTATCTCTTTCATCCACTCATTCACCGACGCGTCCGACGGCATACGCCAATCGGCACGGGGCGAAAGCGACACAGAGCCAATCTTCGGCGAATCAGGCACCGCGTTTCGCTTGAACTGTGCCGCGAAGAACCGCCGATAGAACACACCAAGCCACGTCTTTATCATACCGCGGTTGTACTCGCATTCATTATGAAACGCGTACTCCGCTAAACGAAACACCTTTCGTGGTGAGAACGAGAACCGTATCGCGTAATAAAGAAAGAAGTCGTGCAGTTCATACGGACCGATTATGTCTTCGGTCCATTGCGTGATTCTGTCGCCGTCACTCGGCAGAAGTTCGGGGCTGACGGGAGTGTGAATGATATCGTGTAGCAACGCGCCAAACATTCTTTCCGCGACGCCAAGAACACGAAACTCGACAGACAGCACATAATCGGTTGCGTGGTCACGAATATACTCAATAAGATAACGAACGAGCGTCTTAGGCACGCCCGCGTTGACACAGTACATCGAGAGGTGGTCGCCGCCAAACGTGCAAAACCCAAGCGCCGACTCTGATAAGTCGCCCGTGCCGATAACAATGCTGTTCTCACCGTTCGCGATATCAAACAGCACCTGCGTTCGCTCTCTTGCCTGCGCGTTCTCGTAGACCGTGTCGTGCTGTTGTTCGTCGTGATTTATGTCGGCGAAGTGCCGCTTCACGCTGTCGCTGATGTCGATAACACGCACCGTAGCGCCAACCGCCTCGGCAAGAGCTCTCGCGTTCCGCTGCGTCCGCTCGCTTGAGCCGAAGCAGGGCATAATGACCGCGATTATGTCTTTGCGTGGTTTGCCAAGCAAATCAAACGCCTTCACCGTGACAAGCAGCGCGAGTGTGCTGTCAAGACCGCCGCTTACACCGACCACCGCGTTCATTCCTGTGTGCTGCAGTCGCTTCTTCAGCCCGTGCGCCTGTAGACTTAGTATTTCCTCGGCACGTCCGCATAGCTCGCCTGTGGTTTCAGGGACAAACGGAGTCGGGCTGACATATCTCGTCAGCTTCGTCTTATCGGTTCTTATCCCGGAGAAAGAAAAGCTATGCCTCGGCACCGTGTTCTTCATCACGAACGACGTATTCTTGCTTCGTTCGCTCTCAATTCGCTGCAGGTCAATCTCGCTGTAAGTTATCCCGTTGGTGAACAAGCCGCTGTCACTCAGCAAAACGCCGTTCTCGGCAATCAGCCTATGCCCCGAGTACACAGTGTCAGAGGTGCTTTCGTCTTGACCGGCCCCTGAGTAAACATACCCGCAGATGAGCCGCGCCGATGTGCTTGTCACAAGCATACGGCGATAGTCAGCCTTGCCCGCGGTTTCGTTTCCTGCTGAAAGATTGACAATGAAGTTCGCCCCCGATAGCGCAAGCGATGTGCTGACAGGCTCCGCCGCCCACAAGTCCTCGCATATCTCAACGCCGAACGTGAAGCCCGGCACTCCCTCAAGTGAGAACACCGCTTGACCTATATCTTGCGAATCACTCGGACACGGCGTGAAGTACCGTTTCTCGTAGAACTCGTTGTAGTTAGGCAGGTGGGTTTTCGCCACCATGCCGACCAACTCGCCGCCCGCAAGCACCGCCGCCGCGTTGTAGAGTTTGCCGCCTGTCTGATACGGAAGCCCAATCACCACCACGCCGCCAAGGTCAGCTGTCGCTTGTCTTATAGTATCAAGCGAGGTTGCCGCGTTATCCAGCAGCGTTCGCTGAAAGAACAAGTCGCCGCAGGTGTATCCCGTGATACATAGCTCAGGAAACAGAATGATATGTGCGTGACTTCTGTCGGCTTCTTTCGCCAAACGGATAATCTCGCCTCTGTTGTAGGCACAGTCAGCCACGTGAAGCAACGGCGTGCAAGCGGCGACTGTGATGAATCCGTCACGCATATTCGCCTGCCGCCACGCCTATTGCTTCTTTCAAGTCGAGTTTGCCTTTATAGATTGCCTTGCCGCAGATTGCGCCGTACACGCCAATACCCACGAGCGCCTTGATGTCGGTTATATCACGGACGCCGCCGCTTGCCGTCACGGTGCCGCCTTTCACGCTTATCTTATCGTGAAGCTGTCTGGTGTGGTTGATGTTCACTCCCTCGAGTGTGCCGTCGCGTTCAATGTCGGTGAAGATGAAGTGCTTCACCCCCGCGTCAAACATCTTCAGCGCAAGCGTGTCAAACTGCACGCCGCTGTCCTCTTCCCAGCCTTCGGTGGCGACAAAGCCGCCTTTCGCGTCAATCCCGACCGCTATTCGGTCGCCGAACTCCTTTGCGGCGACACGCACAAGCTGTGGGTCTTTGACCGCGACAGAACCGAGAATGACGCGGTCTATCCCGCGCGACAGATACATCTCGACCGTGTCAAGCGAACGAACGCCGCCACCGACTTCGATTTTCAGCTTTGTATTAGCCAACGTATCAAGAATTACGTCGCTGTTCTCGGGTTTGCCGCTTCTCGCGCCGTCAAGGTCAACCATATGGAGATACTCGGCGCCCGCCGACTTGAACTGAAGCGCGGTTTCAAGGTAATCAGCGGCGACACGTTCTTCGGTGCCGAACTCCCCTTTGGTGAGCCGCACGCACTTGCCGCCGATTAAGTCTATCGCTGGAAGTATTATCATAGTGTCACCTCAAAAGCACCAATGTTTCAGCATAGTCAGTCCAGTTTCGCCGCTTTTTTCGGGGTGAAACTGCGTCCCCGTGACATACGCACCGTCTGTCACAATCGCGGGCACTCTGCCGCCGTATTCAGCATAAGCCGAGATATATTCATCGTCTGTGTCAGCGAGAAACGAGTGAACGAAATAGACAAAGTCCCCCTCGCTGAACGAGTCGGTGAGGGAGGAACGCGCCCCCTTGACAAGTGAGTTCCAGCCCATATGCGGCACGTCAAGACCGCCACTCGGCGTCATCAGCTTGACGTGGCCGCGAAGCAGCGACAGCCCCGCTGTCTGCTCGACTTCATCGCTGCTGTCAAACAGCAGCTGCATGCCAAGGCAGATACCGAGGAGCGGCTTTCGCTTCGCTTCGGCTTGCAGTACAAACGCAAGCTTTGAGTCAACAAGCCGTTTCATCGCCGCGGGAAACGCGCCGACTCCGGGCAAGATGACTTTGTCTGCTTTCGCTATTTGTTCAGCGTTTGAAGTCACTTCGCTGTCCGCCCCGATTGAATCGAGCGCGTTCTTCAGGCTGAACAAGTTGCCCATTCCGTAATCAACTATCGCTATCATATCACAACACGCCTTTGGTTGAAAGCACATCGCCGTCTGTTTTCACGAGTGCGCGTTTAAGCGAGTGCGCCGCCGCCTTGAATAGCGATTCAATCTTGTGGTGGTCGTTTGCGCCGTAAAGGTTCTTCAAATGAAGCGTTATCCCCGCGTTGACAGCGAATGCGCGAAAGAACTCCTCAGTCAAGCAGGTGTCAAACTCGCCGCATTTCTCTGTCGTGAACGCCGCGTCAAGCACGAGGAACGCCCTGCCCGACACATCGACGGCGGCAAACGACAGCGACTCGTCCATTGGAACGAACGCCTCGCCGAAACGCGTTATCTTTGCCTTGTCAACCGAGGAGAACAGCTTGCCAAGCACAATGCCGACGTCCTCGACCGTGTGGTGCGCGTCTACACCGAGGTCGCCGTCACATTTAAGCGTGAGGTCAAAGCCACCGTGCAGGGCGAACGACCCAAGCATGTGGTCGAAGAAGCCAATCCCCGTGGATATGTCGCGTTGACCTTTGCCGTAAAGGTCAAAAGTCGCGGTGATGTCGGTTTCATTTGTCTTTCGTGTCAGAGTAGGCATAGTGTTACCTTTACTTGTAAGCGTCAAGCGAGTGAAGAAGCGCGGCGTTTTCGTCGGCTCTACCGCAGGTGATACGAAGAAACCCGTCGAATCGGCGAACGACAATGCCGCTTTGCTTCAAGTGGTCGCTCACCTCGTCCGCTTGATTGGTTTTGATATAAAGAAAGTTTGTCTTGGTGTCATACACTTGTGTGACGAACGCGTAGTTTTTCTCTGTGAACGCGGCTTTCAGGTCGGCAAGCGACTGCTTGATGTCAGCCGCCGCTTCTTTCAGCCGACTGCGGTCTGCATAAAGCGCCTCACCGAGTGCCTGTGACACGGCGTTCACGTTGTATGGCGCCTTGACGGCACGAAAGAGCCGCGTCAGCTTGTCGCCGCAGACAGCGAACCCAAGCCGCAAAGCGGCGGAGCCGCACGCCTTTGACGCGGTGCGAAGCACAATCAAGTTTGGGTAGTCGTTCACATAGGGGAGCAGGCTTTCGCTCTCGCTCCAAAAGTCCATATACGCCTCGTCGATTACGACAAGCGCGTTCGACAGCTTCGCGAGCTTCAGCAGTTCTTTTCCGCTCACACCGACAGACGTGGGATTGCACGGGTTTGAGAGTATCACGCAGCGAATGAAGTTCTCGCGGATATACTTGACGAGGTAGTCGGCACTGAACAAGAAGTCGTCGTTTTTCGGCAGTGTCCGCGACTCAAGCTCATACAGCTCCGTATAGAAGCGATACATCGAGAAATCGGGCGTGAGAGTGAGCAAACGGTCGCCTTTCATCAGAAGCGACGAGCAGATAATGCCTATTAGTTCATCGGAACCGTTGCCGGCTGTCACGTTCTTCGCGTCAAGCCCGTAGTAAGAAGCGAAAGCGGCGCAGAGTTTCACCGCGTAGGGGTCGGGGTAGCGGTTGAAGCTGACACCGAGCAGTGTTTCACGCAGCTGTTCTTCTGTGAACGGACTGTCTATGAAACTCTCGTTCGCGTCCAAGCGTATCGGGTATTCTCCCTCAATCGGGTCGTAAGGGACAAGATTCTCTAACTTTTTTGATATATTATACATTTGCAGGTTTACTCAAGTGTGTACACGCGCCGCTATCGAGTTGCCGTGAGCATATAGTCCCTCACGTTTCGCAAACGCGATTATCTCGGCGGCATCGTCCATCAAAGCGTCTTTCGTGTAGTAGATGTAACTCGACTTCTTCACGAACGCGTCAACAGACAGCGGCGAGAAGAACCGTGCCGTGCCGCAAGTCGGCAGAACGTGGTTTGGTCCCGCAAAGTAGTCGCCAAGCGGTTCCGGGCTGTATTCACCGAGAAAAACCGAACCCGCGTTGTCGAGTGCGCCGAGATAACGGACGGGGTTGTCAATCAGCACCTCAAGGTGTTCGGGGGCGAGGTTATTGACCAGCCGAATCGTTTCGTCAACATCTTTCGTGACGACTATGCCGCCGTAAGCGGCAAGGCTCGCGGTTATAATGTCAGAACGAGGTTGAAACCGAACGACACGTTCAAGCTCAGCCGCCGTTTGCTTCGCCAGTTCCTCGCTGTCAGTGAACAGCACGGCGGAAGCGGCAGCGTCGTGTTCCGCTTGTGACATAAGGTCAGCCGCGATGTAAATCGGGTTTGCGTTTTTATCAGCGATTATCGCAATCTCACTCGGTCCCGCGACCATATCGATGTCAACGATACCGTAGAGCAAGCGTTTCGCCGCCGCAACATATCGGTTGCCCGGTCCGACTATTTTTGAAACTTTAGGCACACTCTCTGTGCCGTAGGCAAGTGCCGCCACAGCTTGCGCCCCACCGCAAAGGAACACGCGGTCCACTCCGCAGAGTGCCGCCGCCGCCAAGATGTCGGGGTTTGGCTTGCCGTTTTTGCTTGGAGGTGTGACGAGAATCAGTTCTTTCACGCCCGCCACTTTCGCGGGAATCGCGTTCATGACGACAGACGAGGGATACGCCGCCGTTCCGCCCGGGACGTAAAGCCCCACGCGGTCCAAGCCGCGAACACGCTGGCCAAGCAAGCAACCGTTGTCTTTCGTGATTGCAAAACCGTTTTGCTTTTGCTTTTCGTGGAAAGCGCGTATGTTGGTGATAGCGTGCGACAAAATCGCGAGAAAATCCTTGTCGGAGTTCTCAAGTGCCGCTTCTATATCAACCCGCGGTATCTCGAGTGAATCAAGCTTCACTTTGTCAAACGCCTCGGTGAACGACAGCACGGCTTTGTCGCCGCCGCTTCGCACCTCCGCGATAATCTCTTTCACTTTGTCGTCAACATTGAACGCCGCGTCGTCGGCACGGTCGCCAAGCCGCGCAAGAAACCCTGCCGCTGTGTTATCGTTTGTTCTGTAGGTTTTAATCATTGTCAAGAGCCGCCTTTTCTAATCTTGAAACAAAGTCCTCAATGGTGCGTTTCTTCAGCTTCAGGCTCGCCGTGTTGGCGATAACCCGTGCCGACACGGGGATAATGTCCTCGTATATCTCAAGCCCGTTTTCATAGAGAGTAGCGCCTGTTTCCACTATGTCAACTATCGCGTCGGCAAGACCAAGAAGCGGCGCAAGCTCAACCGAACCCTCGATGCGGACGATGTCGACGTCAACTCGCTTCTTGTCAAAGTAAGTCTTTGCAACCACGGGGTACTTCGTCGCGACTGTTTTTACGCCGTGTTTGCCGAAGAAATCCGCTCCCTTTTTCCCCGCGAGCGCGAACCTGCACTTGCCGAGTCCGATGTCCGCTATCTCGTAGTACCGACCTTGATGTTCCAGCAGCATATCGCGACCCGCGATACCGATGTCGCAGACACCGTGTTCAACGTAGGTCACCACGTCGGGGGCTTTCGCGAGAACGATGTCGATGTCGTCGGACAGCGGTATAATCAGCCGCCTGCCTTTGTCGGAAAGCGACGCGGTGTCGAAGCCCGCTTTTTTAAGAAGGACAGCCGTCTGCTTCTCGAGTCTGCCTTTAGTCAAGGCAATTTTTATCTTATCTGTCAAGAATTTCTCCCACCGCGTCTATGTTGAGGGCAAAGCCGACTGCCGACAAGTCCGCGCCGAATTCAGTGTAAAGCGTGTCGTACCTGCCGCCCGACAGCACGGGCTTGCCGTGACCTGCCGCGTAAGCGCGGAACACCGTGCCTGTGTAGAACCCGTGCCTGCTCGTCATACCGAAGTCGGCGGTCACACGGTCGCCGTAAACCTTGCTCATCTCCGCGAACAACTTGCTGAACTCACTCAGTTTCGGGTCAAGCCCACACCCGACAAACGCGCTCTTTGCCGAGTGAAACACGCTGACACCGCCGAACAACCTCGGCAGCTGAACAAGCGCCCTTGCATATTGGTTCTCGCTGAAAGGGGACAAAAAGTCGCTCACTTCTTTGTAATTCTTCTGCTCAATCAAGGCGGCAAGGTTTGCCGTGTCGTCGTCTGAAAGGTTCAGCTTATTTGTAAGAAACAGGAAGAACGTGTTGTCGCCAATCTCAACACGGAAATCGCTGATTCCCGTGATGTCAAGCATACGAAACGCCGCTTCCAGCGAGAGCCTGTCGCCTTTGCCGCGGTCCTCGCCTATAATCTCTATGCCAAACTGCCGTATCTCATCGTCACGACCGCTCATCTTTGGATTGGCACGATAGATAGTTTGCCGATAGAACAGCTTCAGCGGAAACTTGAACGAACCAAGCCGCGAACAAACGGCACGCGCCACAGGCAGCGTCGAGTCCGGGCGGAGGACAAGCAGCCTGCCCCGTGAGTCGGTAAGTTTGTAGAGGCTCTCTTGCTGAAACAGCTTTGATTTGCCGCAAAACAAGTCGTAGAACTCAAGCCCCGGCGTCTTTATCTCGCCGTAGCCGCGTTCCGCCGCGAACGACGCCAACTTGTTTTGCAGAGTTGACAGTCGGTCGCATACATCGGGGAGCGTGTCCCGTGTGCCCTCGGGCGTGGTGAAGTCGGTGATGTTCATTGTATCTCGTGGTAGTATAATGTATAGCTGATGATTAGCTAATCAATCAGTGCTTGCTTGCCAATATCGGCAACTTATAGTAGGTTAAATTAAAAACGCTAAAGCGTTTTTATAGCCGCTTTCAGCGGCTACCGCTCCGCAGGAGCGGATTTAACCGTCCTGATACGCCGTTTCGCGGCTTCGCCGCGTGGGCG
>JAISLD010000046.1 GCA_031260665.1 Oscillospiraceae bacterium | reverse complement strand
CGGCGGCGCGGCGTTGCCGCGCACTGGCGTATCAGGACGGTTAAATCCGCGCCGTAGGCGCGGCAGTCGCTAAAAGCGACTGCAAAAACGCTTTAGCGTTTTTAATTTAACCTACTATAACATATTATGGATAAAATGTCAACAAAGCAAATCCCCCTCATCTCGAGGGGGATTGTGTGTGTTGCTGTGCAGACACCGATTGATTAGGTAATCTGTGTCTGTGTTCTTGAGCCGTTGGTCCAATAGCCGATTGTGGTTGAGGTTGCAACGTCGGTACCGGCGAGAGTGATGATAGCCGACGGAGAATACCAAACCTGAAGTGTGTAAACCGTTGTGCCGGAAAGCACGTCAGTTGCGGACTGAGCGGCTGCAAAGAGCGAACCCTTTGTCAGATTGGCGATAGAAGCGATAGAAACAGCTGTTGCGCCATTCTCAAGGGTGATTGTGGTGTTTGAAGCCTTCGGCGTGTTGCTTACGAGGGCTGTTACGGTGCCGCCCTTTTGTGAAGCGGAAGTGACAGCGGCTGAAATCATTGTGCCGGCGTTTTTTGCGGTGAGGGCGTTGGATTGACGGTTTGCGTCATTCAGGTAACCGCCCATCAAAGGAACGAGGATAGATGCGAGAACCGCGATGATTGCGATAACGACAATCAGCTCGACGAGAGTAAAGCCTTTGCGTGACTTCGAGAGAAACTTTTTCATAAGTACCACTCCTTAAATAAAATAATATAAACCGGTAGAACAAACGAATGTCTGTTCTTATTTGCATTACTATTATACTCCAGAATTTATTCGATGTCAATAACATTTTGTCATTTTTGTGACGAAGTTTTAACAAATTTTTTGTGCAATTTTCACAAATGAGTGGTGTAAACTTGTGGCAATAAAAGCATTAGTGACAATAAAGTTACAGTTAATGTTTCAATCAAACCCACAAACACGTCATTTACGCCGTCAATCTGCCCAAAAGTTCCACGGTGCGGCTCACCCGTTCATCGGGTGTGTCGCACCCTGTAACAAACGTCACAATCGTTTTCCCGTTTTCGTTGAACAAACCGGCAAACAAATATCCCGTGTCGTCGCTGTAACCTGAACGCAGCCCCTCGGGCGTGTGGCTCGCAATCACGGGCAGCGAGTTTTCAAACTTCAGCGAAGTCCCGTCAAGGAAGTTGCCGCTGTAGGTGCGTGTCCCCGCGAGCTTAGCGAGAGCGGGGGTTTCAGCCACGGCGGCGGAAAGGCGAAGCATATCGCGCGCGGTCGTCGCTTGGCCAACCGCGTGGATACCGTCGGGGTTGACAAACACGGACGCGTCCATTCCAAGTGTCCGCGCCTTTTCGTTCATCATCTCAACAAAATACTTTACGAGTGCCGCTTTGTCGAGGTCGCTCCCACCCAGTGCGGTTTCGGCGGCGTTCACCGCGATAGAATAGGCGGCATCGTTCCCACCCGCAACCAGAAGTCCTGCCAACGCGGTTTCAAGTGTCACAATCTTGCCCGAATAGAGTCCTGCTCGTTTCGAGTCGCTGTCAAGCAGGTTCAGTTCGTTTCCGATGTCTATCTCGGCGGTCAAAGCCCCGTTGAACACGTCAAACGCGGTGAGTGCGGTCAGCAGTTTGGTCACGCCGCCGGGTTCGGTCTGCTTGTCAAGGTTAAGCCCGTAGGTTATCGTGTTGTTCCCCACCACAAACACGCCGCTTGCCTGTGGCTTGTCGTCTTTGTCTTCTTTGATTACCGACAAGAACGGGTCAACCGTGGCGACTTGCACTTCATCAGGAGTTGTGTCAGGGGTGTCGGCAGGTTCAAGCGTCAGTGCCGTGGGCGCGGCGGAGCTATCGATGTTTGGGTCGGTGCCGCGCGCTTCTTCCGTGTCCTCACCAAAGTCAACATCAACGTCAAGCGGTTCTGTGCCGCGGGTTTCGCTTTCATACCCAAGTTTGTATCCCCCCCCGAAGTAATCTTCGGGCGTGATTTCCTCGCAAGAAGCGCAAAGCGTTGTCGCCGACAACACCAAGCAGAGCAGCAGTTTACTTTGTTTCATCGTCTAACCGCTCCTTTATAACAAACGATTCGACAACAAGCGGTTCCAAGTCGGCTTTCTTCAGCGAGTTGGAAACAAAGAAGTTGATGTGGTGCGCCACTTCAAGGCTCGGCGAGAAGTACAGCACCACTTTGCCCGCCTTGTCGTGTTCCGCCGTCAAGTTCCAGAGGTGTTCGGCAGTGCTGTCGTGAGCAAATATCGTCACATTTGCGTTCGAAGCGAACGCGTCGTTTGCCTCACCTTGTCCCCACGACTTCACACACTTCAAATCAATCGTGATTAAGCGTTTGCGCTTCTTCTTCCCCGTTATCTTGTCGATATCAAGCTCGTTGTCCGTCAGTATATACTCGTATTCGGTGCTGAACGAACCTGTCAGCATCCACGCCACCCATATCGCCGCCGCTCCCAGCAAAAGCACAGGCGGCAAAGCAAGAGCAAACAGAACCGAAACAGCGGCGATAATCACGGCCCCCGCGATTATCAGCCCTTGTTTCACACGGTCGCCTGCCGTCAGCTTTTTCGCCACCATTTGCTCAATAAACTTTGTTTCAAACATCTTTTGTCACCTTACTTTATATAACGATTAGCTATTTTGTGTTCTCTCCCCACCAAAGGCGGGGAGAGAACATTGTTGCTTTGTTAATCGTATTCAATAACGGTACATTCGCCCAAGTCCGCGCCCAAGTCGTCAATCAGCGGTTTATACTGCAGTTTCTTATACCACCGCGACGGTATCGCGTTTATCCCGTATGCCGTACCGAGAAGCCCACCCGTCAACGCCGCCGTGACTTCGCTTGCTCCTCCGTGGTTCGCCGCCAACAGCACCGCGTTTTCATAGCTTTGGCTGTGATTAAGCGCACAAAAGAACGCGATTGCAAGCGCTTCAGCCGCCGTGTGCCCCTCGCCTAACATCTCGACAGCGGCGCGTGGCTTGACGGTGCGGTCAGCAAGCAGATTGATGGCGTCGAGCAGTTTGTCGGACACCGGCTCGTGGTTCTCATACTTCTGCAGCAGTTTAATCGCTCGTTTCACCGCCGAATCAACAGTCGCGCCTTTCGCCAGTTCAGCGACAGCGGCGGCATAGCAACCTGCGGCAAGTGTCGCCCCGTAACCGCCGTGAGTTATCGAGGCAAAGTCGGCCCCGGCACGAAATGCTGTCGGCGTGTCGAAGTTGAAGTATATCCCGGCAGGGAGAATCCGCTTTAACGCGCCGTTGTCGTCGTTGTCGTTATATCGCTTTGACAACCTGCCGTATCCCATCTCTCGCGCCGCCTGAAGCGCCTTTATGTTGATGTCATTGGTGTTGCGCGGTCTATACAGCCCCTTGGCTCTAAGCAAACGCGGGTTGAGGTTCTTCGGGTTGTCTTTAAGCAGCCACGCGTATTCATCGCCCGCGAGTTCACGCGTTTGCGTGTAAAGCCACAGCTGATAGGCGTAAAAGACATAAGCAGTGTAGTTTATCTCTCTGCCGTTTGCCTCGCGGTCCGCCCATATCAGGCCCTCCGCCGTGAAGAGCGTCATCTGCGTCGCGTCAGTAAAGAGCGCGAGGTTGGTTTTCCTGCTGACGGCGAGGTCAAGGCAGCCGCCTTTTTCAAAGCGGGCGCAGATATCCTCAAACGTCATATCCCTTATCGGGTGACCGAGCGCATCGCCGATTGCAAACCCCGCGAGCCCTCCTTGCGCTATTTCTGTAGATGTTTTAAGCGGCTGTGCCATATTTGTTCTCCTACTTATGATATGTCCTGTTTTCTTTTATCATTACGGCGCGATAGATTTGTTCGGCAAGCACCACCCTCGCGAACGTGTGCGTCAGCGTCATGGGTGAAAGCGAGAGCCTCAAGTCGGCGCGTTTCTTCACCGATTCGTCTAATCCGTCACTGCCGCCGATGATGAAGCAAAGGTCTTTCTCCTCCGCCGCCGACATAATGCTCCGCGAAAACTCCTCGCTCGACATTCCCGCCGCTTCGACACAAAGTGCGCAAACAAAAGCGTTCTTCGGAATTCTCGCGAGTATGTCAACCGATTCGGCGAGTACGCCGCGCTCTTTCAGCTCAATATGCGCCGCCTTGAAGTTCGCCGACAACCGTGTTTCGTATTCACGCTCAAGTTCAGCGAACGCCTTTTCTTTCAGCTTGCCGACCGATATTATCGTGAGGTTTCGCATTATATATCAGTATTTAGGCGTGCTTTTGCGTTTCGCGGCACGTGCCTTGGCTTTCTTTACGCGGTTGATTTGCCCCACGACAATTCCCGCTATTATAAGGAATATAATTATCGCGACAAGCGCCTTGAAGAACGGCTGCTGTGTGATTCGCTTCGCTTGCTCGGCGGCGTACGCGGTCTGCGAACGCTCGACGTCGTAAGCCGCTACAAGGTCGATGACCCCGATAGGTTCGTTCGCAAGATAGACGGTCAGCCTGCCGATAGGCGAGCCTTGCTTTACGGGGGCGACTATCTCCTCCTCAAACTTTTGCACGTCAAGCCGAAGCAGCGACTTGTCGTCGCCGTCAACCTTGGGCAGCAATGTGGCGAAGTCGGTCGCGGGTTTCAGCTGAACTTGGTCGGCGTTTTCACCTTGAAGCACGTTTATGCTTGCGATTATCTCGTCTTTTGAGATAACCGTGCGATAAGACAGCGTGCCGAACGCCCAGTTGTAGAGGTCGATGTGGTCTTGAAACGAATACCCGGCGAACTCGCTTGCGTCGTCAGGCGAGTGATACGGCGCGCCAAGTGTGACTAAGATATAAGTGAAGCCGCCTTTTTCCGCCATACTGACGAGTGTCGCGACTCCCTCGCTCACCGCCCCTGTAGCTGTGTCGTATATCTCGGGGAAGCTGCCTGTCTTAACACCGAACGCCGGTTCATAATAGAACTCGTTGCCCTGTGTATTTTGTATCAGCTTGTTTGTGTTGCGTTTGACGTATGCCTGCGGGTTCGCGGTGTTTGCGGGGAACGTATGCTCGGTCGATGAGATTATTCGGGCAAACTCGGGGTAGGTTTCGTAGGTATACCTTGTTATAATATACATATCATAGGCGCAGGACCAGTTGTCAGGCTCATACAGACCGTGCGCGTTTGAGAAGTGCGTGTTGACACAGCCAAGACGCGCCGCGGTGGCGTTCATCATATCGGCAAACCCCTCGATACTGCCCGCTGTGTTGATTGCAAGGATATTCGCGGCTTCACAAGCGGACGCAATGAGGAGAGCATAGAGGCAGTCACGGAAGGTTATCCCTTTTTGACCGGGTTCAAGAGCAGCGTTTGAGGGCGAGCGTTTGTTGCGGTCGTCAGTCCAGAACTCGTCCGTCGCGTCATAGCTGATTTTCACTTCTTCGTCAAGATTCTTTATGGTGTCAAGCACGACAAGTGCCGCCATTATCTTCGTAATCGAAGCGGGCCACTCTTTCTTGGTGGCGTTTTTTTGATAAACACAGATGTCGGTGTCGATGTTCACCATAAACACAGCATCGCTTTTCGGTTCGACGTCGGGCATAAACTCCGCGCCCGACCCGACAGGCACAGCGAGGACGAACGACACCGCGAGTATAAAAGTTATGATTCTTTTAAGCATAGGTTCTTCCAACTGAAAGTTTTATGTGATATCCGAAGGTCATACCCCTCGGGGCACAGGCGGGCGACCTGAACGGCTCAATCGACGCCCTTGCCGCCTCCGCAGAGGCGGAACTTCGCGAAGTAGCGGTCGTTGAAACAAAGAATATAGACAATCTCGTACAGACTATATTATTATAACAAATTATTTCTAAAATGTAAAGTGTCATTTTGGCTGTAGTCACTTGACTATTAGCAAAAAATGTAATATAATAGACAGGTATGCTATACTGCGTGACTTGTGTACAGCTGATTGATTAGTAGCTTGGTGTTCTCTCTCCCCACTAAGGGTGAAGAGAAAGAACACGATTCTTCACTAAACGGCAATCTTACTTGAATGAGTATCACGGAGTATATCTTTAGGTCATATTAAAAGCATAAGGAGTGAATCATTTGAAAAGCGTAAAGAAACCCGTGTTCTTTATTGTCGCCGCCCTTATACTCGCGCTGACTGTGCTGACTATCGGCGGTGTTCATACGGCGTACGGCGATGTCGTCACCTCGTGGGTGCGAGGACTTGACGACATTCGTTGGGGCATAGACATTCGCGGAGGTGTTGACGTAACCTTCACACCGCCAAGCGACGTGGACGCGACAGACCAACAGGTGGACGCGGCGCGTTCAGTCATAGAAACGCGTTTGATGGCAAACAACATCACCGACTATGAAATTTATCCCGACTACAATTCAGACAGAATCATCGTTCGTTTCCCTTGGCAGTCGGACGACGAGGACTTCGACCCCGAAGCGGCAGTGAAAGAACTCGGTGAAACCGCGCTCCTGACGTTCCGCGAGGGACAAGCGAATGTCGGCAACGGCGACCCCGAAAGTTTGCCGCTGGTTTTGTCGGGTGCCGACGTTGAATCGGCAAACGCTTATTACGACGACAAAGACAGTGAATTCGCGGTATCGCTGAAACTGAAAGACTCGGGCAAAGAGGCGTTCAGTGAAGCGACAGGCAGGCTCGCGGGGAATGGCTACATCTCCATTTGGCTTGATGAATACTGCTTCAGCTCCCCGTCAGTAAACGCGAAAATCTCTGACGGAAGCGCAACCATATCGGGCAACTTCACAAGAGAAGAAGTCATTGCGTTGGCGGACAAGATAAACGGCGGCGCGTTGCCGTACAAGCTTGTGACCGACAGCTTCAGCACAATCAGCCCGACACTCGGCGAGGGCGCGAAAGAAGCAATGGGTATCGCGGCAGTCGCGGCGTTCCTCCTCGTGTCTATATTTATGGTGATTCTTTATCGTGTGCCGGGAATCATCGCCGTGTTTGGTCTGCTTGGACAGGCAATCGGCTCTCTCGCTGTCGTGACCGGGTTCTTCTGGTTTAACAACAGCTTCACACTCACAATCCCCGGTATCGCCGGTATTATCCTATCTATCGGTATGGGTGTTGACGCGAACGTAATCACGGGCGAACGCATAAAAGAAGAGCTTCGTGCAGGCAAAACGCTTGACGGTGCGCTTCAAGCGGGATACAAGCGCGCGTTCACCGCGATATTTGACGGAAACGTGACGCTGATTATCATCGCGATTGTCCTGATGGGTGCGTTCGGCACACCCGACAGCTGGGCGTCAATCGCTTTGCAGTGGTTGTTCTTTATGTTCGGTCCGTCAACAGCCGGCACTATCTACTCGTTCGGCTTCACTCTCGGTGTCGGTGCGGTACTGAACTTCGTGTTCGGTGTGTTCACGTCGCGCCTTATGACCTACTCTATCGCTAAATTCCAGTTCTTCCGCAAACCAACGTGGTTCGGCGGACCGAAAGGCGGTGCCGTAAATGCGTAAATCAATATCAGACATCAAGTTTGACTTTGTCGGAAAAGCGAAAATCGCAATCGCTATCCCCTGCGTTATCTTCGTGGCAGCAATCATTGTGCTTCTCATCTTCGGTGCGGACGTAGCGATTGAATTTCGCGGCGGCACAATGGTGACCTACAGCTTCGTCGGGGATATCGACCTCCCCGCGGCTGAGGACCTCGTGAACGAACAAAACCTCGGTGCAAGCCGCGTGACCGAGGGCACGGCGTTCGGCACAGACCTCAAGACGCTCACCGTTGCGTTCTCCTCAAACGAGAATATGTCGGCTGACGTACAGTCAGAGCTGACCGACGCGCTTCAGGCGGCGTTCTCGCAACACGACCTCAAAGTAGCGAACAGCCAAGACGTGAACCCCTCGACAGGCAGCACGTTCTTCCTCAAGTGCTTGGTTGCAATTCTGTTCTCGTTTATTCTCCTCATCATATATATAGCCTTGAGGTTCAAGGCGGTCGGCGGTTGGTCGTCAGGTGTGTTCGCTCTTGTCGCCTTGCTGGTTGACGTATTCATCGTGATGTCGGCGTTCGTGTTCTTCCGCATATCGATAGACGCAAACTTCATTGCCGTGGTGCTGACGATTCTCGGCTACTCGATAAACAACACGATTGTCATTTACGACCGTATCCGTGAGAACCGCACGCTTCTCGGCAGCAAAATCTCGTACCGCGACCTCGTTAACATCAGCACAGTGCAGTCGCTCACCCGTTCTATCAACACAACGGCGGCGGTTGTGCTGTCGCTTCTCGCTATCTGCGTTGTGTCGTTCATCTACGGCGTTGATTCAATAATGTCGTTCGCTTTCCCTATGCTCCTCGGTATGATTTCGGGGTTATACACCTCTATCTTCCTCGTTGGTCCTATGTGGGTGCTGTGGCGCGAATGGAAGCAAAAGCACACCAAAGCGGCGTAATTCACTTGTTTTTGATGGGAACAGGAGGGTCTTGCGATGAAAGTCGGTATCTCGTCCTCCTGTTTCTATCCGCTTGTGACAGAGCAGTCCCTCTTAGAGGTGGCGCGGCTCGGCGTTCAAACCGCCGAGGTCTTTATCAGTTGCGCCACAGAACTGAACCCGCCTTACTTTGACGAGATTCTTCGTGTTGTCCGCGATTATTCCCTTGATTTGGTGTCGCTCCACCCGTTTGGCGCTCTCGACACGCAGTATCTCTTTTCTAACTACGAACGGCGCAAAGATGCGGCGTTCGAGTTGTATAAGCGGCATTTTGAACGAATGGCGCAGCTTCACTCACAGATATTCGTGCTTCACGGCGTCCGTAAGCAGACGCCTGTCGACGAAGAGTTTTACTTTGAAAGATTCGCGGAGTTACAAGCGACAGCAAACCAGTTTGGCGTGACGGTAGCGCAAGAGAACGTCGAGCGAGCGATGAGCGGCGACCTCGGTTTCCTCAAACGAATGTGCGGCTATCTCGGCGACACCGCGAAGTTTGTGCTCGACATAAAGCAGGCGACACGAAGCGGCTACGCGCCCACGCGGTTCGTTGAGGCACTCGGCAGTCACATCGTTCATATCCACGCAAGCGACAACCTTGCGGGTGTGAAAGCCAAAGACTGCTTGCCTGTCGGTCAAGGCGATTTTGACTTTGATTGTTTCTTTCGTAAACTGCGGGCGGTCGGCTTTGACGGGGCAGTGATTGTCGAACTCTATCGTTCGGGGTTTGACCAAGCGGCAGAACTGCTTGACTCGGCGAAGCGTTTGCAACAGCATATAGAGAGGAGTGACGACAAATGAAATGCCCGTCTTGCGGTCACAATGACAGTCGTGTCGTTGACTCGCGGACATTCGGCGAGCAGATACGGCGACGCCGCGAATGTCTTAACCCCGAGTGCCACATTCGGTTCACCACGTTTGAAACCTACGAAGAGTCGCCCCTCCTCGTTGAGAAGAAAGACCATTCGTTGGAGCCGTTTTCTCGCGCCAAACTGATGGACAAACTACTTCGCGCAACGGCGAAACGCCCCGTTTCTCTTGAACTCGTGCAAAAGGCAGTGAAAGACATCGAGAACGACCTCCGCGGTGAGTTTCGCCGCAACGTCACGTCCGAAATGATAGGTCGGCTGACACTGCAAAAGCTGCTGAAGATTGACAAAGTGGCGTACATTCGCTTTGCCAGTGTTTACCGCGAGTTCAACGATGTGGACAGCTTCATCAGCGAAATCACCACGCTGAAAGAGAACGAGCAGACCGCCGAATCCGTGCAGCCAACTATCAAAAGAAACAAGAAGTAGCCGTTTCGCTATAAACCTGTGAGGTGCAGTGATGACAGAATACGTTTTCCCGATTCTTGTGTTTGTTTTGCTTGGTGCTGTGTCGGGCGGAATCCTCGTGTTTGCCGACAAAGTTTTTTATGTCAAGACCGACGAAACAGTCGCCAACCTCACCGAGTGCCTGCCCGGGCTGAACTGCGGTGCCTGCGGTTTCTCGGGGTGCGAGGGATACGCGGCGGCAATCGCGGCAGGAAACGCCGAGCCAAACCAGTGCAAACCGGGTGGCGGCGATGTCGCGAAGAAAATCGGCGAAGTTCTCGGCGTATCTGTCGAAGAAGCTGTTCGTGAAGTCGCTTATGTCAGCTGCCTTGGTTGCGGCGACAAAAAGCAAGCGAAGTTTGACTACAACGGCGTTAACGCCTGTTACGCGGTGTCGCGGCTCTACGGCGGCAGCGGCGGTTGCTCGTATGGTTGTGCGGGCTTCGGCGACTGTGCGGCAGTCTGTGAGAACGGCGCGATATCCTTTGATAACGGCGTGGCTTTCATCGACTGTTCTCTCTGCGTGTCCTGCGGCAAATGTATCGAAGCGTGTCCCCTCAACATAATCCGCTTCAAAAAGGTGACCTCGCTGGTTTCTGTCACCTGTTCATCGCTTGACACAGGCAAAGAGGTGAACAAAGTTTGCTCAAACGGTTGCATTGCTTGCCGTATCTGCGAGAAAAAGTGCCCCGAACACGCGATTGCCGTGCCTGACGGCAAGAATCTCGCGGTTATCGACCGCGACAAATGCACCAACTGCGGCACTTGCGTGACTGCCTGCCCGAAGAAATGTATTGTCGGTTAACAGAGCAAATAAGAACGCCGTCCCTTGAAAAGGGCGGCGTTCTTTTATCAAGCAACTTCGCCTGTTGCTCCTGCGAGAAGAAGTGCCCCGAACACGCGATTGCCGTGCCTGACGGCAAGAATCTCGCGGTTATCGACCGCGACAAATGCACCAAGTGCGGCACTTGCGTGACTGCCTGCCCGAAGAAATGTATTGTCGGTTAACAGAGCAAATAAGAACGCCGCCCCTTAACAAGGGCGGCGTTCTTGTTTATGTCTACTTTGTTTCTATTCTGATTGAGTTCGCCGACACAGCGGCCACGCGGTAAACCGTGGATTTGCCTGCATTTGCCGCAACTGACGCCGCGTCTGACTGGGCTTGCGCCACTGCCGTTACGCCGACACCGCCCACCAACTCATAGTAGTTCGTGCCGTCGCTGAAGAACTTTCCGTTTTGCTCGTTCCACTTGACTGCCGTGACATTCGGTAGGTCAATGAGTGTGCCGCTTGTTGAGTCGTAAATCTTTGTCGAACCGTTCGGCGTGAGAGCGGCGAAGTTGGTGAAACCCTTGGAGCGAACAAACACGGTTTCTTCTTCAAATTCCGCTATCTGTTCCGATACCGAACCATCGCTGTTTACATCGAACGAGTAGATGATATTGCTGTTCGCGAACACCACTTTGCCGCCGCTATAGCTCAGTATCGACGAGCCGTCGGGGATATTGTAGTTGCGCGACACGCTGTACTGCGTGCCCGTGTAGAACTTCGCTGTTCCGTCTGGCGACTGCGTCTTGACAAGTGCCCTGCCGCCGCTGACTACCGCGTACAGCACATTTTCGTCAATGCCTGCTCCTTCTATGTCGAGTTGCCGCAAAGAACTGTCGTTCGCATCCGCAATGATAGGCGCGTTCACCGAACCGAATTCCTTGGTCGGGATAATGACGTAGACACCGTTGTTGTTTGTGTAGGTCACTTTCGGCAGAATCGCCGAGATGTTGCCGAGCACCGAGTAGGTGTCGTCGTTATTCAACGAGAAGAGCTGCACGTTTTCGGTTGTGGTGACAAGGATAATGCTCTCACCGATGAACTTCGCGTAAGTTGTGCCTTCAACAGGCAGGTCAAGCTGCGTGATTCTCGCAAAGGGGATAACCGCGTTGGTTTCCGTGGCGACTGCTTCTCCCGTTTCGGGCGGCTCGGTCACAGCGGCAGGGTCCTCACCCGCGACTTGAAGCCCCGGCACATTGTCGTCAACCACAGGCACAACCACAGAAACAGGCGGCTGTGTCACGGCGGGGATATCAGCGTCGGTCACAATGACAGGCGGTGTGTAGACAGGGATTTCGGTGATTTTTTGCACATCGGCGGACACAAGCGGTATAAACTTGTCACCGATAGTTGATTCAAGGTTCACTTCAAGGAACGCGCCGCTGTCTGTCAAGTCGGCGAACACCGAACCCGCGGCTGATACCTTCGCGCCATAACCTGCTTCATAGTTGTTAAAGTCGGGCGTGTACTCTTTGCCTTGACGTGTGTAGAGTGACAGAAGCTTGATGTTCCCCGTGTCGGACACGGTGTCGAGAAGCGACTTCGCTTCGCTCGCGGTGAGCGGCGTTCTGAACGACAGGCATATATTGACCGTGTTAGCGGCGTTCTTCGGGTCGGACATCAGGATAACCGCGCTTTCCATCTCGCGGAGTCGGTCGCCTGCTGAAAGCGTGACAGTTTTGGGTGTCTGCTCGCCACGGAAATAATTCGGCGAAGCGAGCAGATTATATCCGGCAAACACCGTTACAAAGACAACGGCTGCTGTGGCAAAGGGAAGCCAGCGCGACGTGCGCGCGGCGAAAGACGGCGAACGCTTGGCAGTTCTTCGCACTTTCTCTTCATCTATAGTGTATCGCTCCATCAGTTCTTTATAAAAGTCTTTTCTATCCAAAGCCGCTCACCCCTTTCTTGTTTTTTCTTGCGTGTGTACATATACCCGAAGGTCAAGGGCGAACGAGAAGCCCTTGCCACTCCTGCGGGAGTGGAATCTCCACAAAGTGAATTGTTTAAGTTAATACTTATATGTGAGTTAAATCCCAAACTTGCGTTTCTGTCGTTCAATTGTGCGATAGAGTTTGTTCTTGACAGACGAGAGCGAAAGCCCAAGGTCCGCCGCGATTTGGTCGAGTTTCATATCAAGGACGAAGTGCATATAGAATATCTTGCCTATATCTGGGTCCCCTGTTGTTATATCGTCAAAGATTTGTTTCGCTAAAGTTTCGTTCTCGAGGATATCCTCAAACGAAGTGTTGGTCTTGCTCATCTCCGCTTCAATCTCGACCATCTTTTCATCGGAATAGTCGGAGAAAAGGGATTGACGCTCTGACTTCTTTTTACCCGCGGTAAAGTAGTTTCTGCACTCGAACTTCGCGATATTGACGACAAACGCTTCCGCGTTGTCGATATCGTTGAAACCTTTCTTGCTGATTCGTGAGAAGAACCGCGAATACACGTTTTGAACTATGTCCTCGGCGTCGAGAACACTGCCGCATTTCGCTGTGACGAACCTTGTCACCGACTTAAACGTGTTTGCGTAAACTTCGTTGAAGTAAGCGTTCAGGTCGCGTTCGCCGCCCGACATTTCAAACCGCGCAGGTGTTTTATCGCTCAAGGGCTTCCTCCTACACCTGTTTCTTTGCCGTTTTTCTCCTTACACTATGTAGTAAACGCTCAAGGCAAAAAAGTTTCACTTTCTATGTGAATATTATCCGTTCACTCGCCGATAATGAGATTACACAAACAAAAAGGCGAACATATGAAACCCACCAAACTGTTTTCAAACCAGAACATACTTGCTGTGGCAATGCTGATTGGCGTGTCGCTTGCGCTCTTTCTCCCATCAGCGGCGAGCTTTGCTGACGAATGTGCCGCCGCCCCCGACAAACTTTTCCGTCTGCACATCATAGCGAACAGCGACAGCGACGCCGACCAGCAGCTGAAGTACAGCCTGCGCGACTTTCTCCTTGCTGACTTGGAAGAAATCTTTGCGGGTTGCGACACTGCCGAACAATCGCGTGCCGCCGCCGAAGCGAACCGTGCGCTGATTGAAGCGAAAGCGCGGCGGTTCGTCCGTGACAGCGGCTATGACTACGACGTTCGTGTGTCTACGACGAAAACCTACTTCACGACGCGTGTCTACGGCGACTTGACCGTGCCTGCGGGCGATTATCACGCGCTGCGTGTGATTATCGGCGAGGGGGGCGGCAGAAACTGGTGGTGCGTGTTATTTCCGCCGCTTTGCTTGCCTGCCGCTTCTGACCGCTCTGCGGGTCACTCCGTGCTTAATTCCGCCGACAACAACGAGCAGATTGAAGTGAAATTCGCTGTGTATGAGTTCTTTATCAAGAAATTGAAATAACGCAGAGATTCCGCTCCTGCGGGATTGACTACATTTGCTGACATATTAAGTAAACGGGGGCATAACGCCCCCGTTTTGCTCATTTGTGGTTGCGTGACACACGGTCGAGTGCGTTGAGAGCAAGCGAACCGACCGCCACAAGGGTCAGCCCGACCACCGCCGCAAGCCCCGCGCCGCCGCCGTTGTGGTTGCCTTTTAGGTTTTCAAACATCGTGTTTCCTCCTTAAAGTGTTTGCAATTAGTTTGCCCTCGCTGTCAAAGATTATGCGGAGCGAATATAATGTGCCACGGGAGGTGCGTTATGAGATATTATTTTCGACGGGGGTGCCGGCGCAGGCGCACGCCGATTGGGATTGGCTATGTTGTGCTTGGAGTTATCCTTGTGGCGTTGCTTTTGCTTAGTTTGCTGTCGGTGCGGTTTGTGCTGTGTGCCGCCGCCTTTGTTCTTATTGCTATCGGTGTGTTCTTGATTAAGACTGCCTAATACGAAAGGAGAAGCGATGAAGATTATGACCTTCAAGCCGCCGCGCGCCGTCGCCGCGATTTTGCGCGCTATCTTGCGAGTGAAGCGCTCGTAATTCCGCTCGTCCGCTTGTGCCCGAGGGGTATGTTCGGGAGGCGAGGTAAACCCGCTAATGTTGGCGCACAAAACAAAAACCCCCGTCGGCAGCGGGGGTTTTGTGTTTTCTAGTCAGATGTTAATCTGATTATTTTCTCTTGCGAGCGAATACTACTGCTGCACCTGCAAGGATTGCGGGAACAACTGCGATTGCTACGCCGGTCTTGGGGTTTTCGTCAGCTGCGTCTGTGTTGCCTGCGCCGTCGCCGTCGAGGCCGTCGTCAGAACCAGCGTCGCTGTCGTCGTCGTCGTCGAGGTCGTCGCCGTCGCCGTCGTCGATGTCAGAGTCGTCGTCTTCGTCGAGGTCGAGGTCAGTGTCGCCTTCGTCTTCGTCGCCAACATCGAGGTCGCCTTCAGCTTCAGGAGCGTCTTCTGCTTCTGTTTCAGCTTCTGCTTCGCCTGCGGGGTCAGCTTGGCCTGCATGTTCGCCTTCAGGAACTACTATGTTGTTGGGCCTTTCGTCGAGGTAATAGTCAGGAGCATAGAGTTCTGACAAAATGCTGTGGATTGTGTAGCTGTACTTCGCCTGTCCGCCTTCTTTGGTGAAAGCAGCGACTTCAATGGAGTTGGTTAATGTGTTGAAGTCTATGCTGTTCGCTGTTGCGTATTGGAGGTTGCCGCCGTTCCAGAAGTACTCAGCGCTGTCGGTGTATTTGAGAATGTTGAGGTCAAGGAGTTCTTTCGCGGTGAATTCAAACTTGATTGTGTCTCCGTCAACTTGACCTGCGGCAAATCTTGAACCTGCGTCGCCGTTTTTAAGTTGATATTTGAACCAACCACCGGGGAATGTTAAATCCGGGTTAATGTTGTCTGTCGCCTTAGCGTCAACTTTAACTGTGAAAGTTACGCGACCTGTTTCGGTCTTAAGCGCTCCCCAGAGGTCTTCAGCAGCGGAACCCGCCTTGATTCTGTCAATGAAAGTTGAAGAGTCCGTGCCGTTGTAACCGGCTTGGTTCGGCCAGAATTGTGTGGTGATACCGAGTGTTTCAAATGCGCCGCTTGTCGGTTCAATGCCGAGAGCCTTGATTATTGCAAGGTCAGCATCTTTCGCGGGGTCAAGCTGGGTGATGTTTCCGGGGGTTACAGCGTCAGTGATAGTTGCTGTGAGCGTCGTAACTTTTAATGTACTTGAAATGCCTAACCAAGTAGCCACGTTGGCAATTGTCGCAATTGCCCCTCCGCTAGTGCCTACATAACCAGTCAACGCTGACGCAATGTCGCCTTTTGTCCCAACGCCTGTGAAGTAAAGCGCGATTTTTGTGTTGGAAGCAGCATCTTTTGTGGCCCCAAGCGCCTTAACGCTGTCGCCTGCTGTTACGGCGCTCATTGCCGCCGTGTAGTTATACCCTGCATAGTTAAAGGTATAGGTCTCTGCCGCAACGCCGGGGGCAGCTGCGCTGAATACTGCTCCGTCAACGCTAACGCCCTTAACGAGTCCGTCAGTAATTGCTGCCGACGAGAAGTCTTTGATGAAGATGTTCTTTGAGTTGGCGGTACTAAGCAAGCCGGTGTGCGAAGCCAAATAGCTGAATACAGGGGGATACGTAAGTGATGCTGTCCATGTCGAGATAGCGTCTTCGCTTCTCTTTTCGATATCGGTTGCAGCTGCTGAAGAGCTGAGTGACCCGAAAGCAACTGTCGACAGAGCCGTTGCGGTTGCTGTCACAAGTGCAAGTGCCTTTTTAAGTTTCATAATGTCCTCCTATGAACATTTTTAGTTTATTCGCGGTGCCGAGCCGCTCGTTTAAGTAGTCACGCGGTTTCGCCAAAAAGTTTCAGCTTATTTTGTTTTTTCTGCTTTTCTTTTTGTTTCCCGTGGCTTTCATTGTCGTAGTCACCCGCGCTCACGATAAAGTTTCACTTTGTCGCAAAAGTTTTGAAAGTTTTTCGTTCGCGGCGTTCAGCTTCTCGCGCTCTTTGTCAACTTGTGCGGCAGGCGCTTTCGCCACAAAGCCCGCGTTGTTAAGCTTCGCTGTCAAAAAGGCGACGTCTTTTTGCACAATCGCCAGTTCCTTTCGCAGTCGCGCCGCTTCCTCGGCTGTGTCTACGAGAAGAAAAGCGGTGGCGTGTTCGGTAATGACCGCGGTTTTGCCTTGTTTGTCAGAAACGGCGGTCGTCACTGTCGCGTGTTCAGTCGCCGCGAGTTGATAAAAGAACGGCAGCGATGTGACAAATAGTGTAACATCGTTTGTTTCAATCTCAACGCTCAGTTTCCCCGCGATGTTCTTCTCTTGCTTAAGTGTCCGCAGTTTCTTTATCAGCTGTGCCACCTTTTCAAAGTCGGCGGCTTCTTTAGGATAGTATAACAGGTTGTTTTTGGTCGCCCACGGTTCTTTCATCAAGATGTCGTCGCTTCTTTGCGGCAGATTCCGATAGATTTCCTCTGTGATGAACGGCATAAACGGGTGGAGAAGTTTCAGCCCCCCCTCAAGCGCGCAGAGAAGCACGGAGAGCGCGGTTTGCTTGTCCTCACGCACCTTTGTCAGCTCGATATACCAGTCGCACAGCACCTCCCACACAAAGTCAACGACTTTTCCGGCGGCAATCCCCAGCTCAAAGCGTTCAAGCTGAAGCGTGACGCTGTCGCAGGTGTCGCCGAGTTTCGTCAGCACCCACTTGTCCTCCACCGCGAGCTTATCGGGGTTTATTTCAGCGACAAAGTCGGCGGGCAGGTTCATCAGCACATACCGCGAGGCGTTCCACAGCTTGTTAGCGAAGTTGCGCGCCGCTGTTATCTTCTCTTCACGCCACCTGATGTCGTTCCCCGGCGAGTTCCCCGTGAGAAGCATTAGCCGAAGCGCGTCAGCCCCGTATTTGTCGATGACTTGAAGCGGGTCAACACCGTTCCCTGCCGACTTGCTCATCTTCTTTCCGTGTTCATCCCGCACGATTCCGTTAAGCATAACGGTGTCAAACGGTATCTCCCCCGTGTATTCCAGTGCCGAGAATATCATTCGTGCCACCCAAAAGAAGATGATGTCGGCGGCAGTCACAAGTGTGGCAGTGGGATAGAAATACTTGAAGTCGTTGGTTTCTTCGGGCCAACCGAGTGTTGAAAACGGCCAGAGCGCCGACGAAAACCACGTGTCAAGCGTGTCCTCGTCTTGGTGTGTTGCGCCGCCGCATTTGCGGCACTTCACAGCGTCACTGTGGGATATATCCACCGTGATTTCACCGCAATCATCGCAGTAGAACGCGGGTATCCTGTGCCCCCACCAGAGTTGCCGAGATATGCACCAGTCGCGCACATTCTCCATCCAGTTCAAGTACGAGTGAGTGAATCGTTCAGGCACAAACTTGATTGAACCGTCTTTCACCTTGTCAATCGCGGGTGTGGCAAGCTCTTTCATCTTGACGAACCACTGCTTGCTTGCAAGCGGCTCGACCGTGGCGTTGCACCGTTGGCAGTGCCCCACGCTGTGTTTATGCGGCATTACCTTGACAAGAAGCCCCTCGCTTTCAAGGTCAGCAACGATAGCCTTGCGCGCTTCGTATCTGTCAAGCCCCGCGTATTTGCCGCCACACTCGTCCGAGATAGTTCCATCTTCGTTCATCATAAAGTGGAACGGCAAATCGTGACGAAGTCCCACTTCATAGTCGTTCGGGTCGTGTGCGGGAGTGATTTTCACCGCGCCTGTGCCGAAGTCCTTGTCAACGTATTCATCAGCGATAACAGGGATTTCACGCCCCGTCAGCGGCAAAGTCACCGTCTTGCCGACAAGGTGCTTGTATCTCTCGTCGTCAGGGTGCACAGCAACGGCACTGTCGCCGAGCAAGGTTTCAGGGCGGGTCGTCGCTATCTCAATCGAGCCGCCGCCACCCGCCAAAGGATAGCTTATGTGCCAAAAGAACCCGTCCTCATCCTCGTATTCACTCTCGATATCCGAAATGCTGGTCTTGCAGGACGGGCACCAGTTGACGATACGAAGCCCGCGGTATATCTTGCCTTTTTCGTATAAGTCAAAGAAAACTTTCTCTACGGCACGGTTGCACCCTTCGTCAAGTGTGAACCGTTCGCGCGACCAGTCGCAAGACGAGCCGAGTTTTCTTATCTGCTTTGTGATTCTGTCGCCGTATTCTTTCTTCCAGTCCCACACCCGCGAGAGAAACCCCTCACGGCCGAGTTCTTCTTTCTGCACGCCCTCACGTTTCAGTTGCTCGACTACTCGCGCTTCTGTCGCGATAGACGCGTGGTCGGTGCCGGGGAGCCACAGCGCCTCGTACCCCTGCATACGCCGAAAACGTATCAGAATATCCTGATACGTTTGATTGAGGGCGTGCCCCATGTGCAGCTGCCCCGTGATGTTAGGCGGTGGAATCACTATCGTGTAGGGCTTTTTGCTTGGGTTAGGTGTGGCTGAGAAGCACTCGTTTTCCTCCCACAACTTGTATATTCTCTCTTCAAAGTTCTTTGGTGAGTACGTTTTGTCCATATCAAAATCCTTTTGCTTTATTTCGTTTGTTACACAATAGCATATCACAGCAGACAAAAAAAGTCAACCCTCCAAGTGGAGGGCTGACCTTTTTTGCCTTATCTACGCGAGTTAGGCTTGTTACTTAACTGTCGCCTTGATGTAGAATGTTGCTTTGCGTGATTTTGCGGGGATTGCGACTGCTTGGCTTGCCGTAATACCTGCGCCTTCTACAGCACTGGTGAGGAACTCAACTGTCCACTTAGAAGTGTCAAACAGGTTTGCGAAAGTTGAAACAGCGGAGTCAGAAGCGAGGAGATAACCGTTTGTCGCGACACCGGTTACTGTTACGTTGCTTCCTGTCGCTTCAGCGGTAACCTTGAAGTAGTGTACCGAGCCAACTGCTTGAGCATAATCGGTGAAGCTTGATGTAAGAGAAGCGTTGTCTGCTGTCTTGAAGTAGCTGGTGCCACTTGCGACAGCGACCAGCTGAACCTTGATATCGGTGAACGATGCTTTAGCACCGAGAGACATCTCAGAGAAGCTTGCCGTGCTTGTGAGTGAGCTGACAAGGGCTGTTGCACCCACCGTAGCCAAGCCGTAATCCTTCAGCCATTTGTAGTTCACGCTTGTATTAACTGTGAACGGGATTATGATCGCTTCTTCAGCCGCCCCAATAGGAAGCTGTGTCGGAATCCATACGAGGTAAGCAACGTCTGTCAATGTGGGTTCAAAGCCTGATTTAACCGTTACGGACACGATGTTGTTGTTTTTGCCCAAAACTTTTGCGGTTATGTTAGCGGCGAGAGAACCCGCGGCTATGTCTAAGCCCGCGATGTCCTTGACTGCCTTAACTTTGCCCTTTGCGTCTCTAAGGCCTGTGAGAGACGAAACTGTTGACACCACATAAGCTACGCCCTTGTTGAATGTGTTGCTGTATGTTCCCGAGCTCGTGGCGATGATACCAGCAACTGCATTCGCCGCCAGTACCTTTTCAAGTGTGGTTGTCGCCACGCTGTCAAGGTCGATGTAAGCGGTATTGTTTGGTGTTGAAACCGTGTAGCCGAGCCAAGTGTTTGTGCCCGAGGGTGCGCCTGTCACCGGTTTCCATGCGCCTGCCGCTGTCCATGTTGCGTCAACCGTCTTGTTGTATTTGCCTGTGGTTATAGGACCGCCGCCCGTGATTGTGCCGAGGTCAAGTGTGGTGGAAAATGCAATCTCAGTTGAATTTTTCTCACCGTCAAAGCCGTACACCGCGCTTAAGCTAGCTGTATACTTCAGGTAGCCGGTAAGCGCAGCGCCCACCGTGTCGGCAACAGCCGTATTGGTGCTGACTTTGTATATCGAGTTGTAAGCTGTGACAGCGAGCTTTGCGCTCTTTCCGCTGCGTTCGCTTGCAAAGGTGATGTTTGCTTTTGCTGCGGGGGCTGCGGGGATAGAGGTGTAATAAGCGAGAATTAACTTTTCTGTGTCAGCTGCAGTTTTTGCGGCGGAGTTCGCGAAAGTTGCCGTCGCGATTACCGTTGTTGTGCCTGCAGACGAAAGGACTTTCTTCTTTGCTTTTAAGAGTGTGTCGTCAACGTCCTTTGGGGAAAGTGCAGGGATGTTTATCTGAACCTGAAGTGCTGAGAGCGAAGCAACCTTCAATTTTGTCAACCAGATTGAAGTGTCATCTTCGCCAACAGCGGCACTGGAAGTTGCGAAAGAAACATCGTTCGGCGAATCGCTGAACAGCGAGAATGTGCTGTCAGTTGCGAATGCGCCTGCGCTGTCTTTCTTCGCGTTGCCGAAGATTGTGGCGTCGCTTGCTACAGGGACGATAGATGTGAACGAGCCGCCCGCAAGCTGCGTGGTCTTAAGTAAGTCGGCTTTGTTGGTGACAGAAGTTGTGTTAGCGGCGAATCCGAGGTAAAGCGGAGCCTGCCTAACTGTCACCTGGAAGCCGTCAATGAGTGTCACGGCTTTGGTCTTCTTGTCGACACGTGCGAGCCAGATTGTTGAGATATTGCCTGTTGAAGCGAGTGCGGCAAGCTTCGTTTTGTCGGACCCGACTGAAACTTTGCCCTTTGATACGGAAACGTACTCGTTTTTGGTGAGTAGTTTCTTGCCTGACGCGTCAAGCAGACCAAGCTGGCTTGCCGTAGCAACGAATGTCTTGCCGTCAGCTGAAATCTCTTTGCCTTTTATGTCAGAGTAAGATGCCGCTAAAGCCGCGCTGCCCACATACCACGCGTAGTCGCTTGCGGCTGTCACGTTGTAATAGCCGTTTATTGTGTTTAAGTACGCTTGAACCTGACGTGTCTTGAAGTCGTAAGCTGTTGTTCCTGCCGGGTTGAACAGACCTTTGCCGCCGTTGTACCATATAACTATGTCGCTCGGTGTTTCGCGAAGTTCAACCACTGGAGTAGCTGCTCCCGGTTCCTCAACAGAGAACTTTGTACCAGTAATCTCACCGGCGACTTTATCCGCCGCAGACGCGCTTAGTTGTACGGGTGCGACTGTCCCGGCGATGACGCCTGCCATTATGAATGACAGAAGTCGTGTTTTCTTGCTAGCCATTATTTACCTCCTCACAGGTAATGCAAATTGGGAGAGGGACAAATATTTATGTATCTGTCCCTTCCCTTTGTTTTTTGTCAGAACAAACTGTTTTGTTTCAACCTACCGTGATTAACCAAGGAGCTGCAGAACTGCTTGCGGTGCTTGGTTTGCCTGTGCGAGCATTGCCTGCGAAGCCTGTTGAAGAATGTTGTACTTCGTGTAGTTAATCATTTCCGAAGCCATATCGGTGTCACGAATCTGGGATTCAGCGGCCGTCAAGTTCTCGTTGGTGGTTGTAAGGTTGTTTACGGTGTATTCAAGGCGGTTCTGCAGAGCACCAAGGTCTGCTCTTTGCAGTGAAACTGCGTTGATTGCATCGTCAAACATCGAGATTGCTTCGTTCGCATCATCTTGAAGAGCCACGTTTGCGCCGTCGATACCGAGAGCCGAGCTGCTCATGTCCTTAACGGACAGAGTAACGCGTTGGTCTTCAACGCCGTTTGCGCCGATTTGGAATGTCAGCCCTTGGCCGCCTACTACGCCTTCTTTGCCAACGCCCACGCCGTCTTCGCTGCTGAAGTCAGCGTCTGAAGAAGTTCCGCTGATGTTAAGACGAATCTTAACGTCGCCGTCAGGGTTAACGCCGTCGCCGTTTGTCGGGGTCGCGGGGTCGGTCGAGTCGAAGAGTTCAACGCTGTAGTCGTAACCGGACTTCTTTAGGATTGCTTCGATGTCTTTAGCGGAATAGTCAACGCCTGTTGAAAGGTGAAGGGTTACTTGGTCGCCTTGCGAACCGTATTGGGTTGCGCCGCCGTCGTTGATTGTTACGGATTCTGAGCCCTTCTTCACGTCAGTTGCGACAGCCAGCGTGTTGATACCGCCCTCGTACTGTGCGCCGCCTGCGAGCGAGCCGTAGTTGTTAGCCGTGAACTTGATTGCGTTTGCGTGGTTCTCGGTTGCTTTCGCGTCGTCGGGCTCGTTGCCCATAAGCGAACCAACGCTGAGAGAAGCTGTGGAACGTGTGCCCGCTACTGTTGCTGTACCGTCCATATCCTGTGCGACACGGATAGAACCTGCGCCTGTTTTCCACTCTACTGTAGGAGCTGCAGCCGCTTGGTCTGTTGCGCCCTTGCCTGTGTCTGCGCCGTTGATGAGGGCTTGGATTTGCTTGTCGCTGTAGGACTGGCCTTCAACCGCGTGGATTGTAACGGTCTTGCCCGTTGAGTCCCAAGTTGCGTTCTCACCGTTCTTGCCCGAAGCCTGCGTGTCGAATGCAACAACTACGCCTTCAATGCTCGATGTGATGGTAGCGTCCTGCGAATCATAGCCCGCGCCTGTTGCGTCGTGGATACCATACTTTGCGCCGTACTTCGTGGTGGATTCGCCGCCGCCGAGTGAGCCGTCGAGCAGTTTGATTCCGTTGTACTCGGTGGATTCGGAGATACGGTCAACTTCGCTCTTAAGGCGGTCAACCTCGAGCTGCATTGCTTCGCGGTCAGTTGTGTTCTGATAGGTGCCGTTTGCCGATTGAACAGCGAGTTCTCTCATTCTCTGCAGAATCGAGTGCGTTTCGTTTAAGCCGCCCTCAGCCGTCTGTATGAGCGAGATACCGTCGTTCGAGTTGTTGATGGCTTGCTTCAGACCTCTTGTCTGCGCTCTCATCTTTTCGGAGATAGCCAGACCCGCTGCGTTGTCGCCGGCGCGGTTAATCTGATAACCTGAAGAAAGTTTTTCGGTTGCTTTCTTTGTGCCGGAGATGTTGACGTTCATTTTGTTGTTTGCGTTGATTGCGTTGAGGTTGTGTTGTACTACCATGCCTGCCATAACGATTTCCTCCTTGAAATCCTCCCGCGCGAATCCTTTCGTGCGGTCCGTGCGGCGAAAGGCGTTATTGCCTTTGTTTACCGCGGTTTGTGTCGGTCCTTGTTCCGACCTTGTAATTCTATTATCGGCGGTGTGCCGTCAAACTTTAGCGTTTTTTTATAAAAACTTTGAAAAAGTTTCATCAAAGTTTCACGCTGACGCTTTTGGGTACACTTTGCCGAATAATATCTATCATTATATACTTAATTAAACCAAATGTCAAGTGATTTGCTATGGATTCGATTAACTTTAAGGTTTTTAAGCAAACAATTGCCGATTAAATTAGTGTTCTCTCCCTGATGAGGAGAGAACACGGTTTTTTACTTAATGACAAGGTAATTATTTATGACGCAGGCTTTTAAGCACACGAACAACATATCTGAAATCAAGCAGCACCGTAAGCGCGACATAAACGGCGGCGCCGCACCCCACCGACAGCACAAGCGACACCACCGCACCGTGTTCAGCGGAAAACGCTCCATCCGTTGACCACGCAACCAAGGCGCAAAGTGCCGCGGGAACTGCCGACTTCCAAAACATAGCGGTCGGTGCCACCCTCAAGCCAAACATTCGTTTAATCACGGCAAACCCGATGACCGACACGAGAAGATAACACGAAACCGTTGCGACAGACGCGCCTACTATGTTTATTTCGGGTATTCTTATGAGAATTATGTTCAGCGCCAACTTCACTGCCGAACCGCAGAGCATTATCTTTAAGATAACGTCAGACCTGCCGAGTGCCGTCAACACGCAAGCGACCGTCCCCCACAGTGACAAGAATATCCCGCCGACACTCAGCACAACAAGCGGCGGCAAGCTGAGGGCGGCTTCGGCAGGTTTTGACGAGTAAAGCAGAGAGAGCAGCGGCTCCGCCACCGCCGCCAAACCAAAGCAAAGCGGCAATCCGACAACGAACGTACCTTTCAGCATCATACCAAGCGCACGGTGGGCACGGTCTTTGTCACGGAGATTCCACGCGGCGGCTATCTCAGGCAAGGCTGACTTGCCGAACAACGCGGTAAGTGCCGGTATAATCGAGAACAGCGACACCGCTATCCCCGAATAGCACCCGTAGATGAAGTTGCCCGTTTCAGCAGGCGACATTGACGACAACCCTGCCCCGTAGGTATATTTCGCGATGAAGTAGGCGCGGTCGGCGTTGACCGCGAAGTTTATGCACGAAGTGACCGACATCATATCGATAAACGACACTATGCTCATAATTCCCGCACAAAATGTCAGCGGCAACATCTCACGGAACATCTCTTTCAGCACCGAGAGTATCCGCTCCGCTTCAGGGCTTGACAGCATATCGCTTCGTGAAATGCCGTCGTGTCCACGCCGTGTTCTTATAAAAAGAAAGCCGAACCCGCACAACTCGCTTATGCTGACGCCGAACACAGCGGCGGCGGCGGCATAAGGCAAGCTGCCTGTTCTCTCAAGGATAAACCCCGACAACAGTATCCCTGCCGCCGCTTTCGTTATCGCCTCGATTATCTGCGACAAAGCGGTGGGCGACATATCGGACAGACCTTCATAGTAACCCTTGTAGACCGCCGATATACAGCAGAACAGCACAGACGGCGCGATTACAAGCATTGACGGCACAGCTTCGGGCGTGCCGAGTGCGTAAACAGCAAACGGCACAGCGGCAAGCGCAATCACTCCCGCGCCGAGAAGCCCGAGCAGAACAGAAGCACGCAAGGCGACACGGCGAATCTTACGGACAGAACGATATCTCCCTGTTGAACGATACGAAGCGACAAGTTTTGTGATTACAGCAGGGATAACCGCCGCTGTCACCGAGTAAACAGGTGTGAATATGTTATAGGCGGCGGCAAAATAGCCCATTCCCGCACCACCGAGTATACCGACAAGCGGCACTTTGAGGAACGCGCCTATGATTTTAGTGAGTGCGGTTGCCGTGAACAGCAGTATCGCGCTCTTTACGAATGTTTCTTGTTTGATAATCCGCTCCTTGATATGTTTTTAGATTCACAACACATTTGCCAATGAATGAAGAAACCGTGTTCTCTAATCAGCAATTATTCAATTGTATTCAGTCGAGTGGGACAACTTGACTAAACAATTTAACTTATAGTAGGTTAAATTAAAAACGCTAAAGCGTTTTTGCAGTCGCTTTGAGTTTAACCGGCTATATCGCGCGCCCGGCACAGACTTGACAAAGGAATATAAAATATGGTATAATCCGATTCGGCGCGGCACCGCGCAAAAGACACCGTGAACCGTGTCAGGCGGGGAACCGAGCAGCACTAAGCGGCAGTCTTTGTGCAGCGGTAAACCGCGCCGTTTTGATGGAAGCAATACGATGTACGAAGTCTTATATAATAAATACCGACCAAAACGATTTGAGGACGTGATTGCCCAACCGCTCATCACTTCGTCGCTGAAAGCACAGGTGCAGTCGGGCAGGTTGTCGCACGCCTATGTGTTCACAGGACCTGCAGGCACAGGAAAGACCACCTGCGCAAGGATTCTCGCGAAAGCAGTCAACTGTCTCGCACCGATTGACGGCGACCCTTGCGGCGAATGTGCGGGGTGCGTGGCAATCGACGAGGGAAGCGCAACCGACGTAAGCGAACGCGACGCCGCGACCAACAACAGCGTTGACGATGTGCGCGCGCTTCGTGAGGAAATAGGCTACAGCCCCACAACACTGAAGAAACGTGTGTATATCATCGATGAGGCGCACATGCTGAGTCGTGACGCGTGGGGCGCGTTCCTGAAGATTCTTGAAGAACCACCCGAACACGTCGTCTTTATTCTCGCGACCACTGAAATACAAAAGATACCCGCGACTATTATGTCGCGTTGCCAGCAACACGCGTTTCGCCGAGTGAGCGAGAGCGACTGCGCCGCACATCTGCAAACAATCGCGTTGAGGGAGGGACTGACCCTTGACAACACCGCCGCGTTGTTAGCGGCGAAGTTCTCGGGCGGGGGAATGAGGGACGCGCTTCGGCTTCTCGATTCCTGTGCCACCACCACGAAAGACATAACCGCCGACATCGTCCGTTCCGCCGCGGGTGCGGCAAGCGACGAGCATTTGCTGTCACTCGCGAAACTTATGGCGGCAAACGACTACGCAAACGCGGACAGGCTCTTTGCAAAGCTATACGCCGACTCACGCAACGTCCGCACGCTGTTTGAGGGGATAATCAACTTCTTTCGCGAGCTTCTCTTGTCGAAATGCGGCGCGGGAGAACCGCTGACACCCGAGGGGCAAGACGCGGCGGCACTTCTTGACGAGTCGCGCCTGCTTCTTGCGCTTGACACAACAGGCGAGTATTACGACAAGCTGACACGTCCCGGCGCAAACGAGCGCATTATCGGCAGTCTGCTGTTCATCTCGCTTTGCAGGGTGGCGGTGCCAAAAGCAGTGGCGGTGCCACAGGCAGTGGCTTCTAAATCAAAAGCACAGGTGATTGCACCGCAACCTAAAGCACAAGCGGCGACTTTCCCCGAACCGCCGCCTTTAGACTTGCCGTTTGATATACCGCCACCGTCGGAACCGGTAGCGGCTGAACCGCCGCCTGTTCCCGCAGCGCCAACCGGTCAACCGACATACTCGCACCCGATTCTGCCGCTTCTCGGCAATTTTATGGCGGCGTTTCTGAAGAACGCGACGTTCACGCTTGCTGAACACACGCTCTTTGTTGACGGCGACGAAAACGCTTTGTCTATCTTGAAAGACGCGAACAACCTCAAGGTGTTCAAATCGGCGGCAATGCAGCTCTACGGGTTTGAAGCGGACGTGCGGCCGGGCAAAGCGGACACAAACCACGAGGTTATTCCCCAACCCGAACCAACCAAAACAAAAACGCAGATATTCCTTGACCGTGCCGCAAGTTTAGGCGCACAGATTAAATATAAATAAGAGGTATCAAAATGAAAGCAAGACTTCCGAAAGAATATCAAAACAAAGGCGCAGGCAATATGAACTCGCTTGCTTTGCAGGCGCAGAAGATGCAAGACGAGATAAACGCAGCGCAAGAACGCGTGAATGCGCTTGACTTTGAGGAAACGGCAGGCGGCGGCGCAATCAAGCTGGTTATGAACGGCGAACGCGTGCTTAAAAGCGTGAAGTTCGACCCGGAGGTGATTGACCGCGACAACCCCGAGGACTTAGAGGACTTAATTGTATCGGGAGTGAACGCGATTATCAAAAAGATTGACGATGTGTCGGCGGTCGAGATGGAGAAGATAGGCGCAAGATACAGCGTGCCCGGTCTGTTCTAATATGGCGGAGTACATTCCACAGCCACTCGCCGAAGCGGCGGCGCAGTTTGCGAAGCTGCCGGGCGTGGGCATAAAGACGGCGGGGCGGCTTGCCTACTATATCCTCAATATGCCGCTTGAAGACGTTGAGGAGTTTGCCGACACACTTGTCAAGGCACGTCAGTCGGTCAAAACTTGTTCTATATGCCGCAACTTCTCTGAAAGTGAAGTCTGCTCGGTTTGCAGCGGCACGATTCGCGACAAGTCAGTGATATGCGTCGTTGAGTCGCCGAAAGATGTGACTGCCGTTGAGAGAGCAGGCGGCTTCACGGGGGTCTATCACGTGCTTCACGGGCTTTTGTCCCCGTCTGACGGCGTGGGACCGGCGCAACTGACCGTGAAAGAGCTGATGAGCAGGCTCTCGGGGGACGTGACCGAGATAATTATGGCGACTTCACCGACCATTGAGGGCGAAGCCACTGTGTCTTATCTCTCGCGGCTTATCAAGCCGATGGGCATAAAGGTGACGCGGCTTGCCTATGGGCTGCCTGTCGGTGCAAGCCTTGAGTATGCCGACACCGTGACGTTATCAAAAGCGATTGAAAACAGAAACGTAATATGAGGAACTACAGATGTCATCAACAGCTGTAATCGGGGCGCAGTGGGGCGACGAGGGCAAAGGCAAAGTAATCGACATTATCGCCGCGAAAGCGGCCGTTGTGGTGCGAAGCCAAGGCGGCAACAACGCGGGGCACACGGTTGTGTCACACGGCGAAACCTACAAGCTCCACCTTATCCCCTCGGGTATTCTTTACAAAAACACGCTCTGCTTGGTCGGTGCCGGCGTTGTGCTTGACCCTGCCGACTTCATCGGTGAGATAGACAACTTGTCGGCGCGCGGCATTTCTTTCGATAACCTCCGCGTTGACTATCGAGCGCATATCATTATGCCGTGGCACACGCTGATTGACAGGCTGTCGGAAGAACACCGACCCGACAACGCGAAAATCGGCACAACAGGCCGCGGTATCGGTCCTTGCTATGCCGACAAGTACGAACGAGTGGGGATTCGTCTTTACGACCTCATTCACCCCGACGTGTTCCGCGAAAAAGCGCGGACAATCGGCAAACTGAAGAACGAAATCATCACGAAGATATACGGCGGCACTCCCGTTGATATTGACAAAACGATTGCCGAGTATCTCGCACTCGGTGAGAAGCTGAAAGGCTACGCCGCCGATGTGTCGGTGCTTGTCCATGAGGCGAGAAAAGCGGGCAAAACGATAATGTTTGAGGGGGCGCAAGCGACGCTGCTTGATATCGATTGGGGCACGTACCCGTATGTCACCTCGTCGCACCCCGTGTCTGCGGGAGTGGCTCTCGGCAGCGGCGTCGGTCCGAACAGTGTTGACGAAATTATCGGTGTGGCAAAGGCATACACCACGCGTGTCGGCGCAGGCCCGTTCCCGACCGAGTTGTTCGACCAAACGGGCGAAACAATCAGACAAAACGGCTTTGAGTTTGGCACCACAACAGGCAGACCGCGCCGCACAGGTTGGTTTGACGCGGTGATTCTTCGGCACAGCGTTCGTGTAAACGGGCTGACTTCTATCGCGGTCAACAAACTCGACACGTTGTCGGGGATAGGCGACCTCAAGATATGCACGGCTTACGAAAAGCCCGACGGCTCACGCTTGACGGAGTTTCCGCCGACAATCGAAGAGCTTGCCGAGTGCAAGCCGATATACGAAACGCTGACGGGTTTTGACGACGACATCGGCGCGTGCAGGACCTTTGAGGAGCTGCCGACAGCGTGCCAAGCCTATATCAAGCGAACCGAGGAACTCTGCGACTGCAAGATATCAATGGTCGGCGTGGGACCTGACCGTGAGCAAATCATCTTGAGAAAGTAGAATATATGAACGAATTAGAACTGAAATACGGCTGCAACCCGAACCAAAAGCCCGCGCGTGTATTCGTTGAACACGGCGAGCTTCCTTTCCGTGTGCTTAACGGCAAGCCGGGGTATATCAACCTGTGCGACGCACTCAACGGCTTTCAGCTTGTGAAAGAACTGAAAGCGGCTTCAGGGCTTCCGTCCGCCGCTTCGTTCAAGCACGTGTCGCCTGCGGGCGCGGCAGTTGGCTTGCCGCTTGACGACACATTAAAGCAAATTTATCACGCCCAGAACGAAACCCTCACGCCATTGTCGTCCGCGTACGCGAGGGCGCGTGGCGCGGACAGAATGTCGTCGTATGGCGACTTTGCCGCGTTGTCGGACAAGTGCGACGTCGCCACAGCGACAATGCTTGCCACACTCGTCAGCGACGGGGTTATCGCGCCCTCCTATGAACCCGAGGCGCTCCAGATTCTTAAAAAGAAACGCAAAGGTACCTACGCGGTTATCGAGATTGATGAGAACTACGAAGCGACAGGCACGGAGCGGCGTGAGATATTCGGCGTGACGTTTGAGCAAGGGCGCAACACCGTGAAGATTGACGACTCGCTTCTCACAAATATCGTCACCAAAAACAAAACTCTCCCGGAGGAAGCGAAGCTCGACCTGCTGATTGCCCTCATCACCCTCAAATACACACAAAGCAACTCGGTGGCTTATGCCAAAGGCGGACAGGTCATCGGAGTGGGCGCGGGTCAGCAGTCGCGAATACACTGCACGCGGCTTGCGGGGCAAAAAGCCGACAACTGGTATCTGCGGCAGTCGCCGAAGGTGCTTGGTCTGCCGTTTATCGCGGGGCTGAAGCCTGCCGACAAGGACAACGCGATTGATGTTTATATCGGCGAGGAATACGACGACATACTGCGTGACGGTGAGTGGCAGCGGCTCTTTACTGCAAAGCCCGGCGTGTTCACCCATGAAGAAAAGCGCGAGTGGCTTGCCACGTTTACGGGAGTGTCGGTCGGGAGCGACGCGTTCTTCCCGTTTGGCGACAACATCGAACGTGCGCGTAAAAGCGGCGTGTGCTACATCGCCGAGCCCGGCGGCTCTATCCGTGACGACAACGTGATTGAAACCTGCGACAAGTACGGAATAGCAATGGCATTCACGGGGTTGCGGCTGTTTCATCACTGAGTCCGTGCCGGACACGAAATATAGCTAATCGGAAAACTTATGCGTACACAGAACGTGTCGCATTAGCTCTATCACCATATCAACCCCCTGCCAATGCGGGCAGGGGGTTCGCTTACTTAACAGAGAAAGGCGTAATCACTACGTATGAACATCTTAACTATCGGCGGCGGCGGCCGTGAGCACGCGATAATCACCGCGTTGTCTAAATCAGAACACGTGAACCAGCTTTACTGCGCACCGGGCAACGGCGGCATTTCCCTACTTGCCGAGTGCTTCCCCGAAGTCAAAGCGACTGACATTGACGGCATCGTTGCCCTTGCAAAGCGGCTGAAACCCGACATCGTCTTTGTCGCGGCTGACGACCCGCTTGTTCTCGGTGCGGTGGACTCGCTGAACGCCGAAGGCATACGGACGTTTGGTCCGCGGGCAAACGCCGCCGCTATCGAGGGCAGCAAGGTCTTTGCCAAGGAGTTTATGCGCCGCCACAACATTCCCACCGCGAAATACGCCGCGTTTTCCTCGCCGAGTGAAGCGAAAGCCTATCTCCGCGGTCGCGACACCTACCCGATTGTGATAAAGTGCGACGGACTTGCGTTCGGCAAGGGTGCGCTGATTGTGACGACCGAAGCCGAAGCTTTTTCCGTGGTGGACGAGGTGTTATGCGGCGGCAAGTTTGGCGACAGTGGCAAGAACGTCGTCATCGAGGATTATATGCAGGGAGTGGAAGCAACGATTCTCGTGTTCACTGACGGCAAAACTTATAAGATTATGCCGCCGCTTTCCGACCACAAGCGAGCGTTTGACGGCGACAAAGGGCTGAACACAGGCGGAATGGGCGTTATCGCACCGACACCGTATGTAAACGCGGCGACCTTGAAACAAGCGGAGGAGCTGATTATCAAGCCGACGATTGACGGGCTTCGTGATGAGGGGCGGCCGTTCAAGGGCGTGCTTTACTTTGAGCTTATGGTGAACCCAAGTGACAAGAACGCCGTGCCTCGTGTGATTGAGTACAACTGCCGCTTCGGTGACCCCGAGTGCCAGACCGTGTTGCCGCTGCTTCAGTCCGACCTCGCCGAGATAATCGCGGCGGTGTGGGACGAACGGCTTGATTCACTTGAAGTGAAGTTCTCGAACAAAGCGGCGGCTTGCGTGGTCGCGGCAAGCGGCGGTTACCCCGAGAAGTACGCGACAGAAAAGCTTATCAGCGGACTTGACACGATTGAGGGCGCAGCTCTCTATCACGCGGGGACACGAAAGACAGACGACGGCTTTGTCACAGCGGGAGGCAGGGTGCTGAACATCGTGGCTGTTGCCGACACGCTTCCGCTTTCGCTTAAGAAAGCGTATGCCGAGATAAAGAAAGTGAAGTTTGACGATATGTTTTATCGCACCGATATAGGCAAGAAAGCGTTGAGTTAAAGAGCAAAGAACCTCTCCCATATGGGAGAGGTTCTTTGTTTTGATGTCAACAACTTAAACCATTTGGTTTGCGGAGATTCCGCTCTTGCGGGACTACGCCCCACTTGTTGACATTGGTTCTGTTTAACTTAATTGAATAAGTTGAACTTAAGCGCCGCCTGTGCCGCCGCAAGACGGGCAATCGGCACGCGATAAGGTGAGCAGGAAACATACGACAGACCAACCTTGTGGCAGAATTCCACGGTTGAGGGGTCGCCGCCGTGTTCGCCGCAGATACCGAGCTTGATGTCGGGGCGAACGCTTCTGCCGAGTTTGCACGCCATCTCAACGAGTTTGCCGACACCGTTCTGGTCAAGACGAGCAAACGGGTCGCTCTCGTAGATGTTCTTCTCGTAATACGAGTCGAGGAACTTGCCCGCGTCGTCACGCGAGAAGCCGAACGTCATTTGTGTCAAATCGTTTGTGCCGAAAGAGAAGAACTCCGCGTCTTTCGCGATTTCGTCTGCTGTCAGCGCGGCGCGCGGAATCTCAATCATTGTGCCGACGTGATACTGAAGCTCCACGCCTGACTCAGCGATAACCGCGTCCGCTGTTTCAACGACAATCTTTTTGACGTACTGCAACTCCTTGATTTCGCCGACTAACGGAATCATAATCTCGGGAATGACTTTCATTCCTTTCTTGTTCACTTCGATTGCCGCCTTGATAACGGCGCGTGTCTGCATTGCCGCGATTTCAGGGAACGTGACAGCCAAACGGCAGCCGCGGTGCCCCATCATCGGGTTGAACTCGTGAAGCGATGAGATAATCGCTTTCACATCGGCGACAGACTTGCCTTGCGTTTTAGCGAGAAGCTCAATGTCGGCTTCGTCGGTCGGTACAAACTCGTGGAGAGGCGGGTCGAGGAAGCGGATAGTGACGGGATAACCGCCGAGTGCTTCATACAGCTTCTCAAAGTCGCCCTGCTGCATCGGTTCAATCTTAGCGAGCGCCTTTTCACGTTGCTGAACGGTGTCAGAGCAAATCATCTCGCGGATTGCCGCGATTCTGTCGGGTTCAAAGAACATATGCTCGGTACGGCACAGCCCGATACCCTCGGCGCCGAAAGACACCGCTGTTTTCGCGTCAGCGGGGGTGTCGGCATTGGTGCGAACCTTGAGGGTGCGATACTTGTCTGCCCAGTCCATTATTCTCTTGAACTCGCCGCCTATCGACGCCGCTATCGTTGAGATAGGCTCACCGTAGATTTCGCCTGTCGAACCGTCGAGTGATACCCAGTCGCCCTCTTTATAGGTGTTGCCGCCGAGTGTGAACTGCTTGTTCGCTTCGTCCATCTTGATGTCGCCGCAACCCGAAACACAACATGTGCCCATACCACGCGCCACAACCGCCGCGTGTGATGTCATGCCGCCGCGTACCGTGAGGATTCCCTGCGCATAGTGCATACCCTCGATGTCCTCGGGTGAGGTTTCAAGGCGAACGAGGATAACTTTTTTGTTGTCTTTGCCCCATTCAGCCGCTGTTTCAGCGGTGAACACCACTTGACCGCAAGCCGCTCCCGGTGAAGCCGCGAGTCCACGACCGATTGACTTTGCCGCTTTAATCGCTTTCGGGTCAAACTGCGGGTGAAGAAGCGCGTCAAGCTGCTTCGGGTCAATCATCAGAACCGCTTTCTTCTCGTCAATCAGACCTTCGTCAACAAGGTCGGTCGCGACTTTAAGTGCAGCCGCCGCTGTTCTCTTGCCGTTACGGGTTTGCAGCATATAGAGTTTGCGGTCCTCGATTGTGAACTCCATATCCTGCATATCGCGGTAGTGGTTCTCCAGTTTGTCGCAAATCTTGACGAACTGGTCGTATGCCTCGGGCATAACGTCTTTCAGTTGGTCGATAGTCTGCGGTGTACGGATACCGGCAACCACGTCCTCACCTTGCGCGTTCATCAAGAACTCACCGAAAAGTTTCTTCTCGCCTGTCGCCGGGTTTCTTGTGAACGCCACGCCTGTACCCGAGGTGTCGCCGAGATTGCCGAACACCATAGGCTGTACGTTAACGGCGGTGCCCCACGAATACGGGATATCGTTCATTCGGCGGTAGTAGTTGGCGCGAGGGTTGTCCCACGAACGGAAAACCGCTTTGATTGCGCCCATCAGCTGCTCAATCGGGTCAACGGGGAACTCCGTGCCGACTTTTGATTTGTATTCGTTCTTGAACTGACCTGCAAGCTCCTTCAGGTTGTCGGCGGTGAGGTCAACGTCTTGCGTCACGCCGTACTTCTCTTTCATCTTGTCAATCAGCTCTTCAAAGTGCTTCTTGCCGACTTCCATTACGACGTCAGAGTACATCTGGATAAAGCGGCGATAGCAGTCCCACGCCCAACGGTGGTTGCCCGACCTTTCAGCCAACTTTGCCGTGATTTCCTCAGTCAAGCCAAGGTTTAGGATTGTGTCCATCATACCCGGCATTGAGGCACGTGCGCCCGAACGCACCGATACGAGAAGAGGATTGTCTATATCGCCGAACTTTTTGCCGTTGATTTCCTCGATTTTGGTTACATAATCAAGGATTTCTTTTTGGATATCGTCGTTGATTTTGCCCCCGTCCTCATAATACTGGGTGCAGGCTTCGGTGGAGATAGTGAACCCTTGCGGAACAGGCAATCCGAGTTTGACCATTTCGGCAAGGTTGGCTCCTTTGCCGCCGAGGAGATTACGCATTGAGCCATCACCCTCGGAGAAGAGATAAACGAATTTTTTTGCCATTGGACAGTTCCTCCCGTGTTGAATATATGTTTGCGCCACTTCGCGCTCTTGCCTTTCTATTATACCATAATATTACGGAAATTAAAAGGGGTTAACTTAAAATCCGTGCCGGATAGGCAAATAAGTTTAATTCATAGGCTGTTGTTAGGATAAACACACAACTTGATGTATTAGATTTATCGCCGCCGACTGAGTCGTTCCGGTCGCCCGCCTCTGCCCGGAGGGGTATGACCTTCGGTATATTTGCCTGCCCCCGCTAAGGGTGGGGTTACAATGTTGTAATCTTCATTGACATTTTGCCCCATAAGCGGTAGAATATAGAAGATAGTGTGTTGCACACACTGACCTTTCGCTGTCAATCAGCTTTTATATTAACTTGGCTTAAAATGGAAACAACAAATAATCTCTGCCCCGGGTGCTTCTCTGAACTCGGCGAACTGAGCGAGTGCCCCGTCTGCGGCTACTCCGTCGGTGAACCGAGCGTGATAGGCTACCTTGAACCGGGCACATTGCTTGCAAACCGCTACGCTGTCGGTAAACTGCGCTCTTACAACGGTGAGGGAGCAAACTACTTCGCGTTTGACCGCGAACACGGCACACGGTGCGAACTCCGCGAATATTTCCCCGACAAATTCTGCACACGAGCCAAGGGAGAGCTGTCCCCTGTCGTCCTCCCCGACTGCGCCGTGTTTTATAAGACCTTGCTTTCTGAATTCACGGAGTTGTGGCGAAACGTCGCGGCTCTCCCCGAAAACACCGATGTTCAGCGGGTCGCCGACGTGTTTCAGCAAAACGGCACGGCTTACGCTGTGCTTGAGTTTGCCAACCGACCGAAACTCCGCAAGGTTCTCGCCCGAATGAAAGACAACGCTTCGTGGGAGGAAATCTCCGACGTTTTCATTCACTTTTGCCGCACCATCGCGAAAGTCAACGCGGCGGGGATTATCCACCGCGGTATCTCCCCTGAAACTATCACCGTTGCTGAAAACGGCAAGTTCTACCTCACGGGGTTCTGCACCACAGCCGCACGTTCCACCGTGTCGCCGCTTGAACCCGAGATATTCGACGGATACGCCGCACCCGAAGTCTTTACCGCTCACTCACGAAACGGCGCGCACACCGACACGTATTCAGCCGCGGCTGTGCTTTATCGCCTGCTTACAGGCGTGACGCCGCCGTCCGCCGCTGAAATGCTGACGCCGACACGCGACGAGTTCCCCGACGCCACCGTGGAATTGAAGCCGCTGTCACACTACAATACGTCCATTCCGCGCGTCGTGTCTGTCGCAATCACCTCCGCACTCACGCTCTCGCCCGACAAACGCACCCCAAACGCCGCGACTTTGGTGGACAAGTTGCTGAGTGACGACCCCGGTGAGTTTGCCGAGGAGGACTTGGTGATAAATCGCCCCCCCTCAAAAGAAAAACCAACAGAGAAATCTTCTAAAGAAAAACCTAAAAAGATTGCCGACAACGCGCCGAAAGCGGCGTATTCGGCAAAAGAAATAAGAAAAACGCAGACCAAATCGTTCGCGGTGGAAGCCGTGATAATCATATCGCTGCTGTCGCTCGCTCTTATTGCGCTTGTCGTCGCTATCGTTTATCCGATTCTTCACCCCGAAGTTTACAACCCGAGCCAAAGCGACACGTCCACCTCGACCGAAACCGACTACGACACCACAACGCCGATTGTCACCACAACGAAAACAAGCGAAAGCACCACTCAGTCCTCGCCGCGTGAAACAGTTTACGTGATGACAAACTTTGTCGGCAGTCGTTACGAATCGATACAGAACTCGCCGCTCATCTTGGCGTTAAACGTCACGCTTGAATACGGTTATGCCGACGGTTTCGCCGAGGGAATTGTCTATGAACAAGACGTTGCCCCAAACACCAACGTGTTCGAGAACGACAATATCACACTTAAGGTGAGCAAAGGCAGCGAGTACGCCGAATTGCCTCTGTTTGAAGAGCTTACGGTCGAAATGTACGCCGAGCAACTCTCGGCGCTTAAAATCAAGTACGAAACCGTGTCTGAACCGAGCAAGAAAGTCGCCGCGGGTTTTGTTATCCGTGCAAGCAAGAAACCCGGCGACAAGGTGAACGTCGCGGTCGGTGAGATGGTGACGGTCTACTTCTCATCGGGACTGCCGAGAACAGAGCCGGAAACCGACGAGGGCGACGACCCGTTTGTCGATGACTAAGACTTTTGCGATAATCGCGGCGGCAGGGAGCGGCACACGGTTTGGCGGCGACAAAATGACCACGCCGCTTTGCGGCACACCCGTCGTTGTGCGCACGATCACGGCGTTTCAGCAGTCGCCACTAATCAGCGGCATAATCGTCGCGGCAAGCGAGAACAACCGTGCCGCGATTGAAACGCTTTGCAAGATATACTCGTTGGATAAAGTGGCGTGTGTTATACAAGGCGGCGAAACCCGTGCCGAAACCGTTCAACTTGCGCTCTCGCATATCCCAAGCGAAACGAAACTCGTTGCTGTGCAAGACGGCGCAAGACCGCTTGTCACCGCCGAACTGATTGCCCGAGTGATTGCGGCGGCGAAAGAAATAGGCGCAGCGTTGCCTGTCGTGCCTGTTCGCGACACAATCAAAGAGATATCAAGCAACGGCATACAGACGCCAAACCGCGACTGCCTGTTTGCGGCGCAGACGCCACAGGTCTTTGACCTTGCAAAGTATCGTGAAATAATAACAAACGATGCTGTTTCTGATGATTCCACGTTGTTTGAACAAGCGAGGCTTCCTGTCACAACCATTGACGGCGACCCCCGCAACATAAAAATCACGACAGCGGACGATTTGCTGACAGCAACCGCGTTTCTCACAGGCAAAACCGACAGCAAGCTAAGAATCGGGCACGGTTATGACGCGCACAGGCTTGTCGAGGGCAGGCGGCTTGTGCTTTGCGGCGTTGACGTGCCATTTGAACGCGGACTTCTCGGTCATTCAGACGCGGACGCGGCGTTTCACGCGGTCACGGACGCGCTTCTCGGTGCGGCAGGGCTGCCCGATATCGGCAACATCTTCCCTGACCACGACCCGAAGTGGAAAGACGCGAACAGCGGCGACCTGCTCGCTTTTGCGGCGAAGATGTCGCGTGAACGCGGCTTCACGGTGATGTCGGCAGATGTGACAATCATTGCGGAGCGCCCGAAGTTGTCGCCGTTTATCCCGCAAATGCGCGGCAACCTTGCCGCCGCTCTCGGGGTTTCCGCTGACTGCGTGAATGTCAAGGCGACGACCGAGGAAGGTCTCGGCTTTGCTGAGCGCGGCATATCGGCGCATAGCGTGGTGCTGCTGACCACACAATAAGCAAAACCTCTCCACACGGAGAGGTTTTGTTTTACACACATCACTGGATATTCTGCACTTGCTCTCTTATTTTCTCAATGTCTGACTTCATATCAATGACAATCCGCGTTATCGCGGTGTCGGCGCACTTTGAGCCCGTGGTGTTGACCTCACGGTTCATCTCCTGCGTGATGAAGTCGAGTTTCTTGCCGTTTGTTGTTTCCGTTCCCTCGATGAACTCGCGCATTGCGGCGATGTGGCTCTTCAGCCGCACCAGTTCTTCGTCCACCGCCACACGTTCAGCGAATATCGCCGCTTCAAGAAGCACGCGGTTTTCATCAAACGCGTGGTGCAAAAGCACGTCTTTCATCTTGCCGAGCAACCGCTCACGATAGTTGGCGACACTTTGCGCGGTCAGCTTCTCCACCTGTTCGGCGTTCTGTTCCAGTGCCGCAAGTCTTGCGTTGATATCGTCGGCAAGGCGCAGTCCCTCAGCCTCTCTCGCTTCGCCGAGGGAAAGAAGCGCGGTTTCCGTCACAGCGAGAACATCAGCGGTCAGCTGTTCGGGGTTGGTGTCGGCTTTCGTGACAACAAGGGCATCGGGTATACGAAAAATGTCGCCGAGTGTCAGTTTGTCCTCAAGTTCGGCAGGTATCATCATTCTGCGTAACGCGTTGACATATTCAAGCACAACGGGCGAGTTGACCGTGACGTGCGTGGCGGAAGCGCCGACGTTTTCGATTGACACGTTGACCGCCACTTTCCCGCGTGAAATGCGCTTTGACACAAACGAACGAAGCGCGTCTTCAAGGAACGGGTAGGTTCGCGGAGCATAGGCGGCAAAGTCAAAGTATCGCGAGTTGACGGCGCGCACCGACACGGTGATGTCGCGGCCGTTGATGTTGAGGGCGGCACTGCCGTAGCCTGTCATGCTTATTATCGGCATATTTTTCTCTGTTTTTATTAAATGTTACTAATTCTTCTGTTGCCACGCGTCCGCGATGATATAAAACGCCTGTGCTTCAGCGGACACGCCCTCCGTGAAAGTATCTTGGTTCACCGCGCCCGTGATAAAGCCGTAGGTGTTTATCCGCTTTGTCACAGCGGTGAACGCCTTGTCCGCGTACTTCTTCATCTCAATGCCGACAAAATCCTCGGCGATACCGCGATAGATATAAGCGGCGGTCATTGCCGCCGCCGTGCTTTCCTTAAACGTCTTTGGGTCGTCAAGCGTGTCGTAGAAAAGCCCGTCGTCGTTTTGAAACTTCAGCATACTGTCAAGAAGTTCGTTGCCCGCACTGCACAGGTTCGCCGCTTGTTCGGGGAGATTCTGCCGAACCGCCTCGCTCACCATTCGGGCAGTCGCAAGGAGAACGTAGCCGTTGCCTGCCGCCCAAAGCTTCTGCCGAACAAAACAGTTTGACCCGATGTCGTATATGTGGAAAAACAGCCCCGTGTTTTCGTCGTGAAGGTAGTTGTAATAACCGCCGAGTTGCTTCGTCGCCTCGGTGAACTCGTTGTTGATTGCGAGAAACGGCGGCATCATATAGCAACCCTCAACCCACATCTGGTTTGGGGTGAAGCCCTTGTGCTTTGATATGTTGTTGTGATAAAGCACGCCATCCTCTGTTCGCGGCGCAAACATAAGGAGATACCCGGTGAGCGCGTCTGCCGCGTCTTTGAAGAGCGGGTCGTCCGTGAACTCGTAGGCACGGAGAAGCGCCTCGCCGTTTGCCGCAGGGTCGTTTACCGCTGTGTTGTCGCTCAGCACCGCGACACGCCCGTCCTCGGCGCGGTTTGCCGCCGCCGCATACGCGAGAGCCGTCATCGTGTCAAAGTCGCCACATTCAAACATCGCTTGTGCCGCGATACCTTGCCCGCGTTGCCCACGTTGAATCGACAGCATTGCTTTCTTGATAAGTTGTATGTTATACAAAGAAGTCCCCTCTCTTATCACGGCGTTTCGTCAATATCGTCATACACTTCCGATATATGCTCGACAAAATACGCGCCGTCTTGCTCGCAGAGAATAAGCACCCTCTCAAATTCGGGGATATCGGTGCCGTTTGCCGACACCGCGTAGACCTTGAACTCCGTTCCCGCGTATTCAAACGTGATTTGCCCGAGTGTTTCACCCGAAAACGGAATCGTGACGCACCCTTCAATACCGACGCAGTCATCGCCTTTCGGCGGAACGAGGGCTTTTCTTCGCACGATTTTGTCAAGAACAACATGCTGAAGCACAAAGCAAACAAGAAGCCCAAACATCACCACAAACGGCAGATAGAGCAGCATTGGCAGGTCGGTGCGCGAGAAGAAATAACCCGCGACAGAGAACGCGATACCCGTGACAAGCAGGTTCGTGATATTTTCGGGCAGGCACTTCTCTATGGGGATTAACCCCGACGTCTTTATGCTGAAGAGTTTGCGTTTCAAGCCGAACGATTTTATGTGGGAGATGTAACTCAGCACCATGTCGGCGCACAAAAGCCCGAACGATATAAAAAAGACGGCTATATAGACGATACTGCCTGTCAATACATTCCCATTGACAAATATTTCGAGTATTCAAGCGGGTCGTGGCACCGATTGAGCGCAACTTCTTTGGTTATGCGGCCCTCGCTTGTCATTCTGGCAAGGTCTTGGTCAAGGGTTCTCATTCCTTTTGCCTTACCTGTTGAGATAGACGACGGAATCTGGAAAGTTTTGCCTTCGCGGATAAGAGCGGCGATTGCGTCGGTGTTTGCCATCAGTTCAAGTGCGGCGCAACGACCTCTGCCGTCCGCTGTCGGGAGGAGAGTCTGCGACACGACACCGACAAGCGACTTCGCTAATTGTTGGCGGCACTGTCCCTGTGCGTTCGGCGGATAAACGCCGATGATACGGTCGAGGGTTTCAGCCGCACCCGTGGTGTGGAGCGTTGAGAACACAAGGTGACCTGTTTCAGCCGCGGTTACCGCCGCCTCAATGGTTTCATAGTCGCGCATCTCACCCACGAGAATAACGTCGGGGTCCTCACGGAGTGCTGCACGAAGCGCACCCGCGAAGGAATCAACGTCAACGTGAACCTCACGCTGGTTGACCATTGACTGCTTGTGTGCGTGGAGATACTCTATCGGGTCCTCTATGGTGATGATATGGTCGTTCTTGTGACGATTGATGTAGTCAATCATCGCGGCAAGCGTGGTTGACTTGCCCGAACCGGTAGGACCGGTGACCAGCACCAACCCACGCGGTTTTGATGAAAACTCGGCGAGAACATTCGGCAGTTCAAGGTCCTGAAAGGTCGGTATCTCGTTGCGAAGCAGCCGAAAAGCGATTGCGTGGTATCCCTTTTGACGAAAGACGTTGACACGGTTGCGGTTGCCGTCCGGCATAACGAACGAGAAGTCCGCGTCCTCACCGCGAGCGATAATCTCTTTGTGGCGTTTGGTGGTTATCGCGTTCACCACATCGATAATCGACGGCTCGGTACAGTCGGGATAGTTCTGCATTTTGGTGATTGAACCGCGTAGTCGCATTATCGGCGGAAGCCCCGACGTGAAATGCACGTCTGACGCGCCGAGTTCTCTCGCTTCGTCGAGGATAAGGTGTATGTTAATCTCTTTCATTGAGATTCTCCGAATTGAAAAGATTATACGGAATAGGTCGCCTTAACGAGTTCTTCCATAGTGGTCTTGCCCTGAAGCACCATCTCCTGCACGTTTTCACGCAGAAGTTTCGTTCCGTTTTGCCGTGCCGCATCCTCAATCTCGGCGGTTGTGCCGCCACGCGCCACAACTTCTTTGATTTTGTTTGACGTCATTATTATCTCGTGGATAGCGGTACGTCCGCTGTAACCTGTCTGACGGCAGTCGCGGCAGCCGGACGGCGCGTAGGTGAACACATCGACAGGTTCTTTCACGTCGAGGAGCTTCAGGTCGTCGGGGTCGGTCACTTTTATCGGGACTTTGCATTTCGGGCATAACAGACGAACAAGTCGCTGTGCCACGATTCCGACCAACGAAGTCGCCACCATATAGGCAGGCACACCCATATCGACAAGACGGAGGATTGTGCTTGCCGCGTCGTTCGTGTGGATAGTCGAGAGAACCAAGTGACCCGTGATAGCGGCGCGCACCGCAATCTCTGCGGTTTCACCGTCACGCATTTCACCTATCATGATGATGTCAGGGTCAAGACGCAGGATTGAACGAAGCGCGGCGGGGAACGTCATGCCTGCTTTCGCGTTAATCTGGACTTGGTTTACACCGTCGATACGTTTCTCGACAGGGTCCTCAACCGTGATTACGTTTACATTCGGCTTTGATATCTCGCTCAGTGTCGCATACAGTGTCGTTGACTTACCCGAACCTGTAGGTCCCGTCACAACGATAACCCCGTGAGGCGTCCGTATGATGTCTTTGTACATCGAGTAGTTGTAGTCGGTCATACCGAGGTCGGTCAGCTTACGCGCCGTTTCACTTGACGAAGCAAGCAGACGGACAACGACCTTCTCGCCGAACACGGTTGGTATGCTCGCGACACGGACGTCGAGTGTGTTGCCGTCAACTTGCGCGGTGAAACGACCGTCAAGCGGGATACGTTTCTCGGCGATGTTCATTCCGCCGAGAATCTTGAAGCGGGTGACAATCGCGTTGTGAACGTCAGGCTTGACCGACATTTGCTCGCGAAGTTCGCCGTCAAGACGGAAACGGACGCGTGAACGGTCGCCAAACGGCTCAACGTGGATATCCGACGCTTTTTGCCGCGCCGCGTTCTCAACTAGCGAGTTGACAAGCCGAACAACGGGGGCGTTCTCAACACGCTCGTTGCCGTCGTCAATGCCCTTTTGCTCTTTGGCGCGGGCAAGCTTTGCCGCCTCTATCTCTTTGTCGATATCTTCCACCACGGAGTTAACCGTGGTTTGTGTATACGAACGGTTGATTGCGTCAACAATCGACGACTTCGTGGCAAGCATAGGAAAGATTTCCATACCTGTGCTGATACGAAGTTCGTCAAAGACTTCAAAGTTTATCGGGTCGTTGGTCGCGACATAAATACGCCCCGGTATCATCTTGTACGCTACGGACGTGTGCTTCCTCGCGAACGCCTCGGGCACGCGTTTCACGGCTTCAGGCTCAATCTTCGTCGTCGTGAGGTCAACAAACGCGATTTTCAGCCGCATTGAGAGCGCGTGCATCAGCTGCGTTTCCGATATATAGCCGAGTTTGAGGAGCATATCGCCGATTTTCAGCCCGTCCGGGTTTTCTTCCGCGCTCTTTTGCTTTTCGAGTGCGGAGCGAAGCTGTGCGGCGGTGATAAAACCGTTCTCGACGAGCAAGTCGCCTATTCTGATATTGGTGTTTTGCTGAACCATAAAAATCCCCGCTTATAATAAATTGCTTTTCTTTTTAATGATATGTTAAATTAAATTAGCTGACCGTCCAAGTTATATCCTCGGGCAGCCACCCCAACTCAGGGACGAAGAAAACACTTTGATACCACGAGATGATGTCGTTCCCCCAAAGAAAACCGACGACGATACCGGCGGCGAGAAACGGACCGAACGGTATCTCGCTTTTGCTGCCGCGTATCTTCATGATGAAGCCGCCGACAGCACCGAGAACAATCCCGACAAACGCGGCAGGCACGACTGCCCACCCAAGCATAAGCCCGGCGCCTGCCATAAGAAACACGTCGCCGCCGCCCATTCCGCCGAAATAAGCGAGAACAGCAAACGGCACGGCGATAATCGCCGCCCCTATAAGGTGCTGCTTCCATTCGGTCGGCACCGCCGTGAAGAGTCCCGGTTTGATGAAAGTAGAGACAAAGACGACCACGCCGAGCAGTGCAACAATGATGTTGCAGGAATCGGGCACGGTCATCGTTTCAATGTCAATGACAGCAATGACATACAGCACCGAGAACAGCACGCACGCGAATATCGCACGCGGCAGTGTATCGGCAAACCTGAACGCGAGAAGGAAAAGCCCCGCAACCACAAGTTCCGCCGCGGGATAACGCCGCGACAGCTTTGCGCCGCAATATCGGCACTTGCCGCGAAGCGAGATGAAGCTGAACAACGGAATCAAGTCTTTCCACGACAAATCGTGCCCGCAATGGACACACCGCGAACGACCTTTGACAAAGCCTTCTTTTTTGGGCAGACGCATTGTAATTACGTTGAGGAAACTGCCGATAAACAGCCCAATGAGAACCGCAGGCGTGGTGATGATGTCAATAATGTTCAAAAAGTTACCTAAAGTAGAGAATCAGTACGTTGTCGGCAGTTTTAGCGGCGGTTGTCATTGTGGCTGCCGCAACGAGGTTGGTCAGGCTTGTTTCGGTCATATTGCCGGGTGTGGCGGAAAGAAGCGCAAAGCTTGTGTCGCGGTGACCGCCCGACGCCGAGTTGCTACCTTTTCGTTCAAGTGTCGTCAGCTTCATTGTTGCAAGGCTGGTCGCTGTGTTGGTCCCCGACTGAACAACGCCGTTATCAAAGTGAATGTTAACGCGAATCGTGTTTTCGGGGTTGCCGTTGATGTTGTAGAACGCGTCTGGGAACACGCGGTACTGCTCAAGATTCGCGATAGTGCTGAGCTTGCTGTTTATTTGCGCGCCGCTTTGCCCCCAATAGGTGCCGCCCGAAATGGGAGCGAGAGTGTTTGTGATGTCGCCGAGGTCGTAGAGCCTTCCGTCTAAGTTAAGGAGAGCATAGACACGCACGCCCGTCGCTGTGCCAACGCCTGTCGGTGTGGAGAGCGGAAACTGCACCGTCAGCCCCGCGGCGTTGTAAGACGCGCCCGAAGCAAGCGGAAGAACCGTGACAGCGGCAAAGCGGTACGGCGATGTGGACGGGTTGACGGTGGTGAACGACGCCGTGTTGAGCACCTTGCCGAGGTTCGCGGTGTTCACTTTCTGCATAATGTACCGCTCTGTGGCGTTCGCCACGGTGTCGGCATAAACGTCGCCCGAAAGTGCCGCCGACAAATCAGACACGGGCTTGAACAGCATTGCAACACCCGATGTGATTATCGCGGCAAGCGCAAGCGAACAGATGAGTTCGACAAGCGTAAACCCTTTGCGTGACTTAAATGGTCGTTTCATTGTGCCCACCCGTTATCCTAAACTGCTGATACTTGCCTGTGACGGCTGCCATATCGTGCCTGCCTCAACGCTTCTCGCGTCGCTGTCGGAAGCAATGCTTGTTATCGTTTGCTTTTGCTGAATCCGGAAGCGTGCCGTCGTTGTGGCTGACGGCGCAGGTTGAGTGCCGGCGACAAAGCTGAACGTCGCGATGTTGGTGACTGTCGGGATTGCCGACGTGAACGACGACAACGTGGCGTTGCCTGTTTTGACGTTTTGCACCGCCGACTGGTTGAGCGCCTTTTCGTATTGGTCGTTCAACCGCTTTTGCTGTACGGACGCAAGCAGAATCGACATAACCATAGACGCCATAACGACAAAGAGGAAGAGAGCCATAACGCACTCAACCAACGTGAAACCGCGCCTGTTCTTACGTCCGATTGCTTTGCCGAACAGGATTTTATCTAATTTCTTTTTCATAATAGTCACCAGGTCTGTGCCAGACACGCAATAAGCTATTGCGATACGTCTGACAATGGGGAATCTGCGTTGCGATTGTTAATTCACCGAAGTTCTATCCATTGGACGAACCGTGTAAAGAGTGATAGTGATGTCCTTTTCGGGGATAATGACGTTGCCGTCCGCGTCTTTCTTCGTTTCTTTGCCGCCGACTGTATCGCTGAACTGGATATCGGTGCAGTGAGGCAACGCCCACAAGTCTTTCAGCAGTTGATTAAACTGTACGCTTGTGATGTGAAGCTTGGCGTTCACATTGATTGCGCCGACTTCCATTTCATAGCCTTCAAGCTGAAAGCGAATGGTTTCAATCAATTTTTGGCGTTCTGCAGCCGAGATTTTCGCGGTTCTGATGTAATTCGGCAGTTCTTCGGGGAAAATCTGAACGTCGCCTGAACCGTCTGCCTTGGGAACAGAGGGGAGCGAAAGTATCGGCGTGCCGTCCGCGTTTTGTGCGAGAGGCGGCAACTCAACCGTGGCTTCTTGCTGTTGCGCAAACACACCCGTCAGTATTGATGAGTCGCGGAGGAAGTAAACAGGGTCTGCGGGTGGGATATACGGTTCGTTGTGAATCAGCGTTGCGGCGTTTCTGCTTACAGTATATGATTCAATCAAATCCGAATACCGCCCCTCAAGGAAGTCGGACACGAACTTGCTTGCCTCAACGTCGGTCATCTCGGGATAAAAGAACTTCTCGACCTCGACAAGACGCGGCTCGGCGTTTGCGATTGACAACGAGAGCTGGTTGCTGTCGGCAATAGCGGCGGTTTGAGCAGCGATTTCGGCTTGCTTTGCCTCGATGTCAAACTTTGACTGGTTGATTTGACCCACACCTGTGTTGTAAACAAAGTTGTATCCGCCGCCACCGACTATCGCGGCGACTGCCACGACCATAATTGTGATTTTTAAGGGTTTGTTAATCTTTTTCAAAGCTGTGTCCCCCCTGAACATTCATCGACAGCGTAAACTGATACGGCCATTCTTTCAGCATTTCATCGGTTATCTTCTTGGAGATGTCGGGGCTTATTGCGGAACCGCCCGATTTCGCCACTGCTTCTTCAAGGGCTGCCGTTTCAACATCGTTAAGCTCGTGCTTCGAGAACCCCGTGTAGTCGATACCGATGAAGTATCCCGCGTCACGCAACTTGTCGACAAACTTTGTCACATCGTCGGGGGATTTCGCCAAGAAATCCGCTTCCACCGTGTACCCCGTCATCGATATGCCTGTACGTCTCGATATGCCGTTCTCCGCTTTGGCAAACTCGTCGATGTGCTTCACGACGGCGTTGGTCGGCTTCGGCTTGAAGTCGTAGAGGTCTTTTGCCGTGACGACTTGGTTGATGTAGGTGACGTACTTGCCGAGTGCCTCGGACTTGATTGCCGCTTCTTCCGCGTGTCGGGTGCCGCCGTTTGTTTCGTATTCGGTTGACAGCATTGACAACTCTAACTGCAGGTTGTTGTTGTAAACCTGTGTCGCGGCGTAACCGCCCGCCACGACTATCGCACCCGCTACTGCCGCGATTGCGAGTTCCGCAAAGAACAGCGAGTTCGCTCTTGCGGCACGGCTGTCGTTGCTTTCAAGGAGGTTGATGTTCTCAAGTTTGGTGTCAAGCGGATAGAATGCGCCGAACAAACCAACGTAGTTCAGGTAGTCAGTCGCTTTGGCGTTCTTCGTCATCCGCACGTTCAGCGGACGAACAAGCCCTTTGACAGGCAAGTCGAACGAAACAAGTGATTTCGCAAACGCTTCGTGGTCTGTCACGTTGCCGAAGAACTGCATTTCGCGAACGGCTGTTTGGTCTTTAACCTGCTCAGTGAAGTGAAGGAAGTGGAACACGTTGTCGAACACGGCGCGCGAGATGTAATCGACGCCCTCGGCGTAATCCTCGGGGTTTGCCATTGAATAACGCGAAGCCGTAGCGAAGCTCTTTTCGTAGAGATAGATGTTGACAAACCTTGCCGCTTGCTGCACAATCATCAGCGGCATGTGGTTCTTGAAGGCGAGCGGGTTGTGCGCAACGTAACGCGACATTGAGTTGAACGCGACCGTCATACGTTTCAGCTTGATTCCCGATTGCTTCGCAAGGTCAACGTACATATCGGCGAGTTCTTGCGGGCAAGCACGAACGGCAAGGCGCATATTGCGGACGCCCTCAATCAGCGGCTGCTCGACAATCGTGTAGGTGACGTTGTAATCCTGCGAGATACCGATTGCGTTCGCTACCATTCCCTCAAGGATTTCGTTGTCAGCGGAAAGGCGCGGAAGCGGCATCGTGATGTCTTTGTAGATAATGGCGCTCGATGTGATTTGAAAGTGAATCAGCTCTTTCATCAGCTTCGTTTCCGCGAGAAGCGAGCAGACTTCGCCTGCGAGAATCATCATATCGCTTATGTAGCCGTTAGAAACCGTGTTAGGTGGGAGTTCGCGTTCGTTTACCGCGGTGATAATGAGGTTCTTACCGCGTGTGTGCCCCTGCACGACCTTGACGTGGGTGTCCGTGATGTCGACAACAACCATAGTTTCCCCCTCGGAAATGTTTATGAAATAGGTTAAATTGAGAACGCTTTAGTGAAACGTGCGCGATTAGCTGTCGGCAATCCCGGCGAACGAACCGTACATAAGCGGGAATATGCCGGCGAGAACGAAGCCCACCGCGATACCCATTACGATAATCATAAGCGGTTCCATCATGCTGACAAGCCTGCTGATAGCCGAGTCCGATTCCTCGTCGTAATAGTCGGCTGACTTCTGCAGCATTTCGTCTAACCGCCCCGATTCCTCACCGATGAGTATCATAGACGTGAATATGTTTTCAAAGAGGTTTTCGCGCACTATCGCCTCACTCATCGATTCGCCTCGCTTAACTTCATCGACTATGTGACGGAAGCGGTCAATGAGGAAAGCGTTGCCGCAAACCCATATCGCTTTCTCTAAGCACTCGACTATCTGGAGGCCCGAAGCAAACAGGTTTGACATTGTGCGGGCAAAACGTGCCGTGTATATCGTCATGAGGAGCGGCCCCACTTTGGGGAACTTGCAGAGTATGCGGTCCCAGCCCAAACGAACAACGGGGACGGTGAGGGCGGCTTTGCTGCCGATGACAAGCCCGACAATTACCGCAATCAGTATGTACCACTTGCTTGTGAGAAAGTCGCTTATGTTCAGCAAGATTTTGGTGAGCGGGGCGATTTCGTCCTCACTCGGCAGCATATCAATGAACATAGGAAGCACAAACGTGAACAGCACAAGCACAACGCCGACCATCAGCACACCGAGGATAATCGGGTATATCATTGCGCCCTTGATTTTGTTGTTCAGCTTGTTCTCTTTGGCGTAGTGGTCTGATACACGCGCCATAATTATGTCGAGATTACCTGCCGCTTCACCCGCGATAACCATGCTGACGAACAGGTCGGGGAATACACCGGGGCGAGAGGTCAGCGTGTCGGAGAACGAGTTGCCTCGCTGAATCTCCTCGTACATCTCTTTCAGCACGCCTTGCGCCCGTTTGTCCTCCTCTTGGGTCACCAAGATACCCATTACGCGGACAAGCGTAACGCCCGCTTCAAGCATTGAAGCGATTTGACGGCAAAGAAGCGACAGCTTCTTGGTTTTGAACTTATACTTCGCCTTTTTGGTTGCGCCGACCATCGTTTCTTCATACTTTGCGACGAATATGCCGCGCTCTCTCAGCTTTTCTTTAAGGTTATCAGGCGAATCGGCGCGCTCGCGCCCGTTTACGATTTTACCGGTGCTGTTTGCAGCGGTGTAAGCATAAAACGGCATAATTGTCCTTTGAATATGTAGTGTGTGTCCACTCTCGTGGGTCGTTAGATACTTGCTTCTCAATTATATAACATATTTCATAAAAAATCAACCGTTTTTGAAAAGTTTTTGTGAATAATTTCATTTTAGCGTCACATTGCCGTCAAATTGAACAAAAGCGGACAAGACTCCCCGAGGGGAGCCTTGTCTGTTATCACTCTGTAACCGATGTCAACAATTTTAACAATCAGCTTAGCGAAGATTCCGCTCCTGCGGGAGTGGCGAGGGCTTTCCGGTCGCCCTTGACCTTCGGATATACGCCACAGCCGTCAACCCATAAGACCTATTCCTCAAACACAGTTTCATCGGGATAAGCGTCGTCTACGACGTAGCTGTTGTATTCAGTGACAGCGGCTTTCACAGTAGAGGCATCGTCGTAAACGGCGTAATCTTCGCCAAAGTAGCCGTTGTGGTTGCTTACAGCGTCTTGCGAGTTATCGAACCACTTGGATACCACATCGTTGTACTTCTCGGGTATCTGAAGCTGAACGTATGTGAGATTGAACGAATAACGCCCGTAATCTTTTCCGTTCGTCATAACCGCCTCCGACAGAACCTGCCTGAACTCCTCTTCCGATATCGTGCCGTTTTCGACAGCAAGGCTTAAGAACAGCGTTCGCTCCCTTTCGTTGTCCGCCCCGATGTCGTCTATAACACTGACGTCGTACTCGCTGCCATATCCGCCGTACTTGCCTTGTTCGGGTGAGTTAAGCGTCAAGCCCACTTCTTCACACGCCTTGATTGTCCGTGTGTAGGTATCGGGGATAATCAGCGTACCGCCGGTTTCGTACATAGATTCAGGCGGATATCCCGCGCCGTCAGGTGCGCCGCGCTTGATTATCCTGCCCTTGAGTTCAAGCACAGCCGCAGCCTTACGACCTGCCGCGTCAAAGTATTCTTCATAGGTTTCAGCCATTCGGTCAGCTTTCACCGCTTCATAGATTTTCATTATCGCGGCTTCATCAGTAACACCGACATTGTTTTGCTGCCACTCGTTCTCGGTCATTTTGAGGGATTTAATCGAAGCCCACTGAAAGTGATAACCGTTGTAGTTGCTGTTAAGCACATTGGCTTCAAACCTATTGAAGTAGTTTTCGTTGTATTCTTTCGAGAACGCGAGATGCATAAGGTCAATGCACTCCGCGCTGTCAAACGCGAGATTGCGGCGAACTTCTCTGCCGTTCTTCAACGTGTAGACGACGCTTTGATAGGAGCCGATACGACCGGATGTTTGTTTAAGATAGTTGCCGCTTCTTTCAAAGCTGCCGTTCTCTATTGATATCTTCGCGTTTCGTATAAACACCTCGATGTTCTCGGGTTCGGTGAAGATTGCTGCGTCATTGTACGGCATTATTGGGTTGTACATAAGCGAGCCGCCGCGAAACGGCAGATTGTCTATCTTTATCGACTTCACGTCCTCCGCGTCAGGCACATAGTCGCCCGCGCCGAACGCGCGTGCTTCAGGCAAGCCAAAGCCAATGCCGCAAGATACCGCGAGGATAACGAGATAACTAATCAGTTCTTTCCCAAAGTGCTTGAAGCCCCTGTTCTTTGTGATAGTGCAGACAAGGAACAAGAACACCGTGGCGATTATCATTCCGATAAGCACACCGACGGTCGAGTCGGTAATACCGTTGCTCATTGAGCTTCGCAGAACCGTGATAAACACGCCCGCGATTATCTCAAACATCAAGACAGCAAAGAACACGGGGTAAACAATCTTGAACGCGAAGTCTTTGCCTGTGTTTTCAGCCGCGCGCTTCAGCGAGATTCGGTAGGCGGCATAAGCAAACAACGCGGTGACAAGCACAAAAGCGATTGCAATCCCCGGCACCTGTATCGGGATATAGGGTATCCCGTCCGCTCCCGCGCCGAACAGGAAGTTCGTCCCCGTGGTGAAGCTGATGAGGGATACAAACAAAATCCCAAGCACCGACACCGACGACACGAGGTACGCCACCACGGTTTCCCAGTAGGGAATCTCGGGTGTTTTGCCAAACCATATCGCACAGATAGTCAGCACAAAACACGGAAGAAGAATCTGCAGCAGTATCGAGAAGCCTGCGGCGGACAAGACTTTACCGCAAAGCGTCGATACAAACACGGTCGTTGCGTAAAGAGCAACCGCAGACAGCAGAAGCGTGAACAAAAAGGCGAAAAGAAACCCGACAGGATATTCGTTGCCCACAACGGTGTAGGTTATGTCTGTGACGTCTTTGGCGCGGAACAACCCGTAAAAAAAGATACTGCAAGCGCCTGTGATGAGGTTCATCACCACTATCGGCACTATACCGTAGATGAAGTCGCCCCAAAACATTGTGCCGCGTTTTATCGGCAGTGACAGCCTCACATCGGAGAGATTGCGGTTGTGAAGCCAGTCGTAGTGAATGAGAGCCGATATAAATGTGATGAGAGCGGAACCTTCAAGCGCAAGCGAACCAACCGCAATGCAGATAGTGGCAAGCGAGTTGAGCGGGTTGTTGTGGCTGCCGCTTATATATGTCAGTATCACCACGCCGATTGAGATGAGCGGGAAACTTGCGAGGGCGCAGATTGCCGACAAAACGTGAGTTGTTTTCCCTGTGTTCCACCTGAATTTGAGATAGCGGAGCATATCAGGAGTCAATGCCGCCGGTGTATTCATATCCCATCGCCTCCATTTCATAAATAAATATCTCCTCGAGAGTAAGCGGCAGTATGTCGACAAACTTCGGGTCAAACACCGAGAGCTTTTGACGAACAAAGCTTTCGCTTCCGCGTATAATCATACTTGTCACGCTGCCTTGCTGCTCTGACTTGAGAATAGTAAGCTCCGCTAATTGACCGTCTGTCGGTTCTTTAGCGAACACCGTTTGGTATTTGTGAATGTCGCCCTTCAAGCTGTCGAGTTCGCGGTCAAACACGAGCTTCCCTTTGTGAAGAAGCGCGGCTTTGTCGCAAAACTCGTCTATTTCTTTAAGATTGTGAGATGAAATAACCGTCGTCATCTCTGCTTCGCTCATTGCCTCGGAGAGCATTTGCCTCACTATCAGCCGCATTGTCGGGTCGAGTCCGTCAAACGCCTCGTCCATAAAGAGATAAGCGGGACGAACAGCGAGTGCGCAGACCATAACGGATTGCCGCTTCATTCCTTTGCTGAATGTAGACAGCTTTTTGTTCAGCGGCAGTTTCATTATGTTCCACAGGTCAGTGAAGCGTGTGTCGGAAAAAGAATTGTAGAATGTCTTATGAAATTCTTTCATCTCATTTAACGTGTAGTTATTCCACTGAATGGTTTCGTCGCCTATCAGCACGAGTTTCTGCTTTGCCGATGTGTTTTCGTATACAGGCTCGCCGTTTACGATAATCTCGCCCTCTGTCGCGGTGTAGATACCGCTGATAAGTCTAAGCAGCGTTGACTTTCCCGCTCCGTTGCTGCCAAGCAGCCCGAACGCGCAGCCGCTGTTTATGTTCAGGTTTATGCCGTCAAGGGCGCGATTCCCCTCGAATGACTTTACCGCGTTTTTTACCTCAATCAAGCAGGCTCACCTCCTTTAGTTGAACGCCGGCTGTCGAACACTTCGTTCAACGCAACGTCGATTTCGTTTTTAGTCACACCGATTCGTTTTGCGGCAGCGGCTTTCTCCGCCACCTCGTTTATCGCTTTTGCTTTCGCGTAGTTCACCCCTCGCTCACTCGGCGACACGAAACTGCCTTTCGACATAACGGGGTAGATAAGTCCGCGTTCTTCAAGCAAGCTGTAGGCTTTTTGCACCGTGTTCGGGTTAAGCCCACATTCTTTCGCCGTTTCACGCACCGACGGCAGCTTCTCGTCCGCTTTCAGCGCACCCTCGGCGATGAGAGCGGTAAGACTTTCCGCGATTTGCTCGTATATCGGCGAACCGCCACGCAAATTCAGTCTAAACACATTGCTTCTCCTTTCTGTATTATTCTGTGCTGTCGTGTACTGTCACAAGTAACACACTTAGTATACACTGTTCTTTGCGCAATGTCAAGTGTTTTATGAAAACTCGGTGTCCGAAAGGTAGCAAGCAAACTGTTGACAACCTATGACCTTTCGGTTATAATAAAGTAGTAATGTTATGCTCTATTGAATCAGAATAGAATTAGAAAAGAACAAGAACCAAACAATGATATATCTCGACAATGCCGCCACCACAAAGCCCTCGCCCGCTGTCCTCGCGGCACTTTGCGCCTCCGCCGACACGTTTTGGGCGAACCCCTCGTCGTTACACAGCCAAGGCATCGCCGCCGCGCAAGCGTTTGACGACGCCGTAGCGGACATCAGCCGCAGATTCTTCAGCAACGAGCGGTTTGTGCTGACCTCAGGCGCAACCGAAGCGAACAATCTTGCGTTGCTGTCGCTGCTCAGCTCCTCCAAAAGAGGCGAGATAGTCGCCACGACGGCTGAACACAAAAGCATATCCGAACCGTTAAAGGTGCTTGAAAGCAAAGGCTTTGACGTCATTCGCGTAAAACCAAACGAAGATTTGTCAACCCGCGTGACCGACAAGACGTTTCTTGTCACAACACTGGCGGTGAACAACGAAACAGGATACATCACCGACACAAAGCGGCTTTACAACGCCGTGAAACGCGCAAACCGAAACACTCGCGTTCACATTGACGGAGTGCAGGCGTTCCTTAAGACGCCGCTTTATGGCGACACGGTAAGCGTGTCGGCACACAAAGTCCACGGGCTGAAAGGGACAGGCGGCTTGTTCATAAGGCAAGGGGTTCGACAACCACCGATAATCTATGGCGGCGGTCAGCAAGGCGGTATCCGACCCGGCACTCTCTCCGCGGAGAGCGCGCTTGCTTTTGCCGCCGCAATCGCCGATTATCACTACAACGGCGCGCATTTCACAGAACTTTCTAATTTGTTTTTGAAACTTTTGAGTGACGAAGCGGACGTTTATATTGTCAGCTGTGAACGAAAAGGCGGCGGTTTCGGCGAGTTTGCCGGCAACAACTTCAACCGCGAGAACTTTGCGAGTCACATCATCGCACTCGGTATCAAAGGCATACCGGGTGAGGTCGTGACAAATTTCTTGTCACAGCACGGCGTTATGGCTTCGCCGGGTTCGGCTTGCGGCGGAAGCAAGTCAAGCGGCGTGTTCTCCTCTTTTGTCGGTGAGACAAGAGGCGGAGAGGCGTTCCGCGTCAGCTTCTCAAAGCACACCACTCAAGAGGACATCATCACAGCCGCCGACTTGATAAAGCAAGCGGCAAGAGAAATACACAGATATTAACAAAAGGACTTAATCAAATTGGAAATCATTCTCGCGAAATACGGTGAGATTGCCCTCAAGGGGCTGAATAAACGCAAGTTTGAGGACAAACTTGTGCAAAACACACGCGCCGCTCTCCCCACACCCGAGCGTTTTGTGCTGAACTACAATCAGTCAACGCTCTATGTGAGGCCAAAAGACGAGGAAGCGGACGTGGCTGCGGCATACGCGGCGATAAAGCGGGTGTTCGGGATAAGCGCGGTGCAGCGGTGCCTGCTTCTTCCAAAAGATATGCAGGTGATTTGCGACTTCGCGCCCGATTATCTCCGCGACTGTCTTATCAACGCACGGACGTTCAAGGTGGAAGCAAGGCGCGCCGACAAGAGGTTTCCGCTAAATTCGCCGCAGATTCAAACAGAACTCGGCGATACACTTGTCACGGCGTTTCCGCACCTCAAAGCCGATATGACACACCCCGAAGTGACAATTCGCGCGGAAATCCGCGAGAGTGCCGCTTATTTGTCGGCGGCACGGGAAAAAGGAGCGGGCGGTATCCCCGTTGGTTCGTCGGGACAAGCGTTGCTTCTCTTATCAGGCGGCTTTGACAGCCCCGTCGCGGCTTACTTGTCGGCAAAACGCGGGCTGACGATTGAAGCGTTGCACTTCCAAAGCCCACCGTACACATCAGAACGCGCCCTCGAGAAAGTCAAGAGCTTATGCGCGGCACTTACACCGTATTGCGGTCACATCACGCTTCACGCCGTTTTGCTGACCAAGTTGCAGGAAACTCTGCGTGACAACGCGCCGTCAGAGTTGTTCACGGTGCTGCTGCGCCGTCAAATGCTCTTTATCGCGAACGATGTTTGCAAGGCGGGCAAGTCGCGCGCGCTTGTCACGGGCGAATGTGTCGGGCAAGTGGCGTCGCAGACACTCGGCGCGATACAGTGCACTGACGACGCGGCGGCTTACCCCGTGTTTCGCCCTGTTATCGGGTTTGATAAGATTGAAATCACGAACCTTGCACGGCAAATCGGCACGTTTGGTATATCCGAGTTGCCGTATGAGGATTGCTGCACGATATTCACACCAAAGCACCCAAAGACCAACCCGCACCTCGATGAAGTACTCGCGGCGGAGCAACGGTTTGACTACGCGCCGCTTAGGAAAGAAGCATATGACGGAATACAGCGGTTTGACTTCTGAGATACGCGCCCTCGCTGAAGCCGTTCTGCAAACGCTGAAAGACACGGGCAAGTCTGTCGCGACCGCCGAAAGCTGCACAGGCGGGCTGTTGTCAGCCGCGATTACGTCATTATCGGGTGCAAGCGACGTCTTTCGATTCGGTGCGGCGACTTACGGCGAAGAGTTCAAGGAAAAGCTGCTCGGTGTGAGCAAGCAAACGCTTGCATGTTACACGGCTGTGTCCGCCGAGTGCGCCAAAGAGATGGCGCGGGGAATTCGTGACTATGCGGGTGCCGATATCGGCGTGTCGGTCACGGGGTATGCCGACACAGGCGACACACCCGGCTTGGTGTTCGTTGGAGTTTGCGCCAAAGATGAATGTCAAGCAACAAAGTTCTTGTTCTCGCCGAAGTCACGCGAGTTTGTGCGGCTGTCGGCGGCAAAGGAAGCACTTCTGCTTCTTCTGAGTATTGTGGGAGATAAATAATATGACACTTAACTATAACACGCGTCCCGGTGAAATCAGCGCGTTCAAGTACGGCAAGCGGAGGAGTTTGCTTGGGCGGCTCGTCATTGCGCTCTTTCCCGTCAAGGGGGACAGTGTGTTTGAGTGTGTCCGTAAGCTGATATTCACGGTGGCTCTCGCCTGTTTTCTTATCTTTGGAGGAAGCGCGGCGTTTGATTTGACCAACGAGTTCGTTCACCAAACGATAATGAGCGACTTCACGTCAAAGGTCATAGGCAACGTCGATATCAACAGCGATGTGTATAAAAACGTGACCAACAAAGTGCCCGAGATACTGCCCGAATACATCAACGCGTATCACGCAAACAACGACTTCGTGGGGGAAATAAAGATACAGAACACGAAAAACGGCGACTACCTCATCAACCTGCCCGTATATCAAACGACCGACAACGAATACTATCTGACGCACGCGTTTGACAAAAGTTACAGCAAAGGCGGCGCAATCTTTGCGGACTACCGCAACCTGATAAAATCAGGCAATATGTCGCCGAACACCGTGCTTTACGGGCACAATATGATGAGCGGCGGTTACTTCACCAAGTTGTCGCGGTATTATACCGACAACGACGAGCTGTCGTTCTACAAAGCGCACCCGCTGATTGAGTTCAACACCATATACGAGAAGTCGAAGTACAAAGTCTTTGCCGTCGGTTTGTTCAACACACAAGAGAAGCACGGCAAGGTCTATCCCTACAACGATGTGCTGACCTTCGGCAGCAAAGACGAGTTCAACAACTTCATACTCGATATGACCGACCGCAGCGTGCTGTTCACAGACGTGGACGTCGGTTACGGCGACTATATCCTCACTCTTTCAACTTGTTTTTATCCTATGGGCGAGGCGGTGGACACACGCGTCGTTGTTTTCGCAAGGAAACTTCGTAAGAATGAAAGCGAAGCGATTGACCTCAACAAAGCGGTTTATAACCACAAAGAGCTTCGCTTTGACGAACAGACGCGGCGTTACGGCACAGGCTGGACGGGTCGTGTCTGGGACAGCGACAGATATCTGTTAAGCTAAGGCCGCAAACCAACAACACCTTAAACGCATAACCAAAGGTCAAGGGCGACCGGAAAGCCCTTGCCGCGCCGCCGCTTCGCGGCGAAAATTCAAAACAAAGGCGGGTGATAAACATGGCGACTATCCCACCAAAAGATAAAAACGCGCTTCCTCGCAAGATAAGCCTCGATGATATCGACAAAATCTCGCTTAAACCCGCAAACGAGGACGAACCGCTGACCTACCGCGACTTTATCCCGCAACACGGCGACACCACGTGGGAGCTTTTCCGCAAATTCGTGTTTCTGATATCGCTGGTCACAATCGTTGTTGCGTTGATAGTCGGGCTGACGCACAACGCCGAAGAAGTGAAAACCGTGGTTGCTGTGGAACGAGCGGCTATGCTGTCAATGCAGCAGGCAAACGGCGACTTGCCGCTTGTGAACGAGCCTGCCTTGCCTCCCGCGATGCCCGGGCGGCAGTTGCCGCTGATAATGCCGAATATGACCGACTTGTTTCAGCAAAACAAAGACACCGCGGGGTGGCTGACTATCCCCGACACCTACATCGACTATCCCGTGGTGCAAACCGACAACAACATCTATTATCTCCACGTGAACTTTGACAACAAAGAAGAATTTGACGGCACGCTTTTTGCCGACAGCGGCGTGCCCCTCACCGCGACCTCACGCCCCGCAAACACCATCATCTATGGGCACAACTTGGCAAACGGCAGATTCTTCACACGACTTACGAACTATTACCCGAAGAAGTACGGCTCGCTTCAGTATTACATAAGCCACCCGACCATTAAGTTTGACACTCTCTATGAAGAAGGCGCCTACAAGGTCTTTGCCGCGTGCTTCTTCAACACCAAAGAAGAATACGGCAACGTATATCAATACTTCAAAGAGCGCAGTTTCAAGAACAAAGCGGAATTTTATTCCTTTGTCACCAATATACTCGACAGAAGCGCGTTCTACACCGATGTTGACTTGGAATACGGCGATGAGATTTTGACGCTATCCACCTGCTATTATCCTCTTGGCGAGAAAGTCGACTCGCGGTTCGCCGTGTTTGCTCGACGCGTCCGTGAGGGAGAAAACGCCGAGGTCGACACATCAAAGGCATACACCAACACGTCGCCGCTGTACTTTTCTTATTATTATCGGGTGAACGGCGGCGAGTGGGGCGGCAGAAACTGGGACACGACAAAGGTTCGCGGACTGGACAAGTTTTTGGAAACGAACGAACCGAACGCTGTGCTTCAGCAAGAACAAGGTTAGTCACTGCCGTGACAGACAAACGCCAATACGGCAACGTGTTGCAATCGCCCTATAGTAGGTTAAATTAAAAACGCTAAAGCGTTTTTTCAGTCGCTTTTAGCGACTGCCGCGCCGCCGCTTCGCGGCGAAAACTCAAAACACTTTAGTGTTTTGAGTTTAACCGGCTATATTGCCCGTCGGGCACCGACAACATATAAAGGTTAATTATGCCAAACTATGATTTTCGCCCGAATGATAAGAAAAGCCTCTTGCCCAAGCCAAACAGCGGAGCAAAAACATTCAGCGGAGCGAAGTTGATATCCTCGGTGTTTCCTGTGAGAGGCGACCCGCCGAGTGAGATAATACGCAAACTTGTGCTTATCGTGTCGGTGCTGGCTCTCATCGGGGCGGCAATCGTGCTGCTCAATTTCTATTTCATTCGCGACATACAAATGGAAAAAGACATCGCCGCGTTGATTGAACTGAAAGAGAAGTACGCCGGTACAGAGAAGGTGACGATTCAGCTTCGTGACAAAGACACAGGCAAAGCGCAAGACGGCGCGCCCGTTGAAGTAATCGGCGAATACGCCGAGTATTACGAGAAGAACCCCGATTTCGTTGGTTGGGTGACTATCGACCCGATTATCAATTACCCCGTGACCAAGGGAGAGGACAACGTATACTACACGAAACACAACTTCGATAAGCAAGTGACGGAGAACGGCACGGTCTTTGCCGACTATCGCAACACGTTTGACGGCGCGAAAGTGTCGCCGAACACAGTTATCTACGGGCACAACCTGATAACAAAGTATTACTTCGAGCCGCTTGTCGTCTACCGTCACCCCGAGAACTATGACAGCTTTGTCAAGTCGCACCTCAACGTCACGTTTGACACGCTTTATGAGAGAGGCGAATACAAAATTTTCTCGGCAATGCTTGTCAACGTGAGCGACCATTTGGGCGAAGTCTTTGAATACTGGAACAAACTGTCGTTCAAAAACAAAGCGGACTTTGACAACTATGTGGCTGAATGTCTTGACAGGAGTTACTTCTACACAGGTGTTGACCTGAAGTACGGCGACGAGATAGTGACGCTCTCCACTTGCGACTTTTCGATGTTTATGGGCAACGATTCCAATATGCGAATGGTTGTTATGGCACGGAAAGTGCGCGAGAACGAGGACCCGAAGGTTGACCCCGATGACTTTATCGACAACAGCGGCTATGACAGCGAGCATAACATCAAGCGAAAGATGTTCGAGGAGTTCTACAAGGTCTACGGCACCGAGTGGGGCGGCAGAAACTGGGACACAAACTATATTAAGGACTTTAAGGGATAATGACAAACTCGTCAATACTAAAGTGTATTCTCGCCTTGTCGATTACGTCCGTCTATATCTGGCTGTTTGGGATAAGCGGATATGTCGGGGCTGACGCCGCGAGCAAAGAGGAAACTCTCTCGGTAAATACCGAACGCGACATAAAGCCACCCGTCGCGGACAACACGGTGGACGACAGCGGCGTCGCCGAAGAAGCGGCGTTCAACCCGATGGTGACGGCGGTCAATCAAACGATAACAGCAGAAGTGACAATATATGACACAACGATTGACGTAAGCCGACCGATACGCGCGGGTTTCGCCGATTTGCCGGCACAAACGACAGCAGAGAGATACTACAGCACCGAGGAAGAACCTGCCACGTCTGTCGCCACCACCGCACCCGACACCACCACCGCTCCCGAAGAAACAACCACGACCCCACCGACTGAATCAACGACAAGTGAATCAGTCACCACAACCTCTGCGGAAACCAATGTTACCACCACGACCCCGCGTGAAAGCACAAACGCGTCCGGCACGCTCACCGTGTTTGACACCCGTGAGGGCAAAAACGTGACCGCGAGTGCAAAAAGCATTGTGGCACGGATTGTGCAGAACGAGATAGGCAGCGGTTTCGAGAAAGAAGCGATAAAAGCGATGTGTGTCGCCGCCTATACATACTCAAAACTCTACGCGGACAACGGGCAGATTGCGCAGGTTCGGCTTGCCGCCGCCGCTTCTGACCGTGTGGTTCAGTGTGCCGAGGAAGTCGAGGGCGAGGCGATTTATTATGGCAACTCACTCATTCAAGCGGTGTATTACGCGTCGTCGGCAGGGCACACGGCTTCGTCGGTCAATGTATGGGGGCAGGATATCCCATATCTCAGAAGCGTTGAATGCCCGCTTGACTCGCGGTTCGACCCGAACTACGGCTTGACCAAGAGCTTTTCCTCCGATGATATTATGGCTCGTGTGCTTGAAAAGACGGGCGTTCGGCTTGAGGGCGACCCGACAAGCTGGCTTGAGATAACGTCGTATACCGACACGGTTTACGTTGGGAATATGCGGGTCGGAGGATATTCAAGCTACACCAAGGACGGCAAGACGGTTGACTTCACGGGCAAGACGTTCCGCGACATAATGGGGACGACAGAGCTTCGTTCCGCGGCGTTCGGCGTCAACTACGACAAGTCACGCGACACGTTCACGTTTACTACTTATGGTTACGGTCACGGTGTCGGTCTATCGCAAAACGGCGCGAACGCACTTGCTAAGTACGAGGGGTACGATTACAAGCAAATCCTCAAGTTCTATTTCAATGGGACCGAAATCTATTAACTCCCAGACGAGAACCACGATGATTCTACTCTACGGCAAATCTGACGAACCGAAAACCTTTTCGCGCGAGTTGCTGAAGCAAGCGCTTCTTGTCGGCTACGGCGTCACGAACGCTGAACTCCTGCATGGTGAGTGTGGCGAACCGCTTTTGACGACAGAGGGACTATATGTCAGCATATCTCACTGCAAATCGGCGGCGGCTGTCGTTGTGGCGAGCGCGCCTTGCGGTGTGGACATCGAAACAGACAGACCGTTCCACAGCGATATAGCCGCCCGCTTCTGCACCGAACGCGAACTCACTTGGCTTTCTCTCTTTGACGGCGACGCGTATCGTTTGGAACTGCTGAAACTTTGGACCAAAAAAGAATCGGTGTTCAAGCAGACAGGCGTGGCAATGAAAGACATCGAGGTGTTCAAGTCGCCCGTAGCCACGCTTCATCGCGGCGAGTTTATCCTGTCATATATACATTAGGCGTAATCAATGCCGGAAACCTGTCGCATTGATTTTATCGTCTGTCGGGCACCGACCCGAAGCTCAAGGGCGACCGGAAAGCCCTTGCCACTCCCACAGAGCGGAATCTCTGCAAATCAACGAGTTATGTATGTAGGTGTCAATATGAACGAACTTCATCGTTCGGGAGAGGACTATCTCGAAACAATCCTGCTTCTTGAACAGAAAAACGACGGTCACGTCCACGCCGTAAACATAGCGAATGAGCTTGGTTTTTCAAAGCCGAGTGTCAGCAAGGGACTGTCACTGCTGAAAGAACAAAACTGCGTGTTGATTGACGACAACCTGCACATTCGGCTGACGACAAAGGGCAGGAAAATCGCGGAACGCGTCTACGAAAGGCATCGCACCCTGCGTTCGTTCCTCACGAATATCCTCGGTGTGTCCGAGAAAACCGCCGAGAACGACGCGTGTATGATGGAACACAACATCAGCGAAGAAACCTTCCAGAAACTCCGCGAGTTTGTGTCTAACCAAGAACAACGCAAATAATAAAAGCTACAGGTTGCTGATTAAGCAACCTGTAGCTTTTGTTTATTGCCTGTCAGGCACTGACTGCCTGTCGGGCACCACCGATGTGAACGTGACGTACATATCCTCAATCTCTCGCTCTTTCGCTTGAAACACGCCGACCAATCGCGGGTCGAAGTGACTGCCCGAACCCTCGACGATGATTCTCGCCGCTTTTTTGTGGTCGAACCCCTCTTTATACGGTCGTGCGCTTCTGAGCGCATCGTAAACGTCGGCAATAGCGAGCAATCGACCTTGCAGCGGGATATCCTCGCCTTTCAGCCCTTTCGGATAGCCCGAACCGTCCCACTTCTCTTGATGTGACTCGGCAAACAAGTACGAGTGGCGCAGAAACTCCGCTTCGGGCACTTCCTTTTCGATTTTGCCGATTATCTCCGCACCATAAGTCGTGTGGTTCTTCATCTCTGTGAACTCTTCGTCGGAGAGTTTGCCCGGTTTCTTCAGCAGACTGTCGGCAATGTGAATTTTGCCGACGTCGTGAAGCTGAGAGGATACCGCGATAAACTCTTTTCCCGTTCCCCACGAGGAAATTTCGTCTTGATAGACCGCGTTTTCATAGCAACCGTCGAGAAGCAGCATAAGCGCGCGCGAGGTTCGCTCCACGTGGCCGCCTGTCACATCGTCGCGGCTTTCCACCAAGTCAGCCATTGTTTTAAGCAAAGCAATCTGCATTCTGTCGGCTGTTTCAACATAATGCTCCGACTCCCACGCAAGGTTGACCGACACACCGACCGCGTAGAACAAGAAGCCGAATACTGAAAGGTGTATGCTCCAACCGAGAAAGCCGGCGACTATATCAAAGAGGAGAAAGAGAAGCACAACGACCGAACTGACCGCTGTTTCTTTCAAAAACCGCGAGTATTTCTTCTTTTTCTTGGTGAGAAAAGGGCGCACAAGATAGTTGGCGGGGACAAACAGCAGATATATCGCGCCTATCACCTCGACCAGCACCAGCACAGCGTTGCCGTATCCTCCCTCGACAAGCCACATCAAGGCAATCAGCACCACGCCCGCTGATAAGTATGTCTTTGCGATAACCCCGGCAAACGGTTTCTCCCCCGAAGCGCGCCGCATAAACTCGCCCATTGCGGTGAGAGCAAAGAACATCGCGACTGCCTGAAGTTTCGTCACGACTTCGGAATCCACGCCGTATTCCCACCAAAACTGGATTTTAAGCACCAGCATAAAGAATATGCCGACACACGACAACCCGAACCAAAGTTTATACGGGGCTTCGTCTGAATATGAAAGGGCAATAACGAGATGATAAAACCCGATAAAGAGGTAAATCCCCGCAACGATAAAGTCAAAGTAATATATGCGGTTAAGCGGCGACGGTGGCGTTTGAACACGGTTGTCGGCGTTATCGGCGAACATATCTATGTAATCGTTCGTCACGCCATAGAACTGCACGGTCAAACGGTTTTCGCCTGTGTGAAAGAAATCGGAGGGGATATCAAACAGGATATCTGTAATATAACGGTGCGTCTTGACCTCGCCGTCCTCTCCCATACCGCGAGTGTCCGACACGGTTTTGCCGTTCAGCGTTATCAGCCAGTTGTCGGAGATATCGCTGACAGCGAACACCACGCCTTGTGAACGCACCGCGTCCATTTCGTCAGCCGAGAGGTGAACATAAAGCGTGAGCGTGTTGTCTTGACGTGTGACACCACTGTTTGCCCCAAAAGCCGCAAATACATCGACGTTCTTCTCGTGGACAAACACCGACACGGTTTGCAGCGTAAACATAGCGAGCATCACGAACGATATCCCATACCATATCACGCGTGAGATAAAATACGGGGAGAGGGGTTTCTTTACAACAGTGTTCATAGTTACTCTATATGTATGTTCAACCTAATTCAGCAATCAGGGCATATATACCGAAGGCCATACCCCCTCGGGGCACAGGCGGGCGACCGAAAAGCCCTTGCCGCTCCCGAAGGAGCGAGTCTGTGCCGGACAGGCAATAGCCCATAAACTTATTGCGTGCCGGGCACAGACTAATCCGCTATCACGCCTATTATGTAGTAGTACAGCATTTCGTAATTCATGCTGTTCTCATTGAATGTGTACGCCATATTATCGATAATCACCCTGCCCTCCGACGCCACGGCGGTCGGTGGCGTCAATGTATACTTTGCCTTGCCCGCTGAGTTATATACAACCACTTTGTAACTTTTTTCCGCTGCTTTTGCCGCGGGAGCAATCGCCTCACGTGACGGATAGAGTTTCACGGAGTTTATCCCTTTGACAAGAGCCGAGAGTTTTGTTTGAGCGGTCACCTTGTAGGTTTTGTTGTTCTGATAATTATAAAACCTTATGTAGTCGCCTGTTGAGATATAAAAGCTCGGCGATGTGGGCGAAAGAGCTGGCGCGGGCATTTGCTCGTAGCTGTAGGTTGAGATTGCCGTGCTGTCGCCAAAACGCACAATCGGACCTGCCGTGTGCGCCATTGAACCTTTGTACCCCGTCATCTTGCCGCTGAGAAGAATGAAACCGCTGCTGTAGACGTAAATGTCGGCGTAATTCTTCAGTTCTGTGTTCGCTCCGACATAAAGGCTGCCGCCCACGCCTGTCTTGCTGCCGCTGTTGAGAACGATTTTGCCCTCGCGCAGGTCAACCGTGCCGCCGTATTCAACGGCAAAGTGCCCCTCGTTGTATAACGCGCCGCCGTTAATAGAAAGCGTGACGCCACTCGGCACAAAGAGCGCCGCACCAAACGGAATCTTCGTGACAGAAGAAAGCGACAAGCTTGACGACACGAGGTAGACGTTGCCTGCTTTCATCTTGGTTTTGCCGTCCCAGTTGACGGTTTCCACGGAGGTGTTGCTCTTGTAATAGTCTTGGAACACGTTGACGTAATCCTCGGCGGCGCCGGACGGCAACGCGGCAAACGCGAACGCGACAGCCAAGGCAATCGCGGTGAGCAAGGCACGTTTGAGCAATTTTTTCAAGTCTTTATCTCACTTTCAACAAATATACGTTAATTATATCACATCTTCTCTTATTCGTCAATGAAAAACTTTCCCAAAGAAAAAGCCCACCGTTTCGGGTGGGCTTGTGTCTTTTGTGGGGTAATTAGTTCTTTTTGCGAGCAAGAACAATCGCGCCTGTAGCTGCAAGAGCTACGCCTGCGATAGCTGCAACGCCTGCAACGCCTGTGTCTGCGCCGCCCTTGCCGTCGCCTTCGCCTTCAACGTCGCCTGTGCCGCCTTCGTTATCGCTGTCGCTGTCTGAATCGCCTTCGCCTTCGCCTTCGAGGTCAGAATCGTCGTCCTCGTCGAGGTCGGTGTCGTCGCCGTCATCATCGAGGTCGAGGTCGCCTTCTGCGTCGTCTTCGTCGTCGCCAACATCAAGGCCTTCAGAGGGTTCGTCAGCTTCGGTTTCTGCCTCAGCTTCTGCAAAAGCAGCAAAAGACATAGCGGAAATCGCTACCATACTTGCAATAAGAGCGGCAAGAATTTTTCTCAGTTTCATTGGTTTGGTTCTCCTTAAAGAATGTTCGGGCAAGTCGCCCGTTAGTTCGTTGCGAGATGTTATAGTTATAAAAAGACTATTATCCGCAAACTGCATAGCTATTATACCACAGGTGAAAGGAAAATTCAAGCAAAACGACTGCCAAACTTTTACCTAAATTTGTCCCGTTTATTGTACATATTATACAAAGTAATTGAGATATCTTTCAATTCGTTCCAGTTTGGTCACTTTGCCGCCTTGCAGTTAAGCCCACGCTTGAATATCACTGCCGCGAGAAGCGAAAGCAGAAGCACAGCGGCTATCCCACCCGACGCGGCGGTCAACGGACCGGTCAGCGCACCGGACCAGCCGTTCTCATCGACGGCGCGCTTCACACCGAACGCCAAATTCGCGCCGAAACCGAGCAAAGGCACGGTCGCGCCCGCACCCGCGAAGTCAATCAGCGGCCGATAAACACCGACTGCCCCAAGCAGCACGCCACAGACGGCGAACGCCGTCAGTATACGCGCAGGCGTAAGCTTGGTGAGGTCAATCAGCAGCTGACCAAGCAGGCAGATACCGCCGCCGACAAGAAAAGCGATTATGATTTGTTTCAATTTGTCACCTTTGATGTGAATTCTATTGCGTGGGCTATCCCCGGGATACTCTCGCCTTGTTGCGCCGTCATTGCCGACATCAGCGCACCCGTCGCGACAAACAGCACGCGGTGAAGCTCCCCGCATTGCAACTTCGGCAGAATGTCGGCACAAAGCACTGCGGCACTGCACCCCGCCCCCGAGCCACCGGCGTGCACGTCCTGCCGTTCAAGGTCATAGAGCAGCAGACCGCAGTCGTTATGCACATTGCTTATATCCACGCCGTCTTTATGAAGCAAGTCGCGGAGAATCCCACTGCCGACCACACCGAGGTCGCCCGTCAGTATCAAGTCGTAGTCACGGGGGTGCGTGCCGTGTGCCGATAAATGCGCTGTTATGGTTTCATAAGCCGCGCCTGCCATTGCCGCCCCCATATTCGCCGAGTCTTTCACTCCCATATCGGTGATTGTCCCGAATGTCGCCCCCGTGATATACGGCGGCTGAGCTTTAGGCGAAACCACCGCGCAACCCGCGGCAGTCGCTGTCCACTGCGAAGTCGGCGTGCGTTGCCCACCATAGTTGACGGGCATACGAAACTGACGTTCCGCTGAACAAAAGTGCGACGAAGTGATTGCCGCCGCGTTTTGCCCAAGTCCGCTTGAGATGAACACCGAGGCTAACGCAAGGCTTTCAGCCATTGTGGAACACGCGCCATAGACACCGATAAACGGCACCTTGAAGTCACGAAGCCCGAACACCGTGCCGACACACTGATTCAGCAAGTCCCCAGCGAACACGAAGTCTACTTCCGAGGGGGCAAGGCGCGCTTTCTCTATCGCTTTACCGAAAGTTTTCGTTATCAGCGAGCTTTCGGATTTCTCCCAGCTGTCCTCGCCTATGCAGGGCTCTTCAGCCGCAAAGTCAAACTTACCCGACAACGGGCCGTCGTTCTCTTTCGGTCCTGCCGCCGAAGCAAAAGCGCTCACCGACAAAGGGGTTTCAAACCAAATGCTTCCGCCGCTTAATTTCTTCATATTCACTACTTCATTAAAGCGTAAACCACGCCGTAAGCGACCGCCGCCACGGTTGAATAGACGATGACAGGACCGGCGATGAGAAACATCTTCGCCCCTATCCCCGCGATATAGCCCTCTGTCTTGAATTCAAGAGCAGGAGCGGCGACCGAATTGGCGAAGCCCGTTATCGGGACAAGCGTGCCTGCGCCGCCGTGTTTCGCGAGTTTGTCGTAAAGTCCAAGCCCCGTAAGCAGCACCGACAACGTGATGAGCGTCACCGACACGGCAAGCCCCGCTGTTTCTTCTTCAAGCCCGAGATATCTGTATAACATCAGCAGACACTGACCGATTGCGCATATCACGCCACCCGCGACAAACGCTTTGGGCAGTGTCTTCTGCAACTTGCTCTTTGGTGAGCGGCTCTTGTTCAGTTCTTCGTATTCTTTCTTTGTTACGTTCATTGTCTTAACCTGTGGTAATATTTTAACTAAATGTAGGGTTCACGGAAAAGCGTATCGTTATACAAAGCAAAACTTGGAAACAAAGAGCCGCTTGGTTTTAGTCAAGCGGCTTGTCTGTAATTAAATCAGCAAGTGAATAAACAGCGTTCTCTCCCCCACCTTGGGCGGGGGAGAGAACGCTAAATGGTCAATTAACCTGTGGTTATAGTAGGTTAAATTAAAAACGCTAAAGCGTTTTTATAGCCGCTTTCAGCGGCTACCGCTCCGCAGGAGCGGATTTAACCGTCCTGATACGCCTTTTCTTTGAATTCCTCAAAGAGTTTGGTCGGTGCCCGACAGGCAATAGAGTTAATGCGACACATTGCTGACCTGCTGACATTAACTCACGCCTTTTCTTTGAACTCCTCAAAAAGTTTGTCGGTTTGGTCCTTGTCGGCAGGTTTGCCGAGAAGCCCGAACAACGGCATTATAGCGAAACTTGCAACCATAGTAAACGCGCCTGCGTTTATCGGAGAAGCAAAGAAGTGGAACACCATATTAGCGAGTGTGAAGCCCACGCCGAAGATAAAGCAAGCCCAGACGCCGACTTTTGACGAACGCTTGCTGTAAAGCGAGAACAAGAACGGCGCAAGGAACGAACCCGCGAGCGCTCCCCACGACACGCCCATAAGTTGTGCGATAAACGTCGGGGGATTGAGGGCAAGTACAACAGACAACAGGATAAACACGACGACGAGTATCCGCATAACAAACACTTTCGTTTTGTCGGTCATATTCTTTTTGATAACGCCGCCGATTAAGTCAAGCGTCAGCGTGGAGCTTGACGACAACACGAGAGCGGACAGCGTTGACATTGAAGCGGAAAGCACCAACACTACGACCACACCGAGGAGAACATCAGGGAGTTTTGACATCATCAGCGGCATAATATTGTCAAAGATAATCGAACCGTTTGATCCGTGGATAAACTCGCTGTCAAACAAACGGCCGAAACCGCCGAGCAGGTAGCAGCCACCCGCGATAATCACCGCGAACACAGTCGAGATAGTTGTGCCGATTTTGATTGACTTCTCGTCTTTGATTGCGTAGAACTTCGTCACCATTTGGGGCAGTCCCCACGTGCCGACTGATGTGAGAATGATTACGCCGACAAGGTTCACGGGGTCGGGACCAAGCATTGAGGTGAACACGCCGTTTGCCGGGATAACCGCGCCGCTGTCAGCGGGCACTTGCGACAGCGTCGTTATCGCCGAGAAGAAGCCGCCTTGCTCGTTCATCACGAACCAGATGACCGCAACGATACCAACCAGCATAATTATCCCTTGAACAAAGTCGTTGACCGCTGTCGCCATATATCCGCCGAGAATGACGTATATCGCGGTTATCCCCGCCATAACAAGCACGCAGACCCAGTAAGGCACGTCGAACGCCATACCGAACAGCGTAGACAAACCTTTGTAGATAGAAGCGGTGTACGGGATAAGGAACACAAAGACGATTGCTGAAGCAAAGACCTTGAGCGGCGTGCTGCCGAAGCGTTTGCCGAAGAAATCGGGCATTGTTGAGCTGTCGAGTGCGTGCGACATTGTGCGGGCGCGTCTTGCAAGCACCACCCACGCAAGCAAGCTGCCGACCAACGCGTTGCCTATGCCAATCCAGACGGCAGCCATACCGTATTTCCAGCCGAACTGCCCCGCGTAACCGACAAAGACGACCGCCGAGAAGTACGACGTGCCATAAGAGAACGCCGAGAGCCACGGACCCACGGTTCTGCCGCCGAGAACAAAGCCCGCCACGCTTTTTGAGTGCTTTCGGGTCATAACGCCGATGAATATCGTCACAACGAAAAACACGATGATGAGTGCAAGTTTGATTGCCATTTTATCTCCTTTATGCCGCTTTATTACATTAACGCTTTAACGCGTGAAAGTGAAGCGGATAGAATTATTTTGTGTTTTGTGAACAACGTATTGTGTAATTGCTTTCTGTTCTCTCCTCCCTGTGGGGGAGAGAACACGGTTTATTTGCTTCATAATATCAGCAGCCGGGGACATATATCCGAAGGTCATACCCCTCGGGATTGTTTACGCCCGCATACCCGTGAAGTCAACCGCCGCGATTAGGTTGCCGAGTTCATCTTTAATCTCAACTTCAATGAACACGGCGCGTTTGCCTGTCTTGATTATCTTTGCGAGAGATACGAGTGTTTTGCCTCTCGGCGCCGAGATGTACGAGATGTGCGCGTTCAGTGTGACGGTCGGCGGTTGCTCGAAGTTTGAAGCCACGGCGAACGTGAAGTCGGCAAGTGTAAAAAGCGCGCCGCCCATCACACCGCCGACCGCGTTGCGATGAACCTCCGCTAATGTCATTTGGCAGCGGACGTTCTCACCAACCTCGATTATCTCAATCCCTGCCGCTTCTGTCGCGAACATATCTTTTGCGAAGAACTCCCTCGCGGCAGTCAGCTTGTCGTTTGCCATTTCCGAAGTGCCTTTCCTGCGGTTACGCCGTGAAGCGGCGTGTTACGCTTGTGTGCGGATTAACTTGTCGGCAAGCCGCTGCGACTTGCCGACAAAGATACCACCGCTTAGTGGTGAATCGCGTAGGCTTTCTCCGCCGCCAACACTTCAAGCCCGCCGTTTCTTATCGCCTCGAGCGCTTTTTCTTTGTCGGTGACTTTCACCGCCATTGAACCGTACTCTGTGCCTGAATCAAGCACGTACATATACTCGATATTGAGGTCCGCTTTAGCTAAAGCAACCAGCATTTCGTGCAGCGCACCCGCACAGTTTGAAAGTTTGACAGCGAGAACATCGGTCAGCGTGGCGGAAAATCCGCGAGTTTTCAGTTCGGCTTTCGCTTTGTCGGGTTCAGACACGATGAGCCGAAGCAAGCCGTACTCGTTGGTGTCGGCAAGCGAGAGCGCCACAATGTTGACGCCGAGTTCCGTCAGTGCCGCCGTCACTTCTTCCAGTCTGCCTTTGCGGTTTTCGATAAACACAGATAGTTGTTTGATAAACATAGCCGTTTCCTCCGTCAGTCAAGTTTACGATTGTCGATAACTCGCTTTGCTTTGCCCATTGAGCGTTCAATCGTTTTCGGTTCAACAAGCGTCACCTTCACCGCCAAGCCGAGCGCGCCTTTGATTCCGTTAGTGATTTTCTTCGTAAGTGACTCAAGTTTTCTGATTTCGTCAGCGAAGATACTCTCTTCCACCTCGACTTGTATCTCAAGCACATCGAGATTGTTCACTCGGTCAACTATCATCAGATAATGCGGCATTGTTTCACCGACTTCAAGGAGAGCCGCTTCCACTTGAGAGGGGAACACGTTGACTCCTCGGATAATCAGCATATCGTCTGTTCGTCCCTTGAAGCGCGATATCCTCGCTTGTGTGCGTCCGCACTCACAGGGCGACCTGTCGATAGACGTGAGGTCTTTGGTGCGGTATCGAAGCAGCGGCATACCCTCTTTGGTGAGCGTTGTGAACGCGAGTTCCCCGACAACGCCCTCTCCCACCGGTTCCAACGTATCGGGTGAGAGAATCTCGGGATAAAAGTGGTCCTCAAAGACGTGAAGCCCCTTGTGATACCGGCAGTCCATTGCCACACCCGGTCCCATCACCTCACTAAGCCCGTAGATATCGTGCGCGTCAATCCCAAGCTCACGCTCAATTTGCAGCCGCATATTCTCTGTCCACGGTTCAGCGCCGCAAACAGCGGATTTCAGCTTGATTTGGTCACGAAGTCCCATTTCTTCAATCGTTTCGGCGATGTGAAGCAGATACGACGGTGTACAAGCGATTGCCGTCACACCGAAGTCAACCATCATAGTGACGAGCTTCTTTGTGTTGCCTGTCGACATTGGCACGACCGTCGCCCCAAGGTTCTCCGCGCCATAATGCGCCCCAAGTCCGCCCGTGAACAACCCGTAGCCGTAAGCAATCTGCACAATGTCGTTCTTGCCGATTCCCGCCATTGTCATTCCACGAGCCACACATTCAGCCCAGATGTCGATGTCCTTGCGTGTGTAGGTCACGACTGTCGCTTTGCCTGTGGTGCCGCTTGACGCGTGGACGCGGACAATCTCGCTTTGTGACACGGCGTTAAGCCCAAACGGATAGGTGTCGCGCAGGTCGTTTTTTGTCGTGAACGGCAGTTTGGTTATGTCCTCAATGCCGCTTACGTCACCGGGTTCGATACCGAGCGACTGCATTTTCTTTCGGTAAAAGTCAACGCTGTGATAAGCCTTGTCAACGAGTTTCACTAACCGCTTGCTCTGTAACGCGGTTAGTTCGTCGCGGTTCATACATTCTTTCGATTCGTTCCAGATGTTTGCCATGCCTACTCTCCTTCTCCATAACCGATAAGAAACGCCTTTGTGTTCACTTCAATTGTTTTCGGCGGCACAGTTTCTTTTATCACTTCAAGCCAGAGTTCCTTTGCGAAAGGCGTGTGCTTTGCCGCCGCGCCAAGCACCAACACATTGAATGACTTTGGTGAACCGATTGCTTTCGCTTTCTCTGTCGCGTTCACGAGTTCGGTTTTATACTTTGCCGTGATTCTCTCGATTATATCGCTTGGATAAACGTCCGCGCCTGTCACCACGGTTATCGGCGGAATTTCGGTGTTGTTGACGACCGCGGTGCCGCCCGGCTTTAAGAAGTGAGCGTATCGCAGAGCTTCCAGCTTCTCAAAAGCAATCAGAATATCCGCGCCGCTTTCCTCGACGATAGGCTCGCCTACACTTTCGCCAAACCGCACAAACGTGACGACGCTGCCACCTCGTTGCGCCATACCATGCACTTCCGAGAGCTTGACGTCAAGCCCCGCTTTAAGCGCAAGTTTGCCGAGAATACGCGAAGTGAGCAGCGTGCCTTGCCCCCCCACACCGACTATCATTATGTCTGTTTTCATATTCATTCACCCACCTTTGATGTTCGTGGCTGAACCTCAAGCGCGTCAAACTTGCAGAGTTTCTTGCAGAGCTGACAGCCGTTGCAGCCCTCTCTGTCTATTTCAATCAGTCCCTCCGCGTTCTTGGTGAGGGCGGGGCAACCGGGTCTTAGGCAGGCGCCGCATTTGACGCACTTGGCTTTCACGGGAATGACGATGTCGGGATAAACATTCCCTTTCAGAAGCACGCAAGGCGCTTTCGCTATGACGACGCTCACGCCGTCGCCGGCACATTCTCGTTTGATGATTTGTTCAAGTGTTTCAAGGTCAAACGAGTTGACTTCAGTCACCGTCGTCGCCCCAAGTGCCGTGCAGATTGCCGTGAGGTTGACGCTTGGCGACTCCTCGCCCGCAAGATTCTTGCCTGTGGCGGCGTGGTCTTGGTGACCTGTCATTCCCGTGGTTCTGTTGTCGAGAATAATCACCGTGCCGTTTGATTTGTTGTAGACCGAACCAAGCAGCGAGTTTATCCCTGTGTGAAGAAACGTGCTGTCGCCGATAACCGCAACCCAGTCTTTGATATACTCGCGACCGCGTGCTTTCTCCATTCCGTGAAGCGTTGATATGCTTGAACCCATACAGATTGTCGTGTCGATGACAGCAAGCGGCGGCACCGCGCCGAGTGTATAGCAACCAATGTCGCCTGCCGCGTGTTTCTTCAGCTTGTTCAGCACCGAGAACACGCTTCTGTGCGGGCAACCGGGGCAAAGAAGCGGCGGTCTTGCCGGTATGCTGTCGGACAGCGGCTTCGCGGGCTTCGCTTCACCGAGAATCGCGGTTTTCAGCATTGCCGCGCTGTATTCTCCCTGTATCGTCAGTATCTCTTTGCCTATGCAGTCGATACCGCTTGCTTTCAGCTGTTCTTCAATCAGCGGCTCAAGTTCTTCGATTACATATAGTTTGCCCACTGTTTTCGCAAAATCCCTGATGTACTCGACAGGAAGCGGATGAACCAGCCCGAGTTTCAGCACGGGTGCGTGTGGGAACACCTCTTTCACATACTGATATGGTATCCCGCTTGTGACAAAACCTATGCTCTTGTCCTCGCTGTCCGCGTTGTCCACACGGTTGACGGCAAGTTCACCGCCGACTGCCGACAATGAAAGCATACGCTTTTCGACAATCGGGTGGCGCAGCTTCGCCGCACCCGGCATCATCACATACTTGCTTGGGTTTTTGATATATTCTTTTGTTTTGATATCCTCGCGCTCATTCAACACGACAAGGCTCTGCGAGTGAGCAAGCCGCGTCGTCGTCCTCACCATAACAGGCGTGTCGTACTCCTCGCTTAACTTGAACGCAAACTTCGTAAATTCTTTCGCTTCACCCGAATCAGACGGCTCAAGCACAGGGATATTGGCTGAACGCGCCACCATTCGGCTGTCCTGTTCGTTTTGAGAAGAATACATTCCCGGGTCGTCAGCCGCGACTAACACCAAGCCGCCGTTCACTCCCGTGTAAGCCGCCGTGAACAGCGGGTCAGCCGCTACGTTCACACCAACGTGCTTCATCGACAGCAGCGCCCTCGCCCCCGATATCGACGCGCCGATTGCCACTTCCGCCGCGACTTTCTCGTTTGGCGCCCATTCCGCGTAAATCTCTTTGTATTTAACTATGTTTTCGCTTATCTCTGTGCTTGGTGTGCCGGGATAGGCGGACGACACGGTGCAACAGGCTTCGTACGCGCCCCTTGCTATCGCTTCGTTACCTAACATTAAGACTTTGTCATTCATATTGTTATACATTCCTCAAGTCGGTTACTCTTTTTGCTTTGCCCTCAAACCTTTGCAGTGTGTTCGGTGAGGCAAGCGTCACCTTGGTGTCTATGCCGAGAACGGTTTTCAGTTTGGTGCGGACTTTCAGCCCAAGATGTTCAAGGTCGGGGAAAACATCGGTGAGCAGTTCGGGGAGCAGTTCAACTTTCACTTCCATATAGTCGGTGTGGTTGCGCCGCGTCAGAACAAGTTCATAGTGAGGACCACACTCGTCAATACCGAGAAGCACTTCTTCAATCTGCCCCGGGAACACGTTGACGCCGCGAATCTTCAGCATATCGTCGCTTCGTCCTGTCACGCAGTCCATTCGAACGGTCGTTCTGCCGCAAGCGCACTTGTCGGTGAAGAGCCGCGTCAAGTCACGCGTGCGGTATCTGATAAGCGGCAACGCTTCTTTTGTTATGCAGGTGATGACAAGCTCGCCATGTTCACCCGCGGGGAGCGGCTCGCCTTTGTTCGGGTCGATAATCTCGGGGATAAAGTGGTCGGTGTTGATGTGCATTCCGCAGAAATGCTCGCACTCACCTGACACGCCGGGTCCCATTAACTCGCTCATTCCGTAGTTCTGTGTCAACCTGAAGTTGTCGCCCCACATCTTCTTCAGTTCAGCGCGCATTGCCTCGGTCATCGGCTCACTGCCGAACAAGCCCGTACGCACCGTGAAGTCTGTCTTTGGGTTGAATCCGTTTTGCATCGCGACTTCCGCGATACGAAGCCCATAGGAGGGCGTGGCGACGAGAAGCGTGACGCCGAAGTCTTTGAGATACATCAGCTGCTTCTCGGTGTTGCCCGACGACGACGGCACAATCGCCGCGCCAAGCCGCTCAAGTCCGTAGTGAAGCCCCAAAGCACCCGTAAACATTCCGTAACCAAACGCAATCTGGCAGATATCGTCGCCGGTTGCGCCACCCATTGCGGCAATCCGCGCCACACATTCGGTCCAGACCTCAAGGTCGTGCTTGGTGTAACCAACGACGGTCGGCTTGCCCGTTGTGCCGCTTGACGCGTGGATTCGCTGCAACTTCGACTTATCGACGGCAAACAACCCGTATGGATAGTTCACCCGCAAATCGTCTTTCGTGGTGAACGGCAGCTTGCTGATATCAGCGACCGACTTGACGTCGTCGGGGGTCAGGTGTGCGGCGTTCATTTTCTCGCGATAAGACGGCACGTTCTCGTACACACGCTTGATTGACGAGTGAAGTCGCTCGCTTTGCAGCGCTTCCATTTCGGAAAGAGAAAACGTTTCTTCTTTTGAAAGTATCATAGTGGTGTCTTTCTTTATGTTCTCTTGCTTTAACGCTTTAATCCGCTAAAGTGAGGCTATTATATCACATAAAAAACAGTTTGTCAAGTACTTTGTGAAAACTTTTTCACAAAAAGCCCCATCTTTTTGTGGGGCTGATATAGCCGGTTAAACTCAAAACACTAAAGTGTTTTGAGTTTTCGCCGCGAAGCGGCGGCGCGGCAGTCGCTAAAAGCGACTGCAAAAACGCTAAAGCGTTTTTAATTTAACCTACTATATCAATGTCAACAACTTAAACAATTCTCTTCGCGGAGATTCCGCTCCTGCGGGAACTCGCCCTTGACCTTCGGCATAGAAGTAAAAACAGTGTTCTCTCCCCACATTGGGCGGGGAGAGAACACTGTTGGATATAATCAGCTGTCGTTACAATTTAACGTGCGTAATCGGTGACACGCGACTCGCGAATAAGGTGAACCTTTATCTGACCGGGATATTCCATTTCGATTTCGATTTTGTTCGCGATATCGCGCGCGAGGATAACCATTGCGTCGTCGCTGATTTGGTCGGGCTTTATCATAATGCGCACTTCACGCCCCGCCTGTATCGCGTAGGACTTGTCAACGCCGTCATAAGACGTGCAGATTTCCTCAAGTTTTTGCAGTCGCTTGATGTAGCTCTCGTAGTTCTCGTTTCTTGCGCCCGGTCGTGCCGCGCTGATTGCGTCAGCCGCTTGCACAATCGCCGCCGTGACTGTCTTGACTTCCACGTCGCCGTGGTGCGCTTCAATCGCGTGGATAACCTCGGTGCTTTCTTTGAATTTCTTACAGACCTCAACGCCGAGTTGCACGTGCGAGCCTTCAATCTCCTGCGAGAACGCCTTGCCTATGTCGTGCAGCAATCCCGCTCGCCTTGCTACCACGGGGTCAACGCCGAGTTCCGCCGCCATTATTCCCGATAAGTGAGCGACTTCGATTGAATGTTGCAACACGTTTTGGCTGTACGACGTGCGATAGTGAAGCCGACCAAGCAGAATCAGCAGTTCGCTGTTTATGCCGCCGACGTTTGTGTCAAGCACGGCGTTTTCGCCCATTTGCTTGATACGGCGCATAACCTCGCGTTGCGCCCGTTCCACGCTTTCTTCTATCTTTGCGGGGTGGATACGCCCGTCTTGAATAAGCGTTTCAAGCGCGATACGCGCCACCTCGCGGCGTACGCGGTCGTGTGACGAGATTGTTATCGCTTCGGGTGTGTCGTCGATGATGAGGTCAACGCCCGTCAGCTGCTCAAGTGTGCGGATATTGCGACCCTCACGCCCGATGATTCTGCCTTTCAGCTCATCGCTCGGTATCGCGATGACCGACACCGCGAGTTCTGACACAGTTTCGCTTGACAAACGCGACACGGCAAGGGCAATCTGCCAACGCGCCCGGTCGTCACATTCGTCTTTCAGTCGGGTTTCAAAGGAGGAGATTTTCAGTGCTTTCTCGTGTTCAAGCGTCGTGTCGAGTTGCTGAAGCAGCTGTTCTTTCGCTTGCTCTTGTGTGAACCCCGAGATTCTCTCAAGCACGTCCATTTGGCTCTGTCGCAGTCTTTCCGCTTCGTCTAACTTTGTTTGAGCAGTCTGGTTCTTCGCTACTATCTGCTCCTCCATTTTCTCAAACTTGTCTGTCTTACGGTCGAGGTTTTCTTCCTTTTGCTGAAGTCTGCGTTCGCTTTTGTTCAGTTCGGCGCGTCGCTCTTTGAGGTCGCGGTCGACTTCTTGGCGTTGCTTCGCTATCTCGCGGTCGGTGTCGGCGCGCAACTTGAATATCTCGTCTTTCGCCTCCACGAGGGCGGCTTTCTCGAGTGCCTTGGCTTTTTCTCTCGCTTCCGCGACTTTTGTTTCACCTTCTTTGATTTTCTCCTTGGCTTCCGCCACTATCCGTTCGGCTTCGATTTCCGCCGACTTTATGTGCGCCTCGGCAAATTCTTTGCGGTGCTGTTCACCCTCAGCAAAACCTTTCTTCCGAAACACGAAGTTGCCGATTAGCAGTCCCGCCGCAATAGCGACGACCCCGATAATGACCGCAACAAACAAAGGGGTTGTGGGCATTGTTTCCTCCTTGGGGGATTCCCCAAAGGCAAAGAAAACGCAAAAACACAGAGCGGCATACGGAAGCTTCCGCCCGCCAATCTATCTCAAGAACGTCGGGGCATATCTGTACCCGACACAAGTTCGTAAGCAAACAATCGTTTAGTGTGATTTAAGCCGTCTTTGCCCTAAGTATATAATCACGAAATATAATTCGGTTAGAAACATTATACATAAAACATACCTGCTTGTCAAGCCCCTGCCGGTACGGGCAATAGAGCTTAACTTATAACTTGTTTATATTTAACAACCCCGCGCCTGCGGGTGCGGCGGTCCGTTAACTTATTTGCCGGTCCGGCTCGGACACCAGCAGATGAGCAGGTAGAGTCCAACGGCCAACACCGACCAATTGAACCCGACATTCGAGAAGCACCACGCCGCAAACACCACCAAAGCCGCGGCGGTTACCGCTTCCGTTACAGCGAGGATTCTATCGGCTTTGTCACACGGAAGCACGCGAAGCAGAGCGATTTGCAGCAGGAACTTGCCGTCAAGCGTGCCGACAGGCAACAGGTTGAACACGCCAATCACGAGATTCATAACCGCGAACAACCCAACATAAACCGACAGCCCGTCCGCAAATAAAGCGGTCAGCGAGAACGCGAGAAAGTTGGCGGCACTGCCCGCAACAAGCACCGAAGCAGGCGGCAGAATCCCGCCGTTTCTGTCAGACACAGCGATGCCGCCGCCCCTAAACGTGACTGTTCGCGGTGAATCACCTCTTTTCCACATCACGAATATATGACCACCTTCGTGAAGCAGACAAGCGGCAAGCCCAAGCAACGCATAGCCGCTTCTGTCAACACAAAGAAGCACCGCGCCGAGAGCGAAGAACGTGAAGTCAAACCGCAGGCGGGTTCCTCCCTCAAACGTCAGCTGAATCAAACCGACGTCACCGATGTCTTGATGTAAGCGACGACCGACTCCCAAAGCGGCGGATTGAACCGACCGACCGCATAAGACAGCCCGACCAGCACAACGCACATCGCGGCTTGCACCACCACCGCTTTGAACAGAAAAGTTTTCTGCTTCGTGGTACCGAGTAAGTCTAAGTCGGTCACTGTTATACGGTGAGTAATATCTTCGGCTTCATTGTCATACGGGATAAGTTCACGCGGTTGTTCTTGCTCGGTCGGCAAGTCCGACTTTGCTTCACATTCACGCGGAACCAACTCGGCAATTATCGTTTTGCTTTGCTCCACAGTTGCCACCCCTCTCCCAAAGGTCTATTATATTTATTGTTCTCTCCCCAAAAAGGGGAGAGAACAATAAAAGAGTATCCGCGTCGCCCCATAAGGGGCGGGCTTGTCTATATATACGCGAAGTTTTAACGCAAAAGAACACCCCCGACCAAGCGGGGGCGTAGTTTGTGAGAAGATAATCTTGTTTTTTGTTTTTGCTTATCTTTTTGAGAACTGAGGCGCGCGTCTTGCTGCTTTGAGTCCGTATTTCTTGCGCTCTTTCATTCTCGGGTCACGGGTCAGAAGTCCCGCTTTCTTCAGCGCGGGGCGAAGCTCCTCACTGTACTGAAGCAAAGCGCGCGCGATTCCGTGGCGGATTGCGCCTGCTTGACCTGTTACGCCGCCACCGGACACGTTTGCCGTTATGTTGAACTTCTCGATTGTGCCGGTAAGAGCAAGCGGCTGACGAACAATCAGCTTCAGGGTATCAAGCCCGAAATAATCGTCAATGCTTCTGTCGTTTATGGTTATCTCGCCGCTTCCCGGGTAAACGCGCACTCTCGCGGTCGACTCTTTACGTCTGCCTGTACCGTAGTAGTATGCCACTTTGGATTCATAATTTACTGCCATAGCTTTGTTTACCCTTTCTTAAAATGTGAAAACTTCGGGCTTCTGCGCCTGATTTTGGTGTTCCGCGCCCTTGTAAAGGCGAAGCCGCGTCGCCGCTTTGCGTCCGATAACCGTATCGGGGAGCATACCACCGACCGCAAGCTCCATTGCGTAATCGGGGCGTTCTTTCATCAGCTTGTCATACTTGATTTCTTTGAGGTGTCCAATCCAGCCCGTGTGCCAACGATGAACTTTCTTGTTCAGCTTGTCGCCTGTGAGGACTGCCTTTTCGCAGTTGATGATGATGACATGGTCGCCGCAGTCGGCGTGAGGGGCAAACGTCGGCTTGTGTTTGCCGCGAAGCAGTATCGCCGCTTGAACCGCCACACGACCGAGAGGTATCCCGGTTGCATCAATCAAATACCACTTGCGCACGATATCGCCCGCTTTAGGCATATAGGTTGTGGTTGCCATTGTGCTTTCTCCTTAGTATATAATGGGTTTTGTTGAAACGTACTCGCCTATTATACCGAGCCGCCGACTGCTTGTCAATGAAATTCGTGGTTAATTTTATTAAATAATCAGCTTATTCTTCGGTTTTCGCGTTGTTACAGCCAGTTATCTCGCTTATTCTCACTTCAGCATAACAAGAAGTAGCACTTATACTGCGCAACCACATAAAAACTCACCGAGTTTTTATGTGCGGCACGAAGTGCCAACGCCGTGAAGCGGCGTGTTACGCTTGTTCGCGGATTAACTTGGCGGCGTGCGGCTTGCCGCGCGAAGAAACAGCTTGCTATTTCCCCGGTTGATTGACTATATCTTGCTGATTTAAGCAAAGCCTTGACCTTAGGCAGTACACATAATCTGTTGATATTAAAATTTATTTGCCGGTCCGGCAAAAACAACGCAACTTTCACATTACCGGCAAAGTGTTGCTGTATATAACGCTTTCACAAAACAATCACAATTGGGGGAACAAATGAAACTGCGAAACTTTTTGGCGGGCACGATGTCGGTGATTATGCTGACAAGTATCGTGCCTCTCGGCGTTGCCAACGCCGCCGACACATCGGCTGACGACAAAGCTCTGCTTGCCGCAATCGACGTGGTGAAGTCGCGAATTCCGCTTGGCGAAGCGTTTGAAGCCGACGATGCGACGTTCAACTTCTACAAAAGCACCTACAACGGCTCAACCACCTATCAGCTGAACTGGAACACACCGCAAGGTTATTACATCAGCGCCAACGTAAACGGCAAGGTGATAACAAATTTCTATTCGTGGCAGAACTATCAAACGGTGCTGAAGCCCTCGTTTGCAAAGACAGATGACGCAAAACTGCGGACAAAAGCAATCGCCTATATCGGGCAGCTTAACCCGACCATCAAGGCACAACTTATCGCCGACAACGACACGTTTCGTGCCAGCTATTGGGGAGCGGAAGCCTATATGTCGTTCAAGCGAGTGGTGAACGGCGTTGCGGTGAACGGCGCTACAGGCAGCGTTACGGTTGACAAGAACACGGGTGAGCTGACGAATTTCCACTTCAACTACGTACCTAACCTGAAGTTTGACAAAACCGAAGGCGTTATCGAGGGCACGGCTCTTCAAAACGCGTACAAAACCGAGATAGGTATCTCACCGCAATATGTTATACGAAATACATATGACGAAAAGACCCGTACATACGTTCAGTCAGCGGGGCTGATTTATCAGGCGAACGAATACGGATACCTTGACGCGTTCACAGGAAAGAAAGTGACGTTCAACTACGGATACGGCACAGGTGAGGGCGGCGTCGACGGCGAAATGTATGAAGACGCGGACGAGGCGGATTCCGCCGGCAATGGTATTGCTTACAAAATCACGCCACAAGAACAAAAGGCAATCGACAAAGAGCTTGAGCTTCTGACAGCAGGCGAAGCCGAGAAGATAATTATGTCGGATAAGTACGCCAACACAGACAGCAGGCTGATTCTCCGCTCGTCAAACCTCCGCGTTGACTCCTACGGGGACGACAAATATCACTGGGACTTGTACTTTGAGGGGCAACAGAACACAACCAAAGAGAAATTCTACGGAAACGGAAGCGCTGTTGTTGACGCGAAAGACGGCAAAATCCTGTCGTATTATTTCTATACGGGTAACACAGACACAAGCACCACCACCGAGTTGCCCTCCACACTTAGCGACCGTGCCGCGGAAGCCGTGAAGTCGTATATCGGCGACAAGTTCTCTGAATACAGACTGACAAGCGACGTCACGCAGTCGTATACCAACATCAAAGAGTATTCAAAGGAGGGAGCGCCCGCAAAGACAGAGGTGCGTTACACGGGGAAACAGCTCTTGTGGACGCGTTATGTCAACGATATCATCGTGCCGAGCGATACTATATATATTGACATCAACCCGAACGGTTATGTCACCAACTTCAATTATAACTATTCCGACGTGACGTTCCCCTCCGCAAAGAATATGCTGACCAAAGAAGCGGCGTACAAGGCGATATTCTCACAAAGCGAGTTTAAGCTTGCGTATTACCCGCTGACCGACCAAAACGCCCGTTACACAGGCAAAACACAACTCGCCTACACGAACAACGACTTCACGCTTGACGCTTTGACGGGCAAGATAGTCGATTATGACGGCGACCCGATTGACCCAACACGAAGCGACTACGCGATGAAGTATTCAGATGTGAAGTCAACTTCGGCTGACTACGCAATGCTGCAAAAACTCTGGACCTATGGGATTAGTCTGCCCGCGCAAGACGGCAAGCTGAACGGAACTAAGTCAATCAGCGCGACAGACGCGTATAACCTGTTCAGCATTGTCGGGAATAACTCGGCTATCTATCAATCGCTTTACCGAAACGGCACGATAAGCGGCGACGTGTTCACTTACGACACGGTTCAAGCACCACCCTCAACCGACGGCGACAAACCCGTGAAACGCGCCGACGCGATAAAGGCGTTCATCACGGCGGCAGGCGGCTCGCCTTTTGCTAACCTGCCGGGGCTTTATGCCACATCGTTCAAGGATTTGCCGAAAGACAGCCCGTATGTGGGATACTTCGCGTTCGCGGAGAAGATGGGGCTGATTGCAGCCGACAAAAACGGCAATATCCGACCCGACAAGAATATGACGAGGATTCAGGCGCTTGAGCTTGTATATAAGTATATGGAATACGAGCCGATATATTAAACTTAATGTTCATATACTCCTCAACCACTGCCGCTTCACGGCGTTGGCACTTCGCGCCGCACATAAAAACCCGATGAGTTTTTGTGTGGTTACGCAGTCTAAAACCGCCCCTCCCATATGGGAGGGGCGTGTTGGTATATCAAACATTCACTTCGCTGTGCCGGACACGCAATAGAGTTAATATGACACGTTGCTAATTAAGCAAAGCCATTGTTTATAGTAGGTTAAATTAAAAACGCTAAAGCGTTTTTGCAGGCGCTTTTAGCGACTGCCGCGCCTACGGCGCGGATTTAACCGTCCGGATACGCCAGTGCGCGGCAAAGCCGCGCCGCCGCTTCGCGGCGAAAACTCAAAACACTTTAGTGTTTTGAGTTTAACTGGCTATAACTAATAAACTTGTCGCATCAACTCTATTGCCCACCCCCGCAAGGGATAAAAAGACCCCCGATACCGCAAGCGACATCGGGGGAAGAACCAAGAGGCTCTTGTATGTGGGCGACACTGCGCCTAAAGTGAAAGTCGTTATCCGAGAAGCTGGAGTATCCCTTGCGGTGCTTGGTTTGCTTGAGCAAGCATTGCCTGCGCCGCTTGCTGAAGAATATTGAACTTGGTGTAATCCACCATAGATTCAGCCATATCTGTGTCACGTATTTGCGATTCAGCCGCCGTCAAGTTCTCTTGAGTTACGGTCAAGTTGTTCACCGTGTACTCAAGGCGGTTTTGCAGTGCGCCAAGGTCGGCGCGTTGAAGCGAAACCTTGTTAACCGCGTCGTCAAACTTCGTGATTGCATCATTCGCGTCGTCTTGAAGCGCAACGCTTGCACCCGCGATGTCGAGGGCTGTGCTGCTCATATCCTTAACAGACAGAGTAACACGTTGGTCAGCCACGCCGTTTGCGCCTATCTGGAACGTAAGCCCTTTACCACCCGAAACATACTCTCTGCCGACACCCGCGCCACCGTCGAAGTCGTCGAGCACCAGCTCATCGGACTTGTTGAACCGCGCCTTTACGTCGCCGTCAGGTTCGTCGATATCCGAGAGTTCTATGTCGTAGCTATAGCCCGCTTTCGCCATTATCGACTCGAGGTCTTTGTCTGAATAGTCAACGCCCGTCGCAAGGTGAAGTGTTACGGTGTCGCCATCGGAACCAAATATGCCGATTGCGGTACATTCAATCCACTCCTTGCCTTTGCCCACGTCTGTCTTGATAGTCAGCGTCTTTATGCCACCCTCGGAAGCCGAGCCGTTAGCCAATTCGCCGTAGCTGTTCGCCGTGAACTTGATGTGGTCGGCATAATTCATTGTGCCTTGGTCATCGGCGGGATCGTTGCCCATAAGTATGCCGAGCGAACCTTCGGTCGTGTCGCGAACACCGGGTGCTGTCGCTGTGCCCGCCATATCGTTCTCGCCCATCTTGATGACACCCGCGCCTGTTTTCCACGTCGCCTTTGCGGGTGCGAACTCTTGGACTGTGCCCTTTGCGGGGTCGGCGTTGTCAATCAACTCTTGAATCTGTTTGTCAGTATAAGTCTGACCTTGTGTCGCGTGGACAGTCACTGTTTTGCCGTCTGCGCTCCACGTTGCGTTCTCGCCGCCTTTACCTGAAGCAAGCGTATCGAAAGCGACTATTACGCCCTCAATGCTTGACGTTACGGTGACGTCGTTGCCGTCGTATCCGTCGCCGTTCGCGTCGTGAACGCCGTACTTCGCGCCATAGCTGTTTATATCCTCACCTGAACCGAGCGAGCCGTCAAGCAGTTTGATTCCGTTGTATTCGGTTGACTGTGAGATACGGTCAACCTCGCTCTTTAAGCGGTCAACCTCAAGCTGCATTGCTTCACGGTCGGTTTTATTTTGATAAGTACCGTTTGCCGACTGAACCGCAAGCTCTCTCATTCTTTGCAGAATTGCGTGAGTTTCGTTCAAGCCGCCCTCCGCCGTTTGTATCAGCGAGATACCATCGTTGGCGTTGTTTATCGCCTGTTTAAGTCCGCGTGTTTGCGAGCGCATTTTCTCGGAGATGGCAAGCCCTGCGGCGTTGTCGCCTGCACGGTTAATCTTATAACCTGACGACAGTTTCTCAACTGCTTTTTTGGTTCCGAGTACGTTTACGTTAAGTTTGTTGTTTGCGTTCATCGCATTCATATTGTGCTGAACTACTAAACCTGCCATTGTGAATTCCTCCTTGGTTCACACGGAGCGGAATATATTTTGTATATTAAATGAATATTATTCACTTAATACCTGCCGCTCTCGAAAGTTTTTACTTCGGTCGTCCTGACCCTTACACATAAGTTATCGGTGCATTTTCGCCGCAACTTTAGCGGTTTTAGCGAAAGTCAGCAAAGAAATTTTCGCCACAAATCACATAGATGTTTTTGCATTATCGGCTATCTGTCGGTCAAACTTTAGCGTTTGTGTGAAATAAATTATCGAACATTCTTGCATAAAAATCGGTTTTAATTATCGGCAATCTACGCTGTAACTTTAGCGATTTATCACAATGAATAACTTTATTTTGGTCGACCGCGTTTTGGGCTAAAGTTCCGGCAAATTCTGCCGACAATAAGTACGGAGAGGTTTAAGCCCACGCAGGGACGCGTGGTTGCTCTTCATACAACATAACAGGGAGGTTAATTATGCAAATCGCTTCATCAGCGGTCAACACTGCGGCGGCTCACTCGCAGACCCTTGTTCAGTCGGGGCGCACCACAGTTTCACGGTTCGGTCTGTTCGTGCCGAACGAATCTGCCGACACCAACAAGGATTCCCTCCAAGTGAACGACTCGGGAGAAAAAGGGGAAGCCCTACAGATATACGATTCGGGAGGAAAGATTCTTGAGCAACCCAAAAGTGGCTTCACCGACAAGCAGCTGTCATCATTGACGGCAAGCAAAATCGAAAGCGAAGCGGCTGATATCGCCAAAGACCCAAATGAGCTGAAGCTTCGTATGCTTGAGAAGTTTATGGAGGCGATAACGGGCAAGAAAGTAAAGCTGTCGATGCCCGAACAACTGAGGCGGACGTCCTCGCTGAACCAAGGGCTTCAGATGACAAGCCACGCGCCGAGCGGTCTTGAGGCAATGAGGATAATCGACGGCAAAACCTCAAAGGGTTTGTTTGCGGAGGGAAGTTACGAGTTCTATGAACGAACCGAAGTTGAGTACTTCAAGTATGAATCAGAGCAGGTGAGCTACTCGGCAAAGGGGCAAGTGCAAACGACAGACGGCAAGTCGATTGCGTTTGATGTGTCGATGTCGATGAGTCGCTCGAGTGCCGAGTATTTCAACGCGACATTCGACCAAAAGCTTGACCGCAACCTTTGCGACCCGCTGATTATCAACTACGGCGGCGATTCAACGGGGCTGACGGACGCCACCTACGAGTTTGACCTCGACCTCGACGGCAACAAAGACAAAATCGCTTTTGCTAAAGAAGGCAGCGGCTTCTTGGCACTCGATAAGAACGGCGACGGCAAAATCAATGACGGCAGCGAGCTGTTCGGTCCGCAAAGCGGCTCGGGGTTCGGCGAGTTGGCGGCGTTTGACAGCGACAACAACGGTTGGATTGACGAAAACGACGAGATATACTCGCAACTGCGAATATGGTGCAAAGACGAGAACGGCGTCGACCAACTCTTCACATTAAAAGAGAAAGACATAGGTGCGATATACCTTGCGGCAAACGACACGCAGTTCAATCTCGGCGCGGGTCAAATGAGTCAAACGAGCTTCTTCTTGAAAGACAGCGGCGGTGCGGGCACCGTGTCGCACGTTGACTTGTATGTATAGTCCATGTCGGACACGCGATAAGCTAATGCAACGCCAAAGGTCATACCCCTCGAGTCACAGGCGGGCGACCGGAATGACTCAGTCAACGCCTTTGCCGCTTCCGCAAAAGCGAATTGTTTAATTTGTCGGCACGCAACGCTTAAGCTAAACAATAAGAACCTCTCTCGTATCACGGGGGAGGTTTTTATTTATATAAAGAAAGTTTGCCAACCCTATTGACAAGTTGTCAGATATATGCTATACTATCAAAATGTATCGGTACGCGTAAGGGGGGATACTCTTATTAGTGTCGGCAGAATTACCCTCGGCGCACGCGCAAACGCGACAGAGGGTGTGGCAAACAACGGAGGGAGCCGCGAATGGTGAACGTAAAACCCGTACAGCTCGGCAAGACAAAGCGAATGAGTTTCGCGAAAATCGGGGAAGTCCTCGATATGCCCAACCTTATAGAGGTGCAAAAGAATTCCTACAACTGGTTCGTAACCGAAGGAATCAAAGAGGTTTTCCGCGATACAGACAAGATAACCGACCAGAACAACAAGTTCGAGCTGAACTTCGTTGATTTTCGTTTTGAAGAAAAGCCGAAGTACACCATCGCCGAATGTAAAGAGCGCGACGTAACCTATGCCGCCCCGATGCGCGCAAAAGTGCGGCTTAAAAACATCGAAACCAACAATATCACCGAAACCGAAATATTTATGGGCGACTTTCCGCTTATGACGGAGAGTGGCACGTTCGTTATCAACGGTGCGGAACGTGTTGTCGTGTCGCAGCTTGTCCGCTCACCGGGTGTTTACTACGACTTTGAGTACGACAAGACAGGCAAGAAACTCTTTTCGGCTACCGTTATCCCAAACAGGGGCGCGTGGCTCGAGTTTGAGATGGACAGCAACGACATCTTCTATGTCAGGATAGACAAGAACCGCAAAATCCCCGCGACCACGTTTCTTCGCGCACTCGGCGTGGAAACAGACGCGGCACTCACCGAGTTGTTCGGTGAGGACGAACGAATAATGCAGACGATTCGTATGAAAGACACGACGAAGAACCGCGTTGAGGGTCTTTGTGAAGTCTATCGTCGCTTACGCCCGGGTGAGCCGCCGACTGAAGAGTCAGCTTTGGCGCACCTCAACAACCTGTTCTTCGACGCGCGCCGTTATGACTTGGCGCGTTTCGGCAGGTATAAATACAACAAGAAACTCGGCGTTGCAGGCAGATGTATCGGGCACAAAACCGCGGCGGCAGTCGTCAGCCCGTTCACAGGTGAAGTCATCGCCGAATCAAACGAACGCATATCACGAGAACAAGCCGTCTTGATTGAACAAGCCGGCGTTTCCGAGGTGTCGCTTGATATTGACGGCAGAACCGTCAAGGTTGTCGGCAGCGGTATGGTGAACATCGGCGACTACCTGCCTGTTGATTACAAGAACATCGACCTTGAAGCCGTGGGCATAAACGAGAAAGTGTCGGCGAAAGTGCTGCGCGAGATTCTCGACGCGGAGTACGACACAGAAGAGCAGTTCGCTGAGCTGCTTCGTGTCAACGCCGACCGCCTTATCCCAAAGCACATAACACTTGAGGATGTCTTTGCCGCAACAAGCTACTTCCTCAACCTAAGCGAAGGCGTCGGCAACACAGACGACATCGACCACCTCGGCAATCGTCGTATCAGAAGTGTCGGCGAGTTGCTGCAAAACCAGTTCCGTATCGGGTTCTCCCGAATGGAACGCGTCATTCGTGAGAGAATGGGGCTTCAGTCACAGGAGGACATAGAGAAAGTTTCCCCAAACAATCTCATAAATATCCGTCCCGTCGTCGCTTCAATCAAAGAGTTCTTCGGTTCGTCGCCTCTGTCACAGTTCATGGACCAAAACAACCCTCTCGCGGAGCTGACGCACAAACGCCGTTTGTCGGCACTCGGTCCCGGCGGTCTGTCGCGTGACAGAGCGGGCTTTGAGGTGCGTGACGTTCACTATTCGCACTACGGCAGAATGTGCCCGATTGAAACGCCTGAAGGTCCTAACATCGGGCTGATATCCTATCTTGCGTCATTCGCGAAGATAAACAAGTACGGTTTCATTGAAGCACCCTATCGCAAGGTGGACAAAGCAACGGGACAAGTGCTTCGTGAAGTTGAGTATATGACAGCCGACGTTGAGGATATGTACGTCGTGGCACAGGCGAACGAACCGCTTGACGAAGAGGGCAGGTTCCTGCGCCCTCGTGTCACGGGTCGGCGTAGAGATGAGATAAGCGAGTTCTCCCGTGATGTCGTTGACTATATGGACGTGTCGCCTAAGATGGTTGTGTCTGTCGCAACCGCGATGATTCCGTTCCTTGAGAACGACGATGCGAACCGTGCGCTTATGGGAGCGAATATGCAGCGGCAAGCTGTGCCGCTGATGATTACCGAGTCGCCGATTGTCGGCACGGGTATCGAATACAAGGCGGCGGTTGACTCCGGCGTTGCTGTGCTCTCGCGGGTTGAGGGCAAGGTGGCGAAGGTTTCTTCAGACAAAATCACCATAAAAGACAAAAACGGCGAGGACCACCACCACGATTTAATCAAGTTCAAGCGGTCAAACCAAGGCACCTGTGTGAACCAGAAGCCGATAGTGGCAAAGGGCGACAAGGTGATTAAAGGCGAGGTCATTGCTGACGGCGCGGCTACCAAAAACGGCGAGATTTCCCTCGGGAAAAACGTCCTCATCGGGTTTATGACGTGGGAGGGCTATAACTACGAGGACGCAGTGCTGATAAGCGAGCGGCTTGTCGCCGCTGACACGTTCACGTCTATTCATATAGAAGAACACGAACTTGAGTGCCGCGACACCAAACTCGGTCCTGAAGAAATCACGCGGGATTTGCCCAACGTGTCTGACAACGCGGTGAAAGACCTTGACGAACGAGGCATCGTTCGTGTGGGCGCGGAAGTGAAGTCGGGGGATATACTTGTCGGTAAGGTTGCGCCTAAAGGCGAAACCGACTTGACGCCCGAAGAACGTCTGCTTCGCGCAATATTCGGCGAGAAGTCACGCGATGTGCGCGACAACTCACTGAAAGTGCCTCACGGTGAAAGCGGCGTGGTTATAGACGTCAAGTGCTTCGACCGCGACAACTGCGATGAACTCTCGCCCGGTGTGAACGAAGTGGTACGTGTTTATATCGCGCAAAAGCGCAAAATCTCAGTCGGCGACAAAATGGCGGGCAGACACGGCAACAAAGGCGTCGTGTCGCGGATACTTCCCGTTGAGGATATGCCGTTCTTAGAGGACGGAACCCCGCTTGACATAGTGCTGAACCCTCTCGGCGTTCCCTCGCGTATGAATATCGGGCAGGTGCTTGAAGTCCACCTCGGTTACGCCGCAAAGGCACTCGGCTGGAAAGTGATGACCCCTGTGTTCGACGGGGCGCACGAAGCCGACATAATGGAGATGTTCAAGGAAGCAAGCAAGAAGCACGGCAGAGATATCGGTGTGAAAACCAAGCTGATTGACGGCAGAACAGGCGAAGCGTTTGACAGCCCCGTCACCGTCGGCTATATGTACTACCTCAAGCTTCACCACCTTGTCGACGACAAGATTCACGCAAGGTCAACAGGTCCTTACTCGCTTGTCACCCAGCAGCCACTCGGCGGAAAGGCGCAGTTTGGCGGTCAACGCTTCGGTGAGATGGAAGTTTGGGCCCTCGAGGCTTACGGCGCAAGCCACACGCTTCAAGAGATACTGACCGTCAAGTCTGACGACGTGGTTGGTCGTGTCAAGACCTACGAAGCGATTATCAAGGGCGACCCCGTGCCTGAATCGGGCGTTCCCGAGTCGTTCAAGGTGCTTGTGAAAGAACTTCAGTCGCTTGGGCTTGATATCCGTGTGCTTAACAAGAGCGGCGATGAGATTGACCTGAAGCAGACGTTCGAGGACGATGACGCGGGGCTTGCGCCTATCAGCGTGGCTGAACTCGGTGCGGACGAACTCCTCACACCCGACAGGTTCGGGATGGAGTTTGAGGCGGAACTCGCCGAGGCCGACGAAGAAGAAACAGTCGCCGACGATGATATCCTTGAGGACGAGATAGACGACGACGTGCTTGCGGACGACGACGTGGTTGACGTTTACAACGACGAAGAATAAAACCAAGTGTTGACAACCGGGGCATATCCGCCGAAGGTCATACCCTCGGGGCACAGGCGGGCGACCGGAAAACCCTTGCCGCTCCCGCAGAAGCGGAACCTGCAAAACCAATTGTTTAAGTTGTTGATACTCAATAAAAACCCGTCCTAATCCCGCATAGGCTGAACGCGTATGCCTGACATACGCGTTCAGTTGGCACGTTTTACTTATAACTTATTCGGAGAATATATGAACTGCACGTTTGATTCAATGAAGATAGGTCTTGCGTCGCCTGAGGCAATCAGAAGCTGGAGCCACGGCGTCGTTGAAAAAGCTGAAACTATCAACTACCGCACCCAAAAACCCGAGCGTGACGGTCTGTTTTGCGAGAAGATTTTCGGACCGATAAAGGATTGGGAGTGCAACTGCGGCAAGTACAAGCGTATCCGTTTCAAGAATGTCGTCTGCGAAAAATGCGGTGTTCTTGTCACACGCAACAAAGTGCGCCGTGAACGAATGGGGCATATTGAGCTTGCCGCCCCCGTGTCGCATATATGGTACTTCAAGGGAACGCCCTCTCGTATCGGTCAAGTCGTTGACATTCCGCCCAAAAAGCTTGAAGAAGTGCTTTACTTCCTCAAGTACGTCGTGGTTGACCCGGGAGATACTGTCCTGCTGAAAGGACAGATTCTGACCGAGAAAGAAGTCACCGACTATAAAGAAAAATACGGAGATGAGTTCTTTGCGGGAATCGGCGCGGAAGCGATAAAAGAGCTGCTTGCCGAATACAGCAACTCGCGGTTCGACCGCTATATGCTGGAACACGCCGCTGACTTCTCAAAGGCGACTCGGCTGAACAAAATGCAGCTTGAGGACTACCTCGCGGGCAGACTGCGCATTATCACAGGCGTTCCCGACGATATCACGCAAGAGAACAGATACTCGGCACGCGAATGTGAACTCGCTGAAGGTCAAGTCATCGCGCGCAAACTCTACGAAGAAATTATCTCACCGCTCAATGTACGCCGCCGTTTTGAAAAGAAGAAAATTATCGAAACCAAAACGGGTTCGGAATACGTTGAATGGCTTTATGACCGCGCCCTCGAGGAGGACACGGACAACGAGATATTCGCAAAAATCCCAAAAGACGACTGGAAGAACAACATTCAGTGGGAAGCAGAGAGCCTGAAGGCACAGCTTGAGAACACAACTCAAGGGCAAAAACGCCTTAAACTCCTCAAACGCTTGGAAGTAATCGAGGCGTTTCGTATGTCGGGCAATCAGCCCGAATGGATGGTGCTTGACGCTGTGCCTGTTATCCCGCCCGATATTCGTCCTATGGTGCTGCTTGACGGCGGTCGTTACGCCACAAGCGACTTGAACGACCTCTACAGACGCGTGATTAACAGAAACAACCGTTTACACCGAATGATAGAGCTTCACGCACCTGACGTCATCATCAGAAACGAAAAACGTATGCTGCAAGAAGCGGTAGACGCCCTTATCGACAACGGCAGACGCGGCAAGCCCGTAACAGGGCCGAACAACCGTCCGCTTAAGTCGCTTTCCGATATGCTGAAAGGCAAGCAAGGGCGTTTCCGTCAAAACCTGCTCGGCAAACGTGTCGATTACTCGGGACGTTCGGTTATCGTCGTCGGTCCTGACCTTAGACTCGACCAATGCGGTTTGCCGAAAGAAATGGCAATCGAGTTGTTCAAGCCGTTCTTGGTCAAGAAGCTGACCGACAAAGGCTTGTCGCCGAACATCAAGCTCGCCCGCAAAATGGTAGAAGCGCAAGACGACGCGGTATGGGGCGTGCTTGACGAAGTTATCAAGGACCACCCCGTGCTGCTTAACCGCGCACCTACTCTGCACAGGCTCGGCATACAGGCGTTCAACCCTGTTCTCGTTGAGGGACGCGCCCTCAAACTGCACCCGCTTGTCTGCACCGCGTACAACGCCGACTTTGACGGCGACCAGATGGCTGTTCACCTGCCGCTGTCAAACGCCGCGAAGCGTGAGGCGAAAGAGCTTATGCTTGCCTCGGGCAACCTGCTGAAACCCTCGGACGGTCGCCCTGTGACCGTGCCGACACAAGATATGGTGCTTGGTTCGTATTATCTCACGCTTGATAAGGGGCAAAAGGGCGACCGTGCCAAGTATTACCGCGACTCCGCAGAAGCGATGATGGCGTATCAAGACAAAGTTATCACACTTCACGAAACAATCTATGTGCGGCTGACAGGCACGCGTCAAGTGACGAACCCCGAAACAGGCGAAGTCACCGAAGAAAAGGTGACAAAGAACGAGCATACAACGGTCGGCAAGCTGATATTCAACGAGAATATCCCGCAGGACCTCGGCTTTGTTGACCGCAGCAACCCCGACAACTTCTTGAGCCTTGAAGTTAACTTCAAGGTTACTAAAAAAGAACTCGGCAAGATAATCGACCGCTGTATCAAAATCCACGGCACAAAAGAAACCGCGCTCGTTCTCGACCTCATCAAGTCGCTTGGCTTCAAATACTCCACCAAGTCGGCAATCACAGTCGCCGTGACAGACGCGACTATACCGCCGCTTAAAAAGCAAATCCTTGAAGCGGCGGACAAAGAAGTGGACGAGATAAACGCCGACTTCGACAGCGGCTTTATCTCAAACAGCGAACGCAAAAGCGCAACGCTGAAAGTCTGGGACGAGTCAACAAAGAAAGTATCGACCGCACTGACCGACAACCTTGAGATATACAACCCGATTTATATGATGGCTGACTCGGGTGCGCGTGGCTCTATCAACCAGATACGTCAGCTTGCCGGTATGCGTGGGCTGATTGCCAACACATCGGGCGAAACAATCGAGATTCCCATTCGCGCCAACTATCGTGAGGGGCTGAATATCCTCGAGTACTTCATCAGCTCACGCGGCGCCCGCAAAGGTCTTGCGGACACGGCGCTTCGTACCGCTGACTCGGGATACCTCACACGCCGACTCGTTGACGTATCGCAAGAAGTTATCGTTCAGTCGGAGGACTGCGGCACAAAACACGGCATTGAAGTCTACGAGATACGCGAAGGTCGCGAGAAAATCGAGGCGTTGGAAGAGCGACTTATCGGCAGATACCTTGTCGAAGAATTCCACTCGGCTGACGGCACGCTCGTCATTCCCACCGACAAGCTGCTTGACGACGACGACGCGGCGGCGATAGTGGCAAGCGGAGCGGAGAAAGTAAAGATTCGTTCTGTTCTCACCTGCGAAGCCGAGAAGGGCGTTTGCGCCCACTGCTATGGCGCGTCACTCGCTGACGGCAAACCTATCCGTATGGGTGAGGCGGTCGGCATTATCGCGGCACAGTCAATCGGCGAACCCGGCACACAGCTGACAATGCGTACGTTCCACACAGGCGGTATCGCGAACGCCGAGGATATCACGCAAGGTCTGCCCCGTGTCGAGGAGCTGTTCGAGTCACGCCGACCGAAATCAAGCGCAATCATCACCAAGGTTGACGGTATCGTCAAGATGGACGAAATCAAAAAGACACGCACCGCCGTTATCATTCAAGACGACGGCAGCGAGGAAAACTATGCCGTGCCTTTCGGTTATCGCCTCAAGGTTGCCGAGGGCGATCGTGTGACAGCGGGCGACCCGCTGACAGAGGGCAGCGTGAACCCGCACGACGTTCTCGCGGTCAAGGGAGAACAGGCGGTTCAAAACTATATCATCTCAGAGGTGCAAAAAGTCTATCGACTGCAAGGCGTTGATATCAACGACAAGCACATCGAAGTTATTGTTCGGCAAATGATGAGGAAAATTCGCGTTGAGGACCCGGGCGACAGCTTGCTTCTTCCCGGTGAGTATATCGAGAAGATGAGATACAACGCGATTATGGAAGAGCTGAAGCAGCGTGAAGAAAGCGGACAGCACGTGAACTTCCCAATCACCAGCTCGCTTCTCCTTGGTATCACCAAGGCCTCGCTTGCAACCGACAGCTTCCTCTCAGCCGCGTCGTTCCAAGAAACCACGCGTGTGCTGACCGAAGCGGCAATTCACGGCAAAATTGACCCGCTTGCCGGGCTGAAAGAAAACGTAATCATCGGTAAACTGATTCCCGCAGGAACAGGTATCGAGAAAGCGTCAGTCACCGCCGACAGCTTCTATGACAAACGTGAAGTCACCGAAGAGGACTTTGTTATCGATGACGACCTTGACGAAGAACTCGACGAAGAACTCGACGAACCGCTTGACGATGAGGTTGATGAGATTGACGAAACGGCGACTGACCTCGTGAAAACAGAAGCCGAGTAACCGAAGCAAACAAAAGCAAGAACGCCCCCATTTTGTGGGGGCGTTCCGGTTTGTGTCAGCGTGTCAAAAAGACTGGTTGTTCTGTTCATAGCTCTCGACGATTTTCTTCACCATTTTGCCGCCGATTGAGCCTGCCTGCTTCGCGGTAAGGTCGCCGTTGTAGCCGTTCGGCTTCAGTGTAACGCCGACTTCGCTTGCGGCTTGCTGTTTTATGGTATTAAGCGACTGCTTTGCTTTTGATGACTGTGCCATTGGGATTTCCTCCGATAAATAAAGTTCGAGTTATTCGGGTTTCCCCGACAGAAATAGTTTGCCCGACAAGCCGGCGGTTATTCGTTGTAATATTTTTGAAACTTTTTGTGGTCAAGAGCTGCCGATTAACTAATCACTTAGTGTTCTCTGCTGTCAAAGCAAAACTTAGTTAATCAGCTAAACATTGACGTATACGCGAAGATATGATATAATGTTGACAGTTCTGCCTACGGTATATATTTTTAAGCGTGGGCTTTGCGGACGGGACTCGCCCCGTTGGGGCAACCGCCCTTTTATGTGCAATTATATCATATCACAGATATGATATAATGTTGACAGTTCTGATATAGTATATCTTTTTAAGCGTGGGCTTTGCGCACGGGCTTCGCCCCGTTGGGGCAACCGCCCTTTTATGCGCAATTATATCATATCACAGATATGATATAATGACACTATCTTTGTAACCAAGGTGTACCAATATTGAAAAACTTCTTCCCCGATAAAGTCCTCTCCCTCCACTGCGACTCTTTAACCAAGCCGACAGCGTTTGTACGAACCTACGGCTGCCAACAGAACTTCGCTGACAGTGAGCAATTGTCGGGGTTACTTCAAGCAATGGGGTACGGCTTTGTGACCTCACCCGACACCGCTGACCTTATAATATTCAACACTTGCGCTGTTCGTGAGAACGCCGAGGAACGCGTGTTCGGCAATGTAGGCGCGCTGAAGAAGCTGAAAGAACGAAACCCAAACCTCACCATTGTTCTCTGCGGCTGTATGTTCCAGCAAGAAGCAACCGCGTTTAATTTCAAGAAGCGTTTCCCTTTCGTCGATATCATCTTCGGCACGGCAAACACGGGGCGATTCGCCGAGTTTTTGTTCCGCCACTTATTTAACGGCGAGAAGATATGCGAACCGCGCGGCGAGTTTGACACCGAGTTTGATGAGGACAAGCCTGTCAAACGTGAGGACAAGTTGTCGGTAAGCATACCGATTATGTCGGGTTGCAATAACTTTTGTTCCTACTGCATCGTGCCGTATGTCCGCGGTCGTGAGCGGTCGCGAAGTGCCGACGCGGTTGTCAGCGAAGCGGCGGCGGCAATCGCCGAGGGAGCAAAGCAGATTATGCTTCTCGGACAGAATGTCAACTCTTACGGCAACGGATTCACGCGGCTTTTATCACAGATAGATTCACTTGAGGGAGAGTTCTTCCTTGATTATATGACAAGCCACCCGAAAGACTGCACGAAAGACTTGATTGACTTGACGGCACAAAGCGAGAAAATTACGCGGCGGCTTCACCTCCCTGTGCAGTCGGGCAGCGATAGGGTGCTGTCGCTGATGAACAGGGGCTACAATCGGACGCGTTACCTTGAGCTTGTGAGATACGCGAAAGAGAAAATCCCCGATTTGTCGCTCACCACCGACATCATCGTCGGTTTCCCGGGTGAAACCGAGGCGGACTTCGCCGACACGCTCTCGCTGATAGAAGAAGCGCGCTTCGACAGTGCCTACACGTTTCTTTACAGCAAGCGAAGCGGAACAGCGGCGGCTGAACTGATTGACGACACGACTGCTGACGAGAAAGCGGCGCGGTTCAAGCGGTTGCTCGAAAAAGTGAGCGAGGTTGGACTTGAACGATATCAGTCGTATGTAGGTCAAACACTCCGCGTGCTGTTCAACAAGCCGCAAAGCGGCAAGTCGCGGCAAGGCATAACCGTGGAAGCCGCGACCAATCGCGATTTAACGGGGACGTTCGCCGATGTGACGATAACCGAAGCAAAGAAAGTGTCCTTAATAGGCGCGCTGACTAACTGACTATTCGTGTTTTCTAATATAACAACTTAGGCGTATATGCCGAAGGTCAAGGGCTTGCCGCTCCCGCAGGAGTGGAATATCTGAAAAGCAAATGTTTAAGTTGTTGATATTGAATATCAATTCACACAATTTTATTCTGAAAGGAAATGACAACTATGGACCCGATTGCACAGGCAAGAGAACTCGGCAAGGCAATACAAGCCGACAAACGATACAAGGCTTTTGAGGCGGCGCGCATTGCTAACGACAACGACAGCGAGCTTCAACAGCTGATAGGCGAGTTCAACCTCTCACGGCAGAACCTGCAGCTTGAAATGATGAAGCCCGAGGGCGAGAAGTCAGCGGAAAAAACGAAGTCGCTGAACGAACGTATGCAAACCGCGTATGCCGCCGTGATGAAGAACACCAATATGTCAACCTACAATCACGCAAAGTCTGACTTTGACTTCTTGGTGAACGAGATTCAGCAAATTGTCGCTCTCTGCTGTGACGGCGACGACCCCGAAACCTGCACTCCCTCAGCAGGGTGCGCAGGAAGTTGCGCGACTTGCGGCGGTTGCGGCTGACCCTTGCAGGGTCGGGCAATAGAGTTGATGGGACACGTTGTTTGTTAAGTCAGGGCGCGGACAGCGCAATAAGCAAAGGCGACACGTTGCCAGTTAAGTCGGTGTCCGACAGACGATAAGCAAATGTTGGTATGTTGTCAGTTTAGACAAACGGAGCTAATGATTAAAACAAACGCCGCACATCACAACAAAAGCCTGTTCTCAATGAGAACAGGCTTTTGTTTATGCGCTCAACCGTAGAACGGGATAAACCCGGCAGGGTCGCCGTGTGTGCTCCAGTAAGTCCCGTCGTGAGTTTCGTCGTCACACGAAGCGGGAATGTTTGACTGCCGATAATAGCCGAGTGCAGTCGACGGGCACTTTGATGTGGCGATTTTTCCTGTTTCGGCGCAGTAGTTCAGCACCACAACGGAACTTTCGGGGGTGAACGACCGCTCAACATCAGAAGCGGCAATATTCACCATAACATCGTGCCATATCAGCGCAACCGTGCGCCAGTTGCCTGCCCCGTAGGTTTCAATCGGCTTGTTCTCGTCATAGCCAAGCCGCAACACACCAACGTAGTCGGGCGTAAGCCCACAAAACAGGAGGTTTGACATATCGTTTGCCGTACCCGTCTTGCCTATGACCTCGACGTTCGGCAGCTTGGCGTTGCGCCCCGTGCCGCTGTAGTCGTCAACCACTTTCTTCATCATTCTGTTGACTATCCACGAGGTGTCGCGGCTGATTGCCTGAACACCGACAGGGTTTTGCTCCAAGATGACCGTGCCGTTGCTGTCAACAACTTTCGAGTAGAAATACGGTTCGTAGTAAACGCCGCCGTTGCCCATTATCTGATACGCGGCGGCTAACTCGTAGAGCGACATCCCGTTGTATAACGCGCCGAGAGCAAGCGGAGAGTACGCCATATCGTGTTCGCGGTCAAGCGAAGTCACACCGAGGCGGTCCTCAAGCTGCGCGTAAGCCGCCGGTCTGCCGACCGTGTAGAGCGTACGCACCGCGATTGTGTTCATTGAACGCATAACGGCGAACCACACGGGGTAATAATCGCCTGTGCCGGGGAACGTCTGCTCATAGTTCAGTGGCCAACGCGTTCTTATGTTGGCGTTGCCGCCGACCGATATCTCACCCGACACATCGCGCATAAAGGTAGAATACGTCACGGCGTTCGCTTCAACGGCTGTTGAATAGACACTTATCGGCTTTATGGTCGAGCCGACGGAGCGAAGCGACATAGTGGCGCGGTTGTAGGCGTTGTCGCCCTCTTTCTCACCCAGTCCGCCCGAAACAGCAAGCACACGTCCGTGATAATCCATAACGACAAACGCCGCTTGAAGCAAGTCCTCACGCTTGGCGTTCTCGTCATAGAAGCGGAGAGCGACAAGCGGGTCGGACATTCTCTCGTCGAGTTCCTTTTGCATCTTGAGGTCCTCGTTTGAGTAAATCGTCATTCCGCCTTTATATACCATCTCGCGCGCTTCAGCGGTCGTCAGCCCTTTAAGCGCCGCCATATCTTTGATTACTTGATTCAAACACGCGTCCATGTACCAGTTCTGCGTGACTTCATAGCCGCCGTTCCACTTGTAGGCGACGTAGTCACGCAAGTCGTCCAAGTCCTCGTTCAAGTAGTAAAGTTCTTCTACAGACGTGCCTATCTCGGCGTTGACGCCCGCGTATTCATCGTAACGCTCGTCTATATAGCCGAACGCGTCGCCTTTGACGGGCAAACGAAAGCGCACCTTTTCTTCAGCCGCTTGCTCATACTGAGCCGTTGTTATCCGTCCCTGCTCGTACATACAGTCACGAAGGGCGTAGATTTGGCGTTCTTTGCAGCGTTCAAGGTTTGCGTACGGGTTGTAGTTGCTTGGTGAACGGATAATGCTGGCTAATATCGCCGACTCCGCGAGTGTCAAGTCCTTGGTTTCTTTGTCGAAGTACTGACGCGACGCGCTGCCGACACCGTAAGACGTGCCGCCAAAGCTAATTCGGTTCAGATAACTCTCAAGGATATCCATCTTGGTGTACTTTTGCTCAAGAGAAAGCGCACGGAAAATCTCGCGAAGTTTGCGCCCCACGGTCACATCGTTGTCTTTCGTCACATCACGGATAAGCTGCTGCGTTATCGTTGAGCCACCGCCGTTGCCGTCGGTGAAGAGCGCCTGAACTGTCGCGCTTATGGTTCTTCTCCAGTCAACGCCGTCGTGTTCAAAGAAACGCTGGTCCTCCACCGCGATGACCGCCTCAAGAAGCTGGTCGGGCATATCGTTGATGTCGACCCACACGCGGTTTTCATCTGTTGACAGCTGCTTTTGCTCCACCGCGTTGCCGTATTCGTCATAAGCATAGACAAAAGACGAGAACGTAAGCTCTACGTTCTTGAGGTCAATGTCAAACTCATCTTCAGCAAAGCGCATTACATAGACGGTGAGCGTGACGGCGACAATGCAAGCCGTGATAATCAGCACCATAAGAATTGTGAGAAGCGTCGTCCCCGCGACCGTGAGAATCCGCACAGCTCGCCGTTCGGATTTATAGCTCGGCTTGAACAACCGAACAAACTTTCGTACTGCGTTCAATTTAATACTCTCCGAAAAGGTTAATCTCCTCCGCTTCCTCCGATTGATGAAGCAAGAGCGTCCGTTTAAGCGTCACAGGGTTTAGAATCACAATCTTTTTTCGTTTTCGCTTGGCATATTCAATCGTTGAGAACGTCCCGCCTTTTTGCCCGTCAAACACAGCAATAAGAAGCTCGCACGAATCCACCAACATACGATTGCGAACAAACATACATTCTTTTGTGTAACTTTGAGAGGCGTAGGTCACGCTGTCGGCTTGTTGAAGCAGGCTTTGATATCGCGCCTTTTGCGTGTCGGTCCAAAGCTTGTCTTGGTCGCGGCACGGAAGAATGGCGCCAAGTTTTATCCGTGGGAAGTCTTTCTTGCACTGAAGCGCCGCTTCGGCGAACATCACGTCCGTACCGAGCGCCATTCCGCATTGAAACACCGAGAATCCCTTGCCGTGAAGCCGCGTTATCTCTTTGACGAGGTATCTTGGCAGGTCGCTTTCTTCAAGAACCGAGTGCGACAGGCACTCGCGGAGTTTCGCGGTGCGGTATCCCGTGAACGAGCAAACTTTGTCAATATATCTCAAGGCGACCTACCTACATCTATGGTTTCACAAGTCATTTCATTATATACTTTTTCGTTCATTCTGTCAAATATTTCGCGCCTTTTGATGACGAAAGGCGCGTTCTTGTTGCGACATTTTTCTTACCGCGGACAAGCTATACTGATATGTAAGACTTTTACGAAAGGAACCAAAGATATGCCTGTAAATATAGTCAGCAAAGGGGATTATGTGGCGGCGGCATTGACAGGAGAGCTTGACCACCACAACTTGATACCGATTCGGCAAGAGATAGACACGGCTGTAAGTATCGCGCTGCCTAAGGTGCTGCTGCTTGACTTCGGCGACGTCACGTTTATGGACAGCTCGGGTGTGGGGCTGATTCTCGGCAGAATGAAGCTGCTGAAGTCAATCGGCGGCACGGTCGCGTTGTCGGGTGCGGAGGGTTACGCCGGCAAGGTTATTCGGCTTGCGGGACTCGCGGGACTAATACTGAAAGAGGAAAACGAAAATGCAAACGAAGAAAAACAAGCTTAATAACTTCTCGCTTAAATTCCCGTCACTCGGAAGAAACGAGGGCTTTGCGAGAGGAATCGTGTCGGCTTTCGTGTTGCCGCTTGACCCGACTGTCGAGGAGCTGAACGACCTTAAGGCGGCGGTGAGCGAAGCCGTGACGAACGCAATCGTTCACGCTTATCCCAACGAAGCAGGCACTATAGAGATGTCGGGCAGCGCGACAGACAGCGACGCGGGTTACATAATCGAGATACGGGTGAAAGACAAAGGCGTCGGTATCGCCGATATATCACAAGCGATGTCGCCGCTTTACACTTCGGGTGGTGAGGATAGAGCGGGGCTTGGCTTCACCGTGATGGAAAGTTTCACAGACAAGTTGCGTGTAAGAAGCGTCGTCGGTAAAGGCACAGTTGTGACGATGACCAAAACAATCAGCGGCAAACAATGAGCGAAACCTCGATAGAAAGCAACCTGCCGCTTGCCCATTCGCTTGCGCGAAAGTTCGCGGGGCGGGGTATCGACTATGAAGAGCTGTATTCGGCGGCTTGCCTTGGGCTGGTCAAAGCGGCAAAAGGCTTTGACGAATCACGCGGCTTGATGTTCTCAACCTATGCCGTCCCTGTCATTCTCGGCGAGATACGCCAGCTTTTTCGCGACAGCGGAGCGGTGAAAGTCAGCCGTTCACTTCGCGACCTCTCTGTCAAGGTGGTGCGCCTGCGTGACGAGTTAGCCAAAAGCGGCAAGGAGCCAAGGATATCGGAGATAGCGAAAGCGCTCGGCGTGTCAACCGAGGACGCGGCGGAAGCGTTGTCGGCAAGCAGACCCGTTATGTCGCTGACCTCGCTGACCGACGAGGAAAACCAGCTTGATATCCCGACAGCCGCGCCTCAAGACAAAGTAGCCGAGCTGTTGGCACTGCGTCAGTCAATCGCGGTGCTTCCGCTTGAGGAGCGGCGGTTGCTTGCTCTCCGATATTGGAACGGGCAAACTCAAACAGAAGCGGGCGACAAACTCGGTATGACGCAGGTGCAGATGTCACGCAAAGAGAAGAAAATACTTGAAAAACTGAAAAATATGTTGAATTAGTGTCGCAATTGTGATATACTTAACAAGTATATATCCGGTTAAATCCGCGCCATAGGCGCGGCAGTCGCTAAAAGCGACTGCAAAAACGCTTTAGCGTTTTTAATTTAACCTACCATAACTTTATTACATGAGGTGCGTTGTGACAATAAAGAACATAGCGGAATTGTTAGTCTGCGATATCCTGACCTGCGAGGAACCCGACAAGGAGATACATACGGCGTGCGGCTCTGATATGATGAGCGACGTTTTGGCGTTCGTGAAAGACCAAGCTGTGCTGCTGACAGGGCTGATGAATCCGCAGGTGATACGGACGGCCGAGATGATGGATATCATCTGCATCGTCTTTGTTCGCGGCAAAATGCCGCACGAATCCGTGATTGAACTTGCCAAGGACAGAGGTATCGCGGTGCTGACGACGAAGCACAGAATGTTTGAAGCGTGCGGCTTGCTGTATTCAAACGGGCTGGGCGGAGGTGCCGGACATTGAATGGAGTGAGTTTTAACTTTACCGTACCGGGCGATGACTTCACGAGAGCAGGCGAAGCCAGCTCCGCGATAAAAAACAAGCTGAAATCAATGGGGATACCGCCCGCAGTGGTGCGAAACGTCGCAATCGCGGTATACGAGGGCGAGATAAACATGGTTATCCACGCACCCGGAAACGGCAGACCGGGTGGCGGGATTATCACGATAACGGTCGAACCCGAAGCGATAACGATGGTGCTTGAGGACAAAGGCCGCGGTATCGAGGACGTTGACAAGGCAATGCAGGAGGGTTACACCACCGCGGCTGACGAAGTGCGCGCACTCGGGTTCGGCGCGGGAATGGGACTGCCGAATATGAAGAACTATTCAGACGAATTTGCCATAACGTCAACAGTCGGCGTCGGCACAACCGTGACAATGAAGATATACCTGAACAAGTGACTAATCAGCAATTGCGAGAAGCCGCGCCTTTTGAAAGTAGTAGGTTCTAAGCGAACGCGCGTATGAATCGTAAGTATGCGCCGCAATCAGCGTGTCTGTCGGCGACTTGTCGACCACCAACAGCGAATGTGAAAACATATCACCGTCAAACGACAGCTGAACTATGTCGCCGATTTGCGCCATAGGCAGCGGTCGTTCGCTTGCGCGCGGTCCCGCCCCTCTGTTGCGGACAAGAAAATCGTGCAGAAACTCCACGCCCGTCCACGACGGCGAGCGACTGTTGAGCGCATAGTAATACCACTCGCTTCGATTCATCTCGCCGTATCCCGCGTAAAGGCACTGCGATATAAAGTTGGTGCAGTCGCCCCCAAGTTGCTGAAAGTCGTAGTATTCGGGGTTGCGCCCGTTCCACCACCGTTTGGCGTAATTCACCGCCGCTTGCCGATTATAACCCATTGGTAACCTCGTGTTTGTTTACAAAACCTATAAGACCAAACGCTTCTTTCCCGTTGCGGCAGTCACGCTTGCCGTGCTGAATATCGCGGCGCTTCTGCTCACGCGGCTTGTGCCTCGCTTTGCTGACTTCTTTTCTGACAACGTATATCCGTTTTGGGTCAAAACCGTCGGCTTTGTCGTCGGGTTTCTGCCGTTTTCGTTATGGGAAGCGTTAATCGCCGCTTTTATACTTGCGGTAATTATCTTCATTATATTTCACATAGTCAAAAAGCGTTTCCCGAAAGGTAAGACGTGGTATCGCTTGCTTACCGCGCTTCTTGCTGTCTTGCTGGTGTTCAACATATTTTGCGGGGTTAACTACTACCGCGAGCCGTTCTCCGCGCAAATCGGCTTGACTACCGACAAATACACCAAAGAACAGCTGCTCAGCGTCATAGATATCTTGACTGTGGGTCTTGAAGACAGCGAGCCGACCGCAACCGACAACAACGACCTGCCTACGCTCGCGGTTCTTGCAATGAGCAACTTGTCGGACAAGTACGCGGTGCTTCGCACCAACTACCCAAAGCCTAAGCCGATACTTACGGCGCGATACACGATGTCGCCGTTTCTTGTCTGCGGGATTTACTCAGCCCTCACAGCGGAAGCGAACTACAACAATGATATGCCCCAAAGCGACAAACCGTTCACAATTTGCCACGAGTTGTCGCACCTCTCGGGGTTTATGCAAGAAGAAGAAGCGAACTTCATTGCGTTTCTCGCCTGTGCCGAGAGTGACGACCCGCGGTTTCGCCGCAGTGGCTACATAAGAGCGGTGGTCTATGCGCTCAACGCCTACAGCACAGTCGCAACCGCTGAAGAATACGACCTCGCGGCGGCAAAGCTCCCCGCGTCGGTTCAAGAAGAGATAGCCGAAGTAAACGATTACTGGAAGCCGTTCCGCAACACCAAACCGGCAAAAGTATCCTCCGCCGTCAACGACACCTACCTCAAGGTGAACGGGCAAAGCGAGGGCGAACGAAGCTATGGCAGAATGGTTGACCTGCTGATTGCGTATTATATATGAAGCTGTACGTTTCAGTTCAAACAGAAGCGCAGCTGCAAGTCGCGCTTCAGTCAACCGCGAGCCGCGCGCTCGTGCCGCTTCAGCTTCTTGACAAGATACCACAGCACGAAAGAGAACGCGTTGTTATCACGCTTCCGTGGCTTTTTGAAGCAAACGTAAACAAAGTGAAAGCGACGCTGGGGCAAGCACGTTCGCTTGGTTTTTCACGCTTACTCGCCGACAATCTTGCACATTTTGCAGTTGCGAAAGAGTTTGACCTCACGCTGCACGGCAGTCACCGCCTTAATATCACAAACAGCGTGTCACTCGGCGCATACTCCGATATGGGGCTGACCGACACGGTGCTGTCCGCTGAAATGCTTGCGGCACAAATGCGTGACGTGACAGGCGATATAGCAACGGGCTACATCAGCTACGGTCGGCTTCCGCTTATGACGCTGCGCCGTTGCCCCAAAAGCGGCGGCTCACCTTGCAGCCCACCGAAAGCAAACTGCCGCGCCTTTATGAAAGAACGCGACGGTCGAAGGCTGCCGCTTATCTGTGACGGACACGCCGTCTATTTGCTGAACGCCGCACCGTTGTGGCTGTTTGACAAAGCAAAAGACTTCTCGCGTATGTCTTTTGACCTCGTGGTGTTCACGACAGAAACAGGCGAAGAAGCCGAGCGTGTTCTCGCGGCACGCCGCAAACACGACAAGCCGAGTGAACAGACAGCGTTTACACGCGGGCTATACTTCAAGGGCGTTAAATAACAAAAACAACTCTTTAATCAAAAAGAGTTGTTTTGTTTTATATAACTTGTGTGTTACGACATCAGTTTAACCATCACGGCTTTTTGTGCGTGCAGTCGGTTCTCCGCCTCGTCGAATATCTCGTTTGCGTGGGATTCAAACACATCGGCGGTTATCTCCTCGCCTTTGTGAGCAGGCAAGCAGTGCTGAATCATCACGCCGCTGTTTGCCGCTGACAGAATCTTTTCGTTTATCTGATACCCGTCAAACGCTTTTCTCCGCTTCTCGGCTTCGCTCTCTTGCCCCATTGACGCCCAAACGTCTGTCACAAGGATATCCGCGCCGTCAGCCGCTTTCTCGGGGCTGTCTGTCAGCGTGAACTTGTCGCCGTATGTCGCCGCAAACTGAAGCACGTCTTGGTGCGGAAGAAAGTCTTTGGGGATAGCGACAGACACCGACATCCCGACCTTGAGCCCACCGACAATCAGCGAGTTCGCCATATTGTTGCCGTCGCCGATAAAAGTGAGTTTCAGTCCGTCAAACTTCTTCTTGTATTCACGCACCGTCATCAGGTCGGCAAGCACTTGGCACGGGTGGCTAAAGTCGGTCAGCCCGTTGATAACAGGGATACTGCCGTGTTTAGCGAGGTTCTCCGCTTCATCTTGGCCGAATGTCCGTATCATTATGCCGTCAAGATACCGCGACAAAACCCGCGCCGTATCCTCAACGGGTTCACCGCGCCCTATTTGCAGCTCGCTTGACGAGAGAAACAGCGCGTGACCGCCGAGTTGATACATTCCCGTTTCAAACGACACGCGAGTTCGCGTTGAAGCCTTGGAGAAAATCATACCGAGAGTTTTGCCGTTTAGGTGACGGTGAGCAATGCCGTGCTTTTGCTCATACTTCAGTTGGTCGGCAAGCCCGATGATGTCGATAATCTCCTCGCCTGTCAAGTCAAGTAGTTTTAGTAAATGTTTCATTTAAGATTACCTTTCCATATATAAAAATGTTTCATTTATAGATTGCCCTTTCAAATATATCAAGTCCTTTTTCCAACTCATCACGCGAGATTGTGAGCGGAGGCAGAAACCGTATCCTGTCTTTCGCGGTGAGGACAAGCAGTCCGTTATCAAAGCAAATCTTTCGTATGTCAGCCGCCGACTTGTTCTTCAGCTTTATGCCAAGCATAAGCCCCTCGCCGCTGATACTCTCGATTTCATCTCTGTGCTTAAGCAGTGTTTGCCTGATATAAGCAGACTTTTCGTTCACGCTGTCGTAGAATCCGTCCTCTGTCACGCGGTCAATCACCGCCGCCGCACCTGCCGACACAGCCGCGTTGCCGCCGAAAGTCGAGCCGTGAGTGCCGGGCGACAGCGCCGCCGCTGTCTTATCGCCGAACAGCGTTGCCCCGATAGGCAGCCCACCGCCAAGCCCTTTCGCGAGAGTCGTGATATCGGCTTTATGCCCGTACCGCTCCCCACAAAGGAACGCGCCTGTTCTCCCCACGCCTGTCTGCACCTCGTCGGCAATCGTCACTATGTCGCGTTTTGCCGCCACGTCAAACAACGCGTCTATGAACTTCGTATCCAAAGCAGACACGCCGCCCTCGCCTTGAATGTACTCAAACATCACGGCGCAGACGTTATCAGCCGAAAGTTTCTTCTCAAGGTTTGCCGCGTTGTCGCCGCTTGCATGGGTAAAGCCTTTTGGAAACGGGTCAAAGTGAACGTGAAACGCTTTCTGTCCCGTTGCCGCAAGTGTGGCGAGCGTGCGCCCGTGAAACGAGTTCGTGATAGTGACAACGACGTTTCTGCCGCCGCCGTACTTGTCTGCGCTGTACTTTCGCGCCGCTTTGATTGCACACTCGTTTGCTTCCGCGCCCGAGTTCGAGAAGAACACAGACTTGTAGCCCGTTGCAACGCAGAGTTTCTCCGCGAGTTTTAGGTTCGGTGCGTTGTAGTAGAGGTTTGATGTGTGCGCTATGTTTGCAAGCTGCGACGAAACAGCGGCAGTCCACGCTTTGTCGCCATAACCAAGCGAGCTGACACCGATACCCGACGTGAAGTCAACATACCGTTTGCCGTTTTCGTCCGTTAAGGTCGCGCCGTCGCCGCTTACGAACACCGCGTCTGTTCTTGTGTAGTTGTTTAATAGATAGTCTTTCATTGTTCTTTTTGAATAATAGTAAGTTTTATATTGCCTGTCCGGAATGGCTCATTGTATAAACATCGTGCCTGCGCCCTCGTTGGTAAGCAGTTCAATCAGTATCGAATGGGGTAGACGCCCGTCAATGATATTCGCTTTCTTCACACCGCGGCGCACCGCTTCAACACAGCAGTCAACTTTCGGCAGCATACCGCCCTTGATTACCCCGTCTGACTTCAGCAGCGGCACACCCGACAACCTGACCGTATGAATCAACGAATCCTTGTCGTCTATGTCTTTCAGCAAACCAATCGTGTCGGTCATCAGGATAAGGTTCTCGGCTTTCATCGAGTAGGCTATCGCCGCCGCCGCTGTGTCCGCGTTGATGTTGAACGCCTCGCCGTTCTCGCCGCCCGCCACTGTTGATATCACGGGGATATAGCCGTTCTCAAGTGCCGTGACTATGGGTCGCGGGTTCACTTTGGTTATCTTCCCGACCAAGCCCAAGTCGTCAGACAGCTGTTCAGCGGTGAGAAGCCCGCCGTCTAAACCGCAAAGCCCAATCCCCTCGCCGCCGTGAAGCCCGAGAAGCGAAACCAAGTCTTTGTTCACCTTGCCGCAAAGCGACATCTGCACGATATCCATCGTTTCATTGTCAGTATAACGCAAACCATTAACGAAGCGGCTTTCTTTGCCGATTTTATGGAGCATTTCGTTTATTTCGGGTCCGCCGCCGTGAACCAACACGATTCTTATGCCAATCAGCGACAGCAAAACAATGTCGCTCATCACCGCGTCTTTAAGTGAATCGTCGGTCATCGCGTTGCCGCCGTATTTGACGACGATAACTTTGTCTTTATACTGCTGAATGTTCGGCAAAGCGTCTGAAAGTATCTTTGCCCTTGATATATTGTCTGTCATTGTCACGACCTGTATTCCGCGTTTATTTTGACGTAATCGTAGGTTAAGTCACAGCCCCACGCCGCCGCCGTGCAGTCGCCGCTTTGCAGGTCCACAAGTATCCGCACCTCGTCCTCAAGAAGAATCTCGTGCGCCGTGTCCTCGTCAAACGGCACGCCCGAACCACCTGCGCAGACGCTGATTTCCCCCGCGTTTGACTGAAGCCGCACCGCCACTTTATTTATCTCAAACTCACCCTCGGCATAACCGATTGCGCAGAGTATTCGTCCCCAGTTCGCGTCAGCCGCGAATATCGCCGCTTTAAGCAGACTGCTGCCGATAACCGACTTCGCGACAGAAGCGGCAATCGTGTCTGTCGAAGCACCCGACACGATACACTCGAGAAGCTTTGTCGCCCCCTCGCCGTCACGCGCCGTTTCACGCGCAAGGTTCACCATCACGGCGTAGAGCGCACCGACAAACGCTTCGTATTCGGGGGAATCTTCTGATGTAATCTCCGTGTTCCCCGCAAGACCGTTAGCGAGAACCGTCACTATATCGTTAGTAGATGTGTCGCCGTCAACGCTGACACGGTTGAACGTCACGCCGTTCACAAAGCGAAGTGCCTTGTCTAAAGTTTCCGCGTTGATTGCCGCGTCCGTGGTGACAAAGCAAAGCATTGTCGCCATATTCGGATGAATCATGCCGCTGCCTTTGCAGATACCGCCAAGGAAACACGTTTTTCCGCCGAGCATAAACTCGACGGCAAACTGCTTTTGCCTTGTGTCGGTCGTCATGATCGACAGGCAAGCGCGGTCGCCGCCAAAGCGCGTAAGTTCCGTTGCAAGGAGAGGAATGTGGGTTTCAAACGGTTCAATTGATAGCGGTTGCCCAATGACTCCTGTTGAAGCGACTATCACGTCGTCGGGGTCAATACGAAGTTCTCTCGCCGTGATTTCGCACATCTTTTCAGCGATTTCAAGCCCGTTGGCGTTGCAAGTGTTGGCGTTGCCTGAGTTCACGATTATCGCTCTCGCTTTGCCGTTCTTCAAATGCTCTTTCGTGACAACAAGCGGTGCGCCTTTCACCTTGTTTGTCGTGTAGAGCGCCGCCGCTCTGCAGTCCACGCTTGAGTAAATAATCGCCAAGTCCGGCTTGGTTGAGCCTTGCTTGATTCCCGCACACAGCCCGCCTGCCGTGAACCCGTTTGCCGCGCAAACGCCGCCGTCTACAGGCGTATAGTTGTCAAATATTATCATATACTCCTTAACTGGTTAAACTTTCAGTTTAACCTCTGCCGCTACGCCGCCAAGTTAATCCGCGCACAAGCGTAACACGCCGCTTCACGGCGATAAAAAAACTCGGTGAGTTTTTATGTGGTTACGCAGTATAGTAGGTTAAATTAAAAACGCTAAAGCGTTTTTGCAGTCGCTTTTAGCGACTGCCGCGCCGCCGCTTCGCGGCGAAAACTCAAAACACTTTAGTGTTTTGAGTTTAACTGGCTATATAATCTAAGTCCCGTTGTTTCGGGCAACTGAAACATAATGTTAAGGCACTGCACCGCCGCGCCTGACGCGCCTTTGCCAAGATTGTCAAGCCGTGCCGCAGTCAACACGCGCTCGTTGTTCCCCGATACGAATATCTCGAGGTCGTCACGCCCTGTCAGATGATTCGCGGCTGAAAACGCGCCCACGTCGTCAACGTACTTCACGAGGGTTTCGTTCGCGTAATGCGCCCTGTATATCTCCCCCAGCTCACTCGTTGTGACACGTCTTTCAAACTGTGAAGTGTGAAACGGCAGGTACACCGCCATTCCGCTGTAGTAATCAGCGACAAGCGGATTGAACACGGGAAAGACGTTCAGTCCCGCGCGCAGTTTCATCTCGGGCAGGTGCTTATGCTCACCGGAGAGCGCGTACTCACGCGGCGCGTCGTACTCGGCGGCACGGTCGTTCGCTTCATATTCGGCAATGCCTTTCTTCCCCGCGCCGCTGTATCCGCTGACCGCGTGAGAATAAACCGCGGTGTCTGGCGAGATTACGCCGCTTGTTATCAGCGGAAAGACGAGCGAAACAAAGCCGCTTGCATAGCAACCCGGCACCGCCACACGTTTTGATTCACGAATCAGCTCACGATGTTTAGGCGAAAGCTCAGGCAAGCCGTACGCCCAATCGGGTTGTGTCCTGTGTGCCGTTGAAGCGTCGATGATTTTGGTCGCGCCGTTTCTGCAAAGCGACACGGATTCTTTTGCCGCGTCGTCGGGCAAGCAGAGGAACACCGCGTCCGCCTCGTTTATCAGCCGCTCTCGTTCCGCTTTGTCTTTTCGTTTGTCCTCTGATATTTCTATCAGCGTGACGTTCGGGTGAGAGAGCAGTCTGTCACGAAGCTGAAGCCCTGTCGTTCCCTCCGCGCCGTCTATGAATACGTTAATCTTTTGCATATTTTTCTAATAATTCTCGTGTTTCTGTGATTTGCCGCTTCACTTCATTCGGGTGAGTGCCGCCGTAAGATGTGCGCCGCTCAAAGCAGGCGCGTATGCCGATTGCCGAGAAGATATCTTTGTCAAACAACGATGATTTGCTTTGGTATACATCAAAAGGGAGCGTATCAAGTGTCAAGCCGTGTTCCGAGGCATAGCGCACCAGCTCGCCCACTATGCCGTATGCCTCACGGAAAGGTATCCCTTTGCCCGTGAGGTAGTCGGCGCAATCGGTCGCGTTGATAAAGCCGTCGTTGCAAGCACGAAGCATATTGTCGGCGTTGATTGTCAATGTCTTAAGCATCGGCGTGAAGGTGCCAAGGCAGAGTTTCACCGTGTCGATACTGTCGAAAACCGCTTCTTTGTCCTCTTGCAAGTCTTTGTTGTAAGCCAGCGGCGTGCCTTTCACCATGGTGAACAAAGCGAAAAGATTCCCAAACACACGCCCGCTTTTGCCGCGGATAAGCTCCGCCACATCGGGGTTCTTCTTCTGCGGCATAATGCTTGAGCCTGTTGAGTAAGCGTCGTCTATCGTCACGAACTTGAACTCGTGGCTGCTCCAGAGGATAATCTCCTCACAAAACCGAGACAAGTCCGCCATTATCTGTGCGAGAATGTACGCGTATTCTATCACGAAGTCACGTGAACCCACGCCGTCAATCGAGTTGCCGCACGGTTTGTCAAACTGAAGTGAAGCGGCTGTATAAAACCTGTCAATATCATACGACGTGCCCGCAAGCGCGGCACTGCCGAGAGGACAGACATTAAGCCGCTTAAGGTAGTCGGCAATGCGCTCAAGGTGGCGGCAAAACATCGCCGCGTATGCCATGAGGTGGTGCCCGAACGACACGGGTTGCGCCCGTTGCAGGTGCGTGTACCCCGGCATAATCGCGCCTGCGTGTTCTTCCGCTTTGTCGCAGAGTTCGTTCGTCAGCTCCAGCAGCGACTCTTTCAGCAAGTCCAATTCTTTGCGGAGATAAAGCCGCAAGTCTGTCGCCACTTGGTCGTTTCGTGAACGCGCCGTGTGGAGTTCTTTCCCTGCCGCGCCGATTCGTTGCGTCAGTTCTTCCTCCACAAACATGTGGATATCCTCGGCTTCACTTCCGTCAAAGATAAGCGCACCCGCTTCAATGTCGGCGGCAATGGCGTTCAGTCCGCGTGTTATCGCCACGTGAGATTCTTCTGTGATAACGCCCTGCTTCGCAAGCATTGCGGCGTGAGCAAGCGAGCCTGTGATATCCTCGCGCCACATTCTTTGGTCAAACGGGAGCGATGTGTTGAAGTCATTGACAGACTTGTCCACTTCTTTGCCGAATCTGCCGTTTCTTGCGGTTGACATCACGCGTTTCTCCCTTGGTCAAGGAGAGCCTTGACTTTCAGCGGCAATCCGAACAGGTTGATAAAGCCCGTTGCGTCGCTGTGGTCGTAGTCGCTTTCGCCGAATGAAGCGACTTCTTCGCTGTAAAGAGTATACGGTGAGGTTACGCCCGCGTTGATGATGTTGCCTTTGTAGAGTTTCAGTTTCACATCGCCTGTGACTGTCTTTTGCGTGTCGTTCACGAAAGCGTCGAGTGCCTCGCGAAGCGGCGTGTACCACTGCCCGTTATAGACAAGCTCGGCATATTTGTTCGCCACGCCGTACTTGAAGTGCTGGGTTTCTTTATCAAGCGTGATTGTTTCAAGCACCTCGTGCGCTTTGTACAGGATAGTGCCGCCGGGTGTTTCGTATACCCCGCGTGACTTTATCCCGACAAGGCGGTTCTCCACCAAGTCAAACACACCGATTCCGTTTCTGCCGCCGATTTTGTTCAGTTCCTTTATGATAGCCACTCCGTCATACTTCTTGCCGTCAATCGCGACAGGCACGCCTTTGTCAAACGTCAGCGTGATGTATTCTGCTTTGTCGGGCGCTTGTTCAGGTGAAACGCCGAGTTCAAGGAAACCGGGTTTGTTGTAGAGCGGTTCGTTCGCCGGATTTTCAAGGTCAAGCCCCTCGTGAGAGAGGTGCCACAGGTTCATATCCTTTGAATAGTTGGTTTCACGGTTGATTTTCAGCGGAATGTTTCTCGCTTCCGCGTATTCTATCTCTTGTTCGCGGCTCTTTATGTCCCATTCACGCCACGGTGCGATAATCTTCAGTTCGGGTGCGAACGCCTTGACCGTCAGTTCAAAGCGGACTTGGTCGTTGCCTTTGCCTGTGCAGCCGTGGCATATCGCGTCCGCGTTTTCTTTCTTCGCGATTTCAGCAAGGCGTTTCGCTATGACAGGCCGAGCAAACGACGTGCCGAGCAGGTATCCCTCGTAGGTTGCCCCCGCTTTGAGTGTCGGGAACACGAAGTCGTAGACAAATTCTTCTTGAAGATTCTCGATATAAAGTTTAGACGCGCCTGTCTGCTTCGCGCGTTCTTCCAGCCCCTCAAGCTCCGCGTCTTGCCCCAAGTCCCCTGCCACACAAATAACCTCAGGGTTGCCGTAGTTCTCTTTCAGCCACGGGATAATAATCGACGTATCAAGTCCGCCTGAATACGCGAGAACAATCTTCTTGTATGTGTCAGCCATTTTGATTTCCTTTCAAACTTAAAATTACGCAATACAATATATTATACATCTTTTATTCGTAAAGTCAAGGAATAAAATCGGGCGATGTGAATATTATGCAGTATTTTTTCGATATTGTTTGTATTTAATACTAAACTGCAAGTGTAACAGTTTGCTTTGCAGAGATTCCGCTCCTGCCGGGGCTTCAAGAGCTTTTCGGCCGCCCGCCTGTGCCCCGAGGGTCGGTGCCCGACAGGCAATAAGCTAACGGGATACGTTGATATAATGTTTACAACAAACACCCTCTCCCAAATGGGAGAGGGTCGGTACCCGACAAGCAATAAGCTAACGGGATACGTTGATATAATGTTTGTTGTGTCTATATAACAGCCGACAAGTGCCGATTGACGTGGCAACCGATATTGACGGCACACGGAAGCCCCGCGATGTGTGTCGGGAACACCTCGATGTTCACCGCGAGAGCTGTGATATCGCCGCCAAAACCACCCGCGCCGATACCAAGGGCATTTATCCGCGTCAGCATATCGTTTTCAAGTTCCCGATAGAAAGGCGCGGCGTTTAGCTCACCCTCTCCCCTGATTAACGCGCGCTTCGCAAGTATCGCGGCGTACTCAAAGTCGCCGCCTAATCCCACGCCGACTACAATCGGCGGACACGGGTTGCCGCCTGCTGTTTGCACCATGTTTGTCACAAACGCGATGATATCTTCGCGGCTTGCCGATGGTGTAAACATCTTTATCGCACTCATATTCTCGCTGCCAAAGCCTTTTGGCGCAAGTGTGACGCTCACTTTATCCCCGCTGACTATTCTCGTGTGAATTATACACGGGGTATTATCGCCTGTGTTTACTCGCTCAAGCGGGTCGCGAACAACAGACATTCTGAGATAATTGTCTTTGTACCCGCGCCGAACACCGTCATTCACCGCGTCGGTCAGGTCGCCGCCCACTATGTGAACGTCCTGCCCTATGTCAAGAAACACCACAGCCATACCCGTGTCTTGGCAAATCGGGATATTGTGTTCAGCGGCACAGTCAAGGTTCTTCACAAGGTCGCCGAATATCTCGCGACAGAGCGGCGAGGTTTCCCGCTTGCCGCACAAGGCAAGCCGCTCTCTGCTGCCACTCGGCAAGAACACGTTTGCTTTGCCGCAAAGCGAAGCAATCGTGTCGGTTATCGTCGAAACTGTTACTTCTCTTGGCATATCTTGCCCTCAATGACGACGCGTACAGGCGTCGCCGTCACGTCAAAGAACCGTGCGTTTTCCGCAAACAGCACAAGGTCAGCGTCTTTGCCGACTTCAAGCGTGCCTTTCTGTTCAATCAGCCCCGCGACTTCCGCCGCTGTCTTGGTGATAGCCGCGAGTGCCTCGGCTTCCGTCAAGCCGCCACGTATCGCAAGACCCGCAGACAGCGGCAGATACTGGATAGGCACAACGGGGTGGTCGGTGCAGATTGCCGTTTTAACGCCGGCTTTGGTCAATGTGGCGGCAAGGCTTATCGAATGATTTTTCAGCTCTTGCTTACACTTCTCGCTGATGACAGGCCCGACCACACAGGGTGCGCCGCTTGCCGCTATCTCCTTTGCAATCAGCTCTCCGTCAGTCGCGTGTATCAACACAAAGTCGAGATTGAACTCTTTTCCGATACGAATAGCGGTGAATATGTCGTCGGCACGGTGGCAGTGCATCTGCACCTTAACTTCGCGGTTCAGCACTGGCAACAGCGCCTCGCATTTCATATCAAAGTCGGGTTCGTCGTCCTTTGTCCCGTATTCAAACGCTTCTGTCGCGCCAAGATACTTCTTTGCTTTGAATAGCGCCTCACGAATCAACGCAGCGGTCGCCATACGTGTGTTCGGCGCTTCGTCACGTTCTTCATAACAACGCTTCGGGTTCTCTCCAAACGCAAACTTCATTGCCGCGGTTTCTTTAATGATTCTCTCGTCCACCGACTTGCCCGCGCCTGTTCTCAGTGCGACAAACGTGCCGCCGATAGGGTTGGCGCTGCCGACTCCCGCAAGTATCGTTGTGACACCCGCACCTGCCGCTTCAATGAAATACTCGTCGTTGCCGCTCACCGAGTCAATCGCTCGCAGGTGCGGCGTTATCGGGTCGGTCACCTCGTTGTCGTCACAGTCGCCAAGCACAAAGCCGCCAACGTGGCAATGCGCGTCGATAAAGCCCGGCATAAGCGTGCCGCGTTTGCAGTCGAACGCGCCCTCTGTCAAGTCGGGTGCGTTGTCCATACCGCCGATGTCGGTTATCTTGCCTGTGTCGCCGTCGTAGGTGAGGTAGCCGTTCTCAATGTCGGCTTCCGTCACGGTGATTATGTTGGCGTTATAAAGCGTGTAAAGCATTGAAAGACGTTCCTTTTTAATTTAATAAGCCCCTGCAACATATGCAGGGGCTAAACAAACTTTGGATTCTGCTCTGGACACATCTTGTGTACCTCGACTATTTATATATTACGCCTTTCGGCAAAGACCCGGTCACCCCGGGAGGCTCCCCGTTTTGGCTCTGCGCGTCAGTTCGGTGCAAACTATTTGCCTTTAATCGGCATTTCCGGCAACTCCGGTAAGCTCACCGCTGATAACGTGTCGCGAAACGGTTTCGGTTCTGCAGGAACACGCTTTTGCGGCTCCCTCTTCGCTTGTGCTGTACATTGGAATCACCCCTTCCTTATGTTGATACTATTATAGCACAACCAAGTTTTGTTGTCAATAGCCAAAATCTACAATGTTTTTGCAAAGTTTTTGTGCAAATTGCACAAAACGACTGAAAGTTTATCTTCACAAGTATTTCCTCTTGACAGCAAAACCGAATTGTGGTACACTTAAACAAGATTAACCGCTTGATTGGAGAACACCGTGGCTGATTTGAACAACTTGCCCAAAAACGAATCCGAAGAAGCACCCGAGGATTACGAGGACCTTATCGTCCGTATTGACGACCAAGACTACGAGATTGTCGATGAACTGGAACTTGACGGCGAAACGTATATCGCGTTGGTGCCTTATATAGAGAACCTCGACGAGATTGACGAGGTTGAGTTTATCATCGCTCACGAGATTGAGGAAGAGGACGGGTACACACTCGAACCCGTTGAGGACGAAGCCCTGCAAGAAAAACTGGGCGACCTCTTTATCGAACGCCTTGAGGGGAATCTCGGCGACGATGACGATGACGAAGAAGAAAAAGCGAAATAATAACTGAAGTTTACTGTTGCGTGCGAGAGGTGCGGCTTTGTATCCGACATCTGTTAACAGGGATTTCGTCTCCTGCCGAGGATTGCAAGCCGCTGCCTCACGGTAACTGCGGAAGCGCGAAACGTCAGGGCGATTTTACCCGACCTGCCAAGAGCGGGTTATGTTCGCCGCATTACGGCGTGACGGTGGAGCGGCAGCGAAAGCTGCCGCTCTTTTGATTGGTATATTAACCGCTTAAATAACTCATTCCACAAAGATTTCACTCCTGAGGGAGCGGAAAGGGTTTTCCGGTCGCCCGCCTGTGCCCCGAGGGGTATGACTTTCAGTATGCGCGGTTAAGTTGTTAGCACTTTATTAACCTGCTGTAATTATTAGGAAATATATGGATTACATAAAATTAACATTGTTCACCGACAAGCCCAACGACCTCGCGGCGACCCTGACCGACTATGGCTTGCAGGGTGCTGAGATAAACTCCGCCGCTGATTTCGACGACTTCACGCAGAACAAATACGGCAGGTGGGATTATCTCGACGAGAGCGTCACGTCGCTTCGCGACCGCCCCGACTCGGTGACGGTCTACATCACGGGGGACACGCAAGGCGCGGAGCTTTGCCTCAAGATAGGCAGGGACTTCCACGAGTTGCCCTACAAAGCGGAAACCGTGCGTTCAAGCGATTGGGAGAACGCGTGGAAAGCGTACTTCAAACCGTTTGACGTGGGAAACAAGCTCACGGTGAAACCAAAGTGGGAATCATACGACAACCCCGACGACCGAATCGTGCTGGAGATTGACCCCGGCGGCGCGTTCGGCACAGGTCAGCACGAAACCACGCGCCTTTGCCTTGAACGCCTTGAAGCGGTGGTGAAGCACGGCTGCCGTCACCTTGACCTCGGCACAGGCAGCGGAATACTTGCGCTGGCTTCGCTTCGGCTTGGCGCAAAAGAGGCGACTATCTGCGACATCAGCGAGGACAGCGTCCGTACCGCGAAAGAAAACCTTGCCGACAACGGACTCGCCGACCGTGTGACCGCGTTTGTCGGCGATGTTACGCAATCGGAAGAGTTGCGCCTACAAATAGGCACGGGTTACGACATCATCACGGCGAACATTGTCGCTGATGTTATCATCGCAATGGCACCGCTGTTTCGTGGGTTTTTAGCTGAACACGGCGTCTTGATTGTGTCGGGCATTATTGAAGAACGTGCCGATGAGGTGGCGGCGGCGCTTGCCGCAAACGGGTTTGAAACAAGCGACAGGTTCACTTGCAACGGTTGGGTCTGCGTTGGTGCAATAAACTGACTGAAAAGTTGCTTTGTTCTCTCTCCCTTCGGGGGAGCGAGAACAAGATATAGTAGGTTAAATTAAAAACGCTAAAGCGTTTTTGCAGTCGCTTTTAGCGACTGCCGCGCCTACGGCGCGGATTTAACCGGCTATATCAAAACAACTTTAATTCACACAACAGCGTAACACTTTTGTAATCAAAGCAATATAATGGGAGAAAAGCCGCGAGGTACGTTATGACTTTTTTCCTGTCCGTTTTCTTTGCCGTATACGGTGCGGCAAGCCTGATAGTGGAGCTATGGACGAAACTTTCGAGCAACTGACCGTTGCGGGCACGGTGGAAAGCGTTTTGTATAAAAACGCGGCAAACGGATACATAGTCCTCACCTTGTCGGCAAACGATGAGATGATATCCGTTAACGGAAACTTAGGCGACATACGTCCCGGTGAGAAGCTGTCACTGACGGGGCGGTTTGAGGACCACCCAAAGTACGGGCTTCAGTTTCGGGCGCGCGCCTGTGAAAGAACAATGCCCGCAACCGAAGAAGAATTGATTAAGTATCTCAGTTCGGGTATCATTGAGGGGTTGGCACCGAAACTCGCGGTGAACATCGTTCAGTTTTTCGGCACAGAAACCCTTGCGGCACTTGAAAACGCGGAAACTCTGACGACAATGCCGGGAATGAAGCTGTCGTCCGCTGTTCATATAGCGACCGAGTATCAAAAGGTCACGACCTTCAAGAAGCTGACGGAGTTCCTCAAAGAATACGGCATAAGTGCCGACGCGGCGTTTGCTTTGTGGAATATGTACGGTGCGGCGGCGACCGCAATGGTGAAAGAAAACCCGTATATCCTCTGCGACCGCGACGTCGGCGTGCCGTTTGAAGCGGCGGACAATTTGGCGGCGGAGCTGGGTGAAAACCAAAACGGTGAGCAACGTGTCTTGGCGGCGCTGACTGCGGTGCTGACCGAAAACCTTGACGGCGGTCACACCTGTTTGCCCGAAAAAGACCTGCGCGATATCGTGACGACACGGTTTGACATCAATCCGACTGCCGCCGAAGAATGTTTGCTCGGTGCTGTTGAACACTCTGTGCTTGCCGCTGTGGGCAAAGGCGACTCGGACAAGCGGCGGATATACCTGCCCGAATACCTTGAAGCAGAGGTTTATATCGCGAAACGCCTTTCAGATATGCTGAAAGAACCGACCAATGCCGAACCCGAGTCGATAGAACGCGAGATAGACGCGGCGGAGTGGACAGCGGGAATAAAGTACGCGGAGCTTCAAAAGGAAGCGATACGTAAATGCTTCTCGCACAACTTGTTTATCTTGACAGGCGGGCCTGGCACAGGCAAAACCACAGCACTCAATGCCGTCATTGATATCTGCAAGGCACGAAAGATAACGGTTTGCCTTGCCGCTCCGACAGGGCGCGCCGCCCAGCGAATAAGCGAGCTGACGACTTGCCCCGCAAAGACTATTCACCGCTTGCTTGAGGTTGAAGTAGCTGACGACCGCTCGCCTATGACCTTTCGCCGCAACGAGGACAACCCTCTGCGGTGTGGCGCGGTAATAATAGACGAGATGTCAATGGTCGATGTTCTCTTGTTTGATTCACTGCTTCGCGCAGTGCCGCGAGGCTGCAAGCTGATACTCGTCGGCGACTCGAACCAGTTGCCGTCGGTAGGCGCGGGCAACGTGCTTCGTGATTTGTCGCGGTCGGGAGTCGTCCCGTTTGTTGAACTGAAAGAGATTTTCCGTCAAGCGGCGGAGAGCCTCATCATCACAAACGCGCACAAGATTATTCGCGGCGAATTGCCCGATTTGAATGTGCGTGACAAAGACTTCTTCTTTATGCGGACAACCACAGACGAAGAAACCGCCTCCACCGCCTTGAATCTCGTGAGTGCGCGACTGCCGAAAGCTTATGGCATATCGCCGTTTGACGACATACAGGTGGTCTGCCCCACAAAGATTGGACCCACAGGTACGGCGCGACTGAATATGCTCTTGCAAGAAGCACTGAACCCCGCGGACGGGCACAAAGCCGAAGCAAAGTTCTTCGACAGAGTGTTTCGCGAGGGCGACAAGGTGATGCAGGTGCGAAACGACTACAACATCGAGTGGGTGCGAGCGGGAGAAAAAGGCACGGGGATATTCAACGGGGATATCGGCGTAATAACCGAGATAAAGCGGCGTGACGGGCAAGTGATGATAAACTTTGACGGCAGAGCCGCAAGGTTTCAAACGTCGCAACTCGGCGAAGTCGACCTCGCTTACGCGGTGACGATTCATAAAACGCAAGGCAGCGAATACGACACCGTCGTCATTCCGCTGACCGACATAGCGCCTCGTTTGCTTTACCGCAACCTGCTCTACACGGGAGTGACGCGCGCAAAAAAACGGCTTATACTTATCGGGAAACAAGAAACAGTAGCGGTTATGGTTGAACGCAACCTAAAAATCAACAGATACTCAAGTTTGCGGCAACTGCTGCTTAAGAGTTTGTCGGACTGACAGAAACCGCTATGTTCTCGTCAACAACTTAGGCGTATATCCCGAAGGTCATACCCCTCGTGGCACAGGCGGGCGACCGGAAAGCCATTGCCACCCCGCAGGACCGGAATCCCCGCAAAGAGAATTGCTTCATTAGTTGACATTACTCGTCAATTATAAAAATAAAAAGTTATTCCCTATTGACAAAACGATAAAAACGTGATATAATATATACACTATCTCATATATATTTTATAGGATATATTCCTTAAAGATTATATCCTCTGCTTGAAGGGAGCAAACAATGGCAAAAGTTTATTCATCACTCACCGAGTTAGTCGGCGGCACACCCTTGGTGAAACTGTCGAGATACAGCGCGCAAAAAGAACTGAAAGCAACTCTGCTTGCAAAACTTGAGTCGTTCAACCCGGCAGGCAGCGTGAAAGACCGTATCGCGGTTGCAATGATTGACGACGCGGAGAAGTCGGGCAAGCTGAAACCCGGGGCAACGATTATCGAGCCGACATCGGGCAACACCGGTATCGGGCTTGCGTTCGCGGGGGGGGCAAAAGGCTACAAGGTTATTCTCACAATGCCCGAAACAATGAGCGTTGAGCGTCGCAATCTCCTCAAGGCTTACGGCGCTGAGCTTGTTCTCACCGAAGGGTCAAAGGGAATGAAAGGCGCAATCGCAAAGGCACAAGAGCTTGCCGACTCAACACCCGGTGCGGTTATCCTCGGTCAGTTCGTCAACCCCGCAAACCCCGCTGTACATAAAGCAACCACAGGTCCTGAGATTTGGGACGACACAGACGGCAAGGTCGACATACTCATCGCGGGTATCGGCACAGGCGGCACGATTACGGGTGCGGGCGAATACCTGAAGAGCAAGAACCCGAACATCAAGGTTATCGCGGTTGAACCGACCGACAGCCCCGTTCTCTCGAAAGGCACGCCCGGACCGCACAAGATTCAAGGTATAGGCGCAGGCTTCGTGCCCGATGTGCTTAACACCAAGATATACGACGAAATCATCACGGTTGCCACCGAAGAAGCATTCGCGGCGGCAAACGCTTCAGCGAAGAACGAGGGGCTTCTTGTCGGCATTTCTTCGGGTGCGGCGCTCTTTGCGGCGACAAGCGTGGCGCTTCGCCCCGAAAACGAGGGCAAAACAATCGTTGTTGTTCTTCCCGATACAGGCGAGCGTTACCTCTCGACCGCTTTGTTCGGCACCAACTCTTAACCCTCGCACACAAAAGCTCCCCCTCACTCGAGGGGGAGCTTTTTGCTTGGCTTTTGTTTCTTGACGGGCACTTTCGTCACACGAACAAGGATATCTATTATGCGGCGTGTCTTGTCGGCATCGTCGAGGTCAAGAACATAATGCTCTTTCGCTCCCGAATACGGCGACTGCTTGTCAAGCCGATGACACGGCTCGTATAACTCAGGCAGGACTTTCACCATTGCCACGTTGTCACAGATAATAACGACAGGCTTGTCGTCAACATAAAGCATATATTCGCCGAACATTTTGCGATAACGCGTGGTTTCAAAGCCGAGGGAGCGTATCCTGTCGGCGGCGTATTCCATAAAGGCAGGGCTTGTCGCCATATCATCTCCTTGACACGAAATGTCATTTAGTGTATAATGTTCTTTCGTAAACACTGATTGTTCTGTCAACAACCGAGTGCATATTTTCGAAAGTCATCCCCCTCGGGGCAGAGGTGGGCGACCGAAAAGCCCTTGCCGCTGCCGCGCCTACAGCGCGGATTTAACTGCTATACTTAATCATACACTATACGAGGCTCAATGTCAACAATAAGCATAAAGAATCTCACATTCAGTTACGACGGGGGCGACGACCTGTTTCACGACCTGTCGCTTGATATCGACACATCGTGGCGACTCGGCTTTGTCGGGAGAAACGGCAGGGGCAAAACGACGTTCTTCAAGCTGCTCTGCGGTGAACTTCGCTTTACGGGGAAGATTATCTCGGCGGTTACATTCGAGAGGTTTCCGTTTGACGTGGAGAGCAAGTCGGCAAACACCGCGGACATCATTCAGCGGATATCCAATGCTGAAGATTGGCGGATTGAACGAGAGCTTAACCTCCTCGCGGCCAACCTCGGTGTGCTTGACCGACCGCTTGACACACTGTCGGGTGGTGAACAAACGAAAGTCCTGCTTGCCGCGTTGTTCCTCAAAGAAAACAACTTTCTTTTACTCGATGAGCCGACCAACCACCTCGACGCGTTCGCGAAAGAGCAAATCTCTGAATACCTGCGTGGCAAAAGCGGCTATATTCTCATCAGCCACGACCGCGACTTCCTTGACCGCGCCACCGACCACACGCTTGCCCTCAACAAGACGGGGATAGAACTGCAAAGCGGAAACTTCTCGGCGTGGTTCACAAATAAACAAATGCGCGATGAGTTTGAGCAAAACGAGAACGCGAAGCTGAAGAAAGACATCAAGCGGTTGTCGGCGGCGGCAAAGCGCACCGCCGAGTGGAGCGACCAAGTTGAAAAGTCAAAGCACATCAAGCCGTCAAGCGGCAACTCTATTGACAGCGGATATGTGGGGCATAAGTCGGCGAAGATGATGAAGCGAGCCAAGTCGCTTGAACAGCGGCAAACAGCGGCGGCGGAGCAGAAGTCGACCCTGCTGAAAGACGTTGAGAGAGCCGACGACCTTATCATCAGACCGCTTGCTTCACCGCAAAAGGTTTTGCTTCGGCTTGGCAGTCTTGAGGTAAACGGCGGCGACAGGGTGCTGATTGAGGGAGCGAATGGTTCGGGCAAAACGACGCTGATTAAGCAGGTTATTGCCGAACATACAAACCTTGTTATCTCGTATGTGCCGCAACACACCGACGGTATGTCGGGTTCGCTGAAAGACTTTGCTCGTCATTCAAGCGTTGACCTCACGCTTTTTCTCACCAACCTGCGTCAGCTTGATTTCCCCCGTGAACTTCTGCAAAACGATATCGCGACATTCAGCGAGGGACAAAAGAAAAAGGTGCTTCTCGCGAAAAGTCTGTCGGAGAACGCGCACCTTTATGTATGGGACGAGCCGCTGAATTTCATCGACATCTTCTCGCGTCAGCAACTCGCCGATGTGATTGTGAAGTTTACCCCGACAATGCTGTTGATTGAACACGACCGTGCGTTTGGTGAGCAAGCGGCGAACAAGAAGTATTTAGTTGAGAAGCCGTGAGCGTCACCGCTTGTGTTTCTTTTTGTGCGTTTTCTCTTTCTTGAACCACTTGTTCGTGCCGATTTGCGAAGCAAACACAACAAGCAAAGCCACGCAGAGTGCCGCAAACAAAAGCGTGACGATGAGGTTTTTCTCCGCGAAGTAGACCCCCGTGAGAACAAACAGCCCCGTCAGCGCAATGACCGCGGCGGTGGTGTTCCGCAGTTTTGCGGTGTCATAAGCGGCTTTCTCTTTGGGCGACAGCGACTTCACTCCCGCGAGGAAGTCGCTTTTTTTGTTGAAGAACACCAAGACAGCCACGGCTTCAATCAAAGCAAACGGAATCCACATAAGTTACCTGTATATAGAACATCAATGTCAACAATTGGACTCAATCCGGTTGTTGGCATATAGGTATAACAAAACAACATCTTATCATAAGATGTTGTTTTTATTGGCTCCCCCTGTTGGACTCGAACCAACGACCCTTCGGTTAACAGCCGAATGCTCTACCGACTGAGCTAAGGAGGAATAACACGGCGCAATCAACTCACATTTGCGCCTGCTGCTTCCGCAAATGAAACAAGTGCCATTCTTATGGAACGCGCAGAGTAGTCGCGATACTTAAAATAATATATCCAATTCAAAGTAAACTCTTCAAGGGCATTGGAACTGGACATTCTTTGAATAGTTGTTGCCACACCAGGCAATTTGTTTATGTAAAAAATAGCGAGTGCAAGCGAAAAATACTCGTTTATAAAAAGATTTTGCTTTATAGTAGTTCTATCGCCGCCATCAAGATTTTTTGGAAGTTCGTTCCATTCAATTGGTTTGACTCTAACAATCCAATTAGACAAAAATGACGCGCGGTTAATCGGGTCCGCCCACTGAATGCCGTTGCCCTCTTTGTATCGTACAATATCACTTATATACGACAACACCGTTTCGTCAAGAAGGTCAGCATTGACATGAACATACTTTTCAATTTTAACTGAAGTACAATAAGAAACTATTCTCCCGAGGATTTCATTCCTCAAATCGTAAAATCTGTTTAAGCCGCTTTCCAAATTAGGTTTGCCATCTAAACCTTTGCCAAATTGTTCAAGTTCATATTTATATTCTTTTTCGATTATCATCTCAATTACCATTAACTTCCATTAGCGAGTCAACGCGCTTTTCAACGCTTTCGAAAACGGACTGTTAGCGACAAATTCTTCAAATTCTTCAGTTTCTTTCTTCAAATCTTCTTTAGACAAACGCTCAGCGTGATTGGTGTCTACCATTTTGGCAGGCAACACATCTTTCAAAGAGCCTTTCTCAGCGGCAGCGAGTGCGGCGTTGCGTCTTGCCTCGTTGTCCTTCTGCAGTTCTTTCAAATCAATTGCCATATCAATACCCCTGCGCTTTGTGTTCAACATTTTATGCAGACACTTAGTACAGTATACCACACCTGCAAACACCTGTCAAGTCTTTTGCTGAATTTTCTTCAAAAACACACGCACGAATAAACGTGCGTGTGTAAATAGATGTCGGCACACTCTATCTTCCCGGCTCGTTACCAAGCAAGTATTTTCGACACAAGTGAGCTTAACTTCCGTGTTCGGAATGGGAACGGGTGGACCCTCACCGCTATCTGCACCGACTCG
>JAISLD010000042.1 GCA_031260665.1 Oscillospiraceae bacterium | reverse complement strand
CACGCAACGAGCGCGGCAAAGGCGATGCATAGGCTCGGCATGAAGGCGGCGTACCGTCTTCTTCTTACCGGGACGCCCGTGACCAACAAGGCAATCGACATCTTCAGCCAGTACAAGTTTCTGAACCCACGGATTTTCGGAAACTCGTTTTATAGCTTCCGAAACCGCTACTTCGATATGGTCGGATACGGAGCGCACACGCCAATCTTGAAAAAGTCAATGGAAGCGGAACTGACGGCGAGGATACATTCAATCGCGTACCGAGCAACAAAAGCGGAGTGCTTGGACTTGCCGGAAACCACCGATATTATCCGCTATGTTGAGTTAGAGCCGAACGCCGCGAAACTGTACCGAGAACTCACAAAAGATAGTTACACCGAACTAAACGGCACGGAAGTGCACACCGTCCGGGGGACGAATAGTGTGCTGGCAACGAATATTCTCACTAAAATGCTTCGGTTGCAACAATTGACGGGCGGTTTCCTCGGCGGTGACGATGACCCAACACCAAAGACGGTATCCACGGCAAAGATGAACGCTCTGGAGGATATTATCGACGAGGCGCTTCAGGAAGGCAAAAAACTGGTTATCATCGCCCGTTTCGTGCCGGAAATCAAGGCGATATGTAAGCTGCTGGAAAAACAGAGCATCGGCTATTCCTGCATTATGGGCGGCGTGAAAGACCGCGCCGGGCAAGTGACGGCATTCCAAAACGAACCTGACTGTCAGGTGTTCATCGGGCAGATTCAGACCGCTTCCTTGGGGCTTACGCTTACGGCGGCCAGCAGACCGCCGCCTACGACTTTACCTATATCGCCCAGTTGTTGGGACGCATGATGCGCACTCCGCTTGCACGACGTGTCGAGTCGGATGCCGAGTTAAACAACGTCGCGCTTTATCTGCCCTTCTTTGATGAGGAGTCTGTCAAGAGTGTGGAAGAGGCACTCCGCGACAGCGAGGCGATTATTCCGTCCGAAACCGGCAACCATAATCAGCTTGTTACGCTTAAGCGTGAGCCTGCGTTCGTCGATGTGTTCAGCGATATGGATTTGATAACCTACCGAGTTGACGCCGCCGGAAAGCAGCCGTCTCTCCGCAGGCTTATGGCTCTTGCCCGTGCGCTGACACAAGATATGATTGCGCCGCAAAGCAGGCAAAGTACGCTGAAGAAGGTTTTTGATGAGTTTGATAAGGAAGTCTCCGCTCTCCGAGATTCAGGGCAATTTGACAGCATTGCCAAGGCAGTAAAGGCATTGGCATTGCGGACGCTGACCATTGAATACGGCACTGATACGGCAAGTACAGCTGATGCCGAGACGGTAGAATTATCCGAATATGACTTAAACAACCTCTTTGAGAGGGCAGGAAAAATCCTCGGCGGCGATTTGCATAAGGACTATTTGGTGCGTCACGCCAAGCGCGACTATGACGTTGTCAAAACGGAAATTATTGTTATGGCAAGCGACAACGCTTCAATGGAGCGGTTGGAATCCTTCTCCGATAAGCTGTTCAACGAGTTATACGATTACCACAAGACTGCTTTACGCAAGTTGAAAGAAGAGCGCAGGGATGTATATAAGCGAATGGCTCAGTCCTCCGCTTCGCCTATCCTGTTGTCTTGGGACTTGCCGCAAGCCATCGACTTTTCTGTGGGTGAGGACGGTAAGGTGTACGAAAGCCATTTGTTTGTTCCCGAAGATGGCACGGCGTTCAAGGCAAGTCTTAACGATTGGGAAAGCGGAGTGGTCAAGGAAGAGATGAAGAATGGCGCCGTTGCGTGGCTTCGCACCTTGACCGCAAAAAGTAGTCGTTGGAGATTCCGTATGAAGTGAGCGGTATGACAACTTCGCTGTTTGGTCAGCACCGCCCGACCGGAATTTGAAGTCACGGAGTTTAGCTTCGCTGTGAATGAGCATGATAGTTTCCTTTCTGACGATGTTGGCTGATACCGCTTTTAACGCTGATGTGGCGAGAGTTAAATTGCGGTGGCATGCCTGCGCAAACAAAAACTTTGAGAAATTTTAAGATTTGCATTGATTTGCAGTATTGAAGTGTGCTATACTGATACTGCGAACAATAGACGACAGCCCCGACACTCGAGGGCTGTTTCTGTTTTTACTTGTTTGGGAGGTGCGATATCAGCAAAGTAAACATATTTCTGCACGAGCACGAGCGTGAACTGATAACCTTCGGTGAGATGTTTGTGAAGAAACTGACCGACGTAGAGCTGATTGACGCGCTCGCTCTTCGTGACCTTGAGAAGTTAGCGCGAATCTTCAAGCTACTGCTCATTGACCGCGACGGCAAGAACGACGAGCATACCGACAGCCCGGCGCTTGTTCGGCTGCTCAGTCTGTTTGAGAACGAAACACCGAAAGGAGGCGACAACGACGGAACAAGATGAGCTGAACCTAACGCCGCTTCAAAAAGAATGTGTCTGGAATTTTCTTTCGGGGGAGTTTAAGCGGCTGAATATCCTTGAGGGGAGCGTTCGAAGCGGCAAGACCTACATATCTATAGTGCTGTGGTGCCTGTTTGTCGGGAAGTATCAACACGGCACGTTTCTTATGTGTGGAAAAACCCTTTCAACACTGAAACGGAATGTGCTGGAACCGATGGTCAAGATTTTCGGGGATAATTCGATAAAACTTTACACATCTAAGAAAGAAGCGAGGATATTCGGCCGCAAGGTTTATCTTGAGGGAGCGGGCGACATAAGAAGCGAGAACAAGATACGGGGAATGACACTTGACGGCGCATACTGTGACGAATTGTCGCTCTTTGGCGAGGAGTTTTTCTCTATGCTGTTGTCACGATTGTCGAACAAAGGGGCAATGCTTTTTGCCACGACCAACCCCGACTGCCCTGCCCACTGGCTGAAGCGAAAGTATCTCGACAACCCGAAGCTGTCGCTGCTCGATTTGCATTTCAGCCTTGACGACAACATCTTTCTCGACTGCGATTACATCGAGAACCTGAAGCGAGAGTACACGGGTGTGTTCTACGACAGGTTTGTCAAGGGAATGTGGGTGGCTGCCGAGGGGAGAATCTATCCTGACTTTGAGAAAAGCAAGCACGTCATTCGGAAGAACGCGAAGCTGCCTGAGCTTGCTTTGGCGACGGTCGGCGTTGACTTCGGCGGGAACAAAAGCGCGTCGGTGTTTACGCTGACGGGGTTCACCAAAGGGTTTTCGTCTGTTTATGTGTTGGAAGAACACTACGACAAGGAAAACAAATCGGCGGAAAACCTAATCGCGGCGTTTCGTCAGAAGCTGTCATTCTGGAAACAGAAGTATCCGATGCTTCGCAAGGTCTACTGCGACAGTGCCGAGCAACTGCTCGTCAAGAGCTTTCGTTCGGGTGCGCCGCCCGGTGTGGAGGTCTGCAATGCGCTCAAGAAGCCGATAAACACGCGTATCAATATGACAAAGCGTTTGCTGGGAAGCGAACGCCTTTTTGTTTCGTCGAGCTGCCCGCACCTTGTAAACGCGTTTGAAAACGCACTGTGGGATTCAAGCAAGAGCTTTGACCTGCGGCTTGACGACGGAACAAGCGACATCGATTCGCTTGACGCGTTTGAGTATTCGGTTGAGAGGTTTGACAAGGAGTTGTTTAGGTTTTGATTTAAGCAAACGGTTACTTAACACTACTATTATAAAGGAAAGGATATATTATGAACTTTAAGGATTTATTTCGGCGAAAGCCAACGCAAAGCGGCACGACCACTTTGCTTTCCGAAACATCGGGGAACTGGAAAGAGATTTATTCGGGAGGGGGCGACTGGAGATACCGCAGACGCGGAGGACTTGACGGAGGAACACGGCGCGTTGCCGCCGCGGGCGCCGCGAAGTCAGTAGCGGCGGAGTTTGCCGCTATGTGCTTTTCAGAACAAGCCGACTTTTTCTTTCAAAATGAAGAAGTGAAAGCTTACGTTCTCGGTACGCTGCAACGTGAGGGATTCTGGCGGTGCTTCCCGCTGTTTCTTGAAAAGATGTTTGCTCTCGGAAGCGGCGTCGTCAAGACATACATCGAAAACGACGAGGTGAAACTTGATTTCATCGGGGGCGACGCGTTCTTGCCGACACAGTATGACGAGAAAAATGTTTGCGGTGGGATAATCCTGTCGGCGATAAAGGACAACGGAAAAACCTACACACTCGCTGAATGTCACGAGAGAGCAGGCGAGTCGTATTTCGTCATCAATCGATTGTTTGACGAACGCGACAGGGAGATTCCCGTTGAGGAGCTGTTTCCGAATCTGGAAATCGAAACCGAGATAACGAACCTGAAAGAACCGCTGTTCGTTTATTTTCGTCCCGCTTCGGTTGACCACGTGTCGGGTTCGCCGCTTGGCGCGTCTGTCTTTGCGAACGCTGTTGACACGCTTCGGGCAATCGACACGGTGCTTGACAGCCTTGAACGCGAGTTTATCCTCGGCCGCAAACGTATTATCGTGCCGACAAGCGCGCTTCGGGGTGAATACGACGAGAATGGTGTGCTGAAGAAGTTCTTCGACACAACGGACGAAGTGTGGCAGGCGTTTTCAGCCGAGGACGGCGAGGAGCTGAAGGTAATTGACAATTCAACAGAGTTGCGCGTGAAAGAACACACTGACGCGCTGACTTTCCTGTTTGATTTGCTTTGTATGCAGACGGGGCTTTCGCCCGGGACTTTCTCTTATTCAAGCGGTACCTACCGCACAGCGACAGAGGTTCTCACCAAAGGAGGCAAGACCTATCGCACGAAAACGGCGCACCAGCAACTGATACGCGAGGGACTGACCTCGGTTTGCCGCAACATCGCCGTGCTTGGGATAATGCTCGGCGATTTGCCTGCCGACTTGAATGAAACTTCGCTTTCACCCGAGATAGTCTTTGCCGACTCGACCACTGCCGACAATTCTGCGAAGATTGACAATACGCTGAAGTTGTTTTCCGCGGGGCTTATCGACAAGGAGAGAGCGCTCGCGGAGATATTCGGGGTTTGAGTTGATATAGCCGATTAAATCCGCACCAACGGTGCGGTAGCTGCTTTGCGGCTACAAAAACGCTTTAGCGTTTTTGATTTAGCCTACTATATGCGGGGGCTGTGGGGGCGAAGCCACCATTTGAGTTGGTAAGGGACGCGCGGGTTTTCGCGAAGCGAAAATCCGCGCGGCAGTTGCCGCCGGTTATGCTCTGTGGAGTTTTCCCTTTTGAGGCGGCGCGAAAATGCGCCCGCTGCGACGAGCCGCCGAAGGCGGCGAAGGGGCGGGGCGGCGGATTTTCGCAGGATTGGAACGTCAAACCGCGAAGTGCACACGCGGTAAATAAACAGTAACACGAAAGGAGGAAAGTATGGACGAAATCGACAGCATTTCCGAAGAAGCGCTTGCCCTCGGTGAGAAAATCCGAGAAGTGGAACAGGAAAACGAACTGCTGAAAATGAAAATTGCCGAAATCACACGGTTTCGGCAGAGTTTGCCGCAATTTTCAGCGAAATCACGCACGCCGCCCTCAAAAGCGGACAAAATCAAGGCGGTTTTTTCAAAAAAGTAAACACAAATGTGAAAGGAACGAACATTATGGCAACCAAAGAATACGCGGAGCTTTTCCGCGCACTGCTTGACAAACAGATTGTCGAGAACGGAACATCGGGGTTTATGGAGGATAACGCAGGCAGTGTTATCTATTCGGGGGGAAAAGAAGCGAAGATACCTGTCATCAACCTTAAAGGTCTTGACGACTATGACCGCGACGAGGGATATTCAACAGGAGCGGTGACCTATAACTACGAAACACGCGTGCTGTCGAAAGACAGAGGCAGAAGATTCCGCTTGGACGCGGTTGACGTCAGTGCCGAAAGCTTTGAACAGGCTGCCGCAGACGTGGCGGCTGAGTTTCAGCGAGTGAAGGTTATCCCGGAGATTGACGCGTATCGTTACTCGAAGCTGTCGGGGCTTGCGGGAATCAAGGTGGGGAACAAGACGATAACCAAAGCGAACGCCGTGTCTGAACTGACGGCGCAGATAAGCGAAGTGCTTGAGGCGACAGGTGGCGAGGGTGAACTTGTCGTTGTTATATCGCGTCAAGCATATGACGCGCTTTGTGCTTCGGCTGATGTGCAAAAGACACTTGAGGTCGGCACATTTCAACAAGGTGACTTGTCGCTGAACATCAAACGCTTCAATGGAGCGGCGGTGATACCTGTGCCGCAAGCACGACTGAAGTCGGCCTATGACTTTGTGACAGGCGACGACGGTGGCTTTGCTCCGACGACCGGCGCGGTGGATATCAACTGGCTTGTTATGCCGAAGAACGCGCCTGTCGCGGTGTCGCGAACCGATACCGTCAAGATTATCCCGCCTGAACTGAACCAGTTTGCCGACGCGTGGGATATCGACTATCGCAAGTATCACGACCTGTTCCTCCCCGAGAACAAAGCGGCTTATGTCGCGGCTTGCTTTAAGGGTGCGGTTCCCGCTGTGACGGGTGACTAATATGCTGTCGAGTGTGAGCTTTTATCGCGACGGCGGCTATGACGACGGCGGACTTAACTCCGCCGCCCTCGAGTCCGTGTTGTATCGGGCGGAACGAAAGATTGACGGCATAACGGGCGGGCTTTGCCGCAACCACGAGAACCTGCGCGCTATTCAGATAATCGGGTTGAAGCAAGCCATTTGCCTTGAAGCCGAACGCGGTATCACGAAGATGAGCGGGGGCGCAGCCGCCTCAAGTGTTGGCGGTACGGTGAAAATCGGCGACTTTTCTTATGAAACAGGCGGCGTTGGAGTTGGCGGAGGCGGCGTTTATCAGATTGACGAGGAGCCGCTTCTTGTGCTGAGATATCACGGGCTTATCGGGACAGGCGTGAGGGCGAGATGAACACGTTGAACGTATTTCCCATTCCGAAAGAGCTGCTGCCGCATACCGTGTCGGTTCGTGAGCTTACGGGTGGCGTGGGCAGCTTGTTTGAAACATACGGCACGGTCACGGTGCTTCAACGGGTGAGGTGCGAGAAACGCGAGAAGTTCGGCAAGGACGGGGTGACGACGAGAACACGCGGCGTCACGCTGTACTATGACTGCGAAAACTCGCTGCCGAGAAACTTTCGGTTTACGGAGCGGCAGGTAATCACGTTTGAGGGGGAGGACTTTGCTGTCAACGCGGTGACCACCGTGCTGTCGGCAAGCGAACCGCACCACCTCAAGGTGGAGCTGATATGAAACTGCTTTGCGACACCAAAACGAAGTTCTCGCGTTTGTCCGAAGCCGCCGCAAACACACAGGAGGCACTCACGAAGGTTGCGCTTGACGACTGCCAAAGATACTGCAAAGTGGACAGCGGCAAGCTGCGTGACTCGGCAAAAGCGTACAGCAACTTTGACGCGGGGCGGCTGATTTGGCACGCCGACTATGCGAGAGCGGCGTATTACATCGGGGAGGCAAGCAGGAACAAAAACCCGCTTGCCGCGAAGATGTGGGCACATACAGCCGCAGGGATTCATAAGAAAGAGTGGCTCGGCTTTACGAAAACGAAACTGATTGCGGAGAATAAAAGTGGAAAATGAAGCGATAGTAAATCTCTTGGAGTTTGTGAAGTCTGACGCCGCACTTGGACTGGCTTTTGCGTTTGGGGAGCTGCCGCTTGGCGAAGGAGTCGCTCTGCAAGTGGTCGGGGGCGACGACAGAGGCGCGTTTCTTAATAAGAAAACAGAGGAGAAACGCGTGCGGCTTCTCCTGTTGGTGCGAAAAAAGAACCTCGAGGAGGCGTGGAGCGCCGCGCTTAAACTCGAACGCGCTTTCCGCAGGTCGTTTCTGTTTTGCAATGAAATCGACCCGCGTCTTGTGCTTGCCGATGTTGACAGCGGAACCGCGTTTGTGTCGTCAGACGCTAACGGATATGTCTACAAGTTGACGGGAAGCGTGGTTGTTAAGCTAAGTTAAACTAATAGGAGTGAGTCAGTGGCAAATATAAAACTAAACAGCGATATCACCGCTGAACTGAAATGCGGCGGGAGTTTTTACGACCTCGGCGGCGCGTTCAAGAGTGTGTCGCAGTCGATGGGAGAGAACGTCTACACCGCGTTTTATCTTTCGGGGGGCGGGTTTTCGCACAGTGCTGTGACGGGACAGAACTTTACGGTCACCTTTAGGGGCGACTATGTAAGCGGCGACCCTGTTATCGATTATATCTTCAGCCCCAACGTGCTTCGGGCAACGGGGAGCGGCAGGAACACACAGCTCCGTATCCAGAGCGGCAGCAACATCGTGACGTGGAACGTCGCGATGACGAAAATCGCGGAAACAGGCGGTTCGGCGGAAGAACCTGCCGCTGTTACGCTTGAGCTTCGCGGTGTCGGCGCACCAAACTGATGATTAGGTAATTATGAATATAAAACTTTCCAAGAAAGCAAAACGGTTTTGCGTGAATAAGCAGACACGTGCGTATGCCGCCGAGTTTGCCTGCGCTCTGTTTGTCCGCGAATGTGATGAGATTACCGCCGGATATTTGGCGACACTCTTGCTGCTGCGTCTTTTCGATTTACAAGTTGCGGCGGAACTTATCGCGGAAGCGGACAACGACCCAAACATCATTCCCGCGCTGATACTGCGCGTTATGCGCAAAACTTTGAACATCAAAGCAGATTGGGGCGGTCAGGGGATTTTGACGGGAGAGAAGCGGCTGTTGCTTCATAAAGGAAAGTTTTATGTTTATAAAGCGGACGTCAGAACCGCTGTGAAGCGGAGAAGAAGAATCGGCGGTGAGATGCAATCGGCACTCGCCGCCGACTTTTTCGGTGCTGATATCGACCCGAGGGACTTCGCGATAATCGCCGCGAGTATCAAAACCTGCTTTGGAATTGACCCGAAACGCGAGAACCTAAGCCGCAAAGCGTTGTTTGAACTGATTGCGGTGCTTCCGAGTGACTGCGTATATCGAAAGATTCAAAAGCTGCGCGGCGTGAGAAACAGCGGCGGTGATTACGGCGAGGGACTCGCGAAACTCTTTGAAACATTGACGGCAGTGAGGTAGAAATGAATGACGGACAGATAATTTTTGACGTGAAACTTGACGCGGAGTCGCTGGAGAAAGACTTTGCCGCGGTTGATAAAATCTTGACGGAGAAACTCGGCAAGACTGCCGTTGAAGCGAACAAACTACTTGCGAGTATCGGGGCGGGACTGGTGAGCGAGAACGTCGCGGTAATGGAAAACACGGCGACAAACACCGCGACCGCAACCGAGAAAAGCGTTGCGGATTCAGCGAGCAGGACCACTTCACAAAACAACGCGGTTGTGAACAGCACGGCGTATTCAAGCACGAACGTCGCGACAGGTGGCGATGTGACGGTGAAACTCGACGGCAAAGTAATCGCAAACGAAACAATGTCGTCACTGCGTGATAAGTCGCGCATAACAGGAAACAAAAACATAAGGTACTAATATGAACAGTGTAACAGAGTTTCAAATCAACGGTGAGACGATTCCCGAACTCATGTCGTTTTCAGTCACGCGGTTTGCACGAAATTTGTCAATGAACTATAATGGAAACGGCTTGATGATGCCCGACCAAGTGGTGCGAAAGAACAAAATCGTAATCTATGTAGCGGAAGCGATGTGGTCGAGCAGTGTTATCAGCTCGATGATGGGGGACGTGTTCTTCAATGTGCAGTATAAAAGCCCGTTCAACAGCAGCATGGAGAACGGCGTGTTCTTTATCAGAGAAATGACGCTTGAAACCAGCCGCTATGACGGCAACCTCATTGTTTACAAGCCGTCGCGTATAGAAATGGAAGAACGATAATGATACAAGTAAGCTCTGACTATATAAGCAACGCGACAAGCCCTGCAAGGCAGGCGCGAATGAGCGTGAACGTCGGGGGACACACGTATGGAAACAGCGTAATAGAACGGCTTGAATACTCGCACGCGATACAGGACGGCGGGTTCTCGCTGGGGGGCGCGTATTCCGCAAGACTGCACGTCACGCTGTTTGCCAACGGCGCAAGCGACATCGAGATAGGCGACGAAGTCAATGCGTATGCAAGCTTTGACGGTTCAGGCGACAACTGCACGCTTGGGATATTCTACGTCACGAATGTGTCGCAGTATCGCAACCGCTTGAAAATCACCGCTTATGACAAGATTGGCTTGCTTGGAATGACGTATATCTACAAACCCGCGAGCTGGGGCGGATACCCCGGCACGGGAAATGTTGTGCTTGGCAACATTTTGGAAGATATACTGAGGGAACATAATTTGACGAAGCACCCTAATTATATGATGTGGGCGGCGTATGCTAACACCTGCTATTGCGTGTTGAAGCCCGATTATGTGCCGAAGTGCTATTCCGTGAGGGAAATGCTTGGGTTTCTCGCGGGGACAAGCGGAGGCATTTGCACGGTGAGCCGAAGCGGATACTTGTCGCTGCTGATGCCGGGGTCGCCTGTATACCTCAGCGACACGAACTTCCATGTGGAGAGGGATAATTATTATTCC
>JAISLD010000026.1 GCA_031260665.1 Oscillospiraceae bacterium | reverse complement strand
CCGTGCCGCGTAAGTCTTTGCGGTCAGCGTGTCGTTGATGTCAGCGAGAAGCCGCACCGCTTTCTTCAGATACTCGGCGCGTTCACTCGGCGAGTTCATATCAGCCGCTGATTTCAGCTTGTCGATTTCATAGGAGATTGCCGAACCCGATTTGTTTATCAGTTCGCCAAACGCCTCGGCGCCGAACTTCTTGATGTATTCATCGGGGTCTTTCGCCCCTTTCATCTGAAGCACCTTGGCGTTCACGCCTGCCGCTCCAAGCAGATTGATTGCCTTGGTCGCGGCTTTTTGCCCCGCACCGTCAGCGTCGTACGCTATCACCACTTCGGGGGCGAAACGCGCCATTATCCTCGCTTGTTCTTCTGTTATCGCTGTGCCGAGCGTCGCGACAGCACCGCCGAACCCCGCTTGATTGACCGCGATTACGTCCATATATCCCTCGCAGAGTATCAGCCGCCCGTTCTTGTCGTTCTTCGCGAAGTTCAGCGAGAACAGCTGCTCTCGCTTACGAAACACGGCGGTTTCACCTGAATTAAGATACTTTGGCTCACCGTTGTTCATTATTCTGCCGCCAAAGCCGACAATCGCACCGTTGCGGTCGATAATCGGGAACATCACGCGTGACCAGAACTTCTCGCGCAACTTGTTATCTCGCCAAACCGCAAGCGAACCGTCAATCAAATCTTTTTCATTATATCCAAGAGTTTTGAGATGTGATATAAGCGAGCCGTCGCCGGGTGCGTAGCCCAGCCCATACTTGCGGATTGTGTTCAATGTCAGCCCACGCTCGGTGAGGTAGAACAGACCGCCCGTTCCTTGCTCCGACATCAGCTTATCGCGGAAATACCTTGCCGCCTCTTTGTTCATTCCGAGAAGTTTGGCGCGGTCGGTATAGGCGGCGTGTTCCTCCGCTGTTTCATTTGGCAGCGACAAGCCCGACTGCTCCGCAAGGACTTGCACCGCGTCAGCGAAGTCGCGGTTCTCGATTCGCTGAACAAACGTGATGACGTCGCCGCCCGCACCACAGCCAAAGCAGTAAAAGTGGTCCTCGTAGATGTGGCAAGAGGGTGTTTTTTCTGAATGAAACGGGCAACAACAGACAAAGTCGTGACCAGCGGGCTTCAGCTCCCTCACGTGCTTTTGAAACACCTTTGCTATATCATTGCGGGCACAAACCTCGGACAAAAACTCTTTTGGGAACTGCACGGCGTCACCTCCCCGTTATGTTGTCAGCTTCTCGTCGTTCCATTCTTTCGGGATAAACAGCTCCTTAAACTTCGCGACCGCGTAGTCGTCCGTCATACCGGCAATGAAGTCGCAGACGGCACGCTCCGCCCCGTCAGCCGCCAAAATCTCGCGATAGACACCCGAAAGAAGCTCGGTATTATCGACATAATAGTGATAAAGCGACTCGACAAGGCGCATTGCCCGCTGTCGTTCCGCGTTTGTGCCTATCGCCCTGTATACATTCTCGAACAGGAACGAACGGAGTTCATCGTGCGCTTCTTTTGTCGCGCTGTCAAACGCCAAGTCGTCGCCGCTGTTTTGCGCAAGCGAACGGATAAGCCGCGTGATTCTCTCGCCCTTGCCGTGACCGAGAACACGCGCCGCGTTTATCGGCAGGTCGCTCTCGGTGATAACACCGCCGCGTATCGCGTCCTCTATATCGTGGTTTATGTAGGCAATCTTGTCGGCAAAGCGGACCGCTTGTCCCTCAAGTGTCAGCGGTCTTTGCCCGCCGCCTCGGTGATTCAGCATACCGTCAAGGACTTCCTCGGTGAGGTTAAGTCCCTTGCCGTTTTTCTCAATCTTTTCAGCCACACGAACGCTCTGTTCGTTGTGGCGAAAGCCACCGGGCACAAGGTTGTTCAATACTTCCTCGCCGTCGTGACCGAACGGCGTGTGCCCAAGGTCGTGACCCAAGGCGATTGCCTCGGCTAAATCCTCGTTAAGTTCAAGCGCCGAAGCGATTGTTCTCGCAATCTGCGACACCTCAAGCGTGTGCGCAAGCCGCGTACGATAATGCTCTGACTTCGGGATAAGAAAGACCTGCGTTTTGTGTTTCAGCCGCCTGAACGCCGAAGAGTGGATTATCCTGTCGCGGTCACGCCGAAACGCCGTTCTGAACTCACATTCTTCTTCAAAGACTTTCCTGCCGCGCGTGTCGCTTGAATGGCAGGCGGCAGGCGATAACGTCAGCATTTCGTTTTGGCAAATGCGCTCTCGTGTGTTCATATAAACTCGTACTCTGTTTCTTCCACTCGTGTTATGTCGGCTCTGCCGCCGCTTTGCTCATTCAGCGAGGAGGTGAACTCTTGTTCGTTTTCTGTCTTGACATACACCGTGAAGCTCACGTCCTCACCGAACACTTCGTCTGTCAGCACTGCCCCGCAGGTTGCCGCTGTCGCCGCCGCTTTGCCGTAAAGAGAATACGGCAGCTTCACGGCAAGACGCGCCGCCGTGAAGAAAGTCTTTATCTCAGCCGCCGCGATAACGTCAGCCGCCGCCCGGCCGTAAGCACGGGAAAGACCGCCTGTGCCGAGCAGCACACCGCCGAAGTATCTCGTGACGACAAGGCATACGTTTGACAAACCCTCGCGCTTCATTGCCTCGAGAATCGGCAGCCCGGCTGTGCCGCTTGGCTCGCCGTCGTCGCTGTGCCGAATCACGCCCTCGTTTGTGATAATGTAGGCGAAGCAGTGATGACGCGCCTTGCGGTGCCGCGCCTTTGTGTCGGCGATAAAGGCGAGCGCCGCCTGTTCGTCATTCAGAGGGGCGATTTGTCCGATAAACTCGGACTTTCTTTCAATGAACGACGACTCGGCAAAGCCGCGTATGGTTTTAGTCATTGATTATGGATTATAACCCTCGTAGCTGTAAGAGAACGGGTTGACAGCCACACCGTCAATACGGACTTCAAAGTGGAGGTGGTTGCCTGTCGCCCAGCCTGTCGCGCCAACGTGAGAGATAACGTCGCCTTTTTTCACTTCGTCGCCGACCGACACCACTATGCCGCCCGTTTTCCCGTGGGCATAAAGCGTGGCGATTCCGCCGCCGTGGTCAACCACCACATAGTTGCCATAGCCGCCGTGATAGCCGCCGTCGTTATACGCGGTTATCACCGTGCCCGATTGCGCCGCGTAGATGTTCGCGCCGCCTATCCCGCCGTCGCCGACATCAATGCCATAGTGATTGCCGCCACGCCACGCGTCATAGCCGAACTGCGTGGTTATCATATGAAACCTTGAGTCAAGCGGCCACAAGAACCCGTCGCCTGAATAGTCGGGCTTGTTCTTCGCCGCTTCCGCCGCTTGCTTCGCCTTGATTAGCTTTGTTATCTCCGTGTTAATCACTTCTTGCTCGTTTTGTGACGCGGAGAACTGCGACTTAAGGTTCTCTATGTTCTCTTTTATCCCCGTGATTTTCGTTCGATAAAACGATAAAGTCAGCTGCTCGTCATAGAGTGCCGCCTCAAACGTCCGCTTCTCCGCGTTCAGCTTCTCAAGCTCACCGTTCAGCACTTCGCGTTCATCTTCAGCGGTCAGCTTGTCTTTCTCAAGCGATTGCTTTTGCAGCTCAAGCTGTGAAGCAAGCTTCCTTTGTTCGTCAATCGTCGCGAGCAGGTTGTCCATAAACGTCTTGTTCTGCTCACCGATGTTCGCCATAACCTCGCTTCGCACCAGCAAGTCGTAGAAGTCGGACGAACCGGCAAGCAGCCCCACGATGTCATAACCGTCGCTCATATACATACCGCGCGCAATCTGACCAAAACGGTAGATATTAGCGGCGTTTTCCGCGTCAAGTCGTGCTATCTCCGCTTCGGCGTTGCTGATTAGCCGTTCTGCTTTGCGGATATTGTTGTCCAACTCGTTTATGTAGATAATCTTTGTGTCGATAACCGCCTGCTTTGCCGCCACAAGTTCGCTCTGGTTCGCTATCTGCACATCAAGAGCGTCCATTTCTTCTTCAACGAGTGCCTTGAGGGTTTCCATCTCGGCGGCGTTGTCCTTGTAGGTGTCGATTTTAGCGAGTCGGTCTTTGTTTTCCTTTGCGATTCTCTCGATTTTCTTCTCGAGTTCGGCTATCTTGGTGTCATAGTCGGTTTCAGCGAACGACACGGCGAGTGTGCCGCACATCATTGCGACTGCCGTGAACAGCGAGATTATGCGTTTCAACTTCAATTTTTTACCTCTACAGGTTGATATCACGAACGGGAATCGATTCCGTTAAGAATATTGTCAAGATTGTACTGGGATTCGGTTTCGGGTGCGAGAATGTCGTTCAGCGAGGGTGCGTTGCGGGCATACTGTCTTGCCGCTCCGCTTCTGCCATACGCTGACACCGCAGGTCGAACAGGCGTGGTCGGCGCTTGCGGCGCGGGTCTTGCGGGTGGGGGCGCAACCGCGGGTCGCTCTTGCGGCACAACAGGTCGAACAGGCGCAGTCGGCGCTTGACGCGGAGTGACGGCGCGTGGTGTCGGTGCGGCAGGTGCGGTCGGTGCTTGGCGCGGAGTGACGGCGCGTGGTGTCGGTGTGGCGGGTGCGGTCGGTGCTTGGCGCGGAGTCACGGCGCGTGGTGTCGGCGTGGTGGGGGTGCGTCTTGACGTTGGCGCCTGTGGCAACTCACCGGTTTCAAGGGCAACGCCCTCTTCTTCGTCGGCCAAGCTGTTTATGCGGTCGGCAAGTGCGCGTGGCGGTTCACGCCGAACAGGTGTGACAGGCTCGCGGCGTGACGGACGCGCCGCAGGTTCGAGTTGTGCCGCAGGTTCGGGTCTTGCGCCTCGCCTTGTCGTCAGCGGTTCAGGTACGGACTCAACCTCTGCTGTTTCTTCTTTCAACTCTGATAATGCCCTCTTCGGTGGTTCGGGCTTGGCTTTTATCTCTGTTTCGTCTGACATCAAGTCGGACAGCACGGGCGCAAACGACGCAGTGTTGTCGCCAATCGGCGCGGTTCTTCCCATAAGGGCGTTTATCAGAGGATTTGCGCTATCGCTGCTTGTGGTTACAGGCGTAATCGGCTTGCCGCCCATTTGCATAATCACTTCGTTCAGCCGCTTTTGCGACACGGGCTGACGCTTTATTTTCTGCGCCGCTTCAGCGGCTAAACGCCGCGTTTCTTCCTCAGAAGCCCGTGGTTTGAGGGACTTCCTGTCTTTGCCGCCATATAACGGATAGTCGTCAATCTCGCGTGATTGGTCGCCGAGGGAGGGCAAGTCGTCTGTTGCGGAGAAACTTTTCTTTATTCGTTCATAAGCAAGCCCTGCCTCTCGCGGCGAATGTGCCGGCATAGGCTCATACGTCGGGATTTCGTTCTGCTTTTTGATTGGAGTGACGGGAGTTTGACCTTTGGCGGCGTGAGCCAGTGCCTTGCCAGCTTCCGACAGCAGCACCGCGAAGCACGGCAGCACAGCTATGACAAGCACTCCTGCGGGCGACTTCGCGAAACGAATGAGCGCGCCGAAGAACTTTGAATACTGCATTGCTTTACCGACTACCCGCCCCTCGCCTATCTCAACGACACTTCCGCTCTCTGTCGTTATATTAAAGGTATAAACGCCGTCGGATATGATAAACGACGCGACTTCGCCGAGTGCTTGCTCGCCGTTGTCGCCGCTGTAGATAAGCAGGTTGCCGGGGAGAAGCTCGTCAGGTGTGACCGTCGAAGCCATAACCGCGCCACCCGCGTCGATTGTGCCGAACGCCGAGTTCCTCGCTATGTAGACGTTCTTGCCGAAGAAACCGGGCGCGCCGCCCCCAAAGGTAAACACGAGCGACAACGCAAGCAAACACACCGTGAACACGGCTAACAAAGCACAGATGATTCTAAGCAGGATATCAAGCGGACTGTGTTTAAGTTCCATTTGCCGCCTCCTCTCAAAAGAAAATTTGCCCAAACTATTGACAATCGAAAGATTTTGTAGTAGAATAGTAAAGTCGCACTTACGGCAATATACTTTGTCATTATAGCACAGTTCGTCCTATTTGTCAATTGACAAATATAGCCGCTGATGTAGCTCAGTCGGTAGAGCAGCTGATTCGTAATCAGCAGGTCGGCGGTTCGAGTCCGCCTATCAGCTCCAAACAAAAGCAGTCCCTTTTATGGGGGCTGTTTTGTTATCTCTTGACTTCTATAGCTACTTTATGCTATAATGTTCATACTTTCGCCAAAAAGAACACATAGAACAAATAATTATGATAATATCTATAGTAAACCAAAAGGGCGGCGTGGCAAAGACCACCACCGCCATTAACCTCGCGGCGGCACTCGGGGAACGCGGGCAGAAAGTCTTGCTGGTTGACCTCGACCCGCAAGGCAACGCCACCACAGGCATAGGCGTGGCTAAAAAAGAACTCGCGTTATCTACCTACGATGTCATAATGGGCGAGGCGCGGCCAAGCGAAGCCGTGATAAAAACAGGATTTGAGAATCTGTGGGTTATGCCTGCCACTCAGTCGCTTGCCGAAGCCGAGGTGCGGCTGCTGAAGTTTGACAACAAGAACCTGCAACTTCGCAAGGCGCTCCTGCAAGTCGAGCAAGACTACGATTTTGTCATCATCGACTGCCTGCCCTCACTCGGTGTGCTTGCCCTCAACGGGCTTGCCGCGTCGGACAAGTTCCTGCTGCCAATGCAGTGCGAGCCGTATTCGATGGAGGGAGCGGCGGAGCTGATAAACACCGTGAAGCGAGTAAAACGCACCTATAATCACGCGTTGTCGCTTCTCGGCATAGTCTTTACGATGTACGACAAACGCTTGACGGTCAACCGCGAAGTTCGTTCGATGATACGCAAGTCGTTCGCGGTTGACACCGTGTTCAAGACCGAGATACCGCGTAATGTGAAAATCAGCGAGTCGCCAAGCCACGGAATGCCCGTCATCTTCTATGACGGAGCGAGTGCCGGCGCAATGGCTTATCGCAAACTCGCCGAAGAATTCCTCACGAAAACAGGCGGCAAGCCTGCCGCCGAGTGAGCGGCGCGAAAATCGCGGCACGGTTTGTCGTGCTGTATCTGCTGTTTAATGTCGCGGTGTTGTCGCTTGCTGTCGGGCTGTATGCGCTGATGAACGGCGCGGCTTGGGCTTCGGGTTTGTTTCGGTTTGTCGCGTCAAGCCTGCCGTCAGCCGCGTGCCTGCTGAAAATCGCGGTGTTCTCGCTTGGGTTGTCGGGGGTTACGGTGTCGCTTCTTGTTGCGGTCTGCCGAAGCAAAGACAAATTTGTCAACAAACCGGCTAAATTCTCGCTGATTATACGCAGAGTAATACTCGGTGACAAATTGCACACCACTATTGCTGTGTTTGCCGCCGTGACCGCGTTGTTCGGTGTGATGGCACTGACTGAAGTCACTGTCGCGAAAGCAAACGGTTTCACCGACACGGTATACCGAGAGGAAATACTTTTATCAGATAAACAGATAGTAAATATATCGGCGGTTGATATCCCGATAACAGTGACGGCAAGCAACACAGACCGCGTGTTTGTCAGCTACGTCGGGGCAAACAGCTTGACTGCGGTCACTGCCGACTACTCGGTTGAAATCGCCGAGGACGACGGCGCGGCGCTCACGCTGATAAGCCCGTCAATGTTTGACTATCGGCTTGACATCGTGCTTCCGACCCGCGTTTACACCGAAATTAACGTCCACGCCAAGTCGGGACCGATAGAACTGTATAATTTGCAAGCTGATATACTGAAAGTATACACGGACAGCGGCAACGTCACGGCTTACGGCGGCGACCTTGAATCGAACGTCCAGTCAAACAGCGGCGATGTGACGGTTTATATTGCAAGCGACTATCCCGTGACCGCCGAGTTCTCCACGGAACGCGGTATCTTCACGTCAGACGCGTTTGAGGATAGATACGTGCGTGGTCGCGGCAGCGTGACGTTCTCACGCGGCGATTCACCTAAAACGTGGAAAGTGAAAAGCACAAGCGGCGATTATTCCATATATGTGAACAAATAACTATGCTTTCTATAATAATACCAACCTACAACGAAGCCGGCAACATCAAGACAGCCGCCGACACAATCCTCGCGATTACAGAAGCGGCGAACATAGACGCGGAACTTCTCTTTGCCGACGACGGTTCAACTGATGGCAGCTGGGAAATAATAAAGTCGCTTCATCAGCAGAACCCGAGTGTGAGGGGCATACGATTCTCTCGCAATTTCGGCAAAGAAGGCGCGATTTTCGCGGGGCTGGCAAACGTGAGCGGCGACTGCGCCCTGTTGATTGACTGCGACCTGCAACACCCGCCCTCGCTTATCCCCGAGATGTATCGCTTGTGGGAAGAGGGCGCGGAAATCGTGGCGGCGGTGAAGTCAAGCCGCGGACGCGAGTCGGTGGTGTACAAGGCGTTTGCCAAGATGTTTTATTCGTTGATGAAAAGCTCAAGCAAAGCGGTGGACTTAGAGAACGCGTCTGACTTCAAGCTGCTTGACCGCAAAGTCGTCGATTCGCTTGTCGAGTTGCCCGAAAGATTGACGTTCTTTCGCGCCTTGTCGGGTTGGGTCGGCTTCAAGACCGTCAAGATACCTTTTGAAGTACAGGAGCGGACGGTCGGCACCAGCAAGTGGAGTTTCACGAAGCTGTTCAAGTTCGCTTTATCTAATCTCACGGGGTTCACATCTCTGCCACTCAGCTTTATCACGGTGGCGGGGATAATATATCTCGTGTTCTCGCTGGTTCTCGGGGGGCAAACTCTCGTCAACTTCTTCACGGACAAAGCGGCTGACGGCTTCACCACGGTGATACTGCTTCTTCTTATCACAGGCGGGTTTCTTATGACGGGGCTTGGGATACTTGGGTATTATCTCAGTAAAATATATGAAGAAGTGAAGTACAGACCGCGATACATCATCAGCGATACAACTCCCGAACCTCGATTAACTGACAAAAATGTTTGAAACAAGCGATTAGGAAACAACAATGGCACTAAAAACGAATTACAAACTGTATATAGCTGCGTTTGGTATACCTGCGGTAATAATGTTTGTCGCTTATCTGATATTCGGTATCTATCCCGCAGGTGAGGAGTCGGTGCTTGTCCTCGACCTCAACGGGCAGTATGTCTATTACTACGACTACATCTACGATGTGCTTCACGGTGATGAAAGCGTTTTTTATTCGTGGAGCCGCAATCTATCGGGTGAGTTCTTCGGGATAATCGGGTACTACCTCGCTTCCCCGTTTAACTTTATCGTGTGGGCGTTCCCTCGTGAGCAGATAATGGACGGACTGTTTGCTATGCTTGTCGTCAAGGTCGGGGCAATCGGCGCAACAATGGCAATCTATCTGCGTCGCGGCAGAGGAATGAGCGGGCTGACCTCGCTTATGTTCGCTGTTTGCTACGCGCTCTCGGCTTATACAATCGAGCAGACAATGAACCCGATGTGGCTTGACGGCGTTGGTGCGTTGCCGCTTATCATATTCGGCATAGAGTCGCTTGTTGACAAGGGCAAGTTCAAACTGCTTGTTATCTCTCTCGCTTACGCGTTTATCACAAATTTCTACATTGGGTATATGCTTGGCATATTCGCCGCACTGTATTTTCTTTACTACAACATTGCGACAAATGAACGCGACATAGGCGCCGCTTCCACTGTAATCAAACGCGGTTTCTTGTTTGGATTGTCGGCAGTGGTGTCGGTCGCTATTGCGGCGTTTATGCTTCTCCCTGTTTACTCGTCGCTTTCCCTCGGAAAGTTTCAGTTCACCACCCCCGACTACTCGCTTCGCACCAACTTTGAAATGACCGAGCCACTCACCAAACTTTTCCCCGGCAGTTACGACACCGTGAGAATGGACGGTCTGCCGTTTCTTTACTGCGGCACAGTCGTAATAATAATGCTCTGCTGTTACTTCTTGTCGGGCAAAATCACCGCCGTTTCTCGCCGCGAACGCGTCGCTTCCGCCGCTTTCCTCGTGATAATGTCGGCTTCTATGTATATCACACCTGTTGATATGCTTTGGCACGGTGGTCAAATGCCGAACTGGTTGCCGCAACGCTATTCGTTCTGCGTTATATTCCTGCTTTTGTTATTCGCGGCGAAAGCCTTTGAGGAATCGGAGCGGCTGACCTCGAAGCTAATCCTCGGTGCTTCGCTTGGGCTTGGCTTCTTGGCGTTGTTTCTCACCACAACCGACACGTTCAACAACGATTTGGGCGAATCGGGACGCGAACTCTTTGACGGAGTGACCGTGGTGCTTCCCGCACTCGCGTTCATAATGCTTGTCGGTATCATGCTCATCGCAACACGAAAGCACGCAAAGCGAAACATCTTGCTTGCGGCTTCGCTTCTTGTTGTCGTGTGCGGCGAAGGGTTCTACAACACGTTGATGCAACTGCACAAGCAAGACGCCGACGTCACTTACTCGAACCGCGACACCTATGCGGTAATCAGCGAAACACGCAAGGCGGTGAACGCGATTTATGCGGATGACGACGGGTTCTTCCGGATAGAAAAAGATTATTTCCGTACCGTGAACGACCCGATGGCACTGCGTATGTACGGGTTATCCCACTCGTCAAGCGTCCTTAACGCCAAGCCGATTCAGTTGCTGAAAGACCTTGGGCTTTCGTCACGCAGTCACTACACTTGCTATCGCGGGGCGACGCCGCTGATTGACGATGTGTTCGGCGTCAAGTATATCCTGTCGAGTGACGAAGCGGACAAGGGGCGCACTAAAACAGTGGGCGACATTGACGTGGAGAAAAACGACGACGCGTTGCCGATTGCCTATCTTGCGAGCCGCAATGTCACAAACCTGCAAGAAGCGGCGGTGTTCAGCGAACTGAATATGTTCAGCAGGCAAAACGCTTTGCTTGACTCGCTTCTCGGAAGCGGCGACACCACCGAGTATATCAAAACGATTGACGACGACAAACTGACGTTCTCAAGTGAAAACGTCAGCATCAGCTCCGCCGCTAAAGGTCACGCCGCCTATAAAGTCACGAAGAAAGGCTCAAACGCGCAGATTGAGTACACGTTTGATTCACCGATAAGCGGCGAGCTGTTTATGTGGCTGCCCAGCAGTTACGAACGCAAGCTGAACGTCTGGGTCAACAAGGCGTGGGGCGGCAATTACTACGAAACCGATTACTACTGCGTGATGAGCCTCGGCACTTTCAAGCAAGGCGAAAGCGTCGACGTTATTCTTACCTTGACCAAAGATGATTTGTATATCCAGCACGCCTATTTCGGATACTTTGACGAAGAAGTTTATAATCAAGCTATCGAACAGCTGAACACGAAGAACAGCGATACCAAAGTGCAAAAGCTGTCGCCTACTCACTTGAAGATTGACGTAAACGCCACATCAAACGACCTTTTGTTCACGACAATCCCGAACGAGCCGGGTTGGAAAGTCACAGTTGACGGCAAATCCGCCGAGATAACCGAAACACTTGGCGCGTTAATCGGCGTCAATCTGGACCAAGGAAGGCACACGATTGAAATGCGCTTCACCCCCGCGTATTATCCCACAGCGGTTTACATCAGCATAGGCGGCGCGTTGGTTTTCGCCGCAATGTGGTTCATATCGGGGAAGCTGACAAAGAAGAACCCGCGTAAGGGGGGCGACGACGATGAGTTTGACGACAAAGAAGAAGAAGAATACGACGAAGAATCCGAATCCGGCGAACACGACATTGACAGGGAGAAGTTTCTTTCCGATATCGGTGCGGTCGCGAAAGAGCTTGAGGACTTGAACGATTTAGATAATCCGCTTCCTGACCACGAGCAGGTTGCGTCAAACAGAACGCATTTGTCGGAGAACTTCGGCGAGTTTTACAGTCCCAAGTCGGCGCCCGACAGGCAATGAGCTAATGTGTTGCGTCGCACAATTAAAACAAAAGCCGCTTGTAATTCAAGCGGCTTTTATTATCAACAGAAGTTACTTTCTTCTATTTCAACTAACTGACCGACACGCCGTGAGTGTCGTTCCCCCTCGAACTCCGCGTCTAAAAACGTGTCGACAATCAGCTTGGCGAGGTCCACACCGACCACACGCGCACCGAGAGCAATGGCGTTCGCGTTGTTGTGTCGGCGCGCCATTGCCGCTGTGTACGGCTCAGAGCAGTTGACACAGCGCACGCCCTTGTGCTTATTCGCGGCGAGAGATATCCCAAAGCCCGTGCCGCAGACAAGCACTGCCTTGTCCGCTTCGCCCCGCAGCAGCACCTCCGCCGCCGCTTTGCCCCACAGCGGATAGTCCGTGCTGCTCGGCGTATCGGTGCCGAGGTCAATCGCTTCATAACCTTTCGCGATGAGGTGATTCTTCAGCTCAAGTTTCAGCGGAAGCCCCGCGTGGTCGCTTGCAAAAACGATTTTCATTGTGACACTCCTTAATCAAACAATATTTTTTCCAACTTTTATTCCGCTTGCAAACGCAAACGCAAGATTGTAGCCGCCACACCTGCCGAACACATTCAGCGATTCACCGCAGAAGAACAGCCCGTGTGTTTTTACAGACTGAAAGCGGTCGTCCACTTCGTCGGCACGAATACCGCCGACAGCTGTCTGTGCCTTGCTTAACTCCGCTTTCTTCATCACAGGAAAGCGAAAATCCTTGATGTGCTTTGCCGTAATGTGTGGTGAACTAATGTCGATTAGCAAAGCGAGCCGCTTCTGTAAAATCCCCGTCAATTTATCCTCGTTTGCCGCCGCTTTTCTTTTTTCAAATGTCCGCCGCAGATATAAAACCAAGTCTTTTTCCGTGAAATCGGGCGCAAGGTCAAGCGACAGCGAGAAATTCTCACCGTGATTCACAAAGCACGACAGGTTCATCACGCAGATTCCCGACAGATAATTCTCGCCGAACTGCACCTCCCCGCGTTCCTCCGCGACCACACGCTCGCCGCTTATCAGCTTGCAGTTTGCCGACACACGAAGCCCTTTAAGCGAACGCACAAGCCGTTCGTCGGTGATGAGAGGACAAAGCGCGGGCGCAAACGGCACGGGTGCGTGACCGAATCTCGCGGTCAGTTGCTTTAGCAAAACATCGTCGGCGGAAGCAGGCGAACCTGTGGCAACGACCGCGTTTCTTGCCGAAACACGCTCGTTGTTTGCCGATATCGCGGTGAAAACATCGTCGCTTTTTTCCAAAGCCACACACTTGAACTCTGTCTGCTCAGTCACTCCAAGGCGGCGGCACTCAAGCCGCAACGCGTCTAAAACGCTTGCCGCTGTGCCGCTGTGAGGGTAAACCCGCCCCGATTCGTCGGCAGTTGTGATAATGCCGATTGACTCAAAGAAAGCGGGCAAGTCGGTATTATTCAAAGCGTGGTCGGCAAGCAAAATATCTCCGAAGTAATTGTTTTCCGTCAGAAGCGGCGCGTGAGATAGGTTGCAACGTCCGTTGCCCGTTTGCAGCAATTTTTTCCCGACACGTGGGTTCTTTTCAAGAATCACCGCGCTTTTACCGCGACCACTTGCCTCAATTGCCGCCGTCAAGCCACTCGCGCCTCCCCCGAGGATTAAAACGTCAAACATCATATTGATATCGCCGTCCCCAAGTCGAACGCCCAGATGAAGCGCTCGCGGACGCGAAGCCCCGTCATCTCTGACACGGCGCGCGTGTAAATCTTCAGTTGCCCCGCGTATTTCGCGGTGAGCAACCGCGCCGTTGAGTTTCGATTGGTCTTATAATCCACCAAGATTATCTCGCCGTTTTCTTCAAAAAACATATCGGCAATCCCTTGAACAAACGGTTTCTCGTTTGGAAAAACCGAGTCCAACTCCGGCTTTCCGATGTCGGCGAAGGCGGTTTCGGTGTAGATTGGGAATTCTTTGTATATCTTTGCGCTTTTCTTCACGCGGTCGCCAAGCGGTGAGCAGAGGAACTGCTCGATTAAATCGGGCGAAACCGCGTGAAATTCTTGCGGTGAAAACCTGTGCTTTATCCGCTCAAGCTGTGACTGAACCGATTCGTTCGACTTGAAGTCAAGCAGCAGCATTGCCTTGTGATAAGCGTCGCCGCGTTCTTTGCCGCTCAGTGGCCGCTTTTCCGCGATAAACGATGGCCGCTTCGGGAAAACAGTCGGTGCGCTTTTGTTTTTCAGCACCGTTTCGTGTTCAATTCCTATCTGCGTGACCGTGAACTTCCTCGGTATCTCCGTCAATGGCTCGCGTGAGTAGACGAACTTTTCAGCCACGACAGGCGCTTTTGCTTCTACAGGCGCGTTTGCCGCGGCGCTTTTGAATGAAAGACTCGGAGATATTTCCTTGAAGTGACTCGCTTTTCGTATCAAGTTTAAGTAGCAATGCCCTTTGGGCGGTGCTTTCGCGGTGATTATCAGCTTGTTTCGTGCCCGTGTGAGTGCCACGTAGAGTTTGCGCAGCTCCTCGCTCTTCGCGTCCTGTTCTGCTTGCCAGACCGCCGTTTTGTGCGCCATAGTTTCAAACGGAACCAGATTATCGTGGATATAACGAAAAGCGAACCCGATTTTCCCGTCAAACAGCATATTGCCGCGTTCTTCCTCGCGGTTGTAACTCTTTGCGGCTTTCGCGAGAAACACAAGCGGAAACTCCAGCCCTTTCGCTTTGTGAATCGTCAGTATATTGACCGCACCGCCGCTTCCCCCCGCACCCGGCAAACTCTGCGACTTGAACCGCCGAAGCGAGTCGGACAGCGAGTTGTTCGCCCCAAAGTTGCCGGCATGGGCGGCAAGGAGGCGCAGGTTTGCCAACGCTTTCTTCGGATACGGCGACGAGGCAATCAGTCGGCTGAACACCCCGTCGTCAACACACCGCGAAATAATGTCGGACGCGGCGTTCTCCCTTGCCGAATCAGCGACGCTGTCGAGCAAAGCGGCGAAGCCTTTTGATTTGTCGGTCTTGTCGCGCCGCACCTCGACAATGAGCGAGAACCGCTTGTCTAAGCGAAGCGCGGCGATTTCTTCAAGCGAAAAGCCACCGATTGGGGACAGCATTGCGGAGAAAAGCGCAAAGTCGTCATACGGGTTGACTGCCGCAGTGAAAAAGTCGAGTGCGGCGGCGACTTCGCGGCTCGCGGTGTAACCGCCGCCTTTCTCTCGTGAAGCGGGAATCCCGCGTGAACGCAGTGCTTCCGCCATTTTGTCGCCAAACATATCGCTGCCGTCAAGCGAAGAAGCGAGAATCGCGATATCCCCATAGTCAAGCCGTTTTGTCTGCCCGCTTTTGTCAACAAACGCGAATCCCGTGCAGACAAGTTCTTCTATCCGTGCCGCGATGTAGTTTTCTTCTGAAACGTCGTCTTGTTCAAGCACAACCAACTCCGTCGGCTCGCCCGCAATGCCAAGCATAGGACGCAAGACCTCGCCGCCTTTGTAGTCAACGCCGCCAAAGTCAGCCGTCATATTGTGCGACATCACATCGTTGACCGTCCAAATCACCTCATCAGCCGAACGAAAGTTGCCGCTGAGATAAAGCGGAACAAACTTGTTGTGCGACTTGAGGTCGATGAAAACCTTTGGTTCGGCACGGCGAAATCGATAGATTGACTGCTTTACGTCGCCGACAACCACGATGTTTTGTTCATTGTGAGACAGCAGACGAAACAACTGAAACTGCAGTTCGTTGCTGTCCTGAAACTCATCGACCGCAATCAGCGATATCTCACCGCGAAGTTCCGCCGCCGCTTCCTCGCTTTTGTTAAGCAAGTTCAGCGTGTAGTGCTGCAAGTCGTCGAAAGTCAGCAGGTTCTCGGCGGTCAGCAGCTCGCGCAGTTTCGCCGCAAACACGCGATACATTTTCACAAAGGCGGCAACAGCGGGTGCAAGGAGAATGCGCGCTTCGTCAAACGAGTTGACAAGGACAGGAAGCAGTTTGTTGTGGTTGCAAAGTTTCTCGGTCAGCCGCTTGTAGTTGTCGCGGGTTTTCTTTATTTCTTCCTTGAAGTCGGGGTCGTCACGCAGTTCGTTATAGTTTGCCCGCGAAAACGTCGGCTTTTCTTTCCAATTCTCACGAAAAGCCGAAGCGATAAGCGACAAGTCGCTTTCTACCACGGCTTGTGCCGTGGGATAACTTTTCAGTTGCTGAAACAACTTGTCGGCAAGCGTATGCGCTTCGTTGTAATACTCGCGCTGTTTGTTCTGAAACAGCGGCGTAAACACCGCGAATATCTTGTCAAAGTATGTTTTGTAATTATCAAACACGGCGGCGTTCGTGTCGAGCCAGCCGTTTTGGTCGGGGATATTGGCGAGAGTGTTTGACAGCGAGGTGAGTGCCGCCGTCAAGTCGTTCTCACGACCCGCCGACACCAAATTCAGCGCGGACAACTCGCTCTCGCTGAATGTTTTGCTGTCGTACAGGCTTTCCATCGCGAACGTCAGTGCTTCACGGCGAAACTCCGCGGCTCTCGCTTCATCGCAGACAGCAAAGTCGCCCGCTTCTGATTCTTCAGGGAAGCGGCGCAGTATAGAAGCACAGAGTGAGTGAATCGTTGAGATTCTCGCGTCAGGCAGTCGCTTCAGTTGAAGCGAGAGGTAGGCGTCGTCGTGTTCACTTACGAGTTCAGACAGTCGCTTCTCAAGCCGCTCTGATAGTTCAGCGGCGGCTTTTTCAGTAAACGTGACGGCTACAATCGTGTCTGCAGGCAGGTTTGCCGATTCGTCCGCGATAATCTTCGCGAGGTGTTCCACAAGCACTGCGGTCTTGCCGCTGCCTGCCGAGGCATAAACAGCGGCTGATGTGCCTTTGCGGTTGATTATCGTTTGTTGCTCGGGTGTAAAATTCATTCTAATTATAATTGTTGAGGCTTTGCGCCAAAACGACGAGCGCGAGGAAGCCGCCGTTGATTAGCAGGATGTTTGTGCCGCCGATAACGCCTGCCGCCCCAAAGAAAGCGCAGAAAAACAGCAAGAAGAACGCCGCGAACATATAAACGTAAAGCAAAGCGACCGACTTTTTGATTGAATCAACGATTTTCTTCGCGGAAACCACGCCGCGTGCCAGCGAGGTGAAGCCGCCGCCTGTGGTGAGTGAACCGTCGCCGACAGGGACATACCGCGTCGCTTCTTCAAACCGGGCGTGCGCTTCAAACGGAAGAACACGCATACGTTCGGGGTCGATGTCGAACAACTCGGCAAGTCGGTTGACCGTGACGACAGAGTCATTTGTGCGGACAATCAACCCAACGTGCAGTTTGTCAAGCTGTTCAAGCCGAGATTTTATCGCGGCGAACTCCGCGGTGGTGCGCCCCTCCGCGCCTATCTCGATATGAAACAAAGCGACAGCTTCGCCGCCGATTGCAAGATAGACAGCGTCGCCGTTGTCGGACACGAACTCCTGCTCTTTCTTGCGGTCAACTACCTTGATACCGTGGTGCTTCATGTGTTCGCGGTTGCCGAGAAGCACGCGTTTGCGCCCAAGCCAACCAAGCAGCCCCATATTGACTTCGTAGACCACGTTGTCAAGCGGTTTCAGCAGCGACTCATGGTCGCCGTTGATTGCGTCGCGGAACATCTCGTACATCACCGAGTTGCCCGCTTTGGCAAGGCTTGCCGCCGTGATGAATATCTCATCGGGTGAATACTCGGCGACTGAATTGGGGTTCTTCAGCTTGCGGAAGTTGTGAAACACGATACCGTGTTCGGGGAACAGGTTCTTCGCGTCCACCATTATCGCGCCGACTTCGCTGAAGTGAGCGGCGGCAGGATAGCCGAGGAGCGCTGAGTGTTCGTCAGCGAGTGCTTTGTTGGCTTTGTGAAGCGGGAAGTTTGCAATCAGCGACACGCAAAGCGGACAGAGCGCCGATATCGCAGCAGAAAACGAAGCGAGCGCGTAGACGATGTTGCGGGTTTCACCTCCGCCGAGAAACGGCGAGAAGTAAGAAGCAATGCCGACAAGTGCCGCCGCACCAATGGTTATCGGGACAAGCAGTCGGCAAATGCCGTCCATATAGTCGTTTTTATAGCAATCATCGGGGAAACCCGTAAGCACGCCCGCTTTGCGGCGAACAGCAAGCGGTGCGCGGCTGACCGTGCCTTTGAGGAACACGTCGGCTTCGTCATAGTCAAGCAGGTCGGCGAAGTAGCGGTCACGGTTAGTGTAGACCGCGGACAGGCAGCGTTTCATACGGAGAGTAGCGAGGAATTTGCCCATTGTGTTAAAGAGGAGAGCGGCGAGTGCGGCAGTGGTATACACCCCGACAACGCCGCGTTGCACGAGGTCAAAGTTGCCGAGTGCGGGCACCATTGACAGCACAGGCAAAATCACGGCGACAGCCGCCATGCTGTCGCAGTCGGCGTGACCCGTGAACAAACGAACAAGCCCGTCTCTCACGGCACCCGAACAAACAACGACACCGAGGGCGACGGCAAGCATATTGGTCATCACATAGCCGAACGTGTCGTATCGGCGGTTAAGAAACGCGGTGCCTATGTCTGTTCCCGCGATACGATAGGCGAGGTTCACGCCCAAATCGTTGAACAACGTGACAGCGGCGGTGCCGAGTGTCAGCAAGACAAGCACGCAGAGTCGCCAAAACAGCCCCGCATGTTGCGTGCGAAGCATTGTGCGCATTTCGTCGGCGTCCTCGCGGACAGCCGAATCGTCGTCACGGCTGAACGGCTCGTCGTCGTCGGTTTCCGCGCCCCCGTCAAAAATAAAGTCGCTGATTTTCCGCTTCCGCTTGTTGTTTAGTGAACGCAACGCCTTCTCCGCCATCTCTGACGTCGTTTCGATTGCGCCGTCCACCACACCGGGCAGTCCGTCACTTGGGTCGAACTCGCTCGCCGGGATAAGCGGCGCGGTGTGTGCCGAGTCGCTTCTCGGTGGACGGACGTTCAGCGTCGCGGTTTCATCGGCAAGGCGTTTCTTGAGGGAGCGGTTGAGGTTTTCAATTAAAGCGGTGTTGCTTTTCTTAGATAAGTACGACTTATGCGGCGTCGGTTCGTCGGCAGTCGGCTCGTATTCTTTTATGTCGGTTTCCGCTGTGATTGGCTCGCTTTCAGCGGTCGGCAAGTCGGCGAAGTGTTCGTCCGCCGCTTTAGCGGAGATTTCTTTCAAATCGTCGCCCACAATGCCGAGTGTGTCGCCCGAAAACGGCGCGGTATCGACTTTAGGTTCTTTCGGAAGCGGAAGAGGAAGAGATGCCGAAATCGCCCCGATAAGTTCGTCGGGGTTGTTTTCCATCACGTCCGTGTGGACGACGTGGTGCGGCTCGGGCTTTGGCGGCGGCGTTTGCTGCTGCTGCTTTGAGAGATTCTTGCGTGAAAACAGCGGAAACACAAACGTCTGGTCGTTTTGCGCCGTTATGTTGTTGCCGCCTTTGTTCTCGGTTTTACGAACAGGCACGGAGATGTTGTCGGCGGTTGGGGAATCAAACCCCGCGATAGTTGACGTGAACGAGGGCTTTGGCGTTTTGTTGCGGCTGTCGTTGTTGTCTGCGACTGAATAACGCGGCTTCGGCTTCTTCGCCGCGGCTGCCGTGTCGCCGAAAGGTTCGGCGGTGTCGTCCGCTTTGACGCGGTGAATCTGCTTCTGCGGCTTTTGAAACACGCCTGTTCCCGGTGTCAACTCGCTTGGCCGTTTCGGTCGTTTTTCGTCAGCCACCACGTTCGGTTCATCATGAAGCGGCTGTCTGTCGCCAAACAGGTTCGGTCGCGGCTTGATAAAGGACAGCTCATCGTGTTCTATCGGCGGCAGTTCGTCTGTTTCGGGCGGAACAGCGGCACGAAACAGTTCTTCAAGGGGTGCGGTGGTGACTTTGACTATTGTTTCGGTCAGCTTTTCTTTCGGGAGAAGCGCGGTTGGAATCAGCGTGTCCAAAATGGAAGTCGCGCTTTCTTCTTCGTGTTCGTGTGCGGGTTTCACACCTACATCAACGATAGTGACGTCAGCCTTGGCGGGTGCGCTCGTCAGCCCGCTCAGTATTTCGGTCGCGCTGTCGCCGCCATAAGACGGCAAAGGTCGCCGTCCCGGCTGAATATCGCGCCGTCGGTCAACTTCGGCGAGTATATCGTCAACTGAAATTTTATCTGACATTCAGTTTCTCCAAACCACTTTGTCGTTGCCTTATCGCTTCGTATAGAAATATCCCCGCAGAAACAGACGCGTTAAGCGAGTTAATCTTGCCGTTCATCGGCAGCGACACCACAGCATCGCAGTTCTGTCGAAGCAGCCGCGACACGCCGCGACCCTCCGAACCGATAACAAACGCTGTTCCCACCGTGTAGTCCTGCTTGGTGTAAACCTCGCCGTCCATCGCGGCGCAGTAAAGCCAGACACCGTTGTCCTTGAGGAAACGCACGGTGTCGTTCAGGTTTGTCGCTCTGCAGACCTTGAGGTGCGCCGCCGCACCCGCGGAAGCGCGAAACACCGCGCCGTTCACCGACACGCCGCCTCGCTTCGGAATAATCAGCCCGTCAGCACCCGCCGATTCAGCCGAGCGAATAATCGCACCGAGGTTGTGCGGGTCCTCAATGCCGTCCGCGATGACGAGCAGCGGTTTGGTGCCGCGTGCTTCGGCGTGTGACAACAGTTCTTCGACTGAAACGTACTGAGCCGAAGCTATCGTCAGCACCACGCCTTGATGTTTCGCGTTGCCGCAAAGAGCAGACAACTTATCAAGCGGCACTTCTTTGACGACCGCGCCGCGTTCCTTTGCCAACGTGATTATTTCAGTCAGACCGCCTTGTTTGGCGGCGACGTAAAGCGTGTCGGCGGCAAGCTCTGCACGCAGTGCTTCCGTGACCGCGTTTTTCCCAAACAGGGCTTCTGTGTCATAAACATTCATATTACAAGTATATCACAAATCACGTTTAATTGCAACACTCGGTCCGTGCCGGACGGGCAATAAGCTAACAGATACACTTGAACATATGTTCAAGTCCGTGCCGGACGGGCAATAAGCTATATAGATACACTTTAACATATGTTCAAGTCCGTGCCAAACACGCAGGAGTGGAATCTCTGCTTATATGCCACTTGACAAGCTTGTCTTTTTATGATACAATGAAGAACGCGCTCTATTTGTGCGCAGTATGACGAAAGGAGAACGATAATGGCAAAATGCGATTTCTGCGGCAAAGGCGTGGCGTTCGGGATACAGGTTTCACACTCACACAGAAGAAACAACCGCACCTTCAAGCCCAATGTCCAGAAAGTGAAAGCCGTGGTTGACGGCACGCCCACGCGTGTCCACGCTTGCACAAGATGCCTGCGTTCAGGCAAAGTGACCAGAGCGGGCACAGTTTCCAAGTCGCTTCCGACAGTGGAAGTTATCGCTCCAGAGGCGGCAGTTTCCGCCGAATAAAAGCCGACAAAACTTATATGTTATTTTGGGTTGCGCCCCAAAATGCTTACATTGGCAAGAAAGTGAAGTGATTCTTCGATGAGAAACGATATTCACCCGAAATATGAGGCGACAACCATTACTTGCGCCTGTGGTGAAGTGATACAGACACGCTCGACAAAGGCAAACATAAAGGTCGAGATTTGCTCAAAGTGCCACCCGTTCTTCACAGGCAAGCAAAAGCTTGTGGACAGCGGCGGACGCGTTTCGCGTTTCAACAGAAAGTTCAACCGCGAAAGCTGAGTTTTTATCAGCAACAAACAATCCCCCTGTGATAGGGGGATTGTTTGTTGTAAGTCAATGCTATACTGCGTAACCACATAAAACTCACCGAGTTTTATGTGCGGCACGAAGTGCCCGTTGACATTGATTGCTAAAGCAAAGCCCCCTTGAATAGGGGGCTTTGCTTTACTTGTTTGTTCAAGATATTTCTTTGTTTGTCGTCAGCTTTATTTTCACGTCTTTCTCACTGCCGCCCGAATACGGGATAATCGTCAGCGTTATGGTGTCGCCCGACTTCTTGTCTTTCAGCAAAGTTTGCGAGTCGCTCACGCTTGACACGGACTTGCCCTCAATTTTCGTGATGATGTCGCCGCGAGCCAGCACGCTTGAAGCGGGCGCTTTCGGGTTGACTTCAACGACAATCAGTCCGCTGTCTATATCGAGGTTAAGTACCTCTGCCCAGTATTCGTTCACTGCTTGGCAGGTTATCCCGAGGACAGGGCGGTCGGTCACGCTGCCGCTGCTGAGAAGTTGCTCGATAATCGGCTTTGCTTCGTCAATGCTGATTGCAAACCCCATATTGTCAACGGAGCTGCTGAGTACATACTTCTTGTTCACTATGCCGATTACGTTGCCGTACATATCAAACAGCGGACCGCCGCTGTTGCCGTAGTTCACCGCCGCGTCTATCTGAATAGACGGCAGTTCATAGCCACCTTTGCTGGGTTGACGGTTGACGCCTGATATAATCCCCTTGGTGATAGACTTTTCCATACCGAGCGGGTTGCCGATTGCACAAATGTCTTGCCCCGCGACGAGAGTGCTGCTGGTGCCGAGTGAAGCCGCGAGGAAGCCGCCTGTTCGCGAGATTTTCAGCACAGCGAGGTCTGTCGCTTGGTCGCCGCCGATAACAGTCGCGACGTATTCCTTGACGATTGACGGGTCCTTATAGTCGTTCACCACAACGGAAATCTTGGATGCTCCCTCAATGACGTGATAGTTGGTGAGGACTTTGCCGTCGGTAGTGAAGATAACGCCGCTTCCGATGACACCTTGGTCAACAGTCTTTGAAACTCCGCGCGACACACTGGTCGAGTAGGTCTTGATACCGACCACGGTGTCGTGAACCTTGACGAACAATTCGGCGGCGGTAAGCTCTTTGCTTGTGTTGCCGGTGACGAGGTTGTCAATAGCGAGGTTGACTGAATCAGACTCGGTGGATGAGGTCTGGCTGTAGGCGGGGCTATCGTTCCCTGTCAACAGGTCGTATCCGAGGTATGCCCCGGTGAAACCCGTTCCTCCGCCGAGAATGACGACAGCAAGAAGCAGAGCCAACGTGTGCATAAACTTGACGGGTTTTTTGTTGGGATTATCCATAGTTTCTCCTTATGTTTAGAGTATTTGGGTGGTTTGATGTGCCTAATTATACCGTTTGTTTGTGTAATCACAGTGAAGTTTGATTTAACTTTTGCTTAAATCATTGTGTGACAACGCTTTCTTGCAGGCAAGGGCGATGCCGCACTCGGTTCGCTTTTGCATAAGCGAGCAGTCGGTGTCCACTTGCTTCTTGCAGTCGCCGCGGAACAAATAAGACGCGGCGTTGCAGCCGCCCGAACAGTAGAACCGTGCCCAGCAAGAGGGGCAGTTCTCTTTTGAATAGATGTGTGTGCCGCCGAAGTATTCTTTCACGGCACTTTTCACACCCGTGGTTAGGTTGCCCGCTTTGTGGTTTTCAATACCGACAAATCGGTGACAAGGATAAACGTCGCCTTCGGGTGTGACCGCGAAGTATTCACTGCCGGCGCCGCAGCCCCGCAGCCGCTTGACCGCGCAAGGACCTTGGTCCAAGTCTATGTTAAAGTGAAAGAAGTTTATGTCGGGACGTGTCGCGATGATAGAAAGCAGTCGGTCGTATTCAGCGAGAACAAGCGGCATATCGGCGCGAGTGATAGCGTAAGGTTCACTCTCATCACAGCCCACGGGTTCCACCGATATGTGTTTGAATCCCTCGTCGGCAATCGCAAGCACATCGTTTGCGAAATCAAGGTTGTATTTAGTAAACGTCCCTCTCGCGTAATAATCGGTGAAGCCGAGTTTGTTTCGTTTCTGAACCAAGCGTTTGAATTTGGGAAGCACAACGTCATAGCTGCCTTTGTTGTTTGCCGTGGGGCGCATAAGGTCGTGAACCTCGCGCCGTCCGTCAAGCGACAGCACCACGTTTGACATATTCTCGTTGATGTAGTCTATCTTGTCGTCGTCAAGGAGAATCCCGTTGGTGGTTATAGTGAACCGAAAGTGCTTGCCGTGTGTCCTCTCAAGACAGCGCGCGTGGTCTACTGCCGCTGTCACGGTGTTCCACGCCATAAGCGGTTCGCCGCCGAAGAAGTCGCACTCAAGTTCCACCCTGTCGCCGCTGTTTTCGACCAAAAAGTCTATCGCCTGCTTTGCCGTGGCTTTGCTCATCAGTCCGCGTTTCTCTGTGCCAAAGTCGCCTGTGCTTGCGAAGCAGTAGCCGCAACGAAGGTTGCAGTCGTGGGCGACGTGCAGACAGAGCGCCTTTATCGGCGCGTTCGCGGTCACACCGGCAAACCGTTGATAGTCGTCCTCGCTGAACAGCTGACCCGCCTTGATTAGGCTGTTCAGCTGCAAACCCGCGTCTGTGTTCTCGTCAAACGGCGGCTTGCCTGTTTCAAGAAGCGCATAGGTTTCGTCGTCGACCACATGAACCGCCCCCGAACAAGGGTCGAGGGCAATGTTCATTCCGAGTTGCTTATAAGTATGTATGTTGTTCATTTTAAGATTCAAGATTCGTAGTTTGGAAATACCCACATATAAAGCGCAATCAGCGTTTCGCGGATATAGTTGTTGGCGGCAAGAAGCGGGTGCGTGGTTTTCGCCGGGATAATCGCCGCAACCGCGAGTTCCTCACGCAGACATATGTCGTATGCGCGTTTAAGGTGATAGTCGCTTGTGATGATAGCGACAGCGGTGTTGTCGGGGAGCAGAGCCTTTGAGAAGCGGACGTTTTCGATAGTTGACGTTGACTTGACCTCAAGTATCAGCCTGTCGCCGTCCGCTCCTTGCTGCACAAGCCACGCATACATCGCTTCAGCTTCGGCGATATCCTCGCCTTTGCCTTGACCGCCCGACAGCACCGCCTTGCCGTTTGGGTGGCTGTCCAGCCAGTCAATCGCGACAGACAGCCGCTCTGTCAGCATGGTTGTCGGGGTTGTTCCCTTGATTTGGTTGCCGAGAACTAACGCGTAGTCCGTGTCGGCGTAAGTCGCGCCCTTTGCGGCATTGACGACAGGCACGAGCGCCACGACGAACAGAAGCAAGGCGACAGCGACGACAATACTGATAATCATACGAACACCACGCCGTATCTTCGTTTTGCGGATTCTTCCGCATACGAGCCAGATTGCCGCGACTATCGCCGAGACTAACACCACAAAGACGATGTAGCCAACAGGTGTGGGCAATCGGCTGAAGCTGAACATCACGAGCTGCCGCTTTCCGTGTCTGCCGGTTCGGTTGCTGTTTCGATATCTTTGGTTGTTGTTGTGACAGATGAAGCGGAGGTTGACGCCTCGGTGGTTGTGTCTGTAGTGGTTTCGGTTTCGGGTGCGGCTGTGCTTGATGTTTCGTCGTCACTGATTGCGTCGGGTTCAGCCTCACTGATATCATTAACGACTTCGCTGTCGGGCGACATCGTTTCGGGCTCATCCGTAAGAATCGTGACAGATGTGTCTATCGACTCGGCGGCTGTTGTTGACTTTGATTTCTTTGACTTCTTGGTTTCTTCTTCTGGGGGTGAAGTCGTGGTTTCGGGGTAGGGAATCCGCGTGATTTTGACGGACTTGATGATGATATCGTACATCGGACGCGACATAACGCCGTCAGCATCGTCGGCTTTGTTCCCCGCGACGACTTCGGCGGCGGCAATCGCGTCGATAACCTCAAAGCCATCAATCGCTTGTCCGATTACGCTTGCGTGACCGTCCATCCGGTACAAGCCGCCTGACGCTTTGTATTTCTCTTTCACATCATCGGGGATAGCCGCGAGGTCAGCGCGGTATTTCGTGAACACGGCGGTCGCCGCTCCATTCAGCGGGGTTTCCGTGTTGGCGAGCAGCTCGTCAACCTGTTTGATTTCATCGTCAATATCGGCGGGCTTTTTGGAGTTGACCACGTAGAACTGGCAGTACGACATCTCGGTGCTGTCGGGCGCAAGGACAAGCGCGCCATAGAAGTTGCGGGCGTAGTCGCTGGCTTCAAGCGGCACTAACTCTGCTTCGGTCACACTGCCGTCGCTTCCGTCAAAATTCAGCGAGCCGCCTTGCATAACCATATCGCTGATAACGCGGTGAATGTTTCGCGTGTCGTAGAAGCCGCGTTCGGCAAGCGAGCAAAACTGCTCCACTGATTTCGGCGCGAGAAGCGGAAACAGCTTGAATGTGATAATTCCGTAGCCGTATATCTCGACTTCGGCAAAGATATCGCCGGGTTCTTGGTCCACCGATATGCCTTTTATGTTTCCTGCCGCAAGAAGCTTCGCTTTTTCTTTCGCGCCCTCAACGTCGTCTTTCTTGCAGGCGGAAACTCCGACAGCAAGCGACAGAGCAAGAGCGGCGGCGAAAACGCGTTTAATCGTTGATTTCATTTTGAACAACCTTGATGGATTCAATATGGATTGGATAAGTAGGCGCCGTGCCTGTGACAGGTGTGCTTGTTATCTTGTCGAGAACGTCAAGACCGTCTGTTATCTGACCGAACACCGTGTACATTCCCGCGAAACCCGCGGCGTTCTCGTTATGAAGAAACGCGTCGACTAATTCTTCGGGGATATAATACTCACCGTTTTTGTTCATCAGCTCACGGAGATACTGCGCCTCGGTTTCACCAAACGGCACGCTGTCCACCGCGAAGAACCTGCTGTCGCCAAACCCCTGCTTGCCGTAATACGACAGCAGAGAACCGCGAAACGGCCAGAGCTTCACGCTGTATTCATTCGGGATAGGCTCGCCGTCGTTTGTTATTCCGCCGTTATGCTTCTCGTCAGCCGCCCCCGTCAGGAACATACCTCCCGGCTCAACCCCGTAGATATCTTTTCCATCGTAGAACCCCTCGTTCACGCGGTTAAGAAAGTTATCAACGGTATTCGGCGCGTATTCGGGGTATAACACAGCGGTCATGGAGCCGAGTGTCGTTGTTATCACAACGGTCGGCAAATCTGTCGGCGTTTCAAGCTGAATAAACTGAAGGTCCGAAAAGTCGTAGTCAACCATTGCGGGTTGCGTGGTAGCGAAAAGCCTGTCGCACCCTGTCAGCAGACAAAGCGGCACGAGTGTCAGCAAAAGTGGCTTGATAAACTTAGTCAATTAAACACCTATATATCTATTATTTCTTTTTGATGATTGTCCCTTGCTTTGTGTCCTCAAGAGTGAACCCTTTGTCAAGAATCTCTTTCTTAAGTGTGTCAGCGAGGGCGAAGTTGCGGCTTTGTCTCGCTTCCGCTCGTTTGTCGGCAAGAAGCGTTATTTCGCTTGGTATCTCGTCTGTCGTCGTCACGTCAAGCCCAAGCACACCCGTGAGTTCCAGCAACGTGTCTTTAAGCAAGGCGCGTTCGCTTGCCGACAGCTTGTCCGACAGCAGCGTGTTCGCTTGGCGCACAAGGTCGAATATCGCGGCAAGCCCGTTTGCCGTGTTGAGGTCATCGTCCATTGCGTCAATGAACACAGACTTCGCCACACGCGCCGTTTCCGCTACTTCGGGTCGAATGTCGCCGCTGTCTGTTTCACTGTCAAGTGCCGCAAGTGCCGCGACAGAGCCGCTGATACGCTTCAGCGAGTTCTTCGCCGCGTCCATTACATCGCAGTTGAAGTTCATTTGGCTTCGATAATTCGCCGACAACAGCATAAACCTGATTGCCGCCCCCCCGTATTCCTCAGCAATCTCACGCACCAACTTGAAGTTGCCCTTTGATTTCGCCATCTTCTCGTTGTTGATGAAGAGCATTGCCGAGTGAACCCACATTCGGGCAAGCGGCTTGCCGTTTGCACACTCGCTTTGGGCACATTCGTTCTCGTGGTGAGGAAATATCAAGTCGGCACCGCCGCCGTGGATGTCAAGCGTTTCTCCGATATAACGGCGAGCCATTGCGCTGCACTCGATGTGCCAACCCGGTCTGCCCGCGCCAAACGGTGAATCCCACATCGGCTCACCCGGTTTCGCGGTTTTCCAGACGGCAAAGTCCATTGGGTCGTTCTTCTCCTCACCGTCGGGGATTCGACCGCCTGCGTTGTCGCGGAGCGCCTCAAGCGGCATCTTAGACAGCGAACCGTAATTCCGGAACGAATCAACCTTGAAGTAAACGCCTGTGCTGTTGACATAGGCGTGACCGCTGTCAACCAGCGACTGTACCACCGAGATAATCTCGTCCATTGTTTCGGTCACTTTCGGGTGAACGTCCGCTTTTATTATGTTGAGGCTTTCCGCGTCGATGAAGTAGTCGGCTATCGCTGCTTCCGCAACCTCACTCGCCGTCTGTCCCGTTGCGTTTGCCTTGCGGATAATCTTGTCGTCAACATCGGTGAAGTTTTGCACGTAGAACACATCTTGACCGCGATACTTGAGGTAACGGCGCAGTGTGTCAAACACCACGAGAGTTCTCGCGTTGCCGATGTGTATAAGGTTGTACACGGTCGGTCCGCAGACATAAATCTTCAGTGTCTTGCCGTCAAGCGGCGTCACTTCTTCTTTTTCGCCTGTGATAGTGTTGTAGAGTTTCATAGTTACGAATCCTTTGCGTTGAGATTAAATATGCGCCCCCATATATCGCTCCCATTCTTCTATGTGAACGATTTTTGCGTGGAGGTTTTGCAGTTCCATCGACACGGGGTCGGGGATATCAACTTGGTTCAGGTTGTACCCGAATTTAAGTCCGTGCATTTTGACCACCCTTGCGGGGATACCGACCGCAGTGCAGTCGGGGGGGACTTCGCTAAGCACCACGGAGTTCGCGGCAATCTTGCAGTTGTCGCCGACCTTGAACGGGCCGAGGACTTTTGCCCCCGAACCGACCATCACGTTGTTGCCGAGCGTCGGGTGACGTTTGCCGCTGTCTTTGCCCGTGCCGCCGAGTGTCACGCCTTGGTATATGGTGCAGTTGTCGCCGATTACGGTGGTTTCACCAATCACGACTCCGCTTCCGTGGTCGATAAAGAGGTTCTTGCCGATAGTAGCGCCGGGGTGAATTTCAATGCCTGTTTTCTTTCGTGACATCTGTGAAATAAAACGCGCAATGAAGAAGTGCCCCCGCTTGTAGAACCAGTTTGCGCGGCGATAGTCGCGAACGGCGCGGTAAGTCGGGTAGAGTAGTATGACCTCAAGCGGACTCTTCACCGCGGGGTCACGCGCCATTATCGACGCCACATCTTCGTTTATGCGACCAAACACAAATCTCTCCGAGTTGATTGTATTATAGTAGGTTAAATTAAAAACGCTAAAGCGTTTTTATAGCCGCTTTCAGCGGCTACCGCTCCACAGGAGCGGATTTAACCGTCCTGATACGCCGTTTCGCGGCTTCGCCGCGTGGGCGCGTATGCGCCCAAACTTAAAAACACTTTAGTGTTTTAAGTTAACGGCTATATCAATATATATTATGCAAACTCTTGTGATATAGGCACAACTGTCAACATTATATCATATCGCAGATATGATATAATTGCGCATCAGAGGGCGGTTGCCCCAACGGGGCGAAGCCCGTCCGCAAAGCCCACGCTTAAAAAGATATACTGTAGGCACAACTGTCAACATTATATCATAACTGAAGCAGTTTGTAAAGCAATGCCGACAACTTAGTCATTGACATTGATGGAATACGTTGCCAATTGCTTATTGCCTCTCGGGCACCGGCACGGACTTCCGCAGAAGCGAAATTATTGAAGCTATGTATATCCTCCACTCTTTCGGTTAAACTATTACCAAATAAAACCACAAAGGAGGCAGTATGACACCGAAAGAACTTCTCTATCTCGAGGACGCTCTTGGAATGGAGCAGCAGCTCTTAGTGAAATGCAGCGACTATGGCGCGAAAATGCAAAGCCCGCAACTGAAAACGCTGCTGAGCCAACTCTCGCAAACACACAGACGGCATTTCGACAGTCTTATCGGTCAACTGAAGTAACAACGAAAGGGGAGATTAAATGCAGGGCAACAACACAGCGACCCAGATGACGGACAAGGAGTATATGCAGGACCTGCTGCTCACGTCCAAAACACTCACGGGGCTTTATCACTACGCCACGCAGGAATCCTGCACGGAACCGCTGCACAGTCAGTTCAAGCAGAACCTGAACGAAACGCTTGACGTTCAAAGCAACATCTTCACGACAATGCAGCAAAACGGTTGGTATCAGACTTCGCAGGCTCCTGTTCAGCAGGTCAGTCAAGTGAAAAGCAAGTTTACGGCTTCTTAAGCCGAAGCTTTTCCCCCACAAACAAGCGGCAAGTAACATTGCCGCTTGTTTATTTGTTTTGCAGGCTGAAAACACTTGACAACGCGGTTTCCTTGTGCTATAATGATAAGACTGTCAACTGTGCGAGGTTTACAATGTCTGTGACGCAGACCAAAATAAAAGACTTATCGATGACAATCCTGCTGGACTATTACGGCGGGCTTCTCACCGATAAACAGCGGGAAACGCTTCAGCTTTACTATGAATACGACCTGTCACTTGGCGAAATCAGCCTTGAAACAGGCATTTCAAGGCAAGGCGTGCTCGGCTGTATCCAAAAGAGCGGCGAACATTTGCGCCAACTTGAGCAAGAGTTGTGCCTTGCGCGCCGCACGGTTGAGCTTACTCGCGACATTGAAGAACTCGAGGGACTCATTATGCAGGCGGATATGCAGAATGAATCCGTTATGGCTGAAATTGACGAGAAACTCGTTGAAATAAAAACTAAACTGTAACAAGGTAAATATGGCATTTGAGGGGCTGACCGAACGTCTGTCAAAGGTGTTCAAGGGGCTGAAGTCAAAGGGCAAGCTGTCTGAAAAAGATGTCCGCGAAGTTATGCGCGAGGTGAAGAACGCTTTGCTTGAAGCTGACGTGAACTTCAAGACAGCGAAAGAGTTTGCGGCGGCAGTGAGCGAGCGGGCAATCGGCGCGGACGTTATGCAGAGCCTTACACCTGCGCAACAGGTCATTGATATCGTTCGCGAAGAACTCACGGTTCTTATGGGGACGGAAGAAGCAAAGCTGCGGTTTTCGTCAAAACCGCCGACTGTTATTATGATGTGCGGGCTTCAAGGGGCGGGCAAGACCACCCACGCGGCAAAACTCGCGAAGCACTTGCGCACACTCAGCCGCCGTCCGCTTATCGCGGCTTGCGACGTCTATAGACCCGCGGCTATCGAGCAGCTGAAAACCGTGGGCGAACAAGCAGGCGCGAAAGTATACGACGAGGGGCAGGGCGACCCCGTGGCAATCGCGGCAAACGCCGTAAAGTTCGCGAAAGACGGCGGATATGACGTGCTGATTATCGACACGGCAGGTCGGCTTCATATAGACGAAACGCTGATGAATGAGCTTAAGCGTATCGTTGACGCCGTGCCGCCCGATGAGATACTCCTCACAGTCGATTCAATGACGGGGCAAGACGCGGTGAACGTCGCCAAGGCGTTTGACGAGGCGTTGCCGCTTACGGGCGTGGTTCTGACGAAACTTGACGGCGACTCACGAGGAGGCGCGGCGTTGTCGGTGCGTGCCGTGACAGGCAAGCCGATAAAGTTCGCGGGGATAGGTGAAAAACTCGACGACCTTGAGGTCTTTCACCCCGAACGTATGGCTTCGCGGATACTCGGAATGGGCGACGTGCTGTCGCTGATTGACAAAGCGAAGATGTCGTTCGACGACGAAGCGGCAATCGGTGCGGCGAAGAGTCTTATGGACAACAAGTTCGATATGAACGACTTGCTTGTTCAGTTTGCCCAGATTGAAAAGATGGGCAGCCTTAAGTCAATTGTGTCAATGCTGCCGGGTGTGGCGGGGAAAATCAGCGACGACGATATAGACGAAAAGAAACTGCCGAGAACCAAGGCGATTATCCTGTCGATGACAAAGCGTGAACGTGAGCGGCCGCAGATAATCGACGCGAAACGGAAACGCCGTATCGCGGCAGGAAGCGGCGTTGGTGTGCCTGAGGTGAACCAACTGCTGAAGCAGTATGATATGATGAAAGATATGATGAGGAAGATGGGTAAGATGAACACGAAGAAGAAAGCGAGATTCCTCAGCGGACTCGGCGTGCAGTAGCAAGTTGTGATGCGAATTGGCTTTATCGGCAAGTAAATAAACCGTATTCCCTATAGTTAATCAGCGGCTGTTATTATTTATCAAGTTTAACGGTAACTTTACCGATTTACTATTATTTATTAAAAACATTCGGAGGACAGACAAAGTGGCAGTTAAAATCAGATTGCGTCGTATCGGCGCAAAGAAAGCACCTTACTACAGAATCGTGGTTGCGGATTCACGTTATCCGCGCGACGGCCGTTTCATCGAAGAAATCGGCACCTATGACCCGACCAAGAACCCGTCGGTTATCAACATAGACGGCGACAAAGCGAAAGAATGGCTCGGCAAAGGTGCGCAGCCGACTGAAACCGTGAAGAAAATCCTTAAAATCAAGGAGATAGTCTGACGTGAAAGAACTTCTTCAGGCTATAGTGAACGACCTCGTGACGGACGCGTCCGCCGTAGAGATAACCGTCAGCGAGCCTGTTGACGGTCTGGTCACTTGCAAGCTTCACGTTGCGGCGGAAGATATGGGCAGAGTTATCGGCAAGCAAGGCAAGATAGCCAAGGCTATTCGTACGATAATGCGTGCAGGCGCAGCCAAAGAAGGGCTGAAAGTCAACGTGGATATTGAGTGAGTCCCACTAAACAAACGTAAAGCCGCTTGAGATTCAAGCGGCTTTGTCTGTTTGATTGCTATGACTCAGCATAACAAGCAACGTGTCGCATAACTCTATTGCCCCGCGGGCACCGAGTTATATAGCGGTTGACTTCTTGATTTGTGTGAGTGAGATAGTTTCAAACTCAGCGGCGTGACGAGTGAACACCGTGACCAAATACGGGTCGAAGTGAATCCCGCTGTCGTCGCAGATAATCTCTACCGCTTTTTTGTGAGAGAACGGCTCTTTGTAGGGGCGGCGAGAGGTCAGCGCGTCGTAAACATCGGCGACAGCGACAATTCGTGCCGACAAAGGAATGTTGAATCCCGAAAGTCCGTCGGGATAACCTGTGCCGTTCCACTTTTCGTGGTGACGAAGCGCGATATCGTGCGCCACATCAAGGAAGTGGTCGTCGCCCGATTCTTCGCTGAACACGTCCATAATCATCGCGCCGTGTGCCGGGTGGGTTTTGATTATGTCGAACTCCTCTTTCGTCAGTCTGCCGTTCTTCAGCAGCACATTGTCGGGTATCGCAATCTTACCGAGGTCGTGCAGCTTTGCCGACTTGACGATATCCTCAAGGAGGGCTTTCGGCATAGGGTATCCCTCTTTGGGGCTGCGGTACAAATCTTCCGCGAGAATCTTGCTGTACTTGGTCGTCCGTATGATGTGGTCGCCTGTTTCGCTGTCGCGCATATCGGTGATACGGGCGAGCATAGTGAGGATAACGTCCTCACGCTTCTTCAGCATCGTGTTGGCTTCGATAATCTTGCCGCTTTGCTCTGTCACGAGGTTCTCGAGGTTGCGGCGATAATCAATCAGCTCAAGCTGGTTCTTCACGCGTGCAGTCAGCACACTGGGGCGAATCGGCTTGGTTATGTAATCGGCGGCGCCCATATTGAGAGCGGCTGTTTCGCTGTCGCCGTCCGCCGCTCCCGTCAGGAATATGACGGGGATATTTTTGGTTTTCGGGTTGGAACGAAGCTGAGTAAAGACCTCAAAGCCGTCCATATCGGGCATATAGCAGTCGAGAAGGATTAAGTCGGCGTCTTTCCTCTCAAAGAAGTTGAAGACCTGCTTGCCGCTTGTCAGCGGAACGATGCTGAACTCGCTTGACATCAGTGAAACACGGACAGACTCGAGCACGATTGGGTCGTCGTCAACCGCGAGGATAGTTTTGCGAGCTTCAGTCGTAGCCGCGTTGTCTTTAATTGTGTCCATAAGCTTTCCCTTATCTTGTAAATTAGATCAAATAAATCAAGTGAGTGAGAACCCACATTAAACCTTCAAGTATATTATAGCATACTGTTGACGAAATTTCAAGGGTTGTGAAGCGATATTTTTGTGAATGTATCCAGATTTTTGTGAATATGTGGTAAATAAATAACATACGGCTTTTCCGGTATTGACTTAACTCTGTTTCTCTGATATAATTAAGTAGGTATATAGTAACACCGATTAACTAACTTTTGCTTTGCAACCGGCAAAGAATTAGTGTTCTCTCCCCGCCCAAGGTGGGGAGAGAACACTAAAAGATTATTTACTCGAAAGTTTCTGTATCTGCAGCCTGAAATACGGGCAAGTTGCCGAGAGTTTTGATATGAACGATACTGCTAACAACAACGGTAAAGATATAGTTTTTGTGGTGGACGACAGTATGTCCTCGCTTATGACGGCGCGTCATGCGCTTGAGGGCGACTTTCGTGTGTACACCTTTCAAAGTGCCGAGAAGATGCTTGAGATGCTCCTCATATTCAAGCCGTCGCTGATTATTCTCGACCTTGAGATGTATGAGATAAGCGGTTACGACGTTCTCACCGTACTGAAAGGCGAGCCCGACTATGCCACGCTCCCTGTCATCATCGTCACGGCAAAAACCGATATCGTAAGCGAAATCCGATGTATGCGGCTTGGCGCGTCTGACTATCTCACCAAGCCTTTTATCCCAATGCGGCTGAAGAACCAAGTGCATACGCGTATCCAGATGAACCACTTGTCCGAAGAAATCGCGAGACTAAAGTATGCGGAGTATTCGCGGGTCACGCAGTTCTTCGAGGGGCTGACCTATGGGGCGGCGGCTTCACTCGGCGACAGTTTCTTCGACGAGGCTGTCCGTGTGAGAGGGCTTATTACCGAGCTTGTGGCTCACCTGCAAACACTGTCGGCATATCAGCAGGAGCTGAAAGAGTGGAATCCCGTGTTTGCCGGCGCTTCGTCAATGGTGCGTGACATAGGCAAGAGCGCAATGGACGAGATAATCGAGAAGAAAACGCCCCTTGCAGAGGACGAACACTCGGTGATAAGAAAGCACCCTGTCATCGGTGTCGCAATGCTGAACAAACTGTTGGCGGAGCGAAAAGACGACGAGGATTTAGCGAGAGCGGCAGTCTTTGCGGGGTCACACCACGAAAACTGGGACGGCACGGGATACCCCAAGCGGCTTCAAAATCTGGGTATTCCGCTTGAGGGGCGTATTCTTTCACCGGTTGACTCGTATGTCGCTCTTACCAGCCCGCGACCTTACCGCGACGCTCTCACGGACGTCAACGCGAAGAAAATCATCATCTCGGAAATGGGAAAGAAGTTTGACCCCGACATAACGCGGCACTTCATCGCGATACTAAACGGCGAACCAACAGACATCATTTTGTGATTAAAGTAACAAAATCCTATGTAACATATATGAAACATCTTTTCGTAGTCAACCCAAGGGCATTGCCGCCTGATGTGACAACAGACGAATTTGCCGAGAACATACGCGGTGCGTTTAGGCACAGCGACGACCCTTACGAGCTGTTCTTCACTCGGTTTGCCCGCGACGCTATCCCCGCGGTAAGAAAGTTTGCGGCGGAGGCAGGAGAGAGCGAGATAAAGCGGGTTTACTCGGTGGGTGGCGATGGTATGCTGTTTGATATAGTCAACGCCGTGTATGGACTCAAAAATATCCAAATCGGGATAATACCGTTTGGTGTGGAGAACGATTTCGTAAAGGTGTTCGGTGCGGAAAACTTTGTCAAATTCTTAAATATCAAGCGACAGATTGTCGCAAAGACGATACCCGTTGATATACTGAAGGTTGACGCGTTCGTCACACCCGATTATGTTTCACTCGGAATGGAGTGCCACGTTGCTTATCTCGGCTCACAGATATCGAACGCGTGGCGCGGTTTGTTCAAGCGTCCTATCCCCTCTCAGCTCAGCAGGCTTAGATACATAACGGCGTTTATTCTCACGTTATTCAACAGACACGCGATATATCACCGCTATGTTATCGAGATAGACGGCGAGCACTATGACGGGCAATACGCGTCAATCAACATCGCTAACCACAAGTACGTCGGCGGCAGTATGGTCAGCGTGCCCGAAGCCGACTGCACCGACGGTGAGTTTGACGCGCTCTTCACACGAAGCACCGCACCATTTGGCTTGTTCACGCTGTTTGGCAAGCACATCAAGGGCAGGTGGAAAGAAAACCGAAGCAGATACATCTATGTCAGGGGCAAACAAATGCGTATCTCAAGCGATACACCAATGCGGCTCTGCCTAAACGGGCAATACGTCTATCGCACCGAGGTTGAGATTGAGATACTTCACGGGTTTGCCGAAGTGATTGCCCCAATTGATTGATTTAACCGTCCTGATACGCCGTTTCGCGGCTTTGCCGCGTGGGCGCGTATGCGCCCAAACTTAAAAACACTTTAGTGTTTTTAAGTTAAACGGCTATATCACAAACATCGGCAACATATCTACTGCGCGTTTGCCGCAGACCCGAAGGTCATGCCCCTCGGGGCAGAGGCGGACGACCGGAACGACTCAGCCGACGCCCTTGCCTCTCCCGCGGGAGCGGAATTGCTTAAGTTATTGACATTGCATTTAATATAACACACAAATGAAAAAGAATCCTCTTACTCGGGTGCGGCTTCTTTGTGCGGTTTGCCCTGTGTTTTACACGGTGCTTCGCTTTATGGAACTCGGTTACTCGCCCGAAACCTGGCAGGTGGCTTCATACGCCGCAATCACAATCGGGGTTTACTTCGCTGTGGTGTTTCTTTGCAGGAAGCACCCTTCGCAGGAAGCTTTCTTCGGTGCGTTCGTTATCTTTGCGGGATACACAATCGGTTGTATGGAAACGAACAGCTTCAGCAACTATTTCTTCACGATAACCTCTATCTTCGCGGTCGCAAGTTTTTACGCAAAACGAATGTCGCTGAAACTCTACTGGTTTGTCACCACAGCGCTTGCCTCCGTGTTTCTCGTCACCACTATGCGGCAAACGCTGACGAATGCCGAGTTTCATTCGGCGCTCGCAAACGGCGCGATATCGCTGCTGCTTTCGCTTTGTATGCTCGTGTTCGTTGACCGCTCGCTTCGTTTGGCGGCACTAAGTGCCGAGGAGATTGAGAGGTTTTCGGCAATGCTGAAGTCAACGCCCGACTTTGTCGTGTTCGCCGATTCAGACAAACGTGTCACACACATCAGCCAAACACTGTCAGAGTTGTCACGCGTGCAGTTCGGGCTTGAAAAAGGTATGCCGGTGCTCGACTTGTTCGACGAGCCCGAGATGAAGATGACAATTGCCAACGCCTTGACTTCTGAGGACTTTCAACCCGAAATCGTTGACTTTCATCGTGGCGGCAAGAAGTTTTGGTACAGCGTCATGGCTTCGCGGCTTGCCGTCGGAAACGGTGAAACCTACATCAGCTTTACCGATATCACATCGGTGAAACGGGCGCAAATGGAAGCGGAATCGGCGACACGCGCAAAGTCAATCTTCCTTGCCAAAATGAGCCACGAGTTGCGTACACCGATGAACGTCATAACAGGTATGAGCGAGATTATTCTCCGTGAGAAGATACCGCCGACCGTTAAAGGCTATGCTCTCGACATCAAGAACGCGGGGAACAACCTGCTTGCTATTATCAACGACGTTCTCGACTTCACGAAAATAGAAAACGGAATGATGGAGCTTCACCCCTCTAACTATCTGTTTGCTTCGCTTGTGTCCGACACAGCGGCGATAATCAACGCGAGGTTACTCGGCAAGTCGGTGTTGTTTGCCCTTTACACCGACCCGAATATCCCCGAATACCTAAACGGCGACCCTGTGCGTGTGCGCCAGATACTGTTCAATCTGCTGTCAAACGCTGAGAAGTATACAAACAACGGTCAGATATCGCTTTCAATTGAAATCGACGGGATAGACGAGTTCCGCAGACGCGTCGGGCTTAAGTTCACGGTGCTTGACAGCGGCAAGGGTATCAAGAAAGAGGACATACCAAAGCTGTTCTCCGACTTCACGCAGGTGGACCAGATAAACAACAAAGGGATTGTAGGCACGGGGCTTGGGCTGTCGATAACACGCACGTTTGTTCGGGCAATGGGCGGCGATATCGAGGTGGCAAGCGATTACGGTGTCGGCAGCACCTTCACCGCAAAGATATTCCAGAATTATACCCGCAAAACCCCGTTTGCCGCTGTCACCAACCAAGTCCGACACAGTGCGCTTATTTACGAACCACGCCGCGTCTATGCCCTCAACGCAAGGCGAACGATACTTGACCTCAAGGTGCCTTGCAGCCTTGCTTTCACCGACGAGGAGTTCGCCGCTGAATACGCAAAGGGCGGCTATACGCATGTACTTGTCTGCAAAGAGAAGTTTGACGAGGTGAAACTTCACATCGAGGAAACCGACGATGGCACCGACGTAAAGCTGTTGGCGCTCACCACTTACGGTGAAGCGCCGCCTACAGGTGAACGCTCGGCTGAACTGCCGCTTCAGTCGCTTGCCGCCGCAAACATCTTCAACGATATCAAAACCCAAACGGCACACGACAAAGACGAGCTGATTGTTCGCTTCAACGCACCTGAAGCCGAGATACTGATAGTCGACGACCTTCACACCAACCTTATGGTGGCCGAGGGGCTTATGCGGCCCTACGGCGTTAAAATCACGACCTGTGACCGAGGGGCAAAGGCGGTTGAACTTGCCGCGAACAAAAACTACGACATCATATTTATGGACCATATGATGCCCGAAATGGACGGCATTGAAACGACAAATCGTATCAGAACAACGGGATATTTCCGTCCGATTGTCGCCCTCACCGCGAACGCTCTCGGTGGTGCGGAAGAACTTTTTCGCACCAACGGCATTGACGCGCTGCTTGTCAAGCCGATAGAAGTGAAGAAACTCGACGAGATTCTCCAAAAGTGGCTGCCGACGTCAAAGATGCACAAGGTTGACCCGAAACGTGTCTATGACACGGGCTATGTCCCCGAGCAAGAGAGTGTCGCCGCTGAAGCCGAGGGCGTGCCGCACCTTGACGGCGTTGACGCGGTAGCGGGAGTGCGGCACGCGGGTGGCAGCGTCGAGTTCTATCGCCGTGTGCTTGATGTCTTTGCCGACGACGGGTTAAAGGCGGCTGATTCAATCGAACAGGCGCTGCTGATTGGCGACTACGAGAACTACACCATAAACGTACACGGCATAAAGTCGACCGCCGCAAACATCGGAGCAATGGAAATCTCGCTCTTGGCAAAGGAACTTGAATCGGCGGGGAAGAACCTTAAGACAGCGATTCTGGGCGAAAAAACGCCGCTGCTTGTCGACAAACTGCGGACACTCTGCACCTCAATCAAGAATGTTCTCCCCGAAAACACCGACAAAGACGCGGAAGTTGACGTGGAGAAAATCATCGGTATCGCGGAGGAGTTTGCACTTGCGGCAAGGGCGCTCGACCCTGACGCTCTGTACAATCTTCTCGGTACGCTGGAACAACTGAATCTTCCGCCTGAGGTGCGCGCCGAACTGCCGTCTGTGTCACGGAAACTCCTGCAGAGCGACTTTGCGTCAGCGGCGACCACCGTGTCAGCTTTGGCAAACAATATGAAGCTTCTTTACGGAAAGTAAGCCCGTGCCGGGCAGGTAATAAGCTAATGCGCCAACTTGTTAGCCCGTGCCGGGCAGGTAATTTTCAATCAAACAGGTAAACTATGAATTACGCGGACATAACACGAGCGGACCTTCTTGACCCGAACAACTTGAGCCTTTACTTGGCTGAGAAAGGCTATTACTTTGTCTTGGCGGACGAATCAAAGGAGAGCGACACAGACCGCGTCGTCTTTAACGCGCCGCTGTTCGCTTCCAAAGCGAATCTGTTGCCGCCGCAAGTCGTCGGTGCCGAGGCAAACCTGCTGTTTTACTTCGACCCCGAGGACGAGGAGGACGACGAAGACGAGGTGGGAATCCCCTACAAGGGCATAGTCGAGGTGTCAACTCCACGAAAAATCATCATCAACGCTCTCGAGGAGAAAGAGATTGTCGTTGACAAGCGGCGGTTCTACAAGATAAAGGTTCACGAAAAAGGTGTGATAACGGGGCTGACGACCGACACGGAACTCGACAACTTTGAGAACCCGATAAAGTGCGTGGTGTCCGACATCAATCTCGGCGGTGTGTTTCTTGAGGTGGACGAGGGCGACCGTGTGTTCAACAAAGACGATGTGTTGGTGGTTGAGCTTGAGTTTCTCGGCACCAAAGAAAACGTGTCGTCGAAGATTATGCGAATCAAGAACCTTGACAACGCGACAGGCTATGGCTGCAGCTTCCTTATCCCCGCCGGTTCTGACTTCGAGGCGTTTGTGCAAAAGTATGTGAACGACAACCAAGTTTCGCAGCGGCTTATCTCAAAAGAGCAAGAGGACAGAGAGAAAGCGGAAGCGGAAGAACACGCGAAAGCGCAAGCTGCGGCGAAAGTCGTGAAGATGTAACAGCAGCACAGCCGATTAGTTTTAATCTAATCGGCTGTGTTTTGTTATACCCCTTAACCGGTTAAACTTTTAGTTTAATCGGCTATATAGCAAACGCTTGTGCGCTTCCCCACAGGGGAGAGAACACGGGATAGTTATTTCACTTCCTTGTCTTTTAAGTATTTTTGTTTTGTCGCTTCACCTCCGCGTAAGTGACGCTCGTTCTTGTTTTTTTCCAGTACGGATTTAACTTTTTTATGCAGAGCGGGACTGGTCTTTTCGAGTCTTACCGTTATATCCTGGTGAACCGTGCTTTTGCTTATTCCGTATCGCTTTGCGGCATCGCGCACAGTCGCACCGTTCGCCACAATGTACTTTCCGAGCATTACACATCTTTCTTGTTTGCCCTCGCCCGGCGAGAGCTTCGCCGTGTTGCCCATCATAGTCCTCCGAATTAAGGTTTGATTAACTATATGCGGAGTGACGGTTGTTTAGAAACCTTGTGGAGCCACGGACAAAACAAACAACCTCTCGATAAGAGAGGTTGTTTGTTTTGCAGAACTTTCGCTAAAGCGTTTTTAATTTAACCTGCGTTTAACAAGCAACGTATTGCACAGCGTATCTGCCTCGTGAGAATTAACTGAGGAGTATCTTCTTCGCCAGTTCGTCGTTTACATCGGTCATAAAGCGAATCCCTGTTTCAGCCGCAGTGTCGCGGTTAGCCGCGAAGATGTCGTTTCGTGTAATCTCCGACACCTTGAACTTCCTCGCGCCTGCCATAAACTGCTGAAGTCCCGCCGACAGTTTGTCGGCAAGGTTTGCCGAAGCGATTGCGCCGAGTGGCAGTGCCGCGAACGCTTCGTCGCCGAGTTTGGCTTTCACATCGAAGTAGTTTGAGAAGATTTGTTCCGGTTTCGAGCCGATTTCTTCTTTGAAAGAAGCGGGCAGTTCGTCCCAGTTGCCGTTCAGTTTCTCGCGTCGGTCGGGATAAAGCGCACCCTCGATGTTTGAACCGAGGAACCCGGGAATCATCAAAGCGCGTCCCATACAAACGAGTTTCACGAAAGGTGCGCCGAGAGCCAGTGCCTTGAAGATATGGTCCTCACGCGCAAAGCCCCCCGCGAACGCCATATCGGTCGGCCGTTTGCCGCTTGCCGCGAGAATTGACGCGTATTCAACCGCTTTTGCGTGCAGGTTGATGGACGGAACGCCCCACGATTCCATCATATTCCACGGGCTCATTCCCGTGCCGCCGCCCGAACCGTCAATCGTCAGCAAATCAAGCTCCGCTTCAGCCGCAAACTTGATTGCGCTTGCGAGCGCTTCCATACCGTAAGAGCCTGTCTTGAGGGTTATGCGTGTCAGCCCAAGACCGCGCAGGTGCTTCACCGCCGCCATAAAGTCGTCGTGAACCTCTTGCCACGAGTTTTTGTCGGTATAGCCGAGCCGTGAGTGACGAGCAAACGACTTTATCGCTCCCGACTTGAACGCTTCTTGCACTGCGGGGTTGGTCGGGTCGGGGTCAACGATATAATCACGGCTTTTGAGGAACTGCGCGTATTCAAGGTCGGTGACCTGAATCTCGCCGCCGATATCTTTCGCCCCTTGTCCCCACTTCAGCTCCAGCACAACTTTGTCGCCATACTTTGCCGCGATATAGTCGGCGACGCCGTTCCGTGTGTCCTCAACGTTCATCTGCACGATGATTGCGCCGTAACCGTCGTAATACTTCTGATAGATGTCGATTCGGCGTTCCAACTCGGGCGCCGACTTGATACGTCCGCCCTCAAGGATTGACTTGCGGTCAACACCGACGACGTTCTCACCGATGACAATCGGGTATCCCGCGAGTGCTGCGCCTGCCGCGAACGACTCCCAGTATTTAGCCGCGATGAAAGTAGAGCCGAGTGCGCCCGTCATAAGCGGAATACGAGATTTCGTTTTCACTTTTGCGCCGAATTCGGTTTCAAGAGACACGTTCGGGAAGATGCAGTCGTCAGCGGCATTGGTGCCGAGTCCGTTTGCCCCGTAGTTGTACCCTTGGATACGCAGGTTGTTGTACGCCACGCCGATGTGGTTGGTGTTTGAGCTGCCTGAAGTGATTGTCCCGAAGTCTCTCGGGTAAAGCATCTTGCGCCCTTTCAGTGACGACAGCCAAGTTTCACAGCGGCCTTTGCAGTCGGCGCGGCACAGGGTACACAGCCCCGATTCACACGGGTCGCCGCGGTTTGCCGTTTTGAGAACGTCGTTTGTTTTTTGATAGCCCATTGATAAAATTCCCCCTCATTAACCACTCTGTTTTTGTGAAATATGTACAATTATACCATAAGTTTTCACACAATGCAAGAAGAAAACTAAAAGATTTTGGTTATTTTTACTAATAGGTGCCCGACAGGCAATAGGGCTAATGCGACAGGTTGCCGGTTCGCCCTTGAGCTTCGGATATATGCCAAGTTGTTGGCATTGTAAAGAAAAAGCAGTGCGTATCTCTACGCACTGCTTGCTCTCTGTTGCTTAGGCCACCGTGACCGTGACTGTCGCCTTTGCTCCGCTGTCGGTGTAAGCCGTGATGGTGCATTTGCCTGCTTTCACGCCTGTTACCTTGCCGTTGTAGTCAACCGAGCAGATTGCCGAATCAGACGAGCACCAATAAACGAAGTCCTTTGACGAAGCGGGGTCGAGGGTCGCCTTGAGCGTGGACGACTTGCCCTTTGCTATCTTCAGCATCGTCACATTCAGTTTGATTGAAACCGAGGTGGACGCTTCGATTGATTTCTTATAAAGTTTGTCGTCGCCGTTCAGGTCGGTTTTGACACTGAAGACGAGCGTGCCGTCCGCCGCCGTCACTCCCGTGATGTCGCCGTCGCCTTTGTAGGTGTAAACCAACTCGTCTTTGCCTGTTGACAAGCTGAACGCGCGGATTTCGTCGGTCGTGTTGTAGTAAACCTTGCCGTTGTAGAGAGCGTCAAAGGTGAAGCTGCCTTGCATCCAGTTGGAATAGGTGGTGTTGCCCTCTCTCCTCTCTGTGTAACCCCACGCGTTTGGCCCGATGCTCAGCAACGTGCGGAACTTCTTTGTCACGATGTTGTAGGCGCGCAGGTCTGACGTGAAGTCATACTTTTTTTCGCCCATTGCGCCCTGTTTTGTGTAGAACCACTCGTCCCCCACCTTGAACATTCCGCTGCTGATTCCTGTCCAGAACCCGCTGTCAAAGCGAGTGGAGTTTGCTGTGGCGCCGTTTGCTTTCTTCGGGATATCCCAGCCGTAGTGTTTGGTTTCTGTTATACCTTTGTCTGACCTGAGGAAGTTGTCGTGTTCCACTTTGCCGTGCCAGTTGTATTGACCGCCGACAGTCGGGTCGTCCCACGTCGGGTCAACGTGATACCACTTGCCGTCAATCTTGACGTAAGCCCACGCGTGGTTCATCTCTTTGCTTGATATGACGTACGCGTCAACGCCGACTTTCCTCAGCAGATAGACATAAGCGAGCGCGTAACCTTCGCAGACGGCAATCTTGTTGACAAGGCAGTCGTAAGACGTGTGCGCCCGTGTCGTGATGTTTTTGTCAGCCGCTTCTTTGTCGTATTCACTGTTAAGCACTATGTAATCGTGTAAAGCCAAAGCCTTCTCAAAGTCGCTCATATTCGGCAGCACAGCCGCCAACGCACGGCTTGCCGCCGCGTCAAACTTCGGTTTGCTTTTGTTAAACTCGGTTTGCGACATTGTGTATGTAAACTTGAGCGTTATGGTGAACGACTTAAGCACGCCCGAGTTGCTGCTTGTGGTGTATCTGGTTTGCCCGCTGATTTTTTTCGCCACGTAATACATCTCGGGATAGTTGCAGATGATTTCGAGGGCTTCTTCCATAAGACGATTGTTTTCGGCTTTCACGTCGTCTATGCTATAGCAAGCTTTGGCGTAGTTTCTTGCGCTTAATGTTTGGTTGCGGTTTTGAAGCGCCGCGAGGACTGCTTCCTCAAAGGTGGTCGCCGCGTAAGAGTCGAGTTGTGGGAACAAAATGCCCGTTATCGCCATAACGGCGGCGAGAAACAGGCTCGTCAATCTTTTCATAGTGTTTTCCTCTGAATTTTTTATTACAGTTACACGTTAATTATACCAAACTATACGCTTTATTGCAAGTATTTGACTAAAATTTGTTACAACATAAATATTTACGGCAAAATTTCACAAGATATAATTAAACAGCCCCTTGCGGGGCGGGCAATAACAGAGGCGGCGGTATAGGCGACGTAAAGCAACTTTAAGGAGCAATTATATGAAACGTATACTTTTTTTCATAACAACAGCGGCGGTGGGTGTCGCCGCCGTGTTCTCATCACACGCGGACGCGATTGACGGCAGTGTGCTTCGTGTGTTTGACGGCGAGTTCTCACTCGGTGCGGGCGAGGAAATCACACTTGGTTATGACAACACGATGATACTGATTCCCGGCGACGAGCCGCAGTCAGGCAAGCCGCTGTCGGCAATCAGGCAAAACGGCGAGTTGTGGCACGCGGTGACTAAAATCCAGCTGAAATGCATAATCAATCCGTTGGCAAACGACGGCGATATCTCGGCGACGTATATCCAAGCGGTAATGCAGTTTGGCGAAGATACGGGCTGGGCTTTCGCCGATTCATCAAATCAAAGCGAGTACGTCAGCATAACACCGCCCTCGTCGGAGGGGTTTAAGGCGGGCACGGAGTATACAATCACTTATTATCCGCAGCCGTTTATGGACGCGAACGGCGCAAATGACAAGGGAGCAGGCGGCGCGGATTGGTTTGGGCTGAAGATAATCAACACGGGCGGCAAGCAAAACGATTATCGTGTCAGTTTCACAGACCTTGTTATCTGCGGAGGTGAAACGACCATTCGCCGATATATGAACGTGGCAAACGATATCACGATTGACTTGGTGCCGCCGCAATTTGAGAACGACCCCGACTATGACGGCGAGGGTGAGCTTGACCCGATTGACAAAACGCCATACAATCCAAACACAGGCTATGGCATTGCGCATAAACTCGGCGTGATGCTGGTGTCGGCGGGCGTGCTGTTAATCAGCAGGCAACGCAGAAAACGAAAGTGATGTAATAAACAAAAGCCCCGTTAAATTAACGGGGCTTTTGCGTTTATAGGTCAAACAGCGATATCTGTGCTGACATCGGCAAATCACCAAACAAGTTCTCCGCCACCATAGCGTCAAGCGTTTTGGCGTTTATCTCGGCGGCTTTCTTTATGTCGTCAATGCAGACGTAGGTATCCGCTTTTATCGCCTCGTACAGCTTGACCGCGCTTTTCTCGGCGCAGTTTGGTATAACGAGATAAGGCAAACGGAGGTTGTTCCCCTCCGGTTCGTACCGAAGCGGGTGCGACTTGAGGTAATGCGGCGGCAAAAAAGCTATGCCGCGAAGCAGCATTTCATAGACCAGCAGCATTGCGTCATAGGCGGCGTTGTCGTTGGGCGTGTCTTTCTTCTCAGAACGAAGCCGTGTGATATCGGCAATCTTTGCCCGAACCGCGTCGCTTCCCGATAACGCGGACTTGATATCGATTGCGGATGTGTGACGCGACAATACGGCGGCATAGAAGTCAAGCGGACGGTGAACCTTGAACCACCCGAGTTTGATTGCCGAGGTGACGTAAGCGGCGGCGTGTGCCTTTGGGAACATATACTTGATTTTCTTGCAGCTGTCAACATACCAATCGGGTATGTCGTACTCCTTGAACGCCGCGTATATCGCTTCGTCAAACTGCTTCTTCGCTTTGCCTTTGCGTGTTATCTCCGTTATCTTGAACGCCACGTCGCCCGGCATACCGCGGCTCATCAGATACACCATTATGTTGTCACGCGTGCCTATGACGTTTGAGATAGTGCAGGTGCCGTTGTTGATAAGTTCCTGTGCGTTGCCGTTCCAGACGTCTGTGCCGTGTGACAGCCCCGATATCTGCAGCAAATCGGCAAAAGTCTGCGGTTTCGCTTCTTTAAGCATACGAATGACGAACGGCGTGCCCATTTCAGGCAAGCCATAGGTGCCGACAGGGATAATCTCACTGTCTTGCTTCGACAGATTAAGCGGCTCGGTTGAAGTGAAGAGCTTTATAACTTCGTGGTCAGAGGTCGGCACATCAGCGATTTTTATTCCGCTTGAATCCTCAAGCCGTTTGTAGAGAGTCGGCACATCATGCCCTAACTCGTCGAGTTTAAGTATGGTATCATGTAAGGCGTGGAAGTCAAAGTGAGTGGTGATGATGTTGCCGTCGGTGTCGTCGCCCTCGTTCAGCTTGCCGGGGTGCTGAATCGGTGTGAAGTCATAGACGTCCATTGTGTTCGGCACAACGACCATACCACCCGCGTGCTGGCTTGTCGTGTTCTTCACACCGACGACACCCGAAGCGATACGTTCAATCTCCGCTTTGCTTATCTTCACGCCCTTTGCTTCGGCGTACTTCTTCGCGTAACCAAACGCCGTCTTGTCTTGTATGCACGAGATTGTCCCCGCCTTGAACACGTATTCTTTGCCGAACAACTCCTCGGTGTATCGGTGCGACTGTGCTTGATACTCGCCGCTGAAGTTAAGGTCGATATCGGGCGACTTCTCCCCCTTGAATCCAAGGAATGTTTCAAACGGAATGTCGTGACCGTCGCTTATCATCGGGACATTGCAGGTTGGGCAAGTCTTTGGCGGCAAGTCGTACCCCGACAACGCGGCGCTTGAGAACTCTGTGTGGCGGCACTTGGGGCAACGATAATGCGGCGGAAGCGGGTTCACCTCTGATATGCCAAGCATAGTGGCAACAAACGACGAACCGACGCTTCCGCGTGAGCCGACGTGATAGCCGTGGCGTTCGCTCTCTTTCACGAGCTTTTCGGCAATCATATACAGCACGGAGAACCCGTGCTTCACGATAGCCGTCACCTCTTTGTCGAGCCGCGCCTTGACGATAGGCGGCAGCGGGTCGCCGTATAACTCCTTCGCTTTGTCGTGAGTGAACAGCTGGAGTTCTTCCTCTGCGCCGTCCATTTGCGGGGTGAACACGCCGAGGGGAATTGGGCGCACCTGCTCTATCAAGTCGGCAATCTTGTTTGGGTTTGTGATAACGACTTCTTTTGCGGTTTCTTCGCCGAGATAGGCGAATTCGCCGAGCATTTCTTCGGTTGTACGGAAGTAGAGGTTCGCTTTGCCGTCAAAGTCGTCATACTCTTGCGCCGCTTGAAGCGCCTCACGATAGATTATATCTTCTTCATCTTTGAAGTGAACGTCGCAGGTGGCGCAAACAGGAATCCCGAGTTTTTTTCCCAATTTGATTATCTTTTGGTTATAGACCTCAAGCATTGCCTCGTTTGCCACTCTGCTTTCGCGGACAAGGAACATATTGTTGGTGTTCGGCTGAATCTCGAGGAAGTCGTAGAGTTTCGCTATCTCTGTCAGTTGCTCGTCCGACTTGCCCTCGACTATCGCCCTGTACAGCTCGCCTGCTTCACAAGCGGAACCGAGGATAAGCCCTTCGCGGTGTTGACGCAGTGACGAGAGGAATATCCGCGGCTTTTTGTAGAAATCGTGGAGATATGAACGCGACACAAGCCGATAAAGGTTCTTCAGTCCAACTTGGTTTTTCACAAGGATAATCATGTGACGGGCGCGCGCCTTGGCAAAGCTGTCGCCTGTCAGCACCGAGTTGATATCGCCGAAGAGTTTTATCTGATTGTTGCTTTCAAGTTCAGCGATTATCTTGAGGAAAATCCTTGTCAGCATTTCCGCGTCGTTTGAGGCACGGTGATGACCGAACTCCTCAAAGCGGAAGTGCCGCCGCATATCGTCAAGCCCGTGCTTCTTGATTGTCGGGTAGACGGCACGGCAAACCGCGAGTGTGTCGAGAGTATCGTATGCGTAATCAACACCGCAGCGTGAGAGTGTTGCGGACAGAAAGCCCTTGTCAAACGGCGCGTTGTGGGCGACAAGCAGCGGCTTTTCGCCACAGAACTCTATGAACTGCCGAAGTGCCTGCGCTTCATCGGGCGCACCCTCAAGCATTGCGTCGGTTATGCCCGTTTTGTCGGTGATAATAGCGGGGACCATAACCCCGGCGTTTACAAATGTATTAAAAGTGTCGACAATTTGGCGGTTGACCACACGAACCGCGCCTATCTCGGTGATTCTGTCGTTTGTTGGGCTGAAACCAGTGGTTTCGGTGTCAAACACGATGAATTCATCGTCAACGCTTCGCTCTTTCCCCTCGTCGATAATCAGCGCACCGTCATTGACAAAGTACGCTTCTATGCCGTATATCATCTTGAAATCGACGTCTTTGCCTTTGGTCAGTGCCTCAAACGTGTTCATCGCTTCGGGATACGCCTGAAGATTGCCGTGGTCGGTGACAGCAACGGCGCGGTGTCCCCACTCGAACGCCTGTTCAACCAACTCTTTCGCGGTGCTTACGCCGTCTTTGTCGGACATCTTGGTGTGCATATGAAGCTCAACTCGCTTCTCCGGCGCGTTGTCCTCACGCGGGTGAAGTTTCGCCGTCATTATCGACGTGGGCTTGAACAGCTCTTCTTTCTCGTACTCGTCATACTCAAAGCCGCCACGCACAATGATTGTCGTGTCAGGCTGCAGGCACTTCAGGCCCTCCGCCCCCTCGCTTGGCGTGAATATCTTGATAATCTCAGAAGAAGTGCGGTCGCTGAAATAGATTTTGGCGACAAGAAACTGCCCGTCTTTCACGGTTCGTTCGTCTGATTTGAAGATAGTGCCCCACAACACACAGTTCTCCTCTTGATGTGTGAGGTCGCGCATCTTGACGGGCGCGTCTGTTATCGCTTTGCCCGCAATCAACTTGGCTTCCTGCTGCAGCTTGTCCGCTAAATAATCTATCTTGACGCTTTTCGGTTTCTCTAAAACTTTCAGCGTGGCACGTCTGCCATTACGCGTGTTTCGTTCAAACACGGGGGCGGGGCGGCTGACGACACTAACAGGCGCGTTGTCCTCGGCAAGCACGCGCGCCGCGATGTTCGGCTCGGTCACACCTGAAAAACAGACGGCGACTTTGCGGCTGAACATATGGTTGATAGTTGAAGCGAGTTTGGTGTCAAACTTGTCGTTTTGCAGAATGTCAACGCCGCCACGTTTAAGCGTCAGTGTCAGCGTGTTGTCGGCGAGAGTTACGTCAGCGTCGTCTAAGAAACCGTTGACAAAGGGATTCTTTCGCTTCAACAGCAGCACGATATCTTCAACGTAATCGGCGTTGAAGATATCGGGCGGATACTTCGGGTAGATAGTAGTGACAGAACCAAGCTCAGCAGAGAGCGCGGCTTGAAACGACAGCACGTCGTCTGTCAGTATGTAGTCGTCGGATAAGATTTGCAAGTCAAGCGTGTCGGCGGCACGGTTGAACGCCGCACCCGCGAGCCGTGCCGCGTAGAAGCACTCGGGTATCAGGTTCTCGTCCAACAGGTCGGTCAGCTTTACGTCTTTGTTTGTCATATATTATCAATTTCTTTCATCAACACGTCAAACGCGTTTTCTTCCGCGATTTTCCCGACAATCTCGCCTTTCTTGAAGAGCAGCCACTCGTGGTCGCCCCCCGCAACACCGATGTCGGCGCGGCTTGCCTCACCCGGTCCGTTGACGGCGCACCCCATAACAGCGACGACAATGCGCCCCCGCTTATGGCGCAGAGCTGACTGCACGCGTTCCGCGAGCTTCGCGACGTTTATACGTGTGCGGCCGCAAGTGGGGCAGCTGATAACTTCAGGGGAGTCGCCGCGTCCCACTGCGGTGAGGATATCTTTCGCGGCATAGACCTCGGCAATCGGGTCGCCCGTCAGCGACACGCGTATTGTGTCGCCAATGCCGTCAGCAAGCAGCGAGCCTATCCCGACTGCCGACTTGATAAGAGCGGCGTTGCCCACGCCTGCTTCTGTCACGCCAACGTGAAGCGGATACGGCGATATCTTTGATAAAATCCGATAGGTTTTGATTGTGGTGAGCACGTCGGACGACTTGACCGACAAAACTATATCAAAGAAATCCGCTTGTTCCAGCAAAGCCGCCGCGTTCATTGCCGACTCGGCGAGTGCTTCGGCAGTCGGTGCGCCGTGTTTAGCGAGGATTGTTTTCTCTAAAGAACCGCCGTTCACACCGGCGCGTATCGCGATGTGCTTGTCGAGGCAAAGCGAAGCGACTTCTTTGATGTGGTCGGCGCCGATGTTGCCCGGGTTCAGCCGCAGCTTGTCGGCTCCCGCGTGAGCGGCTTCAATCGCAATACGATAGTCGAAGTGTATGTCGGCGACAATGGGAGCGGCGAGGTTCTCTTTGAGCGCGGCAATCAGCCTTGCGTCCGTCGCCGTCGGCACAGCGGCGCGGATAACCGCGCAACCCGCTTGCTCCAACGCTTTCGCTTGTCTGATGTTGCCGTCAATGTCGTCAGGCGAGATATTCAGCATTGACTGGATATGAATCTCTTCACCGCCGAACACGAGTGAACCGACACGTACTTGTTTAATAGACAATTTTTACTCCAAGAACTATTAGTTACGAAGCAAGATTAACAGCGGAAGCGCATATGCCGAAGGTCATACCCCTCGGGGCACAGGCGGGCGACAGAACCCCCGTCTTACATCTCACCCGTGAATAGTTTCTTTATATCGTTAAATGTTATCACAAGCATAAGCACCATAAGCGCGGCAAACCCGAGAAAGTGAATGAACCCCTCTATTTCCGCTTTGACAGGCTTTCTTCTCACCGCTTCGAGGACAAAAAACAAGAACCGCGACCCGTCAAGACCCGGCACAGGCAGCAGATTGAAGATACCGACGTTCAGCGTAATCAGCGCAAACATCGTCAGAACTTCGTCAAAGCCCATTGCCGCCGCCTTTGATATCTCGTTCACCACACCGACAGGACCTGAGAAGTCGTTCAGCCCGTATGTGCCTTTGATGATATCAATCAGCGATATGACGACAAGCCGTGACAGTGACACAGCCGACTTTGCGCCGTCAGCGATTACGGCGCCGAACGACTTTTCTTCCGAATAGACGTAGAAATCAAGCGTGATTGTCTTGCCGCCTTTGCCGTTGCTTGTCGCCGCGAACGTCACGTTCGGGAGATTCAGACGCTCGCCGTTTCTCATAACGGTGAAGTCGTAGACAGCGGAGTTATCGTTGTCGGCCATCTTTGAGGCGGAGTTGTAGAGCGCGTAGCTTAAGTCAGCCGCCGTGATAATCGACAAGCCGTTGACGTTCACTATCTTGTCGTTCTCCGCAAGAGAAAGCGAACTCACCGCGTTGTCGCGAAAGCCCGCGAGTGTCGTCGTGATAAGTTTGTCGCTTGTAGCCGAGGAGATAACGCAGACAATCAGCCCCAAACCAAGGTTCATCACTATTCCCGCGAGGATAACGACCATTCGCTGGATTACGGGGCGGTTGCGAAAAGCGTCGGGGCTGGTGTCGTCCTCGTCTTCGCCAAGGGATACCGCGCCACCAAACGGAATCGCACGGAGTGTGAACAGCGTGCCGTTCTTTGCTCGGTGTTTCCACAAAAGCGGCCCCATGCCAAGCATAAACTCGTAGACTTTCATTCCAAACAACCGAGCCGCCGCATAGTGACCCAGCTCGTGGATAATGATGATTAGGCAGAAAATTACGATACCGTAGATTATTCCCATAGATTGTTTCTCTCAAAAGCGTTCTTTACAAAGCCGCCGTGCCGCCTTGTCTGTTTCTATTATGTCGTCTAATGTCGGTTGTGCGATGTAACGAGTCCGGTCTAATACCTCACGCACCAACCGAGCGATGTCCGTGAACTTTATCTGTTCGTTTAAGAAAAGCGACACTGCCGCTTCGTCTGCTCCATTGAGGGCGGCGGGCAGGTTGCCGCCGCGACTTGCGGCATAAAGTGCCGCCTCTAAGCAGGGGTAATCGGACAACGTGGGCTTTTCAAATGTCAGCGTGCCGATTTGGGTGAGCGACAGGCGTGCCGAGTCGGTCGGGGCGCGGTCGGGATAAGTCAGCGCGTATCTCACGGGAAGTTTCATATCGGGGGTGCCGAGTTGCGCGATAACCGCGCCGTCAAGGTATTCCACAGCCGAATGGACAATGCTTTGCCTCTGAATCACTATCTCTATTTGCTCCGCTGTCAAACCGAACAGCTTCTGCGCCTCTATGAACTCAAGTCCTTTGTTCATCAAAGTCGCGCTGTCAACCGTGATACGTTTGCCCATATTCCAGTTGGGGTGACGCGTTGCTTGAAGCGGCGTGACTTGACAGAGTTGTTCCCCCGTGAACCCGTAGAACGCGCCTCCTGAAGCGGTGAGGATAACCTTGTATACCCTATTATTATTCTGCAAGCACTGAAATATTGCGCTATGCTCGCTGTCCACAGGGATAATCTTTATGTTTTTATCTTTTGCCCTTTGCATAACAATATCCCCCGCCGCTACAAGTGTTTCCTTGTTGGCGAGGGCGAGTGTGTTGCCTGCCTCTATCGCGGCAAGCGAGGGCATAAGCCCCGAGAAGCCCGACACGGCGTTCAGCGTGACGTCGGCTTTAAGCGAAGCGGCCTCAGTCAAGTCGGCTGTCACTTTGATGGTTGTGTCGGCAAGCCGCGTCTTGAGGTCGTGGTAATGGTCGGGCAGGCACGACACGACAGTCGGCAGGAACTCACGGGACTGCTGTTCAAGCAGCGTGATGTTGCGACCCGCCGCGAGTGCCGCGACTTTGTAGCCGAGGGAACGGATTACGTCAAGCGACTGGGTTCCGACAGAACCTGTTGAGCCGAGAACCGAAACTGTTTTCATATTTCATATTTGCGTAAACGGCGAGAAAAAGGAGAACAACTGATAAACAAACGGCGCGACAAACAGCACAGAATCAAAGCGGTCAAGCACGCCGCCGTGACCGGGCATAAGGTTGCCGAAGTCTTTGACCGAGCATTGCCGCTTGATGATAGAAGCGGAGAGGTCGCCCACAACGGCGAGAATGGTCATCACGGCGGAGATAACGCAGATATACGGAATGTTAATCTCAAACGTCGCGTGTCCGTTCAGCTGTGTATCGATAAGCAGATAGACGAACGCGGTGGCGACACCCGACAACGTACCGATGACAATGCCGCCGATAAAGCCCTCCCACGTTTTTTTGGGGCTGATTTTCGGCGCAAAGGGGTGCTTGCCGATAAACGTGCCGACAAAGTACGCTCCCGCGTCGGCCATCCACGTGGTGATGAGAATAAAGAGCATCAAGAACTGACCGTGTTGCGGGAAAGTTTCACGCAGAAACAGGAAGCTTGAGTAAGCAAGCGGTATCGCAATAGAAATGAAAGCACAAAGCGACAGCTGCTCGAACTGTATGCGGTCGTGCTTGAACAACAAAATGATGAACAAAAAAAGAACAAACGTGCTGAATAACCAAACAAGATGTTTGTGCAGCACGGGGATTATAAAGATAGTCGGGGTTGCCGCCGCAAAGACTATGCTGACGACAGACAGCAGCTTGTTGCCTGTATACTTCGAGGCAATAAGCAACTCGTAGACCGATATCAGCGACACCGCCGAGAAAAACGCGACATAAAGCGGCATATAGTCGAGGAGAATCACTAATACGCCGAGTGGAATGGCGATGACCGCCGTTAAGATTCGTTTAACCATTTGCCTCTCGTGTTTGTTTGTGAAAAGGGAAGCAGAGGGGCTATCTGCCGAACCGCTTGTTTCGTGACGCGTACTCGTCAATTGCGGCTTGCAGGTCGTCTTTCGTGAAGTCGGGCCAGAGTTTGTCGGTGAAATAGAGCTCGGCATACGCCGACTGCCAAAGCAGAAAGTTCGACAGTCGCTTCTCGCCGCCTGTTCTTACGAGAAGGTCTAAGTCGGGATACTCGGTGTCGTAAAGATACTCGGCAATACCGCCGCCGTTCGCTGCTGACAGCCGCGCCGCCCGTTCAAGCTCCGCTCTGCCGCCGTAATTCAGCGCGACGACGACTTTCATTCCCGTTCGGTTCGCCGATGTTTCTTCCGCTTTGTGCGCCTTTGAGGCGAACTTCGGCGAGAAGAACGACAGGTCGCCGATGAACTTGAGCCGAATGTCGCTGTCTGTCAGCTTTGATATATCGTCGAGATATTTGCCGAATATCGCGGTCAACGCCTCGATTTCTTTCTCTTGACGCGACTTGTTCTCGGTGGAGAACGCGTAAAACGTCATACAGTCGATACCAAAGCCGTGGCAGCAGTCGTCAATCAACCGGCGAAACACTTTCGCCCCTTCGGCGTGACCCGCTTGGGGCGGCAGACCACGCGCCTTTGCCCAACGCCGGTTGCCGTCCATTATGATTCCTATATGCAAAGCAAAACCTAAACAGTCATTATCTCTTTTTCTTTGTCAGAACAGATTTTGTCTATCTTCTCAACATACTTGTCGGTCAGCTTCTGGGTGTCTTTCTCTGCCGCCTTGAGGTCGTCCTCGGTTATTTCCGACTTCTTCTTCATATCTTTCAGCTTATCTATCGAGTCGCGTCGGACGTTTCTTACCGCAACTTTCGCTTCTTCGCCGTACTTCTTCACGTGTTTGCAAAGTTCCTTGCGGCGTTCCTCGGTGACTGTCGGGAACATCAAACGAATGACCGTGCCGTCGTTGTTCGGGGTTATGCCTATGTCACTCCCGTTAATCGCTTTCTCTATCAGCTTGAGCGCCGCTTTGTCCCACGGCTGAATGACGAGGGTTTGCGCGTTTTGCACCGAAACAGCCGCCATCGCGTTGATTGCGGTGGGCACACCATAGTAGTCCACGCTCAGCTTCTCGAGTACGCCTGGGTTGGCGCGCCCCGCGCGCAGGGTTGAGAACTCAAACTCGAGATTCTGTATACACTTGTCCATTTTGCCTTTTGAGCCGTCAATAACTTCTTTCATTGGTAAGCCTCCGTTAATCGTTGACTAACGTGCCGATGTCCTCGCCAAGACAGGCACGATAGATGTTGTCGGGGTCTTGCAGGTTGAACACTCGAATCGGGATTTTGCGTTCACGGCACATCGCCGCCGCTGTTCCGTCAAGAACAGCCAACTCGCCTGTCAGCATATCAATGTGACGTATTTCTTTCAGTTTCACGGCGTCGTCAAAGACGTTCGGGTCTTTGTCGTAGACACCGTCCACCATTGTGGCTTTGAGGAGAATGTCCGCTGATAACTCCGCGGCTTGAAGCGCCGCCGCCGAGTCTGTCGTGTAGTAAGGTCTGCCGACACCGCACCCGAATATCACTATTCTGCCTTTTGCAAAGTGCCGCAGGGTCTTTTGCCAGATGTAAGGCTCGGCGATTGCCGTAATCGGCAGTGTCGTCTGCACTCGCACCTCGCACCCGATAGACTCAAGCACATCAGCGAGAGCAATCGCGTTCATTGCGGTGGCAAGCATACCGATGTGGTCGGCACGGACGGTGTCCATATACTGGCTGCTTCTTCCGCGCCAGAAGTTCCCTCCACCGACCACAATGCCAATCTCAACACCGAGAGCCGCGGCTTTCTTTATGCTTTCGCAGATTGCGGTCGCTGTGGGGAGGTGAAACCCCGTCTTTTGCTCCCCCGCGAGTGCTTCGCCCGATAGTTTCAGTATAACGCGTTTGTATTTGTTTTCCGGCATAAAGCCTCCCTTGTAGTCAATCTTATTCTAATGTCAAGATGTTTCCGCTTGTTCCGCTTTGCCACGGCTTGACAAAGGCTTGGCTGCCGCTGTCAACCCACGGAAGCGGAGCGGAGCGGTCGGCGTTTGTCTTGACGGCGTTCACCATATCGGAAGCGACAGCCGAAGCGGTGGGCATTTTGCCTGCGCCTCGTCCGTAGAACATCACGTCCCCTGTCGATTCCCCTTCAAGAAGCACCGCGTTGAAGACATCGCCGACATTCGCCAGCTGGTTTGACTTCGGCACCAAAAACGGTGCGGTGATGACGGAAACGCCGTCCTCCACTCGCTTTGCCGCGCCAAGCAACTTGATTTTGTATCCGTCTTTGTCCGCTTGCCGAATGTCGTCAAGTGTTATCTTGTCAATGCCCGCGGTGCTGACGCTCTCGGGGTAGACTTGCCTGCCGAAAGCGAGTGACGCGAGGATACAGATTTTTCTGCAGGTGTCGTGACCAAGCACATCGGCTGACGGGTCGCGTTCCGCGTAACCGAGGTCTTGCGCTTGCTTCAGTGCCTGCTGAAATGTAATGCTGTCGTTTTCCATTCGTGTGAGGATATAGTTTGTTGTGCCGTTCAGTATCCCCGACACCGACTGAAGCACGTCTGTTGACAGGCACTGCTTGATTGGACGAATGACGGGGATTCCGCCGCCGACAGACGCTTCAAAGCTGAAGTGAACGCCGTTTTCATTTGCTAACTTCAGCAGTTCCGCGCCTTTTGTCGCCACAAGCTCTTTGTTCGATGTGATTAGGCTTTTGCCCGCCTTGATTGCGCGTTTGGCGAAGTCGTAAGCGAAAGTCGCCCCGCCGATAACTTCAGCGACAACCGTCACCTCGGGGTCGTTTTCTATCACAGAGAAGTCGGTCACGGCAAGGCTTTCGGCTTCTGTGCCGCGTAAATCTCTCGTGTCGAGAACGTATTTTATATTGAAAGGCTGACCTGCTCGTTTCTCAATCGCCGCCTTGTTTTTGCGAAAGAACTCGACTGTTCCCGAACCAACCGTGCCGTAGCCTAACACTGCCGCGTAACTCATATGCTCTTCTTTCTGTTTTCTTTATTCGCCGACATAATAAAAGTCAGTTAACCGATGTTTACGATACTTCTTGATTATACCACAAGAGGAGATGATTGTCAACGAGAGGGCGACAAAACAGCCGAGCTAATCAACCGATAAAAATCGGAGGACAAACTCGGCTGTGAGGTGGCTATTGAAATTTCTTTCGTCTGCGAAGTATCTGCTTTTCGATAGCGTGTCTTACTCCGGGGACAGCGAACGCGATTTTTTTCACGGTGTTGCCCACTTTGTATGTCAACGAATCTTTTGGGAACATATCGATGTCCATGTGTGCCTTGCAGACTTGATACTTCTTTGCGAACCTGTTTATGTCAAACGGTTTGAGGTTAAGCTCATCTTTTCGTGAGACGTCGATATAAACGCTGTTGTTGTCAAGATACGACCAAAACTCGTATCCGTGGTCGAACAGCATTTGATTCCAGTTGCAGTCGAGCCGCTGACCGCCGCGTTCGCCTTGGCTTTCAATGAGGAACACAAGTGGGCGCACCTCAAAGTCGCCGAGTCCGATAATCACGTACTTCTCAAACTCCTCAACGTCTATCTTACAGAAGTCTATCTGTGTGACGTTGTGTTCCCTTATCAGGTCGTCTAACCGCCGAACAGGCACGTCAATAGATTTGGTAAGAACGTGTTGATTGGGGCATCTATATCGCGTACTAATTCCAAGCCGCGACTTCTTCGTAAAGCCCGATGTAGAGCTTTGCCGACGAATCCCAGCTGAAATCAGCCGAGATTGCTCTCTTGAACAACTCCGCCCAATATTCTTTGTTCTGATACGCGTCGTATCCGCGTTTGATTGCGGCAAGCATATCGTGGGCATTGTAACTCTTGAACGTGAAGCCTGTGCCGTCGGGGTTGCCGCAGTCAATGATGCTGTCTTTCAGGCCACCTGTTTCACGGACAATCGGCACCGTACCATAACGAAGCGCAATCATCTGTGCCAAACCGCAAGGTTCGCTCTTGCTTGGCATAAGGAACAGGTCGGCGCCCGCATAGATTTTCTTTGCCAAAGCAGGGTCATAGCCACAAGTGAAACTCACTTGTTCGGGGAACTGGTACTTCTTTTGCGCGAAGAAATCTTCGTAGACTTTCGCTCCCGAACCGAGGATAACCACCTTGAACCCCGCAGCCACGATATCGTCGAACACAAACTTGATTAAGTCAAAGCCCTTGTGTTCAACAAGGCGTGAGATAATGCCGAGAACAGGTTGCTCACCGTCAGACAAGCCGACTGCTTCAAGCAGTGCTTTACGGCAGACTTTCTTTTTCGCCGGTTTCTTCGCCGAGAAGTTTGCCGCGAGAGTTTTGTCGGTTTCGGGGTTGAACATATCGGTGTCAATGCCGTTCAGGAATCCGCAAGTCTTGTAGGTTTTCTTAAGCAACACGCGGTCAAGCCCGTGCGAATACCACGGGTCAAGAATCTCGGTCGCATAGGTGGGCGACACGGTGGTGATTTTGTCAGCCGTTTCAATCGCGCCCTTCATAAAGTTGACGTCGCCGTCATAGTCGATGAGGCTGGACAGATGTTTCGGGATACTGAGGATATCTTCTTGTATGTCGTGCCCGTAACGACCTTGATACTGTATGTTGTGTATCGTGAATATGTTGCGGGTTTTCCGCATTTGGTGGTGATAGCGGTAATAGATGTGAAAGTAAACAGGAACGAGGGCTGACTGCCAATCGTTCGAGTTGATGATGTCAGGGTAAATGCCGAGTTGCTGGCAAAGCTCCAGCACGGCACGCGAAAAGAACGCGTAACGCTCAGCGTCGTCGTAGTAGCCGTACAAACCGAAGTCGCGCTTGAAGTAGTATTCGTTGTCGATAAAGTAGTACGTCACGCCGTTCAGTTCAGTCGTGAACACGCCGCAGTACTGGCTTCTCCAACCGACAGGCACATAGAAGTACTTGACGAACGAGAGCTTCTCTTTCATCTCAGGCTTGAACGAGTTGATATAGTAAGGCATAACAACTATGCACTCGTGACCTGCTTTTGCGAGGGCTTTCGGCAGGGAACCCGCAACATCGGCAAGACCGCCCGACGCCGCGAAAGGCTGTGCTTCGCTGGCAACATACATTATTCTCATAGTATACCTCTTTCGGTGGCGCAGGTTGCGCCTAACAGTCGCTTTAATCACTTAGGCTATAGTAACGTGTGAACATAGTCTAACGAGTTTATTGTACACTAAAGTTACAGAAATGTCAAGTATCTTGTCTTACTTTTTATTCAATATGGACAAAATTTTCTTCTTCACAAAGATTCGGGATATATGTTATTCTGTTTCCCCTCTCTCACCCTTTTTTGGGGAGATGTTAAATATATCCTCACTTGAATACTTGAACAAATGAACAAGTGTTCATATTAAACATATTGTCCACTAAATAGTTGAAGTTTCTTCACAGAGTGCCGCGAGTTTCTGAAGCCTGCGATAAACGCCGCTCTTGCTTATCCCAAGCCGTTCGCCTATTTCCGCAAGACTTGCCTGCGTGTCGTCAAGCCGCGCCTCCGCGAGTCGGCGCAAGTCCGGCGGCAACTCCGCTTCGCTTGATAGCAGCCGCTCAAGCTTCTCGACCTCGCGTTCACTTGCCGCGACTGTCTTTTCAAGGTTTGCCACTTCACAGTTGGTGCGTCGGTTGATGTTTGCGCGCAGTTCTTTCTCCATTGACGCTTCAGTCAGCCGCATTGCCGCCTTGCCCGCACCGATAAGCGCAAAGAAATCCTTTGTGTTTTCGTATCCCGTGATAACAACGTACGGCTTGCCGCGTCTTGTCGCGACTCCCGACTTGATGTCGCAGTCGGCAAGAAGCAAGGCGGCGTTTGCCGACACGGCGAGTTCGGCACGAAACGACTTTTCGGGTGAGGAAGCCGTGCCTTTAAGCAAAAACAAACCGCGAAGAAGCGTGGCGGTGCCGCCGTGAACCGCGTCGTCGCTTAGATATTCGCTCGCGAGGCGTTTTGCTTCGGCTGTGCCTTTCAGCGAGTTTAACTCGGCTTTCACTTCGGTGGTGAACGACATTGTTTTCTCCTATAGCAGGTTAAATTAAAAACGCTAAAGCGTTTTTGCAGTCGCTTCGCGGTTAAACTTCTATATATAGTTATTATATCACGGGTGGCAACAATGTCAAGCAGGTAGACAAACACGAGCAAAAACGATATAATATAAGTGATATATTTCAGTGAAAACTAAACGTGATTTACAAAGAGAACGTCAATGCCAAGCTGAACCTCTCGCTTGCTATCACGGGGCGAGTTGACAGCGGCTATCACACACTTGACACGGTGATGCAAACCGTGACGCTATCCGACACCGTGACTCTCGAGGTGACACGCGGCGACACCATAACCGCGCCGCTTGGACCGCGTGATCTCTGCCACAAAGCGGCACGGCTGTTTCTGCGGCAGATAGGGCAAACAGCGGACGTGCGTGTGTCTTACGACAAGCAAATCCCGTCGCAAGCGGGGCTTGGAGGAGGAAGCGGAGACGCGGCGGCGGTGCTTCGCGTGCTTAGCAGGCACTTTGCGGGTGCGGTCAACCGACAAGAGCTGCTGAAGATTGCTCTCTTGGTCGGTGCCGACGTGCCGTTTTGCCTTTGCGGCGGCACAAAACGCTGTAGTGGTTTCGGCGAGGAGATGGAGGACGTGGCGGCACCGAATCGGCACTACGTCATAGTAAAGCCGCCGTTTGGCGTGGTCACCGCCGCCGCTTTTGCCGCGTGGGACAGACTTGGTGCGGTAAAGCAAGACAAGAGTGTTCGCAACGACTTTGAACGCGTTATCGACCACGCCGACCTGCCACACATCAAAGCCACGCTGATGAAGCACGGCGCGGAGTACGCCACGCTGACAGGAAGCGGAAGCGCGGTGTTCGGCTCGTTTGAGATGAAAGACGACGGGTTCTTCGCGGCTGTCGCTGAGTTAAGCAAGCGACAAGATTACAGAGTGTTTCAAGCGGAAACCGCGGAAGCATACGAGTTCTAAAACGACGACAAGCACATATTATAACATAAATACCTACTTTTGGTTCAATATGACTAACAAAAATTACGATTTCAGTGTGATAAAGGCGGTCGCCGAGAGTTTCGGGGCAAAGTTTGTTGTTGACGAACTGCTTGCGCCGTACACCTCGTTCAAGATAGGCGGCGTTGCGGCGGCAATGCTTGCGGTCAACAGCGAGGACTGCCTGGTTCACGCGGTCAAGGCGGCGAGAGAGAACAGCCTGCCGTTTCGCGTTATGGGCAAGGGCACCAACCTGCTGGTCAGCGACGACGGACTGAACGCGCTTGTTATCTTGGTGCGTGGGGCGTTCTCGGCTGTCACGCTGATTGGTGAAGAAACGATACGTGCCGAGGCGGGCGCGTCGCTGTCTGATTTGTGCAAGTTTGCGAGGGATAACTCGCTGACAGGTGCGGAGTGGGCGTTCGGCATACCCGGGACAATCGGCGGCGCGGTCTATATGAACGCGGGCGCATACGGCAGTGAAACCGCCGACATTCTTTCAGCGGTGCGGTTTATCGGCGACAGCGGCGAAATAGAAACAGTGGCGGCACAGAAATGCGGCTTTGGTTATCGTGACAGTGTGTTCAAGCATAGCGGCGGCATACTGCTGTCGGCTGAGTTTTCGCTGAAAAAAGGTGAGAAGTTCCGCGTGGACAGCCGAATGAACGAGATAATCGCACAGCGAAAGCTGAAGCAACCGCTCGACTATCCGAACGCGGGCAGCACGTTCAAGCGACCGAGCGGCGACTACGCGTCGCGGCTGATAGACACTTGCGGCTTGAAGGGACTGACTGTCGGGGGCGCGGCGGTGAGCGACAAGCACGCGGGGTTTGTTATCAGCAAAAACAACGCGACGTTTGCCGATGTGACCGCTCTTGTTGCGGAGGTGCGCCGCCGTGTTAAGGAGCAGACGGGCGTGGAACTTGAAGAAGAGATAGAAATCTGGGCGGATTGACGTTGGGCGTTGAAAAATTAAAGAAAAAACCTCTCCCTGTTGGGAGAGGTTTTTTGCTGTTTACCCCGCTTTTCGCACCCTCGCAACAAGCGAGAACAACCCAAACATAATTATGTTGGCGATAACCACGGAAGCACCTGTCGGGGCGGCAAAGATGTATGAACAGACGACTCCTGAAGCGAAGCAAACGACCGACACCACTGCCGAACAAATCGTGACGGTGAGCCATTTGCGGCAGAGCCGCATTGAAGTCAGTGCCGGAAAGATAATAAGACTTGAGATAAGCAGCGCACCCGTCATTCGCATGCCGACGACTATGACGACCGATGTGAGAAGCGCGATAATCGTGTTGTAAAGCCCCGCGTGGACACCTGTCGCCCTTGCGTAATTCTCGTCAAACGTGACGGCGAAAATCTTGTTGTAAAACACAACAAACAGAACAAGAACAGCAATGGTGAAAAACACGGAGATTTTGACATCGGTGCCGGTCATTGCGAGTATAGAGCCGAACATATAGTTGTTGACATCGGTGTTCATTCCCGTGGTTTGTGAGATAATGACGACACCGACGGCAAGCGCGCCTGTTGAAATGAGAGCGATTGCGGCATCGCCCTTGATTTTGCTGTTCTCACTCAGCCGCAGGAGGAGAAATGCCGCCGCCATTACAATCGGGATTGATACAGTGAGAGGCTCGGCATTCAGTGCGGCTGAAAGAGCAAGCGCACCGAACCCAACGTGCGACAGACCATCGCCAATCATCGAATAGCGTTTCAGCACCAAGCTGACACCAAGAAGCGCGGCGCATAACGCGACAAGCACGCCGACAATCAGCGAACGCACAATAAACTGATAGCCGAGCATTTCTTTTATCATTTGAAGTATTTCAGTCATCGAAGCAGTTTCCCAAATATCTGTGACCGAGTTCAGTCGCCGCGTAGTCGGCCGGCGAACCAAAGAACTCCTGTCTGCCGCCTAAGTGAAGAATGTGCGTGGCGTAACGCAGGGCGTTCGCGGTGTCGTGCGACACCATAATCAGTGTCAGTCCATCGCCGCGTAACCTTTCAAGCAGAAGATAAAGCTCGCGTGTTGATTCCGGGTCAAGCCCTGCCGCAGGTTCGTCAAGCACAAGCAGTTCGTCAGCCGAACAAAGCGCACGCGCAAGGAGAACACGCCGTTGCTGGCCGCCCGATAATTCACGGAAACATTTCTTTCGTAAATCGGCGACGTTTAGCTTCTCCATATTCTGAAGTGCCGCCGCTTTGTCTTTCTTGCGGTAGAAAGGCATAAGCCCTGTCTTTGGGAGCCGCCCCGATATCACAACCTCGTAGACACTCGCGGGAAAGTCTTTCTGTGCCGCCGTTTGTTGCGGGAGATAACCCACGCGGTTCTTCTTTACGTGGACGTGAGCGGCACCCGACAGCGGCTTTCTAAGCCCCAACAGGCCGCCGACAAGTGTGCTTTTGCCGCCGCCGTTCTCACCGACAATGAAGAGATAGTCGCCTTTCTTCAGTGAGAAGTTCAGTTCCGTGACCGCGGGCTTCCCCTCGTAGCCGAAAGACGCGTCTTTCATATTCACAAGTTCGTTCAGGTTCAAGCGAGCGCCTCCTTCAGTGCCTCGACATTCTCGCGCATAAAGTCGAGATAAGTCTTGCCGTTTTGAAAATCGGTTTTGCTGATGTTGTGGCAGGAATGAAGTGTCAGCGATTTTGCGCCTGTCGCGTCGGCGATTACGTTTGCCATTCGTTCATTGCCGAGTTCAATATGAAAGACGACAGGAATGTCGTCCGCTTTGATTTTGTCAATAAGAAACGCGACTGTCGAGGCACTCGGCTCTGTTTCCCCCGAACAACCGGGAAAAGCGGCGTAGTACGTCAAGCCGTAAGCGTCGGCAAAGTATCGAAACGGGAACCTGTCGCCGAAGATTATCTCGTCACGGCTTCCGTTTGCCACGGTTTGCCTGAATCTTTCGTCAAGGTTGTCCAGCTCGGCTGAAAACCGAAGCAGGTTGGCTTCGTAGACTTGACGGTTATTCGGGTCGGCTTCAATGACAGACGCGGCGATTTTTTCGGCAATCAGCTTTGCGTTTCGTGGCGAAGTCCAGACGTGTTCATCGTAAGCCTCTTCTTCTTCTTCTTCTTCGAGTTCCATTCCCTCGGAGTATTCTTCCGCGACAACCTCAACGCAGTCCATAAGCGTGACGACACGGAGATTCGGCGCGTTAAGCGATTCAAGCACGCCGTCCACCCAAGTGTCGCTTTCGCCGCCGACATAGATGAAGATGTCGGCGTTTTGAATCTTGATGATATCTCGTGGCGTCGGTTCAAACGAGTGGCTCTCGGCGGCAGGCGGCAGCAGCATTGTGATGTCGGCGTAACCCCCCGCTATCTCCCGTGAGAAGTCGTAGGGAGGGAAAATCGTTGTTATGATATTGACTTTGCTGTCGCTTATTGTCGGTGTGTCGGCGATACCGCACGCTGTCAACAGAGAAATCACCGCAAGCAAGGCGGTGAGCTTGATGTTAATTAGTTTCATTAGCTTTGTTGTTCCTGATTAGATGGCAATCTTACTAATTTTAGCACTTGCCACATCAATTGTCAAGTCCGGTCTGTGCCGGACCGGCAATATGGCTGATGCAACACGGGTATTTCGGTCGTAAGGTCTGCAGTTGAATGCATTGTCAAAGGGGGATAGGTGTGTTATTATGGGGTTGCAAGGGTGTTTTGAACAGAATAGGAGGTTCAGATGTGGAAGTCACGGTGATAATTGCGGTTGTTGGAACAGGTGCGGCGGTGGTGTTCGGTTATGCGGCGTTCACGAGGAACGCGAAGCAGGATAACTCCGCGTTGGTTCAGCAACTGGCGCAGATTCAAGCGGGGCTTGAGTTTTTGAAACAACAGTTAGCGGAACTCTCGCTTCGTCAAACGAGAGTGACAGAAGCGGTGGAGGAGCTGAAACGCGAGATGGCTTTGTCGAAAGCCGACCGTGAGAATCTTCGCCGCGATGTGGACTGGGCGCACGACAAATTCAGGAAATTAGACGAGTCAGTGAGGTGACATTATGAAAATCAAAACCGAAACAGTGGTAAGAACGGCGTGCCTTGCGTTGGCACTGGTGAACCAAGTGCTGACGGCACTCGGCAAAAGTCCGCTTGACTTTGGTGAGAACGAAGTGAACGAGTTGGTGTCGTCGGCAGTCGTCATAGTGACGGCGGCGGCGGCGTGGTGGAAGAACAACAGCTTTACATCGGCGGCGCTGATTGCCGACGAGAGGTTGGAACAACTTCGCGGCAAAAACATATAATGAACGGATTACAAATCAAGTCAACAACTGAACCGCATATACCGAAGGTCATACTCCTCGGGGCACAGGCGGGCGACCGCAAAGCGGATTGCCTAAGTTGTTGACATTGGATTACAAACAAAGAGGTATACAATGTCGGAAAACACAAAACCAAGGGGCGTTGACCTGTCGGGGTATAACGCCATAAAAGATTACGGTGAGCTTAAACGGCTCGGCTACACATTTGCGATAATCAAGGCGGTGGGTTCACGAGGGGCGGCGGATAAGTTCGCGGTTCACGCCGAAGGTTGCGGCAAAGCGGGGCTGAACATCGGTTCGTACATCTATTCTTACGCGAGAAGCAAGGCGGCAGCCGAGAAAGAAGCGTTAATCGCGGTAAACGAGGCGAAACCGTTCTCGCTTGATTTGCCGATATGGCTTGACCTTGAGGACACGTCGCTTCTCGGTGGGCTGACATCGGAAGAACGAACAGCAAACGCGGAAGCGGCGCTCGCGGTTATCACGAACGCGGGGTATCGAGCGGGGGTCTATGCCAACCCCGATTGGCTTGAGAACAAGCTCGTGAAGTCGCGAATCATCGGGAAGTATCCGCTGTGGCTGGCACACTGGACGCACAGCCCCGACAAGCCGAGCAAGTACGCTGAGAGTTACAACGCCGACATTTGGCAGTGGGGCTGCGACAAACTCGGCGGCGCTGACGTTGACAGCAACATAGCGCTTCACGATATAGCGGCAGGCAACCCCACGCCGCCGCCTAAGGTGTCTGATAAGTACAAAGTTTACGTCTACGGTTCGGTGCTGAACATACGCGAAGAACCGGGGCTGTCGGCACCAAAGGCGGGCACTCCGCTTGCCGACTTGACCGAAGTGACCGCGTATCTCCCTGAAGATGTGAGAAGCGTAAACGGGCAAAAGTGGCTCTATGTCTACGTTCCAAGCGCTGATATCTACGGCTGGGTGGTGAAAACAAGCCTCGTTCGCGTCTGACAAGCAAGCAAGAAGCCTCTCTTTTAAGAAAGAGAGGCTTCTTTGTGCTACTGTGCGTTGCCGTTGAACAACTCTGTTTTGTTGCCGCCGTTGATTATCGCGTTGTAGAGAGCGTTTTCGGCACGGACTTTCAACTCGGAAGCATTGTGACCCGAACTCGGCGCGATATCGGCGATACCGAGTGACAGCGTAATCCGTTCGTGTTCGGCATGCCTGCCGCCGTTTGGCTCGCGGTCGAACTTGCCGCGAATGATGTCCGCGACCTTCTCGCTTCCGTCGGCATCGGTTTCGGGGAGGAGAACCGCGAACTTTCCGTCGTCGAGATACGCCACCAAGTCAAACGGGCGTTTAGCCGCGGCGCTTATGATGTCGGCGACAGAAGCAATCACCATGTCGGCCGCGGGTGCGCCGAAGTTCTCGGCATAGGCGCGATATTCGTCAATCTGTATCAAGATGAGAGAGATAAGCCCGCCGCCTCTCCGATAGCGTTCCCATTCACGACCGAGCGAATACTGAAACTTTGTTTCGTTCGCGAGCCCCGTCACGGGGTCAATCATATTCAGGCTTTCTATCTCACGGTGCTGGTCAACAATCAGTTTGGTCAGTGCTTTCAGGCTAACCGCAAACCGTTCAAACTCAGGTGCGTTGCCCACCTTGAACTCCGCGCCATAGTCGCCTTGAAGAACCGTGTCGATGTTGTCGTTGATTTGCCCCAGTCCCGTCAAGATTTCTTTCCTGACAGCCCGCATAACAGCCGCAGTCACCGCCACGAACAGCACGACAATGACAACGAAGTATATCAGTGTGTAAAGCAGGCAGGTCGACACAATCTCGGAAACAGGCATTGTCGCCGCGAATGTGTATGAATAATCCACCGCTTTTGAATAGACTATCTGGTTTGCGCCGTTTATGTAAGCGGCCTTGCCGTTTTGCGGCAAAGAAACTTTGTCGCCGATAAGCGACTCATCGGGGTGAGCGAGGATAGTGCCGCTGAAGTTGTCAAGCACCATAACGCTGCCTGTGTCGCCAAAGCGAGTCTGTGCAATCACTTCCATTATCTCCGCGCCATTCACGGCTTTTTGCACGCTGCTGTCATAGACGCCGATTTGGATAATTCCCGGCTTGTCTTTGCGCGATACGCCGCTGTAAGACACAAGCTTCGCTTCGTATCCGTTCGGCATAACCTCTTGCGCAATCTCGGTTGACGGATTGCCGATGATTTGCATAAACTCGTTGCTTTGTGCCGCCGACTTCATATCATAGTTTATGTTCTTCGGGATATTCGAGTGGCGAATGATTCCGTTTTCGTCGATAATGTGTATCTCGTCAACGCGAAACGTGACGCAGAGTTCCGACAACCGTTGGTCGTCGTCCGCAGTTTCGGGTGTCACACGGATATATTCGGCGAGGGCGCGCGCTCTTGAGAGGCAGGACTGATAATAGCCCGTTTTGATTTCGGCGACACGACTTTTGTTGTCCATGTAAAGCCGTTCCGCGTGACTTAGCGTTGATTCGGCGTTCGCTTTCACTTCCGCGCCGATTATTAGTGTGTGCGCCGCGACGAGAACCGCGGTACTGAGCAAAACACCGGCAATCGCAATGGTTAGTATTCTGAAGAATATTTTCTTTTGCATATACACCCCGTTAAGGAAGAATGATTAAACTTGTGGCATTGTACATCACACGATTATATTCATTATATCAGCAATGAGCCGCGTTGTCAAGGACAGACGACCCATAGTCTTGACATTTTCGGCTGTTTGCTATATAATGGGCAACAAAGGATATAATCGGTTAAGTAACCTTTGAACAACTAATTTTTGCGCTGTCAGCAAATGAAAAACCCGTGTCCTCTCCCAGCTTTGGCGGGGAGAGGACATAAATAATCAGTTAATCGGCGGTTACTTGAATATATGTGAGGGCAAGAAAGAATGGCAAAGAAACAGGCGTTAGGCGGCGTGTTTGACGGCTTATTCGATAATCCGGGCGGCGGCGACGACGAATCACCCGCACTGATAACAATGAAGCTCTCAAGCATAGAGCCGAACAAGGAGCAAGCGAGAAAGCATTTTCGGCAGGAAGAACTTGAGGCGTTGTCCGATTCAATCAGAGAACACGGCGTTATCGAAGCGTTAATCGTGCGTCCGTTCGGCGATATATGGCAGATAGTCGCGGGGGAGCGGAGGTGGCGTGCCGCGAGAATGGCGGGACTGTCAGAAGTGCCTGTCCGTGTTATGGAACTGTCGGATATCGACGCGGAGCAGATTTCGCTTATCGAGAACCTGCAGCGCGTTGACCTCAACCCGATTGAAGAAGCGGCGGGGTATCAAAGCCTTGTTGACCGCTTCGAGATGACGCAGGATTTAGTCGCAAAGTCAGTCAGCAAGCCGCGTTCCACCGTGACAAACGCGCTTCGTCTGCTTGCGTTGCCGGGTGATGTGCAGAAGTTGGTGGTCGAGGACAAGCTGTCTAAGGGGCACGCGAAGGTTCTGCTTGGGCTTGACGACTCCGCGTTGACGCTTGAGTTGGCGAACAAAGCCGTGAACGAGGGCTTGTCGGTTCGGGCACTTGAACGACTCGTGAAATCGGCGAAAGAACCGCCGAAGCCGACACCGACACGTCAAACACCGACCGCGTACGCGAGAGAGGCGGCTGTTCACTTGACAGAACGGCTTGGCAGACCCGTCAAGATAACAAAGGGCAAAGGAAACTTCACGCTGAGTGTGATAGTTGAGAACGAGGACGACCTGCGGGCGTTCGTGAATGATTACTTTGAGGAGTAACCGCTATGATTGACATAAAAGTGCTTCGCACACAGCCCGAACGTGTGCGTGACAATATAAGAAACAAGTTTCAGGACAGCAAGTTGCCGCTTGTTGATAAAGTGATAGAACTTGACGAAGAATACCGCGCGCTTAAGTCAAAAGCAGACGAACTGCGCGCAAAGCGGAACGCTGTCAGCAAAAACATCGGTGCGCTTATGGCACACGGGCAAAAGGACGAAGCGGAAGCGGCGAAAGCCGAAGTCGTCGCTATCAACAAAGAACTTGAGTCGCTTGCCTCACGTGAGCCGCTTCTTGAAGCGGAGATACGAAAGATAATGCTGACAATCCCGCAGTTTATCGACGACAGCGTGCCGATAGGCAAAGACGACAGCGAGAACGTGGAAGTTGAGCGGTTCGGCGAGCCGATAGTGCCTGACTTTGAGATTCCGTATCACGTTGAGCTTTTAGAGAAGTTAAACGGCATCGACATTGATTCGGCACGCAAAGTGAGCGGCAACGGATTCTATTATCTGAAGGGTGATGTGGCGCGGGTTCACTCCGCGATTATATCCTATGCCCGCGACTTTATGATAGACCGCGGCTTCACCTATTATGTGCCGCCGTTTATGATTCGCGGTGAGATTGTTGACGGTGTTATGTCGTTTGGCGACCGTGAAGCGATGGCCTATAAAATTGAGGGGGAGGACCTCTACCTCATCGGCACAAGCGAACACTCGATGATAGGAATGTTTATCGACACCATTATCCCCGAAGAAGAGTTGCCGAAAACACTGACGAGTTACTCGCCGTGCTTCCGCAAAGAAGTGGGCGCGCACGGCATTGAAGAACGCGGTATTTATCGGATACATCAGTTTGAAAAGCAGGAGATGATTGTCGTCTGCAACCCCGCCGACTCGCCTTATTGGTACGACCGGCTGTGGCAAGCAACCGTTGACTTCTTCCGTACGCTTGATATCCCCGTTCGCACACTTGAGTGTTGTTCGGGCGACCTTGCCGACATAAAAGTAAAAAGCGTCGACGTTGAGGCGTGGTCGCCGCGACAAAAGAAGTATTTCGAGGTGGGCAGTTGCTCAAACATAGGCGACGCACAGGCAAGGCGGCTCGGCATACGTGTGCGTTCAAAGGACGACAAGGGACTGAAATACTTTGCTCACACGCTGAACAACACGGTCGTGGCGCCGCCGCGTATGCTCATCGCTTTCTTTGAGAATAATCTTGAGGAAAACGGCAGCGTGAGGATACCCGCGGCACTTCAGCCGTATATGGGCGGCAAAGCCAAGATAATCGCCCCTTAATCACAATCAAAACAAAACCTGCTTTACTTGATAAAGCAGGTTTTGTTTATGTTGAGTCACTTCTTCTTTGTATAAGCCGAGTAGGTGTTGGCGTTGTTCCCGTTTTTGCCGCCTGTCACTATGTCAAGCGGGTCGAAGCCGTCGGTCTTGCCTCCGATACTGCGAAAGAGGTCAAGCGTCTTTTCGCCTTGGTCTATCGCCTTTTGCACCTTGTCGGGGTATTTTGCGGTGCTTGCTTTGTCTGCTTTGTCCGCCTTGTTTGTCGTGGCTGTCTTATCGGTTTCGTCTGTCTTTGCGGTTTCTTGCGTCTTTTCGGCGTTGTCTGCGGTTATCTGCGCTTGCTTCTTTGCCATTTCAGCGAAGCCGTCTTTAAGTTTCGCAACCAAGTCCTCCATGGTCGCGGCTTCTACTGAAGATATAGTCGGCTGGCCGTCGCTGTCAAGGAGATTGTCGCTTAGTTTCGCGAAGTATTTAGTTCCCTCGCTGTTTGCGCTCACGCCAAACTGCTTTACTTTCGCGGCGTCGTCGCCGAGGTCTGTCTTTGCTTGTTCAAACTTGCCGTCCGCTTCTTCAATGATTTTCTCGTACTGTGCCGCAATCTTTTCGTCACTCGCCATATTCTCAAGCAAAGCGGGCGTGATAACGCACGAATATTTCTTTTCGCCTGTTGCGTAGCGGCTGACATCCTCGCCCTCATTGAACTGCGCAACTGTGAAGTTGACGTTCGTGTACGTCGCTTGCAGTTTCTCAAGATAAGCGAGCGCGGTTTTCGACAAGCCGCTGCTGCTTGCCGCTTTGTCGGTCTTGGTGATAGACAGCTGGTCTTTGTTCTTTTCCTTTTCGGCTTTTGCCGCCTCTGTTTTTTTGTTCTGCCGGTTCAACTTGTCAAGTGTCTGCTGTACCTTGGCGTCTTGCTTCGGGAACTCCGCTGATTTTGTTGGCTTTTTGCCGTTTGTTTTGTTTGTGTGGGTAAATTTACCGGCGAAGTCGCCGCCTCGATTAAAATTAACGCTCATTATACTTGAATCCTTTCTTGAATACTCGCTCGCGTCCTTGCAAGCGAGAGATTACTGCTATATGTAACCTTATTATCGGCAGTATAACGTGAAACTTTAGTGTTTTGGAAAGAAATTCTTTATAAAAACTCATCGGGTTTTTATGTGCGGCACGAAATTCCAATGCCGCAAAGCGGCGAGGTTAAACTAAAAGTTTAACCGGTGGAGGAGTATAGTAGGTTAAATTAAAAACGCTAAAGCGTTTTTATAGCCGCTTTCAGCGGCTACCGCTCCGCAGGAGCGGATTTAACCGTCCTGATACGCCGTTTCGCGGCTTCGCCGCGTGGGCG
>JAISLD010000015.1 GCA_031260665.1 Oscillospiraceae bacterium | reverse complement strand
TGACAGCAGGTGGGTCGGCATATCGGACGGCGTGTCGGTGCGCATTGTGCGAAACTTCAGTATATTAAAGAACGCTTTGTCTTTGCCTATTCTCTTTTGCCGAAAGAACACGGGACCTTTGCTGTCGGTTTTCACCACAACGGCGATAATCAGAAACACGGGGCTTAGTATAATCAGCGCACACCCCGACGACACGATGTCAAAGAATCTCTTTACAAACGGATACATTGTTTACACCGCCGCGTTGGTTTCTTTCTTTGCTTTGGGTTTCTTTTCGCGTTTCGGTTCAACAGCGACTTCGCGGTTGACTATCTGCGCCCCAAGCAACCCATAGAACACCCAGCCCGCGGGACCTTGGAACTGCGAGTGAATGTTGAAGAACGCTTGCAGTGAATAGCAAAGGCACGAAACAAACAACGCAAGGGTCAGCGGGTCTTTCTTGATAAAGCGAAGTGCGCGTCCCGCAAGCGAGAACAGCGTGGTCAGCATTGCGCCAAGCCCGAGTATCCCGTTGTCAACCAACATTTGCAGGTATTCGTTGTGTGCTTTGTCGAAGTTGACGCCGAGTTTCTGCACGCTTTCTTGATAGAAGCGAGCGGTAAACGCGGTGTAGAACTGGTCGGGTCCGTAACCGAATATCGGCTTTTCAAGCCACATCGAGATACATTTCTTCCACACAAAGCCACGCCCCGAACCGATTTCATCGGGGACTTGACCTTGCAGTATGTGCGCCGCGCCGACTATCGTTGCATTGCTCGTCTGTTCAGCCAAGATAGGCAGCGCGATTATCCCGCCGACCGCACCAAAACCAACCAAACCGTAGTAAACGATATAATAAATCTTTTCGGGAACGACGGGCAGCTTCGGCAGGAAGCGAACCAACGCCGCGATAACAATGCAGGCAATCGCGCCCACGATGAGAAGCGGCTCAATCTCAAGGATTTCAGCCGATTGCGCTTCAGCCATTGGCTTAAGCGTCGCAATAGCTTCGGGGCTCCACGCTTTCCAGTCGCCGATGTGGTCGAGAGAAACACGCCGAATGATGAACGTCGGAAGCGAAAGCCCGATGAAAAGGAAACTTTTCCAGATTGAGTTACGGTTGGTAAACAGAAGCGGGACAGTCAGCACAAGCGTGCCGAGAAGCCCAACCCAACCGCCGTCCACTTGGATAGTCTGTTCCATATGAAACGCCATTAAGCCAAGCGGCAGGAACGCCCACACATACTTCTTGTCGCTGTGGGCAAACAAAACGAAAGACGTGAACAAGGCGAGGAGAAGATACGGAGAGTAAACGTCGATGTTGCTCATCGTTGAAACGTGGGTGATGTTCGGACCGACCATTGTTTCAAACGACACGGGAATAAGGTGAAGAAACTCGTTGCCGTACCACTGAAACAACCCGTACAGAGCAACGAAAAACGACGCGATTGTCATCAACAGCATATCGCTTTGACGCGGTTTGGCAAACCTTGTAATCATAAGAAACGCGATGATATATCCCGTCCAAGTGAGAAAGCCCTCGTTTCGTGCCGACGCACCGACAAGCGACTGCTGCGGGTCGATAGAAAGCGCGGTCGATAGCATAAGGACGCACCAAAACGCAAGCGCCGACCACTCAAAGACACGGGGGACACGCCAAACATCTTTCGGCTTTGACGGAAGCTCGCGGTATCCCGGATTGTGATACTTCAGCATCGCGTAAAGCACAATGCCGACTATCATAAAGATATAAACAGCTATGCGGAAGCTCATCAGTTTCATCTCGGTGATGTTGGCGTAATACCCCGGGTCTTTCGTGCCGACAATGAACGGGTGAATCAGAAAGATGTAAAGAATGTAAAGTCGTGCCAAAAACGCCAGCTTGTTGTCCGCTGACTGAAACGGCGTCACGCCTCCTGCGCGATACTTGGTTTTGAAAAAAGCCATTTGTTTTCCTTTCTTCTGCGAGAGTCCGCTTAATTGTTCGGTGTATACACATAATCGGGTACGATTTCTTTGATAGTATCCCGAAGTTTGTCCGCGCTGGTCAGCGTTTGCTTCAGCTTCTCGACAATTCCGTCAGCCGTGATATCGGCAGGTCGTTCGTCGCTTGCTATATATATCTTGTTATCGGGGGTTTTCTTCACCTTTTCGCCGTCGACAAGCAGTTCTTCATAGAGCTTCTCACCCGGTCGCAGCCCCGAATACTTTATCTCGATGTCTTTGTCGGGCACAAGTCCCGCCATTTCAATCATCGAACGAGCGAGTTCCGCAATCTTGACGGGCTCGCCCATATCAAGCAGAAAGGTTTCACCGCCTTGCGCCTTTGCCCCCGCCGTAAGCACCAGTCCCACCGCTTCGGGTATCGTCATAAAGAAACGTATGATGTCGGGGTGGGTCACGGTGACGGGACCGCCTGCTTCTATCTGCCGCTTAAACAGCGGAACCACCGAGCCGTTTGACCCGAGTACGTTGCCGAACCTCACCGCCGAGAAAACCGTGCCGCCACGTTCTCTTGTGTGAATAACCGCTTCGGCGATTCGCTTTGACGCGCCCATCACGTTGGTCGGGCTGACCGCCTTGTCGGTCGATATCATAATGAACTTCTCGGCGCCGTGAGCCACCGCCATACCCGACACGTTGTAGGTACCGAACACGTTGTTCTCGATTGCAAGCCGAGGACATTCTTCCATAAGCGGAACGTGCTTGTATGCCGCTGCGTGGAATATCACCTGCGGCTTTGTCTTGCCGAACACATAGTCAAGCCGTGATTTATCTTGCACCGAACCGACGTAAACCTCAACCGTGTCTTTCGCGAAGTCGTCGAAGTTGACAAGCAGCTCCTGATGTATATCGTATGCGTTGTTTTCGTAAATATCAAAGATAATCAGCTTTTGCGGTCGGCATTTCATTATTTGTCGGCATAACTCCGACCCGATTGACCCGCCGCCCCCTGTCACCATTATCCGTTTGCCCGTGATGAACTCCGCTGTCGTTTTGTCCGCGAGGGTTTGCTCGCCTCTGCCAAGCAAGTCGGACGTGTTTAGGCTGTGGAACTTTGCCGCTGTCGCTTCACCGAAACTTAAAACTCCGTCGGCCATTCTGACGGGAAGCCCCGTCAGTGAACATTCTTTGATTAACCGCCGCCGTTGTTCGGTCGTCGCCGAGGGAATGGCAATGATGATTTCTTTCGCGGCTGTTTCTTTTGCCACACGTAAAGCGTCCGACACTTTGCCGAGAACACGTGTGCCCCGTATCGACAAGCCCATTTTGCTCTCGTTGTCGTCAAGCAGACCGACCACGCGATACTTGCCGACACGTGACGATATGTCTTTCAGCAGGTTGTCCGCTGTGTCGCCCGCGCCTACTATAATGATAGGTATCGACTTGGAATCCGAGTGATTCTTAGCGAGATGTTCACGAAACTCAGCGAATATCTTCGGATAGAGCCGCAGAAACGCCGCCCCACACGAGAACAACGCGAAAGCGCAGACCCCGAGTATCGGGGAAGTGAAGCCGCCGACTGTGATTCTCAACGCGAAGTATCCCGCGAGAGAGGAGAGCAGGCAGTTAGTTATCAGTCGCACAAGGTCGAATATCGAGGCGTGGTTCCACATAACACGGTGCATTCCTAAAAGTAAGAAAAGCAGAGCGTGAGCCGAAAGCATAATCGACAGGCTTTCGAGGTACGGCTGCATCAATCCAAAGTGGAGTTTCTGCAGGTATGTGTAAAACCAGATTGACACGGCGTAAGCGCCGCCAAGCATAACGCAATCGGCGGCAATGAGTGCGAGTGTCAGTAAGAAGCGTGATTTGCTGAATTTCATTCTAAACTCTACAATAAAAAACAATCGCTGTTAATTATACCCTTTTTTCGCGGAAAAGTCAAGCCCTGAACACACAAACAACAGATACTATCCCATATCCCGAAGGTCATACCCTTCGGGGCACAGGCGGGCGACCGAAACGACTCGGTCGACGCCCTTGCCGCTCCCGCTATTCTATTAACGAATACTATATATATGATATCTTCTTCGTGTTCTCTCTTCGTGGGAGAGAACACGGTTGCTTTATTTGCGTTATCCCCTATAGAGGGATAACACAAAGAGAAATTGTTCTCGCGGCAATCAATAAGTCTTGACTACAAGAAAAATCTGTGATATACTAAAAAATGTGTTGCGTACAACCACACATAAGGTCAACCGACCTTAGTAACGAAAGGAGCATAAATGAACACAAAGCGATTCATTGCCGCAAGTTTGGCGGCGATAATGGCGGTGACGACGCTCTCCGCCTGCAACCAGTCCGCAGTCAGCGGCAAAGCCGCGGAGGTGGCTAAACGAGATAAGGACTACAACCTTGACACGCCGCTCGTAGTCGCATACGAGGAGTTCAGCGGCAAGTTCTCTCCGTTCTTCGCGGAAACACTTTACGACCAGACAGCCGTTGATATGACGCAAGTCAGCATTGTTACAACCGACCGCGTAGGCGATATCGTGTTCAACGCAATCGAGGGTGAAACCCGTGCCTACAACGGCGCCGATTATTTCTACAACGGACCTGCCAATATCAAGATGGTTTACGACGAAGCCGCCGATATCACCACATATAACTTCAAGCTGAGAAATGACTTGACGTTCAGCGACGGCGAGAAGCTGACAATCGACGACTTGATTTTTACTTATTACGTTTTCCTTGACCCGTCTTATGACGGCAACGCCGTGCTTTACTCCGAGAACATTAAGGGACTTACGTCCTATCGGCTGAAAGTGTCGGAAGATGTCATAGACAGAATGACGCCTGTGTTCGGCAAAATTTGGGAAGCAGGAATGGGATACACAGGCCCGTTTGCTGACTTCACGAAAGAACAGTACGACCTTGTTTACGGTGAGCTGGTTGACCAACAATGGAAAACCGAAGTGCAAAAGATAGTGAGCTATGTCAAAGGAAACCTTGCAGGTTATGTTGAGGACCTTGGCGGCACTTCCGCTGACCTTGAGAGCGAAGGTTGGCAGGTTGCGCTCGGTATGTACGCTTGGGGCTTCGGCGAACCGGGTGAAAACGGCGGCATAACAGCAAACGGCAAGACTTACGACCTCAAGACCACTTTCCCGACTATCGACGACTATGTTGACGCAACCAAAGCGGCATACGAGGACGACTTTGCGGCGTTTGCCGATGTTGAGCTTGTTGACGGAGCGGAAGGCGTTGACGGAGTGAAGAACCTCTTTATCAAGAGCCAGCAAGACGCGTCTGTTGACGAGTCGGCGTTCAATCACATCTCGGGTATCGAGAGAATCAACGATTATGAGATGACGATAACCATAAACGGCTTCTCCGCGACAGCTATCTATCGTATGGCAGGCTCTATCGCTCCTCTCCACTACTACGGAGACAAGAGCCTTTATGATTATGAAAACGGTAAGTTCGGTTTCCCGTTCGGCGATTTGTCAAGCGTGCACGCTCGTGACGGTCAGCCTCTCGGTGCGGGACCTTACACTTTCAATCGTTATGAAAACAAGGTCATCTACTACGACGCAAACGAAAAATTCTTCAACGGCGCGCCTTACATAAAGAACCTGCAGTTCAAAGAAACAACCGAGGACGAAAAGATTCAGGCGATTGACACAGGCTCGGCTGATATCGCGGAGCCTCAGTTCTCGAAGCTCGCGGCTGAAGAAATCTCAAAGCTGAACCCGAACGGTGAGCTTACCGGTGAGAAGATTACGTTTACGTCGGTGGCTGACCTCGGTTACAGCTACATCGGTATCAACGCCGACAAAGTACGCGTGGGCAGCGACAGTGCCAGCGAGGCAAGCCGCAACCTGCGTAAGGCAATCGGCACGATTATCTCGGTTTATCGTGAAACCGTAGCTGATTCTTACTTCGGACCCGCGGCAATCGTTATCAACTACCCGATAAGCCTGACCTCGTGGGCGGCGCCTCAAAAGACCGACGACGGATATCGCGTG
>JAISLD010000007.1 GCA_031260665.1 Oscillospiraceae bacterium | reverse complement strand
TATGGTATAATAGACACACGCAATCAGATATATTTTGCGCACGGGCTCGCCCCTACGGGGCAACCGCCCTCTGATGCGCACTTATACCATATCTGCGGATATGGTATAATAGACACACGCAATCAGATATATTTTGCGCACGGGCTCGCCCCTACGGGGCAACCGCCCTCTGATGCGCACTTATACCATATCTGCGGATATGGTATAATAGTGTCACGTAACATTAACGCTTGCTTAAACACACAGGCACCCCATGGGTGGGCGCCGCCCCGCTTGGTTTTGCATTATTTTATTGCCCGTCCCTGCAAGGGGCTTGCTTACCCGGCACGGGTCGCATTAGAGTTATTGCCCGCCCTGCACGGGTCGGCAGAACGGAGTTGCTGTGAATATAGCACTTATCGCGCACGACAAGAAAAAAGAACTGATGGTTCAGTTTTGCATTGCGTACAGCGGAATCTTGGCAAAACATAAACTTCGCGCAACAGGAATGACAGGCAAACTTGTGGGCGAAGCCACGGGGTTAATGGTCAATCGGTTCCTTAATGGGTCTTTAGGCGGTGGGCAGCAGTTACAGTCGAGCATATCTTGCGGCGAAATCGACGTGCTGTTCTTTTTCCGCGACCCCATAACCGCAAAGTCAAGCGAGCCAAGCGACATCGCGATACTTCGTGTCTGCGATATGCACAACATTCCCGTCGCAACGAACATCGGTACAGGCGAGGCGCTTATCCACGCGATTGAACGCGGCGACCTCGACTGGATAAACAACTAAACAACTGACATTATATGATAATTACAAACGCGCCAAAAGGCACAGCAGATGTTCTGCCAAGCGAATCTTACCGTTGGCACGCGGCTGAAAACATCGCGAAAGACACGGCAAAAGTGTTCGGCTTCAATGAAATACGTACTCCGTCATTTGAACATACGGGGCTTTTTCTGCGTGGAGTGGGCGGCACAACCGACGTGGTTCAAAAAGAAATGTACACGTTTGAGGATAAGAAGTGCAGAAGCGTGACGCTGAAGCCCGAGGGCACAAGCGGCGTGGTTCGTGCTGTGCTTGAACACGGACTTCTAAGCGGTCGGTTTCCGTTGCCGCTGAAAGCGTTTTACTTCACGCCGTGCTTCCGCTATGAAGCACCCGACAGCGGCAGGCTTCGTGAGCACCACCAGTTTGGCGCGGAAGTCTTTGGCACATACGCGCCGAATGCCGATGCCGAGGTGATTCTTCTCGCTAAGACTGTGCTTCAAAAGGCCGGAATTGACGACGCCGAGCTGTTCATCAACTCTATCGGCTGCCCCAAATGCCGCGAGAGTTATCTCAAGACACTCATCAAGTATTACACGCCGCTTGTCGACAAGCTGTGCGGTGTCTGCCGCGACAGACTGCACCGCAACCCGATGAGGTTGCTTGACTGCAAGGTTGACGAATGCAAGCGGCTCGGTGAGAACGCGCCTGTTATGCTTGACTGCCTTTGCGACGACTGCCAAACCCACTTTGACGGCGTGAAAACCCTGCTCACGGCGTTCGGGATTGACTATAAAATCAATCTTCGCATTGTCCGCGGGCTGGATTACTACACGAACACGGTGTTCGAGTTTATTCCAATCGGCGGCGGCGCGACACTCTGCGGCGGCGGCCGATACAACGGATTGGTTGAACAGATAGGCGGCGAACCAACGGGGGGCGTGGGCTTTGGTATGGGGATAGAACGCCTGCTTGCCGAACTTGAGCGCAAAGGCACGCCACCGGGCGAGCCGTATCGACCGAGCGTCTATCTCGTCAGCACAGACAGCGAAGCGGCAATTGTTGCAGCAAAGTTAACCAATGAGATACGCCGGCTTGGCATAATCGCCGAGTGTGACATCAGCGGTCGCTCCCTCAAGGCACAGATGAAACACGCCGACAAGATACGCTCGCTTCACACACTTGTCGTCGGTTCAAACGAGATTGAAAGCGGAAAAGCAAAGCTGAAGCGAATGAGCGATGGCACGACAATGGACGTGACGCTAACGGCAAGTGATATAACTAAAAGTATAATTATATAGGAAGTCTACTATGAGCAAATACAGACGCACCGCTTATTGCGGTGAGATAAAAGAACAAGGCGACACCGTGACAGTCGGTGGCTTTGCCGCGAAAATTCGTGATAAAGGCGGGCTGATATTCATTGACCTGCGCGACGGCACGGGGATAGTGCAGCTTGTTTTTGACGACAGCGTGACAGAGAAGTCGGTGTTTGAAACGGCAAAAGAAGTCAAAACAGAAAGCGTGCTGCTTGTGAGCGGGCAGGTGCGCGAACGCACCGCGAAGAACCCCGATATCCCGACAGGAAACATCGAGATACTTGTCACAAGTTTGCAGATTCTCTCGAAAGCGGAAACTCTGCCGTTTGAAATAAACGATATGAAAGTAGGCGAGGAGTTGCGGCTGAAGTTCCGCTATCTCGACTTGCGAAAAGAAAAGCTGCACAACAACCTGCTGACAAGGCACAAGATTGCAAAGTCGGCACGCGAGTATTTCTACGACAACGGATTCATTGAGATAGAAACCCCCGACCTTATGAAGTCGACACCCGAGGGTGCGCGCGATTATCTGGTGCCGTCACGGGTTCATAAAGGCAAGTTCTACGCGCTGCCGCAGTCGCCGCAGATATACAAGCAGTTGCTGATGATTGCGGGCTTTGATAAGTACATTCAGCTTGCGCGGTGCTTCCGTGACGAGGACTTGCGCGCCGACAGGCAGCCCGAGTTCACGCAGATTGACCTTGAGATGGCTTACGTTGACGTTGACGATATCCTTGAAACTCTCGAGGGTTTCGTCGCAAAAGTGATGAAAGACGTGAAAGGCCTTGACATAACCGCTCCTCTCCATAGACTGACGTTCACCGAGGCGCAGAACAAATACGGCAGCGACAAGCCCGACACTCGCTTTGCTATGCTTATCACCTCACTTGACGACACGGTGAAAGACATAGAGTTCCCCGTGTTTAGCGGAGCGATTGAGAGTGGCGGCACGGTGCGTGCGGTCGTTGCGGAAAACTCGGCGGCGACACTCACGCGAAAAGAAATAGACAAGCACATCGATTTTGCAAAGGGAATAGGCGCAAAAGGGCTTGCCTACATTCGATGGGCTGACGAAACGCCGACCTGCTCGTTCGGCAAGTTCTTGAAAGACGGTGAGCTTGACTCGCTGGTGTCGTCACTTCAGCTTAAACGCGGCGACACGGCGTTTATTATGGCGGACAAGAAGCCGCTGACCTTGTCGGTGCTTGGCGCACTTCGGCTAAACTTGGCAAAGCAACTCGGTGTTATCCCCGACGGGCTGTTTAACTTTGTGTGGGTCACGGATATGCCGTTCTTTGAATATAACGAGGACGCCAAGACGTGGGAAGCGGCGCACCACCCGTTCACTATGCCGAATGACGACAGCATAGCGTTTCTTGACACGGCGCCCGACAAAGTGTTCGCTAAAGCGTATGACCTTGTGCTTAACGGCACGGAGCTATGCTCCGGTTCTATACGTATCAACGACCCTGTGCTTCAAAAGAGAATGTTCGGCTTGCTTGGGCTTTCTGACGAGGAGATTGCCGCGAAGTTTGGCTTCTTGGTTGAGGCGTATCGTTATGCCGCGCCTCCTCACGGTGGCGCCGGTATCGGGCTTGACCGTCTTGCAATGGTGCTTTGCGGTGCTGACAGCCTGCGAGACGTCATCGCGTTCCCGAAAGTGAAAGACGCAAGCGAACCAATGAGCGGTTGCCCCGCTGATGTGCCTGAAAGCGCAAGGAAAGAGCTGAATCTATAACAGATACTTTTTGCATTAGCTTATTGCGCGTTCGGCACGAACCCGCTCCTGCGGGAGCGGCAAGGGCTTTCCGGTCGCCCTTGACCTTCGGGTTGGTGCCCGAAGTTGTTGATATTGAATATAAATAGCAACGTGTCGCATTAGCTTATTGCGCGTTCGGCACAGACCCGCTCCTGCGGGAGCGGCAAGGGCTTTCCGGTCGCCCTTGTCCTTCGGGTTGGTGCCCGAAGTTGTTGATATTGAATATAAATAGCAACGTGTCGCGTTAGCTTATTGCGCGTTCGGCACGAACAGCGAAACCGCCCCGATTGGGGCGGTCTGCTTTTGCCGGGGATTTGGCACAGATAAGCTTAACGACACTCGAAAGTTATCGCGTTAGCTTATTGCGCGTTCGGCACGAACCTTAGCATCTTGTGCCGCACTGGGAAGTAGCGCAGGGGTCGGGGCAGGGAGTCGGGCACGGTGTGGGACACGGTGTTGGGCAACTTGGTGTGCACGAATTGGAACAACTCGTGTTGCATCTGCTGCTTAGCGCTCCTGCCAGAAACGGGAACAGGCAACTCATAGTTTACACTCCTTTGTTTTGATATTCCGCTTGGCGGTATGACATAATATGCGATAAAACGTCATAGTGACAACAAAGCAAACTTTGCTTTGCCGATGAGCGAGATATAGTCGTTTAACTTAAAAACTTGAAAAGTTTTTAAGTTGTGAGCGTAGCGAACCGCCGGGCGAAGCGGCGCATGGGCGGCTTGCCGCCCGAAGAAATAGCTTGCTATTTCTTAAGTTAATTGACTATAACACTAAATAATCGGCGATTACTAAAATGTATCAGCAAGTTTTGCCGTTCCCTGCAATATACTTGGATATGATAAAAAATATCCTCATCTCTGTCGTCTGCGCCTCGCTTGCCGTGCTTACCGTGATTGACGGCAGCGGCGTCATCACCTCGGTCAAGAACGCCGCTTACGTCTGTCTTGACACGATAGTGCCGTCGCTGTTTGGGTTTATGTTTATCTCCACGTTCTTGCTGAACAGCGGCGCGTATCGCATAGTGCTGAAGCCGTTTTGCTTTCTGCTTCGACCAATGCTCAAAATGTCGGACGAGCAGATAGCTGTGTTTCTGCTCAGTGTCGTCGGTGGGTATCCCGTGGGGGTAAAGCTCTTATCGGAACGGGATTATCCGAAGAAAACAAGCGAGAAGATGCTCGGCTTTTGCTATTGCGGCGGTCCGCTGTTTTTGTCGGGGATAATCGGCGCTTCGTTATTCGGCGACACACGCTTTGGACTCTACGCCTATGCCGCGAATGTCGCCGCTTGCTTTACACTCGCTCTGTTCTATAAAGAGTCTGAGCAAGAAACAAAGCCAAAGCATAAAGACAAGTATGATATAAGTATAAGAGTTTTCGCTTCGTCGGTTACGTCCGCGGGGTACGCTTTGTTTCCTGTTTGCTTTATGATATTGGCGTTTAATTCGTTCATCGAACTTACGCGATTCATCGGTGTTGACAGCCCGCTTTTATATTCTTTAATGGAAATAAGCAACATCAAGAACGCCGCTATGTCGCTGCCTGTCGCCGCTGCGGTGTCGTCGTTCGGCGGTGTTTGTATCGTGGCGCAAGTCGCGGCGTTGTGTGAAGGGAAGTTCTCGCTGACGCGTTTCCTGCTTATGCGGATACCCGCCGCCGCATTGTCGGCGGTCTACACGCTGCTTCTTATGAAACTCCTCGGTTCACCCACCGTGGCGGCGATTGCCCGTGTTGAACCCGTGTCGTTTAGCTCGCACAACATAATGGCTTCGCTGTTTCTTGTGCTGATGTGCGGGATACTTGTCGCGGATTTCTCACCGAGCAAGATTGACAAGCAGGCGAATAAGTGATATAATTTCAGTATAATGGGTAAGTTTGGAGTAACAACGTGATAGGTACAGAGGCGAGTGTTGCGTTTGAGAACGCGGCGCGGTTCATCAACCACTTGATTCCGACAGAATTCGCGGAGATTATCGACTATCGTGCCGCAATTTACGCGGTGCTGGCAAAGCAGGCAAACCTTGCGGTTATCCCTGACGCGGTAATCGGCAACGCTTGTTCCGCCGCGATGAAAGCGTTTAAGCGGGACAACGATGTGCGACTCGGCACGTTTCGCGACAGAGAACTTCTTGCGGCAAACCGCGAGGCGATAGACAAGGCGGCGGCGTTCTCGCTGGAGAAGCAAGACGGTTCAAACCGTGTGCGTATCAGCTTTAATGACGGCGCGACGATAAAGCGCGGCGTGCTTCAGCTGGCTTCTGAACGGGTTGCGTTTTCACTTGGTGTGACAGAAGCGGATATCACCTTGCCCCTCACTCCCCACGCGATGAGCCACGACTGGTTTATCGCCGCCGAGTGTGACAGGTATGCTTTTTGCGTCAAGTTTCAGTCGGGAGATATCGGCGGCGCACCCGAAAAGCGTGTGTCGCTGTGGGATAAAGAGGAGAAGATTTATTACCTCTATACAGACGAGTGACCGGTCTGATTAACTAATTATTCTGTGTTCTCTCCCCGTTTCAACAATTCTTTTTGCGGAGATTCCGCTTCTGTGGGAGCGGACAGCCCCTGACCTTCAGGATATCAGCCGCAGTTGTTGAAATTGGTTTTTAACACGAAGATACACGAGCCATACTATACTGCGTAACCACATAAAAACTCACCGAGTTTTTATGTGTGGCACGAAGTGCCAACGCCGCGAAGCGGCGTGTTACGCTTGTGTGCAGATTAACTTGGCGGCGTAGCCGCCAATTGCCGCGAAGCGGCAGAGGTTAAACTGAAAGTTTAACCGGTTAAGGAGTATAATAGGAAACGATGAAGAAAATATTAAAAACAATGCTGAGTGGGCTGATAGTCGGCTCGGCTATGCTTTTGCCCGGTGTGTCGGGCGGAACCACCGCGATAATCCTCGGTTGTTACGACAAGCTGATTGGTGCGGTAAGCGGCATATTCAAGGAGTTCAAGAAAAATTTTTTGTATCTGTTTCAGTTTGCAATGGGTGCGCTTGTCGGGTTTTTGCTGTTTGCCAAGCTGATTGAAAAGCTGCTCATCACGTTTGACGTGTCGATGAGGTATCTCTTTCTCGGCGCGATAGTCGGCACGATACCTATGCTGTACCGAAAGGCAATCCCAAAGGTTGACGGCAAGCGTGACTTCAAGTGGACTGACGCTTTGCTGCTTCTCCTTGGCGTTCTGCTTCTTATGCCTATGGCTTTTGTGCAGAACACCACGCTGTTCCAGTTCCCCGACGGCATTGGACTTCGAGAAGTCGCGATATTATTTGTCGCGGGCATCGCGATTGCTGTGGCTCTCGTGCTTCCGGGGATATCCGTGTCGTTCACTCTGCTGATTCTCGGCATTTATGAGAGAACCTTGTCGGCTATCGCAAACCTTGACATAGTATTTTTGTTTCCACTTGCGTTTGGTGTGCTGGTCGGGACATTCGCCTGTGCGGCGCTGCTTGAGAAAGCGATGGAGAAGTTCACGCGGCAAACGTATCTCATCATAGGCGGATTTGTGCTTGCGTCGGTGTTTGAGTTGTTCCCGGGGATACCAAGCGGCTTTGGGGTCGCTGTCTGTGTCGCGATGTTTATCGCCGGGTTTATGCTGACGTTTTTGATTGGCAAACGGGATAAATAAATATAAAAAGCCCCTTCTTTAGTAAGAGGGGGCTTTGTTTATATCTTAATAATCAAACTTCACAACATTTATCCGATTAAGTGCGCGTTTCAAGTCAAACTCGGTCATATCAAGCTCTTTATCGCTGAGTTCTTGCTGAAGCTCTTGTTCTGCTCGCTCCTTTGCCGCTTCGGCACGTGTGACATCAATCTCGTCTTTCCACTCGACACTTTGCGCAAGAATTTGCGCCTTGTTGTCGCGGAAACGCACAATGCCGCTCGACACCGCAGCGCTGCGGAACTCGCCGTCTTGCTTCACCTTCAGCCGACCGACGCCGAGTGCCGCGACATAAGGCTCGTGGTTCGCGAGGAATCCTTTGTCGCCCACCGTTGTGCGAACAATGAGGTTCTCCGCCTTGCCGTCAAACAGCACCTTGTCGGGAGAGAGAATTTGCAGCTGAAATTCCGCCATAGTTACACCTTTGCCTTGGCTTTTGCCACCACTTCGTCTATCCCGCCGACAAATAAGAACGCCGATTCGGGGATATCGTCGTGTTTGCCCTCGATAATCTCTTTGAAGCCGCGTATCGTTTCTTTTATAGGTACGTACGTCCCCTTGAACCCCGTGAACGCTTCCGCAACCGAGAACGGCTGCGACAAGAACCGCTGAATCTTTCTTGCTCGTGATACGGTGACTTTGTCGTCGTCGTCGAGTTCGTCCATACCGAGGATTGCGATGATATCTTGCAGTTCTTTGTACTTTTGCAGTATGCCTTGCACGGTACGCGCCACGTCATAATGCTCTTTGCCGACGATATCGGGCGAGAGAATACGCGAGGTGGACTCGAGGGGGTCAACCGCGGGGTAAATGCCCATTGCCGCGATTTCACGGGCAAGCACGGTTTTCGCGTCGAGGTGAGCAAACGTGGTTGCGGGGGCGGGATCGGTCAAGTCGTCGGCAGGGACGTAGACCGCTTGAACAGAGGTAATCGAGCCTCTGCTGGTCGAGGTGATTCTCTCTTGAAGCGCACCCATCTCGGTCGCGAGTGTCGGCTGATAACCAACAGCGGAGGGCATACGGCCAAGCAGAGCCGATACCTCGGAGCCCGCTTGAGTGAAGCGGAAGATGTTGTCAACAAACAGGAGGACGTCTTTGCCCTCATCGTCGCGGAAGTACTCCGCCATGGTCAGCCCCGACAAAGCGACACGCATACGCGCACCGGGCGGCTCGTTCATCTGACCGTAGACCAAAGCGGTCTTGTTGATAACGCCCGACTCGGTCATCTCGTCAAGCATATCCTTGCCCTCACGGGTCCGTTCGCCGACACCCGAGAACACGGAGTAACCGCCGTGTTGGGTTGCAATGTTATTGATAAGCTCTTGAATAAGTACGGTTTTGCCGACGCCCGCACCACCGAACAAACCGATTTTGCCGCCCTTGAGGTAAGGAGCAAGGAGGTCAACGACTTTGATGCCTGTTTCGAGGACTTCGTTTGTCACCGCTAACTCCTCATAGGCGGGTGGGTCGCGGTGAATCGGGCGGTAAAGCGACGGCTCGGGTTTTTCAAACGGCTTGTCGTCAATCGCTTCACCAAGTAGGTTGAATACACGCCCAAGTGTCGCCGTACCGACCGGCACGGTTATCGGGGAGCCTGTGTCAACGGCGGTCATTCCGCGAACAAGCCCGTCAGACGAACCCATTGCGATACACCGAACCGTGTCGTCGCCTATATGTTGCGCCACTTCCACCACTAAACGCTTGCCGTTATTATCAATCTCGATTGCGGAAAGCAGCTTCGGGAGGTTGTCGGGTGTGAACTTGATATCTAAAACCGCTCCGATGATTTGAACTATTGTTCCTTTATTTGGCATAGGTTTCTCCTGTTTGGCTTTGGCTATATTGCGTTTGCCCCCGCGACTATCTCGTTGATTTCGTTCGTTATCTTCTCTTGACGCGCCCTGTTGTAGAGAAGCGACAGGTTTTCAATCATATCCTCGGCGTTTTCGCTTGCGTTTTTCATTGCGTTGCGTCTTGCCGATTGCTCCGACGCGTAGCTTTCGCCGCAAGCACACTGCACCGCACTCGCTATGAACTTCGGGACAATCCTGTCGAACACCGCCTCGGCGCTCGGGTCGTAGGTTGACGCCTTGAGGGGGTCAACCTCGCCGTCTTGTTCGGTTATGTCGTCGAGTGGCAGCAGCTTCAGCCTGCTCGGTCGTTGTGACAACGCCGAGATAAACGTCGTGAAGAACACCACCACTTCGTCAACTTCACCTGAACGGAACATATCGGCGGCACTAATCGCGATGTCGGCGCAGTCGCTGCTGTCAACGTACTCCGAGAAGTCCGGGTATTCGCCAAGCAACTCGTAGCCGTGTTTCCTGAAGTATTCAATCGACTTCTTGCCGATTGCCACTACTTTGGGGAGCGGCCCCCCTTCGTGTGCGTGAACCGCTTGCTTCAGTATGGTCGAGTTGTATCCCCCCGCAAGTCCTCTGTCGCCTGCCACTACTATATAAAGGCTGTTCTTCACCTCGCGCGACCGTGTAAACACGGTTTCGAGGGTGTCGGTTTCTCTTGCAATGTCGGACAAAAGCGAGTAAAGTGTTTCAAAGAACGGGCGCGACGACTCGGCGCGTGTTTTGGCACGGCGAAACTTTGAGCTGGCAACCATCTCCATTGCCTTGGTAATCTTCATCGTAGAGCCAACGCTTTTGATACGCCGCTTGATGGTTTTCATGTTGCCTTTTGCCATTGCCCACGCCCCTGTTGTGAATCAGAATGTATTAGTCAGTTCGCTTCAAAGTAGGTCTGCTTCTTCAAGAAAAGCCCTGCCGCGAGTATCCCGGCCGATGCTGCCGACAGCACAATCGCTATAATGCTGAGTATAAATGACGCTCTTGCCACAGTTGTTCTCCTTTGGTGTCAATGTGATTTGATGTATTTGTCGGTGAATTCGCCGATAATCGCGTTCAAGTTCTGCTCGTCTGACGACGTGAGAACTTTTTCTTTGGTGATGATTGCGGTCAGCTCTGAGTGCGTTTCTTCCATAAACGAGAACAACTGCTCCTCATACTCGCCGATTTGGTCAACCGCGATGTCTTTGAGGTAGTTGTTGATTACCGCGAAGATGATGTAGATTTGATTCGCAACCGAAAGCGGAGCCGACTTGCCTTGCTTCAGTATCTCAACGATACGCTCGCCTTTATCAAGTCGCTCTTTGGTGTCTTTGTCGAGGTCAGAGCCAAACTGTGCAAACGCCTGAAGCTCGCGGTACTGCGAGTACTCGAGTTTCAGCGAACCCGCGACCTTCTTCATCGCCTTGATTTGCGCGTCGCCGCCGACACGGGATACAGATATGCCGGGGTTGACCGCGGGTCTTACGCCGCTGTTGAACAGCTCGCTTTCAAGGAAGATTTGCCCGTCGGTGATTGATATGACGTTGGTCGGGATATAGGCGGAGATATCGCCCGCCTGTGTTTCAATGATAGGCAGAGCGGTGAGTGAACCGCCGCCGTAGTTCTCGTTCAAGTTGGCGGCGCGTTCAAGCAAACGAGAATGAAGATAAAACACATCTCCCGGATACGCTTCACGTCCCGGCGGTCGTTTGAGGAGCAGCGAGAGTGCGCGGTAAGCCACGGCGTGCTTCGACAAGTCGTCATAGATAATCAAAACGTCTTTGCCTTTTTCGACGAAGTACTCGCCCATTGCCGCACCCGCGTAGGGCGCGATATACTGGATAGGAGCGAGTTCAGACGCGTTTGCGGCGACGACGATTGTGTAATCCATTGCGCCGGAGGCACTGAGCTGCTGCACAACGGAAGCCACGGTAGAGCTTTTTTGTCCGATTGCGACGTAGATACAGATAACGTCGCCGCCCTTTTGGTTGATGATAGTGTCGAGAGCGATGGTGGTTTTACCTGTTTGACGGTCGCCGATAATCAGCTCACGCTGACCGCGACCGATAGGAATCATAGAATCAATCGCTTTGATTCCCGTTTGAAGCGGCACCTTGACGTGTTCACGCGTGATGATGCCGGGCGCAATTTTCTCAATCGGGCGGGTTTCGGTCGTGAGGACCGCGCCTTTGCCGTCAATCGGGTTGCCAAGCGAGCCGACCACACGGCCGAGGAGCTCCTCGCCAACAGGGACAGACACGATTTGACCTGTTCGGCGAACAGCCGCGCCTTCTTTTATGTCGGCGTCAGACCCAAGCATAACCGCACCCACAAAGTCTTGCTCAAGGTTCAGCGCCATACAGCGCACACCGTTGTCGAACTCGAGCAGCTCGTTCAGCATACACTGCTCTAACCCGTGGATACGTACGATACCATCGCCGACTGTAACGACCGAGCCTGTGTCGTCACGGCGAATCTTTGTGTCAAATCCTCTTATCTGTTCTTTGATGAGGGCTGTTATTTCATCGGGACGAAGTTCCATTTATTCACCTTTTAGTAGGTTTCTATCTAATGTCAACAAACTTAACAATTCGCTTCACGGAGATTCCGCTTCTGTGGGAGTGGCAAGGGCGTCGACTGAGTCGTTCCGGTCGCCCGCCTGTGCCCCGAGGGATATGACCTTCGGATATGTGCCGCAGTTGTTGACATTTAGCTTGTGCCGTGACTTACGCGATTGTGCCCGCGATAGTTTGCCGCAGTGTTTCAAGCCGCGTTTTGACGCTGCCGTCGAACCGCGTTGTGCCATAATCAACGACAATGCCGCCGATTAAACTTGTGTCCACGCGTTCTTTCAGTCGAATTTCTTTGCCGATAACCGCGGCAAGTTTTGCCACAAGCCGCGACTTCTGCTCCGCAGTGAGCGCGTAACGCGACGACACAACAACTTCGGCAATGCCGAGCCTTTCGTTGCAAAGCGACTTGAACGCACGTGCTGTGCGTGGAAGATACGACAGCCTGCCTTTGCTTGTCATCACACGAAGCAGGTTGTAGGTATAATCGCCGACTCTGCCCTTGAACACGTTGTCAATCGCCGCAAGTTTCTCGTCAGCGGCAAGTGTCGGCGCATTCAGGGTGCGAGAGAACGCGGGGTTCTGCTCGATTATCTCCGCTACTGCCGACAGCTCCGTTTCGGTTTCTTGGAGAACCGGCGAAGTGTCGCCTTTCTCCTCGGTTATCAGCGAAAACAGTGCGCCTGAATAGAGTTTCTCTACGGTTGAAGGCATTGTTGCTCCCTTATTGGGTTCAGTTAGACAGATTAGCGAGGAAGCCGTCAATCAGCCGGCTGTTTGCCGATTCGTTGATTTCTTTCTCGGCGACCGCGCTTGCCGCAAGCACAACAAGCCCCGCGAACTGGTCTTTTATCTCGTTGACGGCACGTTTTCTTTCTCGCTCTATGTTCTCGCGCTCACGTTCAAGCAGATTCGCCGCCGACTTCTCCGCTTTTGCGATAATCTCTTCTTCGCGTTTCTGTGCCCGACGCGTCGCCTCGGCAAGAAGCGACTGCGCTTCTTCTTTCGACTGTGCCAGCCGCTCGAGATACTCACGCTCTGTCGCTTCGGCTTTCTCTTTCGCGATACGTGCGTCCTCGATTTCTTTCAAGGTTGCGGCTTTTCGTTTGTCAAGCACTCTGCATACAGGCTGGTGCAGAAACTTGAAATACAGCAACATAATGATTGCCGTGTTCGCGAGTGTCAGCAGAATGGTTGACGGGTCTATAGAAACTAACGGAAAGTAATCCGCAAGCAGTGTTATTCCCATAGGTGGTTCCTTTCAGGGATTGGGTAGGTGGTCACGAAACAAACTTGCCCGTGAACGGATTAGCGAACATAAGAAGAAGCGCGACGACGAGGGCGTAAAGTCCCGTGGTTTCGGCAATAGCGTCGCCGATAATCATTGTTCTTGTGAGAACGCCTTGCGCTTCGGGTTGTCTTGCGATTGCCTCAACCGTTTTGCCCGCGCAATAACCCTCGCCGATACCGGGGCCAATGCCCGCTATCATCGCCGCGCCTGAGCCGATTGCCGATGCGCCGAGTACGAGCGCGTTGTAGGTGTTCTGGTCCATAAGAAAATCCTCCTCAGAATATAGTTGCTTTTATGGTGTTTGTTGAATAGTTAATACTTCGCGTTTTTTAATTAAGCCATGTCGGCGCTTGCCACGTACGATATAGTCAGCATTGCGAAGATATACGCCTGTATCACTCCCGAGAATATGTCAAAGTAAAGCGAGAGAGCCGCAGGGATACCGATTGCGGTCCAGCCACCGGGCACAATCCCCGACAAAGCGAAGTAAACCAGCCCGCCTATAACACCACCCGCGAGAATGTTGGCGAAATGACGAAGCGTTTGCGACAGAGGGTTTGAAAACTCGCTGACTATGTTGAACGGAAGCATAAAGAAGACCGGCTGAAGCAGCGAGCTGCCTAAACCGCCAATGCCGCCTGTTCTGAATTTGTTTATCTGAACCATGAAGAACGTGATGATGCCCCACGCCGCTATCATCGACACGTCTGACGTAGGACTGCGAAACCCAAGCAGTCCCATAAGATTGGAAAGAAGCGAGAAGCAAAGGAGCGGCCCGATGTAGACGGTCAGCTTGCGGTAATTCTCGCCCATATTTTCAACAACCGTGGTGATGAAAAACGTGACGAGGAACTCCGCGGCTACTTGTCGGCGTGACTCGGGGCGTTCTTTCAGGTTGCGACCGAGAATGAAGAAGATGATTCCCCAAGCCAACACGACAAGCCACTGAACGATAATCGTTTCGGATATAATAAACTGAAAGCCGCCTATATCGGCAATCTTGTGATAGAGCGGACCTTGTGGGTTGAACTCGCGCGCAAGCAGTTGTGGCGTCATAAACTCTACTCCGTGTGTCTTGTGGTAAACGCCGAGGCGAAGTAATAAATCTTTGGGAAGAAAAGCGGCGGAAGCGACGTGGCAATGGATATCAGCCCAAACGTGAGGAGAACCGCGTAGATAATAAACACACCGAAGTATCGAATAAAGAACCAAGTGTTTGAACGGAACTTTGCTTTGTCGGTCTTTCGTGTTTTGAGGGTTTCGTCCGCGCCAACGCCTATCAGCAGGTAATGCCCAAGCATAACTATGTTGCCGACGAGCAGCCCAAGCGGCACGTCAACGCCGATTCCTTTGACAAGCAGCCCATAAACGCCCGTCAGTATCAGCAAAGCACCGTTTGCCCCGATAAAGAAAGGCACCATTGCCGCAAGCTCTCTTGCCGCGATAACAAAGCCGGGGTGACGGCGTTCAAGTCGATATGTGTTCACAAATACTTCTTTTTAATTTAACCTGCTATAATCGTTGTCGCGGCGATTAAACCGCGGAGTCGGCTTCGCTTCTACCGAGCAAACTTTGTCTTGCCCATAGCGGTGAATCAGCATAGCAATGAAGTTGCAAAGCCCGCATATCATCGAGAGAATCCCGAGTATCACGCAAAGCGTGGTCGTCCATTGAGGAAGCGCGAGGTATCGGGCAAGGGAAACGCCGCCCCAAATGAACAGAAGAAGCGGCACAAGAACGGCAAAGCCGAACTGCCCCGCGACCGAGTAGACGTTTAGTGCGCTGATTAGCGACTTGCTTTTCGATTTATTCATATATCAACTCGTCAAGGAGCCAAATGCCGCCTTGCTTTGTCATTCCGACGGTGATGTTCAGCGGTTCACCCGCGTGCTTGAGGGTAAGACCGAGGGTACACTTATCTTCAGCTTCCGCCGTTATCACATAAGACGGCTCAGTCCAGTCGATATCGTAGCCTGTGTTCGGCGCGAACTTCTCGCTTATGCCGAGCCTGCCTTCACGGTCGGCGTAGGTTTTGTCGCTCGCCTTTATCGCGTCAGCCGTTTCTTTCGTGAATGTGTTGAACAGAAGCTCATAGATACTGTCGAGTGTCTTGTACTTGTCGCTCACGGCAAAGAAGTACCCGTCCTCGGGTAGGTTGCCGTAAGGTTCGGGCTCGTGGTCAAGCCCTTTGGTGTAGAACAGCTTGACGATTTCATAGTCGGCGGCGACAAGTCGTTCGGCGTTGTCCTGCATCTCAACCAGAAGTTCCGCGCTTGGGATAAACGTCTGTTCTTTTTCGTCCTCGAACTCTTGTCGGATTCTCTCGCTTTGCGACACTTTTATTACAGCAAAGACGACTGCCGCGACAGCAAGCAGCGCCACTGCCGCCGTGATGATTGTGGTTGAACGATTTTTGTTCATATACCTGTCCGTCAGACTTGTTCTATATGTTGTGTGGGTTGCAATTGGGTAACATTTTCGTAAGATAATACAGCTATTATACCATACGTTGCGTTAAAACGCAAGTGCTTCACACTAACTTTTCAACAAGCAATGGTGCGTTTGAGTGAAAACTTCTGTATAAAATCCCCAACTTCGCCGATAATAAAGCCGATTAGTCTAACATTAAACAGGAGTTTCACTTTGAACACCGAAACAAAGCGCGTCAAACTTCGCTCGTTATTCCCGCGGCTTCGCACCTATCGCCGCCGTTTTCTTCAAAGTGTCGGCGCAAGCGACCGCCGCCTGCTCGATAAAGAAATATCGGCGATGCTGAAAGCAAACAAGAACATACGCGTGACGATTGACGAGAACGCCGAGCCGCTTCTCGGCGGCGCTCTCGCCTCATTGTCGGCCGACGAGATGACAGCGGACGGACTGTTGACGGCGGCAAACGGGGCGGCGGCACGGTTTGCTCTCCGTGGTGCCGATATAGACACGTTGCTGTGGCAGACAAAGTTCTCGGTGCTGAAGCACGCCGAATCCGACACAAGTGCCGCCGCCAAAATCTTTGCGTTGTCCGACATAGACGGCGCGGAGTTCTTGCGGATAAACCCGATTGAGCGTGTTTTGCGGCAAGCCGAGGGTTACACGCTTGCCGACGAGAGAACGCGTGCGCTTTATCGGACAATGACGGCGGAAGTCGCGGAGGAAATAGGCATTGACGAATCGCGGCTTGCGGGTGAATACGTGCGCCGTTCTGTCGGTCGTGCCGAATACGGCGAAGTCTTTGCCGTCACCGGCACAGACGGCGGTTCAAAGGTTGTGCCGCTGCCAAAGCAACCGCGTGACGTCGGCGAGATAATCGGCGGCGATTTCCGCTTGGTGTTTCCTTATCGAAACCTAAGACGATATATAATGTCGCTGCTTCTGCTTATCGGCGCGCTGTCGGCGGCGCTCTCGTGGGTGACGGGCACGGGCGCGTGGGGTGCTGTCGTCAGCTATTTTGCGATAGCGGCGGTGGTCAAGCCGATTGCCGACATCGTGACTATCAAAACCACAAAGTTCAAGCGGCGAGACTACGCCGTTGACTTGAAAGAAATACCCGACGCGGCAAAGACGCTGGTCGCCATATCGACGCTTGTATCCTCTGAGGAGGACATAGCCGAGGGTGTGGCGAAGCTGCGCGCCGCAAAAATCAAGAATCGCGGCGAGAACATCGGCTTTTGTTTGCTGTGTGATTTGCCGCCGTCTAAGCACGAAACATCGGAAACAGACGAAACACTGCTGTCGTTTGCGGAGAAAGCGGTGTGCGACAAAGAGGACGGCTTTGTTGTGCTTATTCGCAAACGCAGTTTTTCAAAGACACAGCGCAAGTGGCAAGGCGAGGAGCGCAAACGCGGCGCGCTTTTGTCGCTTATGCGGCTGCTTCGGCCTGACGGCAAACCGAAAGAACGCGGTTTTTCACTGATAGCGGGCGACTTGACGGCGCTTGATGGCGTGCGGTTTGTCTGTGCGCTTGACTTTGATACGGTGCCGACACTCGGCGGCGTGAAAGATTTGGTTGCGGTGGCGCTTCACCCCGCTAACCGCCGCTTTGGGATAATCTCACCGCGGATAACCGTGCAGTTGTCGGCATACCTCCGTACGGGGTTCTCGCGGGTTATGGCGGGGTGTGGCGGCAGTGCCGGCGCGTCAAGCTACGACTGCTTTTCGTCGGAGTTATATCAAGACTGCTTCGGTGAGGGCACGTTCACGGGGAAAGGCTTAATCAACGTGGACTTGTTCCTTGACAAATGCGGCGAGAACGCTTTTGCGAGGGAACGCGTGTTGTCACACGATATACTCGAGGGGGGAGCGTGCGGCGTTCTCTTTGCCGGTGGTGTGGAGTTCTCTGACGGGTTTCCTCCAAACAGCGCGGCGTACTTTGCCCGACAGCACCGCTGGTATCGCGGCGACCTGCAAAACTTTTCGTATGTGTTTGACGGGAGATTCAGCGGACTGACAAGGTGGAAACTTTTTGACAACGCGAGACGTGCGGCTACGCCGTTTATCGTTATGCTTTGTTTGTTTTACGGTGTCTGGTTTGCTGAACCGCTGTTTGTTCTCACAGGGTTTCTTGCTCTTATCACGCCGTTCTTCACGGGATTTGTGCCGGGATTGGCACGTGGTGGGCGTTACGCGCTTAAACGCCGGTTCTACTCGCCTGTCGCCACACAAGTGACCACGCTTCTGCGGCAATGCGCGTTAGAGCTTGTGCTTGCGCCGAAAGCCGCTCTCGTGTCACTGGACGCGGCAGTCGGCACGATGTGGCGTATGCTTCTGTCAAAGCGAGGTTTGCTGGACTGGACGGTGTCGTCGGCTTTTGAGAAGAAACGCGGCGGCTTTTCACATTTGCTGACTGCGGAAGCACTTGGTGTGGCGTTCTTGGCGTTGTCGGCGTATCGCGGAGATATGTCGGCGATAGTGATTGGTCTGTTCTTTTCGTCGGTGCTTCCGATAATGGCGTGGGCTGACGGCACGCGTCAAAGCGAACACGCGAAGCTGAGTGACGGCGCAAGGTTTGAGCTGGAACAGCAAGCCGAGATGATGTTTGAGTTCTACGAAGACTACGTGAACGCAGAAACGCGGTTCTTGCCCCCCGACAACGTGCAGTACTCGCCTGTATACCGCGTTTGCTTCAACACCTCACCAACCAACATCGGAATGTATCTGCTTGCAATCGTGTCGGCGCAGGCACTTGGGTATATCACGCCGCGAGGAATGACCGAACGTGCCGCGAAAACAATTTCTACAATCGAGAAACTGGAGAAGTGGCGCGGCAATCTCTTCAACTGGTACGACACAAAAACGCTGAAGGTCATCTCGCCGTTTGTTTCAAGTGTTGACAGCGGCAACTTTCTCGCTTGCCTTATTGTGCTGAAGCAGTCGCTGTTGTCGGTCAAGTCGCCCGACGATTTGGTTTTTCGTGTGGAAAAGCTGATATCGTCAACTGATATCGGCGCGTTCTACGACAAGAAGCGAAAGCTCTTCAGTATCGGCTATGACACCGATGAGCAGGCGTTCTCACGGCACAAGTATGACCTGCTGATGTCGGAAGCAAGGCTCACGTCTTATGTGGCGGTGGCACTCGGCGCGGCAGGCAGAGAACATTGGCAGGCACTCGGTCGGACAATGGGCAAGTGCGGCAGGTTTGCCGCGCCTGTCGCGTGGACAGGCACCTGCTTTGAATACTTTATGCCTGAGATATTCCTGTCGTCAAAAGAAGGCGGCGCGGGATATGAGGCGATACGCTATTCTCTCTATGTACAGAAGAAACGCGCCGAAGAAACGGGGCTGCCGTACGGCGTGTCAGAGAGTGGATACTATGCCTTTGACCGTATGCTGAACTATCAGTACAAGGCGCACGGCACAGACGCGGCGGCGCTGAAAGCGGGAATGAACCGTGAACGCGTCATCTCGCCGTATTCAACCTACCTCACGCTCTCGCTTGACCCGATTGGCGCGTTCAACAATCTCGCGAAACTGCAGAAACTCGGATTGTTCCACGAGAGATACGGGTTCTACGAAGCGGCGGACTTCACCAAGCGAAGAACAGGCGGCGGTTACGCTTTAGTCAAAAGCCACATGGCACATCACGTCGGTATGTCGATTGCCGGTGCGACAAACGCGCTTCTTGACGGGAGAATCAGGCGGCTGTTTATGTCGGACGAGCGAATGGCGGCGGCTTCGGAGTTCCTTGAAGAAGAAATAATCATCGGTGAAACTGTGCTTGACTCACCGAAAGGCGGCGGCGACGACCCGCTTTATGACGGAGCGGCGACTTATGTCGGCGATATCTCGCGATACACGCCGAGGGCGCGCGTCGTGTCAAACGGGGCGGTATCGCTGATTATGACCGACACGGGCGTCTATGACTGCTACTTTGGCGGCGTTTCCGTTTGGAAGCGAACCGACGACTTGTATCACCCACGCGGCAACCTCTTTGCCTTGTGTGAGAACGACAGAGCCGCGCTCTTCTTCGCTGACGAAAGCACGAACACGAAGAAGAACGAGTATTCCGTGCAGTTTTTATCAAACTGCGCCGAGTATTACCGCAACTTTCGCGGAATACGGGCAGGTATGCAGGTCTTTGCTTTGCCGAATATTCCTGCGGAAATCCGCCGCTTTGCTGTGGAGAACACGGGCGGCACAAAACGAATCCTCACGCTTGCCGCGTATCTCGAGCCTATGCTTTCCTCCCCTCGCGACTTCACCGCCCACCCTGCTTTCTCCGATATGTTTCTCAAGGCAAAGTGGCTGAAAGCCGAGAATCTCGTCATATTCTCGCGGAAAGAACGGACGGGCGACAAAGAGATATTCGCGGCTGTTGGCTTTGTTGATGTAGAACAACCGTACACGTTTTCGTTTGACCGCGAACGCGTGGAAGAACGAAACGGCGGCATATTCTCGGCGTTCCACTGCCTTGACGGTGGCGACGGAGGCGAGGCCGTGTCGCCTTGCGCTCTCCTTGGTTATGAACTTGAGATAAACCCACATTCACAGGTCGAAGCTGTGATGTTCGCTTGCTTTGGCGACACGGAAGCAGACGTGATAGAAACAGCGGAGGAAATCCGCGACATGGAGGACTACGCACCCGGGCCAGAAGTGACGTCGCCGCTTCCGCCCGAAACCGTGAGAGGCAGACTCTCTGAAACAGTGCTGCCGTATCTTCTTTGGACGCCGCTTCGTGATGAAACCGCAGTGCGTGACAACAGATTGTCGTTGTCGGGGTTGTGGCGGTTCGGCATATCGGGGGACGTTCCGCTCATCACGGTCAGCGGCGGGGGCGACACGCTTGCGTATGCCGCTGAACTGAAAAAGTCGCTCTCAGCGTGTGGCGTGCAGTTTGATGTGGCGGCAATTTGCAAAAACAGCGAAGCGGTGAGAGAAGCGCAGGCGACACGCGGTGAAGCGGGCACGGAAATCTTTGTCATTGACGAGGAAAACACCGACAAAGAAACCCTGTCGCTAATCCACGCGTTTTCGCGGTACGAAATCAAGTCGCTTGAACTTCAAAGCGAACAGACCGACACAAGGCGGCGATTCCCCGTTATCCCGTGCGAACCTCTCGGCTTGACGGGAAACGGCAACAGGTTTGAGGAAAACGGCTTGTTTATCATCGAAGAACCGACTGACACGCCGTGGTGCAATGTGCTTGCCAACTCGTCGTTCGGGTGCTTGGTGTCCGAGAGGTCGCTTGGCTTCAGCTGGGCGTTCAACTCAAGGGAAAACAAGCTGACACCGTGGCAAAACGACCTCTGCGCCGACAACAAAGGCGAGATGTTGCTTCTAAGCGCGGAACACGCGTTTGTTGACATTGTTGACGGTGCGGTAACGCTGTTCAGCCCAAACAGGGCGGCATATCGCTCCGCTTATGAGGACTTGGCTTTTACGACCGAGGTGAACGTGTATAAGAAAGGCGCGGCGAAAGAGATAACAGTCACCGTCACAAACAAATCAGCAAAAGAAGTGAACACATCGCTTGCGTTTTACACCGAGCCTGTGCTTGGAGTGGAACGCACCGCTTCACGGTTTGTGTCGCCTGAAGTGGTGAGCAAGCACGCGGCTCTGCTTCGGCAATACGGGAACGGCGCGTTGTCGGGTGCGATGTGCCTTGCCGTGAACCGCGAGTGCGGCTTCACGTTTGGCCGCGACGCGTTCTTCACGAGAGATAACACGGCGGACAATCGCGGCGGACTTATCGCGGCGGCGACTGTGCCGCTGAAGTTGCCGCCTAAACACACCGACAAAATCAAGTTTATTCTTTCATTCACGAAGAACATGACCGACCCGCTCTCGCTTTGCCGCGCCGTGGTGAACACGCCTTATGCGGACGCGCCGCGATACAAGACAGACTGCGAGTTCAAGGACTTTCGCTTTGCTGAAATGGCGACGCACTGGCTTCCGTGGCAGGCACTCGGCGCAAGGATTTATGCGCGAACGGGGTTTTATCAAAACTCGGGGGCGTTTGGCTTTCGTGACCAACTGCAAGACGCACTCGCTGTCTGCCGCTTTGACAAAGACGCGGCGCGTCGGCAAATCGTGCGACATTCGGCGGCGCAGTTTCGCGAGGGGGACGTGCTTCATTGGTGGCACGACATAATGGGCGGCAAACGTGGGGTTCGCACCCGATACTGTGACGACTTGCTTTGGCTGCCGTATGTTCTCGCCGAATACGTCGCGACGACAGGCGACGCGGATATCCTCGGCATAAAGACGCGCTTTTTAGACGCGCCGCCGCTCCGGCCAAACGAACACGAGCGTTACTTTGAAGTGAACGAGAGCGAGGAAACCGCGGATATCTATGAACACGCGAAACGTGCGCTTGAACACGGCTTCAAGACGGGGGAACACGGGCTGATTCTTATGGGAGGGGGCGATTGGTGCGACGGCTATAATGAAGTTGGGATAGGCGGCAAGGGTGAAAGCGTCTGGGGCTCAATGTTCTACGCACTCGCGGCGGAGCGGTTCGCTCTCATCTCGGCGTATCGCGGCGACACAGATTACCGCGACACGCTGATTAACCGTTCGGTGCGGCTTAAGCAAAACCTCGACACTGAAGCGTGGGAGAAAGACCGATATATCAGAGGGTTTTATGACGATGGCAGCAAACTCGGCAGTGTGGCAAGCCGCTCTTGCAAGCTTGACTTGTTGCCGCAAGTGTTCGCTTCGCTTTGTTCAATGCCCGACAAAGACCGCGTAAACATTGCGCTTGATACAGCGCTTCGCGAATTATTTGACGAAAACGGCGGTGTGGTGCGCCTGTTTTCGCCGCCGTTTTCACGAGAGAACACGGACGAACGACCCGGGTATGTGGCGAGTTACCCCTCGGGTGTGCGTGAAAACGGCGGTCAGTACACCCACGCGGCAGTCTGGCTGGGGCTTGCCCTCGTGAAAGCCGACCGAATGACAGACGCGAAACGCGTGGCAAAAGCGATTGCGCCTTTTGGCAGAAACGAAAACTATAAGACCGAACCGTATTATCTCGCGGCCGACATCTATACCAACCCGAGTATGTACGGACGAGGTGGCTGGAGCATCTACACAGGTAGCGCAGGGTGGTATCTCGCGCTGCTTGAAGCGTGTTCTAAGAACTAAAACAAAACAAGAACCTCTCCCGTTTGGGAGAGGCTTTTGTTTAATTCCACACATCATTCAAGTGGTCGTTGTAGGGTGGCTTTGCCGTGGTTTTCTTCAGCCGCATATCTCTGCCGCGTGTTCTTATCAGCTTTAACGCACCGAGCCGCGAGTTCAGCCGCTGGTCGTATCTCACTTGCAGTTCTTCGAGTTTCAGGTTGGTGCTGACAATTGTTGACAAGCCGCGGCATATACGCGCGTTCATTATGCCGTAAAGCGTCATACTGTAGAACGGCGTCCGTGTTTCAACGCCGAGGTCGTCGAGAATCAGCAGCGAACACTCACGAAGAAGCTGGAGCGTGTCAACCTGTGAGTCGTCCCACTTACGGAAATGCTCGTGTTCCGCTTGAATAAGCAGGTCGGGCACCGAACCATAGACGACGCCGTACCCGCGACCACGTTCAACGACGCGGTTGGCAATAGCGAGAGCAAGGTGGGTTTTCCCCGTGCCCGGTGGCCCTGTGAACAGAAGCCCCGTGTTGGTTTGTCGGTTTGGGTCGGGGTTGAATTCATCGGCAAAGAGTTCACACTCAGACTTCAGCCCTTCAATATAACGGCGGTCGTCCCCCTTGAATTCCTCGGAGCTGAATGTGTCAAACGTTGCGAGTTTCAGCGGAGAACGCTCGTTCAGTTCGTTCGTGGCACATTGCCGCACCAACAGATTGAAGCAGCCGCAGCGCTGTCCGTTTGCCACTCCGCTGTCGCGGCAAACGCCGCAGTCGTAAATCGGCTCGAGATAATCGGTGGGCTTGCCGTTAGAGCGAAGCAGGTCTTTCAGCTGTTTGCGTAATTCGTTGTTGGTTTTCTCTATCTTCGCCACTTCGGCACGAATGTCGCCTTTGCTTCCGATAAGCCGCACTATCTTGGTGCCTGTGTCGGCAATGTTGTCGAGAAGTCTGTTTGCTTCGGGAATAGAACGGCGAACTTCTTCGCGGCGTGATTCGGTCAAGGCGGCGTTCTTTTTGCGGCGAGCCGACAACTGTGCTTCCGCAAACTCATAGTGTCGCGGATTCTTCAAGCTGCACCGCCTCCCATTGTCGCGCCTGTACCAAGCCGAGCCGCACCGATGACGGGCGACGTGGTGTTTCGTCTAACTAACTTAGTTAGTTTAATCGGTTCTTGAATCACAGGTTCAGGCTCAACGGGAGCAACAGGTTCCGATTTAACGGGAGCAACAGTTTCAGGTTCAACAGGAGCAACAACTACTTGCGGCAATGGTACAGAGTGAACCGGCTGAACCGGCTGAGCCGGTTTGAGGGAAATCTCAATTGATACTGTTTGCGGCAACACTTGGCAGTCCGCACCGGTCAGCGTGTCCGCGACAAAGCCGCCGATACCGTTTGTCAACTCATCAAGCCGCGAATACGGCACATCGGCGAAGATGTTCATTCCCTCGCTGTCTTGCTTTGCTTCCGTCACTTTCACACTCGGGAACTGCGCCGCAAGCATACGGCAAAGGCTGTCGGGGTCAACGCCGAGTGATACTGATGTTTCTGTTTCATTTGCAGCGCTGACAGGCACAGACAGCGGCGTTATGCTGCAGCCGCGAATGTCCTCGGCGGTTTCACAGATTGCGGCGTTGAAGGTCGCTTTCGGCAATCTGTCAAGGTTTTGAAGCAGCGGCACGGTCACGAAAGCAAGCCCGTTTTCACGAACCAACGCGTCTTTCTTCACGCGGACAGCACCGGCGTTTGCGAGCCCGCTTGTGTGGTCAAACTCGGCGACAGCGGAGAAATCAACCGCGGTTATACCCAAACCCTCGGTGAAATACGCGGTGATATCAGACGGCAGACGCTGCTGAAACACGAGGGTCAGCGTGCCCCTGTCAACCAATTTGCTTAGTATCGTGTCGCCTTGCTTAAGCTCCGTTATGTTTTCGCCGACTATGTAACTCGCGGGGACTTTGCTTGTCACTTTTGCCCTGCCGAGTGTAAGCTGTGAGATTTTGGGGCAATGTTCTGTGCGGATAAACGGCTTTATGTCGCTGTTCGTGCGACGAAACCGCACCCAAAAGCCACGCACGCCGTTCACTTCACATTCCGAGAAGTCCGACGGTATTTCAAACAAGATATCGCGGCGACGGTCGGTTTCTTCGGCGAAGATATCTTTGTCGTATCTCACGCGCTCAAACTCCGTGAAGAACGCGCCGTTCCAGTATTCGGCGGCAAAGTCCTCCACTTTCACTTGAGGGGGGCGGCGTTTCGGCTTCAGCTTTTTGGGTTTGCTTGGGGCGACAAGCCCGTCGATTGCCTCGGCGTATTCTTCACCGAGGAGTGCGCGAAGCGAGAAGTCGCGTTGTTCTATCTCGGTGCGAAACGCCAAACGTATTTCAGACCATTTTAGCGAGAACGCAGAGTCACACTTGAGGTAGAACTCGGCGTTATCTTCAAGTGACTTGCCGAACGGATAGAACGCGCCGCGCTCTCTCACACCGCCGCGGAACACGAGGTCGGGGCGAAGTCGTTCGGCACCGAAATCAAACACGGGCGGCTTGTAGGCGAAGCCCACGCTGTCCTTGAGGAGAGCGGGGTCGGACAACGCGGCGACAAGGCAGGTTCTGCCGAACACGGGCGTGTCCGCTGTGACTGTGAGGACGCCGCCGTCAAACAGCGAGGTTATCTTTCGCTGTTCATTGTCAACAAGCAGCCCCCAGACAAACGCGCCTGTTTCGGTCAGCGTTTTGAGGTTTATGTCAAGGGTCAGGCGCACCGTGTCAAACAACGTGTCGCCTAAAGCAAAACTTATGCCGACAGAGAAATCCTCAGCCACGGGTTTGCCGCCGCTGAAGTAGGCGCGGCACTGGGTTTCGGGTGAAGTTATATACGCGTCTTTCAGCAGATTATTGCCTGTTATTACTTCAGACACAGCTACCACGTCTTCGTGACCCGCAATCTCACCGCCCGGGGCAAGCGTGCCGCCGTTGTCGGGGAAATCAGCGTAAAACTGATAGCGTGTCGGTGCGGTCGGCGCGTCGGGTTCGTCTGTTATCGCGGCTTCGGGCACAGCAAAGAAGTCCGCCGCTGTTTCCACGGCAGGTTCTTCGTGTGTGGTGTCGGGCGTTTGTGCTTGTGGCTCGCTTTTTTCGGGGTGATAGCGCTCCTCGGGGAGAAAACTGCCCATCTTATCCCAAATGCCCTTGTTTTTTGTCAAACCGAAGTTTATTTCCATTGGTTACTCTGATTCTGTTTCGCCGATTGCCGACCACTCAAACTGAAACGACTTGCCTTTCACCGCCTTGGTGAACTGAACGCAAAACACAAACGAATTGTTTGGCTTGATAACACGGATTGCTTGGCTTTGTATCTCAAGCCTGCCTTTTCTTTTGAACAGACCTGTGTCCCCGTAAATCACCTCGGTGCTTCCCGAGTATTCGCCGACAAAACCGACGCTGATTTGCGGGTTGCCAATTAAGTCGAGCTTTATTTCCTCAGACAAAAACTTCTTTGAGCGTGTTCTCGCGTTTATGGTAAACGTGCCGCTTCTTACTGCGGGTACATCGCGCAGGTTTTCCGCTTCGGCTTCAATGCTGTTTATCAGTTGACGCTTGTTCTCTTCAAACTCTTTTTGAGTTTGCGCCAGTTTGTCCTCGATGTCCGCGCTGATTGCGCGGCGTATATCACGAAGATAAAACGAATCAAACGCCAAACGTCGATTCTCAATCGCGGCAATCGTGCCGTTCTCGTTCAGCCGAACCGCCGCCAAAAGCACGCCGCCTGTCGGCTCGTCCGACGAGAAAGCGTACTTCTCCGCTGTCACGTCGTCGTCCTCTTGCTCGTTGAACGACAGCCAAACATTCAGCACGCGGTTCTGCGGCAGTCCGTTCTTCAGCAGACCTTTCAGCGGAATCGGCTCGTTCTTCGGTATGTATATGAGGTTGCCGCTGCCGTCAACAGCCGCGCCTCCGCTGACCTGAATGACGTCGGGATAAAGCTCGCTGATGTTGCAGCCACACATAACAGCGCGACCGAACAGCACACGCAGCAGTATTTTCAACCGACCGCCGTGATAGCTGTCTATCCCCTCAAACAAGTCGGCAGTCAATTCTTTGCCGTCATAATATTTGTTTCGTGAAAAACGATTCTTTTCCATAAAGTTTCACCTTGGTTTGACTGAAAACGCAGAATATACGTTATTATATCACCTCACCCGCATTAAGTCAAGTCCGGCGCAACACGCAATAAGCTAAGGCGACACGTTCATTTGAGGTGCAGCGGCGATATTGACAGGCATACATCTGCGTGGTATAATATAGATAGGTATAACGACGGGTAAACACATCAACAATGAGGGAGTTTTATGGATATTCTTGTTAAAAACGTAACCGCTGTCGTCCCCCTTGAGGAGATGACAGACGTTGAAGTCACGGACATCTACATCAAAGACGGCATAATCGCGGGTATGGGCGAAGAACCCGACGAGTTCAAGGCGGACAAAGTAATCGACGGTACAGGCAAACTCGCTATCCCCGCCCTTGTCAACGCTCACACCCACGGATATATGTCGCTCTATCGCGGTTACGCCGATGATGTGACGCTTCAAGAGTGGCTGTTCAACAATATGTTCCCTCTCGAGGACGCTACCACACCTGACGATGGTTACTGGGGGGCGTTGCTCGGTTACGCTGAAATGCTTAAGACGGGGACAGGCGCGTTTCTTGATATGGATATCTTCGGCGAACCGTCTTGCCGTGCCGCCGCCGACATCGGCATACGCGGCGTGTTCAGCCGCGGGCTTGTCGGCAAAGACCGAAACGATGAAGCGGGTATCAAACGCTTAAACGTGGTCCGTGATTGTCTGTCGCAGTTCAAGCACAACAACAAAATCACTTTCGCGATAGGTCCGCACGCGGTTTACACCACGGGTCGCGACTATCTTGAATACTGTGCCGAAGTAGCCGAGGAACTTTCGCTCTCTGTTCATATCCACGTCAGCGAAACAGTCGCCGAAGTGGAGAACTGCAAGCGTGACAACGGCAAGTCGCCTGTCGAGTATATCGCTGAAACAGGTTTGTTTGACCGCAGCTGTATCGCGGCGCATTGCGTTCACCTCAGTGACGAGGACATCGCGATTCTTTCAGACAAAGGCGTCAATATTGCGCACAATCCCAAAAGCAACCTGAAACTTGCAAGCGGTATCGCTCCCGTGCCGAAACTCGTGGCGGCAGGGCTTAACGTCTGCCTTGGTACCGACGGAGCCGCGTCAAACAATCAGCTCAATATGTTCAGCGAGATGAACTTTGCGGCACTGCTCCATAAAGGCGCAACGCTTGACCCGCTCGCTTTGTCGGCGCTCGACGTATTCAAGATGGCGACAGAGAACGGAGCGAGGGCACTTGGGCTGAACTCGGGGCTTCTTGAACCGGGAAGAAAGGCCGACATCACGATTCTTGACTTGAACCGCACAAACCTTATCCCAAACAGCAACAACCTAATCAGCGCGTTATGCTACAGCGCAACAGGCACGGAGGTTGAAACCGTAATTGTCGGCGGTGAGGTCGTGCTTGAGGGCGGCAAGCTGACCAAAGTGGACGAAGAGGAAGTCAAGGCGAAAGCGGAAGAAGCGGCGACCAGAATCAAAGCGAAACTGTAAAACAAAACAACAAGAGGAGAAACAAATATGAGCATTATACGGGATATAGCACTTGCCGACCACGGCGAACAGAAAATCAAGTGGGTTGAGGCGCATTGCCCCCTCCTTTGCGGCATACGCAGCGATTTTGAAAAGACGCAGCCGTTCAAGGGGCTGAAAGTCACGCTGTCGGTTCACTTAGAGGCAAAGACCGCGTTTCTCTGCCGCGTGCTTGCCGCAGGCGGGGCGGATATGTATATCACAGGAAGCAATCCGCTGTCAACACAAGACGACATTGCCGCGGCTCTCGTCAAAGGTGGGCTGAATGTCTTTGCGTGGCACGGAGCAACCGAGGACGAGTACAACGAACACTTGAGAGAAGCGGTCAAGATAGGGCCAAACGTCATCATAGACGATGGCGGCGATGTGGTGAACCTCATTCACAACGAATATCCGGAACTTATCGCAAACGTAATCGGTGGTTGTGAAGAAACAACGACGGGAATCATTCGGCTTATCGCAATGGACAAGGCAGGAAAGCTGAAGTTTCCTATGGCACTGGTGAACGATGCCGACTGCAAGCACTTGTTCGACAACAGGTACGGCACGGGGCAATCGGTTTGGGACGGGATAAACCGTACTACCAACCTCATTGTCGCGGGAAAAGACGTTGTGGTCGCCGGTTACGGCTGGTGCGGCAAAGGCGTGGCAATGCGGGCGAAAGGGCTTGGTGCAAGCGTTATCGTCACGGAAGTTGACCCAATCAAGGCAATGGAAGCCGTGATGGACGGCTTCAAGGTTATGCCAATGGTTGAAGCGGCGAAAACAGGCGACTTTTTTGTCACGGTCACGGGGTGCGCCGATGTTATCACCGAGGATTCGTTCCTCAACATGAAAAACGGCGCGATAATGTGCAACGCGGGTCATTTCGACGTAGAAGTCGCGGTCGCGAAGCTGAAGAAGTTGGCGAAAGAAACGTGGGTTGCCCGCGACAAGATAGACGGCTATCTCTTGCCAAACGGCAAACGTGTCTATGTAATTGCCGACGGCAGGCTGGTGAACCTTGCGGCAGGCGACGGACACCCGGCTGAAATAATGGATATGTCGTTTGCGATACAGGCGCTCTCCGCTGAATATCTCGTGAAGAATCAAGGCAAACTCGGCAAGAACATCATCAACGTGCCGAAAGAGGTTGACCAAGACGTGGCGAAGCGCCAACTCGTCAACTGGGGAATCAAGATAGATACGTTGTCGCCTGAACAGGTCGCTTATCTGAACCAAGTGTAAGGTTGCAACTTTGTGACAACTCCCAAACAATTCGACAAAAAAGCCGACAACGCTTCCAAAATGCCCGTTTTATCGTGTAATTTGTTGGTGAATATGTTTAGATGTGTTGTGCAACTTGCACAACTTTCAACATACATTTTTGGTTGACAAATACGGGAGAAGCGGTTATACTTGAGGAAATCGCCTGAAAAGGCTGTTGCGTTAGGCTAAACTGCCTACATCGACTTACCGCGAGGATAATTTTGTTACGAAAAACAATCGTACGTCAAGACGACACCCCCCGCTTGACTGACACGTCAAGCGAAGCCGAGAGTTTCGGCGACACAGCGGCGAGAGGCGTGCTTGTGCCACTGCTGAAAGCCGTACTCAAAATATCCGAAATCGTAGCGAATGTATCGCTGTTCAACGCGAACGTCTGCGCTTTTGCGCTCAAACATCTCGCCGAGGACATACATTCGTATAAAAACTGGCTGCCGAAAAGACGTTTCGGGTCGCTGTTCGCCGCTCTTGTCATCTCGATAGCGGCAATGGGCGCGACCTCCGCGTTGTATGCGCCGCCGAGTGAGAGAAGCGAAGTCGTAATCAGAGATGAACAAGGCGAACACCTCGCGGTGGTAACCGCCGCGCCTGTCGCACCCGAACAGTTGCTTGATACTGCGGGCGTGGAACTCGGTGAACTCGACGACTATCACTTCACGGGTTGGCAAGGCGAAACCGTTTATCTTACCGTAAAGAAAGCCGTGACAGTCACGGTGTCGATAGACGGCAAGAAGCAGCAGTTTGAGGCGAAGCCGGGCGACACTATCGCCGATGTTCTCGACAGAGAGAACATTGTTCACGGGGAGCTTGACTTTATATCGGTCCCCGCCGACTCGCTTGTGACAAACGGCGAGGAAGTTATCCTTGAACACCCGTACACCGTACCGATAAACTTCGGCGGCAAACTTTTGTCCGCCGAACTGACAGGCGGCACGGTATGGGACGCGCTCAAGTCGTCGGGTGTTCTTCCTGATTATGACGACGTGGTGTCGCCGCCGCTGAACACCAAGCTGACACCGTTCACCGAGATAATCGTTCAGCGTATCAGTTATGTTGAACGCGAGATTATCGAACCGATTGAGCACGAATCAGAGCTGATAGCGTCAACGCTTCATTCGCTTTGGTTCAGCGAAGTCACGACAGTCGGTGTGAACGGGTCACGCAAGGCCGTAACCCGCGAAACGGTTATCAACGGGGAAGTGCAGCAGATTGAAACCATCAGCGAAGAAATCCTCAACGAACCTGTGACCGAGGTCTTGACAGTCGGCACGGCACTGAAAACTCCCTACAGCAAACGTCAGTTTGACGAGATTGAGCTTGAGAACGGCTTGCCGAAGAACTACACCAAGGTGATATCGGGCAAAGCGTACGCCTATACAGGCAACTACGGCTCAAGCACAGCGAGTGGGCGCAAGCTGCAAATCGGCACGATTGCCGTTGACCCGAAGGTTATCCCGTATGGCACGCTTGTCTACATCGTGTCGCAAGACGGTAGCTATGTCTATGGCGCGGCTGTCGCAGCTGACACGGGTTATCTCACCGATTGCGTCGCCGATTTGTATATGGGGACGCACGACGTCGGGTATGACGCGGCGTGCAACTTCGGAATGAAGTACGTCGATATCTACGTCATCAATCAGAATCATTGACTTAAGAAAAAACTCTCCCGATATGGGAGAGTTTTTGTTTTTGTTACATCAATGTTTGCTATACTCTTTAACCGGTTAACCTTTCAGTTTAACCTCCGCCGCCAAGTTAATCCGCACACAAGCGTAACAAATAAGGTGTCGCACGGCATATGAATTTCGATTGCTGACATTGCTAAACAAACAACTTAATCTATCAGCTTATTAGCCGGTCCGGCTCGGACACCAGTATTTCTTGTCAAGACTGCGATACATAATGGCGCGCGATATCTGTGCCGTACCGATTGTGCTTTTCCCCGAGAGGTCGGCGGCAGTGAGGGCGACTTTCAAGATTTTGTCGTACGCACGTGCCGACAAGCCGAGTTTGTCAAACGCCGACTTCAGCAGTTCGCCTGCCTTTGGCTCAACCACACAGTATTCGTGGATTTTCCCCGCTGGAATACGGGCGTTTACGCGGATATCAGTCCCTTTGAATCTCTCGCGTTGAATCTCACGCGCACGCTCCACTCGCTCTCTTATTTGCTTTGACAAGTCGCCGTCGCCTCCGCGTGAGGAGATATCCTCATAGGGAACGTGCGCCACTTCCACCTGTATGTCTATCCTGTCGAGAACAGGCTGGCTTATCCGCCCGAGATACGCCGCCGCCGCTTTGTTTGAACAAGTGCAGGCTTTGGTTGGGTGGCCGAAGTTGCCGCAAGGACACGGGTTCATTGCCGCGACCAGCATAACCGAGCAAGGATAGGTTGCTTTTCCTCCCGCACGCGATATGTTCACTTCACCGTCCTCAAGTGGCTGACGAAGCGTTTCGAGGGTGCGGCGTTCAAATTCGGGGAGTTCGTCCAAGAACAGCACGCCGTTGTGCGCGAGGGATATCTCACCGGGTTTCGGCACACTGCCGCCACCCACAAGCCCTGCCGCTGACGCCGTGTGGATAATCGGGCGAAACGGCCGCGTGGTGACAAGCGGGTTTTCACCGCTCAGTATCCCCGCGACTGAGTGAATCTGCGTGGTTTCAAGGCTTTCGTCGAACAACATCGCGGGCAAAATCGTCGGCAATCGCTTCGCCAGCATACTCTTGCCTGTACCGGGCGTTCCTATCAGCAATATGTTGTGAAACCCTGCCGCCGCTGTTTCAAGCGCTTCTTTCGCGGTCTTTTGCCCCTTTACGTCGCGAAAGTCAAGTTCCGTCAGCAGCTCGCTCACGGTGGGAACGTAACGCGGTTCAGCCGTGATTCTTCGACCGCCTGACAGGTGGAGAATGAGGCTGTTCACGTCTTTCACGCCGTAGACCGCCACGCCGTCAACCACGCTTGCTTCTTTGGCGTTTTGTATCGGCAGAAATATCTCGTCAACGCCGTTTTTTGCCGCCGCGATTGCCATAGTAAGCGCACCACTGACCGGCGCGATGTCGCCGCCGAGCGATACTTCGCCGAAGAACGCGGCGTTGTCGATATCGGTTTTGACAAGACCCGACACCGAAAGGACGGCGACAAGCACGGCAAGGTCGAACACCGAGCCTGTTTTCTTGATTGAAGCGGGCGCAAGGTTGACGACAATGCGCTGTCCCTTCAGCAGAACGCCGCAGTTTTGCAAAGCTGTTTTGATTCGGGTGCGGCTCTCCTGCACGGATTGGTCGCCCAAGCCGCTTATCTCAAAAGACGGAACGCCCTTCGCCGCGTCGATTTCAGCCGCCACGGGAAAGGCGTTCAAGCCGTATAGCCCAACACTGTTTACTTTTTTGTACATTTTATGATGTGATGAGCGTATGAATCAGAAGCGACGCCTCAAACGCGCCAAGCTCTGTCCGAAGCACATTGATGTTGCCCATCTCGGCTTTCACTCGCCCGATGTTGTCGATATGGACGTTTTCAGCGAGAACAATTACCGCGGTGTCGGTCAGTGAAGCGACAGCCACAGCGTTGACGTTGCCCATAACCGTGACCCACGCGCCGTCTGCCGGTGCTTTGCCCATAGCGAAGCTGAGCAAATCGCAGACATAGACGCGGCTAATCTCTCTCGTGAAGTCGCCGCCTACTTCTATGACGAACTTGTCGGTACGTTCAAGTAGCTCTTTTACTGTCATTTTAATCTCCGGATATTCCTGTTGAAACTCCCGCGAGTGCCTGAAGGTTCTTCTTCAGCAGGTGGATACACTCGTTCTCGGTGGTTTTGCCTTTTATTATATCTTCGGCGTGGGCACGGCACGAGGGTGCGCCGCAACAACCGCAGTCAAGCCCGGGCAGTCGTGCAAACTGTGCGTCAATCTTTTGCATCATAGCGATAGATTCGGCGACGCTTCCGCCGTATTCAAACAGCGGCAGGTATTCAATCGGTTTGGTCAGCCGAATACTCTCGGGGAATCCGTCCTCGGTGTGAGTGCCCGACACGGGGAGATATTTGCGGAGCTTGTTCAGCTTCACGTTCGCGATGAAAGGGTTTTCAACGGTCAGCACGCCGCCGACACAGCCGCCCGCACAGGCGTTCAGCTCAATGAAATCGACATTGTGAATCTTGTTGTCCTCAAGGTCGTTAAGCACGCGGATTACGTTTTCAATGCCGTCAGCCGCGAGATAGCGGTCGATAATCAGCCCCGCCGCTTCACCGCCGCGGTTCCCCCAACTTACGCCGATTTTCCCCGCGATGGTGTTGGTGTGAGAGAAGTCGTCGTCGTCATACTTCTCGTAAACTTTCTTCATTGCTGAAAGAAGTTTCGGGTAGATGTCGCTGACCGCAATAACTCGGTCGACGTTTGATTTGCCTATCCCAAGCGGCGAGTAGACCGACGTGACCTTTGCGGGGCAGGGCGTGATGAAGAACACGCCGATTTTCTCGCGGGGAAGCCCCGTCTTTGTGATTGCGGCTTTCACCGCCAAGTCGGCCGCCAAGTCAATCGGGGCGGCAAGCCGCGAGATGTTGTCTATTAAATTTGGGAATCTTACGCGGATAAGCCGCACCGTGGACGGGCAAGCGGACGAGATGAGAGGCAGTCGCACACCTTCGCGTCGAAGCTCTTGCCGTGTCGCCGCCGAGATAATCTCAGCCGCCGCCGCAACCTCAAACACTTCGTCAAAACCAAACTGAATAAGCGCGTCAAGGACAAGGCTTTTGTCGTCAAGGTTGTTGAACTGCGCGTATAACGACGGCGGAGGGAGAGCGATTTTGTATTCAAAGTCGGCAAGAGTGTCAAGCGAGTCGTAAGCGGCGCGTTTTGCGTGGTGAGGACAAATGCGTATGCACTCGCCGCAATCAATGCAGTACATCTTTTTGATTTTCGCTTTGCCGCCACGCACACGAATGGCTTCAGTCGGACATCGCTTTAGGCAGTTGGTGCAACCCGTGCAGTTCTCCGAGTCGAGGGTTACGCTAAGCAGGTAGTTCTTTTCCATAATAATGTTAGCTTTTAGTTAGTATAGTATCAGTTTCGTAGACTTTGCAGGGGCGCAGGTATACGACCGCCTCTTTGGATAAACTTCTCGGGTGAGAACGTGTTGATGTTCATAATAGGCGCACTGCCGAACAAGCCGCCGAAGTTTATCTCATCGCCCGCTTTCATTCCGATAGCGGGGATAACGCGGACAGCCGTGGTTTTGTTGTTTATCATTCCGATAGCGGCTTCGTCGGCAAGCATAGCGGCGATAACTTCGTCGCTTGTGTCGCCGGGGACCGCGACCATATCAAGCCCGACCGAGCAAACCGCAGTCATTGCCTCGAGCTTCTCGAGAGTAAGGCAACCTTGACGAACAGCGGCAATCATTCCCTCGTCCTCTGACACGGGGATAAACGCCCCCGACAAGCCGCCGACGTTTTGTGCCGCCATAACGCCGCCTTTCTTCACCGCGTCGTTCAGCAAAGCGAGAGCGGCAGTGGTGCCATAGCAACCACAGACAGACAGCCCCATTGTTTCTAAAATTCGCGCCACGCTGTCGCCGACCGCCGGTGTGGGAGCAAGCGACAAATCGACAATGCCGAACTGCACGCCGAGTGAACGGCTGACTTCGCCGCCGACTAACTGCCCCATTCGTGTGACCTTGAACGCTGTCTTTTTGATAACTTCAGCGAGTTCATTGATAGTGGCGTCGGGGTGCTTTGCAACGGCGGCGCGCACCGCGCCGGGTCCGCTGACACCGACGTTGATAACGGTGTCGGGTTCGCCGATTCCATGAAACGCACCTGCCATAAACGGGTTGTCCTCGACCGCGTTGCAGAACACCACGATTTTTGCCGCGCCGAAGAAGCTGTCGTCTTTCGTAAGTATTGCCGCCTGTTTTATGACCTTTGCCGCGTGATAAGCCGCGTCGAGGTTGATACCTGCGCGTGTTGAGCCGATGTTGACGGACGAGCAGACGCGCTTTGTTCTCGCAAGTGCCTCGGGAATCGAGTCAATCAGCTCTTTATCACCTGCGGCGTAGCCTTTGTGAACTAAAGCCGAGTATCCGCCGATAAAGTTGACGCCTGTGTCAGCGGCGGCACGGTCGAGGGTTTCGGCAAGAAGAATCGGGTCTTTCTTCGTCAGACCGGCGGTGAGAAGCGAAATCGGCGTGACGCTTATTCGCTTGTTGATTATCGGGATACCGTATCGCTTTTCTATCTCAGCTGAAGCAGACACAAGATGCTCGGCGCTTCGTGATATTTTGGCGTGGATTTTCCCGCAGACCGAGGACACGTCGTCGCCCGCACAGTCAAGCAGGGATATCCCCATTGTGACGGTGCGAATGTCGAGGTTCTCCTCGGAAATCATCTTGATTGTTTCTAATATATCGTGTGTGTTTAACATATTCTTTCTGATTAACGTATCCTGTCAATCCTATTGCTCGTTTGGCACAGACCCGAGGGGTATGACCTTCGGCTATATGTTCCGGTCGTTGACATTGATTATAACGCGGTGCTTATATTCGGTGCATAGAGTTAAAGATATCCTCGTGCATAACGTGGACTTTCAGCCCCAATTCATCACCCAACGCGCCCATTTCGTCAGCGAACGCGCCGTATGGCGCGGTCAGCCCGTCGATATCGGCGAGCATATTCATCGCGAACAGTTCTTGCATAATAGTTTGTGAAACATCTGTCACATTGACGTTGTATTTGGCGCAGATACCGGTGACTTTCGCGAGGATACCCACCGTGTCTTTGCCGATAACCGTAATTACCGCACGCATATTTATCCTTTTTGTTGTTAATCGTTGATTGATTTAACCTACTATAACTATTTTATGTTCTTATTCGCAGAGATTCCGCTTCTGCGGAAGCAGTCTGTGCCGGACGGGCAATAACGCGTCGCCTGTTAGGTTTGCGCCTCTCGGTCGCCCGCCTGTGCCCCGAGGAGTATATGGCCTTCGGTAGTTGACATTGACGTTGAATCACGAAGAAAAGCCGTAGTATTCTTTCAGCTTTTGCAGAATCATAGCTATGGTTTCTCGGTCGGGGAGAAAGAGGAAGTTACTGTTTATTTCTTCGTTGTCGATAAAGAAGCTGTTGCGAATCAGCATAAGTTTGCCGTTGTCTTTGACCGAGTTGACGACAGCGGCAGGGATATCGGGGCAATGTGTCGGCGTTGATATATCAATGAAAAGTCCCGTCATTGAGGCAATAGAGTTGCAGTAAGCACCCGACGTGATGTTCCCCATTTCCTGTATGACAGAAAGCGACATCTCGTCCAGCTCGTCAACGGTTTCAAGGCCAAAGCCGAAGAAGAAATTGAGAACCTTGACGGCAAACTTCTTGCTGAGGAGTAGGATAATCTTGCCCGTGGCATCGCCTTGAAGCCCAAGTGTTACGCCGAAGCTCTCACGGCTCACGTCCTCGGCGAACTTCGCCGCCTCGGTTTCACCGAGGATATAGACTTCGGGGATAGTCATCGTCACTTTCATACTTAGCATTTGTGAAAGCGCGGTGGACGTGTGCCCCATACCAATGTTGCCGATTTCTTTGAGGATATCAAGGTTGTCGAGCAACAGCTTTTCAAATTCAGGTGACGACATTGGTTAATCCTTTATATGTAAGTTGTTCGTATTTAAGTTTTGTAGTTGCTGATTAGCGAAACTTCCGCACCTGCGGGAGCGGCAAGGGCTTTCCGGTCGCCCGCCTGTGCCCCCGAGGGGTATGACTTTCGGCATATACGCCACGTTGTTCGTATTTAAGTTTTGTAGTTGCCGGTGTTGGCGTTGTATGAAACCGCAACGCGGTACGCGATGGCGCAAACTACAGTAACAAGTAATAATTATTATACCATAAGTGTCACCAAAATGCAACAGTAGTTTGCAATCCGTTTTGTGGAAAAGCAAAAGCCCCCGAGGTGGGGGCCTTTGGTCAAGCCGAGGCTTTTTGTGCTTTTGCAAGACGGCTTTTCAGTCTTGCTGCCTTGTTTTTATGAATCAGCCCCTTGCCTGCCGCTTTGTCGAGCTTGATTGACACGGTTTTGGTGTCGTCAGCGGTTGCTCCCTCTGCACGCGCTCTCTTTATGAGAGTCTTGAGGAGGGTGCGGTTCGCCTTGTTACGCTCATTGCGTGCGGCGGAGACAAGTACGCGCTTTTTTGCGGACTTGATATTCGGCAATTGTTTCACCTCCTTTTGTGTATAGTAAAAATGTAGACAAGCCATACATTGTGGTCGAGGTGACAGGAGTTGAACCTGCGGCCTCTGCGTCCCGAACGCAGCGCTCTACCAAACTGAGCCACACCTCGATTACGGATTACGCGCCGTATTTCGCTTTGTATTCTTCCATAGCGGAGAGATACTCTTTACCGGGGATAACGTCGTTCTTCAGTGCCGACACCACATCGTTCAAGTCCGCGCACGAATAGACGTTGATGCCGTACTCGCTTTTCACGAACTCGGTTGCCGACAAACCGCCGTCAAGCGCCTTTTCCATACGGTCAACCGCGATGACAAGCCCCACAATGCTGACGTCTGCCGCAGCACGAAGCTTAGGCAGAACCTCGCCGATTGCTTTGCCAGATGTGATAACGTCGTCAACAAGAAGCACGCGGTCGCCGCCGACAAGTTTCTTGCCCACAAAGCCGCCGCCCTCGCCGTGGTCTTTTTCTTCTTTGCGGTCGAAACAGTAGGTGATGTTCGCGTAGTTTTCGCTTTTTGACAACGCCGCTGAAGCCGTGACAACAAGGGGTATGCCCTTGTACGCGGGTCCGAACAGCACGTCAAAGCGGATATCGTTTTGCTTCACACATTCGGCGTAGTGCCTGCCGAGTTCCGCCAGTGCCGCACCGCCGCAAATGCTGCCCATATTGAGGAAGTATGGCGATTTGCGCCCGCTTTTCAGCGTGAAGTCGCCGAAACGAAGCACGCCGTTGTCAGACAGAAATTTTATAAACTCCGATTTGCTGTCCATGGACGTTCTCCTTTGCGGGATTGTAGCGACACAACGAAGTGATTATACCACGTTTCGCTTTGTTTGTCAAGAGCAAAACAAAAATTATTAAATCGAAGCGAATTAAACAGTTTGCTTTGCGAATTATTTGGGTTACACTATTACTACAATTTATAAAATCCTGTTGACAAGGACTTAACAATCTGTTATAATAAAAAAGTATACAGTTGACAGAAAGGAAACGAATCTATGGCTACCGTGCAAAAGTTACTTGGAGATTTCTTCGAGTCAAACGCGCAGAACAACCGTGAAAGAATGGCTTCAACTCTAAAAGAGCTTGAGGTTAACCTTGAACGAAGCAAAGACGTGCGCGAATCATTCGCCGGATACTTCGCTGAGATATATTCGGGGCGCTCGTTTTACAACACAATGATAAACGTAGAAGACTACCCCATAGAATCCGTAGTTCGTGAGCTTTTCCAAAACGCTTTCGACTGCCAGTATGCGGAAAGCGACTATAAGCTTGCCGTTACGTTCAAAGACAACGGATATATTTCGTTCGCTTACAACGAACGGGGCTTCTCGCTTGAGCAGTTTATCTATTATATGAGTTTCGGGCGCAACGTGTCCGACAACCCGAACCGCGAGGGTCACTTCGGCGTCGGTGCAAAGTCCGTGTTTATGAACGTGCAGGAACTGACAATGCGTTCAAACATATTCCGCTTCAACATCAAGAACCGGGACGGAATGCTCGAGGTCACCGATATCTCGGTTGACCGCCCGCTCTTCCTCGGCACCGAAGTCACGTTCCAAGTGCCGCCCGAAGTCTATGCCCGCATACACGACAACTTCCTCACAATGGACAGCAAAAAAGGCGACTTCCTCAATATGCCCGAGGTTGTGTTCGCTTTTCTCAAAAAGAAAATCCCCGACGATAAAGCGCAGACCGAGGAGATAAAAGGCCGCACCCTCAACATAGCCATTGTCACAGGTGAAGAACTGAACATGGTGTATACAGTGGCGAACCACGTTGAGGACGACCACACGTTCATCAGGTTCTTCAAGAACCGCGAGCCTGTAGCCGACTTTATTTCCCACGAAAAAGACGGAATGTCTGTTATATTCCCCTACCGCATTATCGACAAAGCCGCCGAGGGCGTGGTGAGCGCAAAGAACAACCTGTTCGCTACATACGAACTGACAGGGCTTATCACTCGTGGCGACGACGAAGGCAAAGTGCCCGCGTGGGTCAGCTTGCCGACACGCTTCATCAACGTATGCCGCGCGGGTATCCGACAAGGGCAAGAGAAAGCGGCGGCGGACCAAATCCGTGTCATAATGACCGAGTTTATCAAGGCGAACAAGTGGCTTTTAATCCTCAACATCGTTGAAGCGAACAGCCCCGATGGCGGGCTTCGTTTTGAACCTGAGTTTGAGGCGTTCAGCTATATCCACAAGGCAGTGTTCGGTTCGCCGTGGAAAGGCTCTCCGTGTGACGCGTTTATGTCGTATCTCACCTTAAAGTTCCCCGACACCAAGCCCGTGCCTTACGCTGAAATCCGTGTTGACGCCTGCCTTAAAGACGAGGGCAAGATATCTTACGACGAACACGAGAGCGGTGAGGCACAGAAAGAATACATCGACCGTGCCCTCGAGAAGCTGAAAGCGCGTCTGCCCGATATCACGCAGAGCAGCTTTTACGTTTCGTATTCTTATGACGACTTTATTGTCAGCAAACGTGTTTTCCTCTATGAGTTCCGTCACGGCGGCCACGTCTGGCGTGTGACCAGCGAGTCAACAGGCGACGAGGATTTTGAGCTATACAACGGTTTCCGCAAAATGTCAACGCGGCTTACCTCTCGCTTTGTCAAGAACGCGAAAGTCCCCGACGAAACTTCGCTTGAAACAATCCTCACGTTGTATGACAAACTCTACACGGACAAATACGAGATTGACTATCAGCTCCTTCGCTTCTACCTCACGGGCGGCGGTGAAACCGAGATGATTGACGTCACGGGTATCGCGATTAACAGCCTCAAAGCCGCGACCGACTCGCTTCGTGACAGACAGGCGCGGTTCACGGGGGACGACGCGTTCTACAACTCCGTCGCCCGTATGACCAAAGAGTTTGCGAGAGGAAAAACTTTCACAAAGTTTATTTCCGATGTGCGTGAACAAGGTGTTGCCGCCGACTATGACGAGAGAAGAAAAGCGTTCAACATTTTCGGTATACCGATTCCGTTGTCAGACGATATCCCTTGCAACATCGTCTGGGAGATTCTCCCCGAGAAAAACCGAGCAAACGCGTTCAGTATGTTCAAGGGGCGTGAACTTGGGCTTGACCTTGAGGCGTGCCCGTACACGTTTGACCTCGGCGACTTGGGGGGAGTTATCACGAATCCCGCGTCTGTCATCGAAAAGACCGCGTTCGCTGACTTCGGCTTCGAGAAGTACGCGCTGCTTGACGCTGACGGCAAGGTAATCGAAATCGTGAACGGCGACGCACAGCAAATCCCAACCTGCGAAACGCTGGTTCTCCTCACGAACGAACACACGAAGCGTGGGTTCTGCGGAATGTTAGAGCTTGTGGCATTTGGCGAGAAGAACGGTGCGGTGTCAAAGACTGTGTTCGCGGCAAAGGGACTGAACCACGGCGTGCCCAAGCAGCCTGTTTTTACGACAGTTCCGGCAGATAAGCTCACCGAGCTTAGTAAAACGGCGGTTCGCTTGTACGACGGCGACGACGCGATGGCTGCGGTTTACGCGTTTGCGACAGCGAGTGACTCTCGCTATCCCGGTTACGGCACAACCTGCCCTGTCAGTGGAGCGAAACTCGGCTCTGTTCAGCACTTCACAATCAGCGGCTTTGACGTGTTGTTGCCGTTTGGCAACAAAGAACGGAGCTTCAGCATTGCCCTCTATATGTGCCAAACAATCGCCGAGGAAACAGCGGCGTGGTATCCGATAGGGCTGACAATCGGCGGCAAAGACCCGTTTGTGTGGCTTGAGCAAGTAAAAGCAAACGGACTTAAGAGCGAGAACGAGTTGCCGCTTAAACTCAGCTTCACCGAGAGAACCGAGATAAACGAAGCAATCGTGGTCAACGAACGCACGTTGTCGGTCAAACTCTCGGCACTTAATGCCGCGCTTATCATCGCATTGAACAGTTAAATAAAAGCCAAAACGCTCCCCACAACGGGGAGCGTTCGGTGTCCGAGGGGCAATAGCCCTTGCCGCTCCCTCAGGAGTGAAATCTCTGCAAATTAAAAAGCCAAAACGCTCCCCACAACGGGGAGCGTTCGGTGCCCGAGGGGCAATAGCCCTTGCCGCTCCCTCAGGAGTGAAATCTCTGCGAATTAAAAAACCAAAACGCTCCCCACAACGGGGAGCGTTCGGTGTCCGAGAGGCAATAGCCCTTGCCGCTCCGCAGGAGTGGAATCTCTGCGAATTAAAAAGCCAAAATGTGTGTCACATTAGCTTATTGTCCGCCCCGGCACGGGGCTACCAGATGATTTCGGCGTTGAAGTTCTCGTCAAGCGGCTCGACTGTGCCGGAACCAAGTAAGTACTTGTAGTTAGCGAGAAGCCGCGACGTTCCCTCCGCCAAATTGACGGGGCGAACCGTTATCAGTTCGGAAGCCACGCCCATTCGGAAGTGATAGGTTGAACCGACTTTGTGCAGGTCGGCCTTGCCCACAGCGCCGAGAAGCCGCGTGTAGAACACGCACCAGTCGTAAGTCGCGGTGACATAGCGGTTGATTAAGCTGCCGTCGGGCGCTATCGCGAGAAGCTCGCAGTAAACACGCGAGTCATCGTCATACACAGGCGTGAACACAACATCGCATTGCTTTTCGGCAAGCGAGGCAAGCCCTTTTGGCACGCCGTCTTTGTTGTACTCGCCCTTGTTTGGCTCAAGCCAGCAGACGCGAGCCGAGGGGCGCACGGTCTTGACGCCTTGTGCGAACGCTTCGGGGTCACGCATCAACATTCCGCGATAGAACTGCCCGTTTAAGTATCCCACCGTGTTGGTCCGAGTCACCGCGCCTGCCACAAGTCCGCAAAGGAACGCCGCGTCCTCCGACTTGCCGTAATAAGTCGGGACGAGGGAGCTGTTTGTTTCGGGTGTGCAGTGGAACACGCTGATTTTCGGGTTGTCCATTGCAAGTCGCATTGCGAGTGCGCTGTGCTTTTGGTCGGTTACAAAGACGATATCGGGCTTCTCCGTTTTGACGTAGGCTGTCGCTGTTTCGGTTTGTTCCGACATCTCGCCTGTCAGTATCAGCGAACGCACTTCCACGTCGTTGTCACGTTCACGAAGAATCAACTCGGCGCGCCTGTGACCGTTGGTCCACCACCTGTGCTTTTCCATATCGCAGTAGATGAAAAGAATGTGCGGTATGCGGTTGAATATGTCGAAGAACGACGACTTGGTTATCAATCGGCTTGGGTCGTCCGTCACGGTTTTGGGCGGGGGGGCGACTGCCGACTCGAAGCGGGGGCGGCAGGTCTTGACCTGTTGCTCAAGGTCTTTCGCGGTCATATCTTCGGGGAAACCGTAAACCGTGACGTAAGCGAAGAACGCGTCGCCCGTTGTTATCCCAAGCGAAGCAAAGCCGCAGGAGTGATACGCCTTGCGAAACGAGGTGAACTGCTCGTTCACATAAGCGATAGCCTTGTCGTTGTCGTCTTTGCCCGACAAATGAAGCAGCTCGCTGTAACGTCCCTCTTTGCTGAACCACATGTGCCCGATAGGTCGTCGGTTGTCGCCTTGAAGCAACTCAAAGAACACCTCGACTTCGGTGTTGCCCTCCTCTTTTGCGGGGAGCAGGCGTGTGACTTCAGCGGGGACGGAGTAAGCGTCGTTGAACACCGACACGCTGATACGTTTGTTCCCCTCAACCGCGTAATAATAACCGAGGTATTCAACGACTTTAACGGGGTCGTTTATCCCCGACTCCGCGCTGTATCGGTATACAGCTTGCCACTTTTGCGAGAACTCCGTGGTTTCGGGGAGGAGCGGCAAGAAATTCGCGGCGAACGCGCCGCTTCTCCCCGCGGTTGCGGTGCCGGCGATTTTCCCGAGCGGTATCTCGTAGGTGCCGAGTTTTACCTCACCGAGGGTGTAAAGTCGGCTGACTTCAAGCACAGGGAGAAAGCCGCCGCGTTCCTTGCCTCTTCGTTCGGCGGCGAACTTGCGGCCTTGCTTTCGCGCGGCTCGATAGGCTTCGAGTGTGTCAATAGTTACTTCAGGCATATATGTGTGTTCCTTATATTTCAATTATTTTATATCCGCAGGCATTGAACAGCCGCGTGTCATTGTATGATGTAGGTGGCTCAACGCCATAGCTTTTGTGGACGTGCCCGTAAACGTGCGCCTGTGGTTTCGCTTTGTCAAGAAGCCTTCGATAGCAGGCGAATCCTTTGTGAAAGAAGTCGTCGCCATCGCCTAAACCTTCAGCGGGGGCGTGGCTTACAAATATATCAAGTTTTCCGTGCGATTTTCGCAGAAGTTTGTCGACTCGCTTTGACATACCGCGTTCGTCAAACTCAAACTCACCGTCGGGATTGCCGCTCATACAACCGCCAAGCCCTCCGATACGAAGCCCGCCGAACACACGAACCGTGTCCTCAAGCGAGTCGCAACCGAGTGGCGGTCGGTTGGCAAAGCGTTTGTCGTGGTTGCCGCGCACATAAAAAAGCGGCACGGGCATCATCGTGACGAGAAACGACAGGTAGTCAACGTGGAGGTCGCCTGCCGAGATTATCAGTTCCACGTCGCTCAGTCTGTCGCGGTCGAAGAAGTCCCACAGGAAACGGCTTTCTTCATCGGAAATTATCAGTATCTTCATCGTTATTATTGTTTATATGTGAATATATTTCTGATTTATGGAATCCGTATTCAGCGGCGGCTGTCTTTGCCGCGTCTGCGCGTTTCGCCCCGTTTGCCACGAGTTCATTCGCGAAATCAACCGCGTCTGATAGAGTCGGCGGCGGTGGCTTGTCGTTGTTGCCCTCAATGATGACGACGTATTCACCACGCGGTTCGTTCGTTTCATACAAAGCAAGCAGCTGAGACAATCTGCCGCGAAGCACTTCTTCGTGGATTTTCGTCAGCTCGCGGCAAAGCGCGGCGTTTCTGTCGCCGAGTGAATCGAGGAAAGACGCGAGGGTGCGTTTCAGTTTATGCGGCGCTTCGTAGAACACGAGCGTCCGTTTGAACGCCTTTATCTCATCAAGGTGCGCCGCCCGTTGCTTCTTGTTCACACTCAAAAACCCCTCAAACGTGAACCGCGATGTGTCAAGCCCACAGACAGCGAGGGCGGCGGTGAGGGCTGACCCACAGGGGATAACTTCAAGCGGTATCCCGCGGTCGGCAAATACGCGTACGGTTTCTTCACCGGGGTCGCTGATACAGGGCATACCGGCGTCAGACACAAGGGCGCAGGTTTCGCCGCCTTGCACACGGTCGGCAAGGTATTCGGCACGAGAACGAGCGTTGTGTTGGTGATTTGAAACCAACGGCTTCTTTATCCCAAAGTGTGCGAGAAGTTTGGCGGTCACACGCGTGTCTTCAGCTGCAATGAAGTCAACATCGTTCAGCACAGCGAGCGCGCGTGAAGAAATGTCGCCAAGGTTGCCGATAGGTGTGCCGACAATATAAAGTTTACTCATTGATTACTTATTATTCTTAAAAACTCGGCTTCGTCAATCACTTTTATCCCGAGTTCGTTCGCTTTGATTAGCTTGCTGCCCGCTTCTTCTCCCGCCAAAACAAACGACGTTTTCTTTGACACACTGCCTGAACATTTGCCGCCGTTTTCGGCGACCAGCCTCTCCGCGTCTTTCCGTGAAAGTGTCGGCAACGTGCCTGTTACAACAATGGTCCGTCCCTCAAATGAGTCGCCTTTTACGGTTGACTCGTATGTCAGGTTAAGCCCAAGTGCTTTCAGCTCGTCTATCTCGCGGAGAAACGCGTCTGATGAAAACGCCGCCACGATATTCGCGGCAAGCACCTCGCCGATATTCGGCACAGACGACAACTCGGTGGCCGAAGCCGCCGCGATGTTCTCTATCCCGCCGAACTTCTCGCAAAGAATAGTCGCGTTTCGTTCACCTATGCCTTTTATCCCGAGAGCAAACAGCAGCTTCGGCAGTGAAGCCGCCTTTGACTTCTCTATTGCGGCAAGTAGGTTTGCCGCCGCTTTGTCGCCCACGCCGTCAAGGGAGGTCAGCGTGTCGGCGGTCAGCTTGTATATATCGGAGAACGTCTGTATAATCTTTTGTTCGCAGAGCGTGGCGACAAGTGCTTCGCCCATACCCTCGATGTTCATTGCGTCACGAGAACAAAAATGCTCGGTTTTCTTCGCGATTTTCGCTCCGCATAGGTCGTTCTCGCAGATAATCGCCGCTGTGCCGTCGGTTTGTGTCAGCTTGCCACCACAGACGGGGCAGACTTCGGGCAGTTGATAGACTCCGTGGTCACTCGGCGTGAGGTTTCTCACTACTTCGGGTATGATGTCGCCCGCTTTGCGAACCACAACCTTGTCGCCGATGTTTATCTGAAGCAAACCTATTCTGTCGCGGTTGTGCAGGGTGGCGCGGCTGACCGTTGTGCCCGCGAGTTCAACAGGAGAAAACACGGCGGTGGGCGTCAGCACGCCTGTTCGTCCCACGCTTAGCTCTATATCAAGAAGCGTGGTTTCTTTTTCTTCGGGCGGATACTTAAATGCCGCCGCCCACTTCGGCACACGCGACGTTTCCCCCACCGCTTCTCTGTCGGTGAACGAGTTTAGTTTCACGACAGCACCGTCCGTGTCGTAAGCAAACCCGTGGCGAATCTCGCCGAGTTCGTCAACACGAGCAATGATATCGTCGATGTTTCTGTAGAGGTTATACTCCGGTATGACGTTCAGCCCAAGGTCACGCATAAGTGCGAGCGACTCGGTGTGTGACGCGACTTTCTCGCCGCCTATCTGTTGCAGGTTGAACACAAAGATGTCAAGCCCGCGTTCTCCCGTGATGTCGGCGTTCTTTTGCCGCAACGCGCCTGCCGCAGCGTTGCGTGGATTTTTCGCCGGTTCTTCGCCGTTTTCTGTTTGTCGGCTTACCAACGCGGCAAAGCTCTCACGCGGCATAAACACCTCGCCGCGTACTTCAAGGAACGCAATCTTTCGAGATAACTTGTGCGGTATCGTCTTGATTCGCCGCAGGTTTTCGGTCACATCTTCGCCGATATCGCCGTCGCCTCGTGTTGAACCGCGTGTAAACAGACCGTCACGGTATTCAAGCGACACGGACAGTCCGTCAATCTTCGGCTCGACCACATAGGCGGGAGCGGCGACGGATTCACGGACACGTTTGTCAAATGTGCGCAACTCGTCAGAAGAAAAAACGTCGGTAAGGCTTCCCATTCGCACCTCGTGCCGCACTTTCTCAAACGACGAGTTCACTTTGCCGCCGCCGATTTGCCCGCTTGGCGAGCCGCTTGACCACTCCGGGTGAAGCGCTTCCGCTTCACGCAGCTGATGTTTCAGCCTGTCGTATTCGTCGTCAGCGACTTCGTTGTCGTTTAACGCGTAGTAGACCTCGTCAAGGTGCGCAACGCGGTCACGAAGCTTTGTGTATTCGGCTTTAATCATAAATATCTCTTACTTTAATGTGACGACAGTCACGCCCGAGTCGCCCTCGCCGTATTCGCCCTCACGGAAACTCTCAATGCCGACACGCCGCTTGAGGAAAGCGCGGACAGCGGTGCGAAGCGCACCCGTGCCTTTGCCGTGAACCACGCTGACGCTTTTCAGCCCCGATAGCGCACACGAGTCAAGATAGCGGTCAAGTTCAGTCAACGCTTCGTCTGATGTTTTGCCACGCAGGTCAAGCGAGAGCGACACCTCACGGTCGGAATTCGGCGTGAACCCCATAAGGCTTGAGTCGCGTCCGTTCACCTTCACGCGGTCTTTCGCGTCCGATTCAAGGAGGCGCAGGTTGCCGACGTTTGTTTTCGTTTTCATTATTCCGACCTGAACAAGGCAAACGCCGTTTTTGTCGGCAAGAGAAAGCAGCGTGCCTTTCTTGTCGATGTCAAACAGCAGCACCGTGTCATAAAGCTTCAGCGGTCGCGGGAGCTTGTATGGGGCGGTGCGCCTTTGTGAAACGGGGTTTGCTTGGTCGCTCAGCTTTTCAAGATTTTTTTCAATCTCGCGGAATTTGTCGCGCGCTTTGTCCGATGTGTCGGGCTTGCGTTCTTTCCGTAATCGTTCAGTATCTTCCAACATTCTGTCAGCGGAGAACCGCACCTCCGCGATTATCGCCGCCGCTTTTGTTCGCGCCGCCGCCAACTCTTTTTCTTTCAGTTCTTCTGTTTCTTTTAGTATACGCTCGGTTTTCACCGAGTTTTCCTTTATCTCACGTTCTTTGTCGGTGGCGGACGCTCTTGCCAGTTCAAGCTCACGCCGCGTCTTTTCAAGTTGCTCGATTATGTTTTCAAAGCGGATATTCTCGCCGCTGACGAGTTTTTCCGCACCGGCTATGATGTCTTTGTCAATGCCGAGCCGCCCCGCGATTGCAAACGCGTTTGATTTGCCGGGGATACCCGTCAGCAGGCGATAAGTGGGGCGTAAGGTGTTGATGTCAAACTCACAACCCGCGTTTTCAACTCCCGCTGTTTCAAGCGCAAACAGCTTGACCTCTTGATAGTGAGTCGTCGCCATAACTTTCGCGCCGTTTGAGCGAAGTCTGCCGATTATCGACACAGCGAGTGCCGCGCCCTCCGCGGGGTCGGTACCCGAACCAAGTTCGTCCAACAAAACAAGTGTGCTGTCACTTGTGCTGCTGAGAATCGACACGATGTTTGATATATGCGATGAAAAGGTGGACAAGCTCTGCTCAATGCTCTGCTCGTCGCCTATGTCGGCGAACACGCCGCTGAAGAAACCAACTTTGCTTTCGTCTTTGACGGGGAGCATAAGCCCCGAGAGTGCCATAAGAGCGAGAAGCCCCGCCGTTTTAAGCGCGACCGTCTTGCCGCCGGTGTTCGGTCCTGTGATGACAAGCGTATCGTAGTTTATCCCAAGCTGAATGGTAACAGGCACGGCGGTGTCGCGAGGGAGAAGCGGGTGACGTGCCGACCGCAAGTCAAGAAGCGGCGTGTCCGTTAGTTCAGGCGAAGTCGCTTTCATCTTCGCCCCAAGGTTTGCCTTTGCAAAACGCACTTCTATCTCAACTGCCGCCGAGAACCCGATGATAAGCGTATGGGCAAACTCACCGACCTTTGCGCTTAGTTCCGCAATAATTCGCTCAATCTCGTCTTGCTCTTTCCCTTTCAGGATACGAATCTCGTTGTTTGACTCGACGACGCTTGTCGGTTCGATGAACACGGTGGCTCCGCTGCCCGATGTGTCGTGAATAATGCCGCCGACTTCCGACTTGTGTTCGGTCTTGACAGGAATGACGTACCTGCCGTCACGCTGTGTCACCACGGCTTCCTGCAAGAACTTGCTGCCCGAACGGACGAACCTGTCGAGTGTTTCGCGAATCTTTGAGGCTTCACGAAGAATGGCGCGGCGAATCTGCAGAAGCTGAGGCGAAGCGTTGTCGGACAACTCGTCCTCGGATAGAATCGCCGAGGTAATCTCGCTCTCAAGAGGCTTGTTTGTGATGAGCGCATTGAAATAAGGCTTCAGCTTGTAAAGCAGACTGCCGCATTGGTCAGCCCAGCCGTCGAGAGCGGCGACAAGGCGAAGCGCCGCCGCTATATCAAGCAGGTCGCGAAGCGGAAGCGACGAGCCGCTTTGCGCCCGCGATAAAGACAGCCGCACGTCTTTCGCGCCGGAAAAGCGTGGCGTGCCGAACCGCGACGACAGCGTGAACGCTTCGTCAGTCAAGGCAAGTTCTTCACGCGCTTCGTCAATGGTTGCAGAGGGAACAAGCTCAAGAATTTTGGCTTTGGCTGTTTCACCTGCCGCTTCAGCGGCAAGAAGCCGCAAAACTTTGTCGTATTCGAGTTTCTTTAGTGAGTGGTTCATATATATTTATAGATTTTTGTAGTAATCCAACGTCTTAAACCCGCGTCCGAGGTGATAAAGCAGGTGTGCTTCCGCCATAGGCGCGAGTTCAGCGAGTGCGCCCGTTGAGGGGCGCAGCTTATACGGTTCGTATCCTGTTTGCAGTGCCGTCAACACGGCAAGGCTTTCGGCGTGAAGCGAATAACCTCTGCCCCCGCAGTCGTCGCAGATTGCCTCTCCCTCCGCAATGCTTAGATACAGCACGCCGGGCGACTCGCCGCAGCTTGAGCAGAACACAAACTCAGGCAGTATGCCGAGGAGGTGAGATAGCTTTAGCTCAAACAATGCTTTTATCTCGTTTCGCGAGATGCTTCCTTTTTCAATCTGATACAAAGTCGCGGCGAAGAACCGCGTGAACCCGAGGTGCGGTTGTTCGGGAGCGGAAGTCCCGCGTGTCAGTTCGGCGAGATAACAAGCGAGTGCGTAAGACCCAAAGTCTTTTGCCAAACCGAAGAATCCGTAGACTGTTTCAGCGGAGTCAACACTATAGCGAAGTGCCGTTTTGGTCAGCGAATAGTCGCAGAAGGAGAACAGATTGCCGCAAGATGAGTTCTTGCCGCCGACCTTGCGCGCGCCATAACACGTTGCCTCAATCACGCCGTATTCGTCGGTCAGTATGTCGAGAAAGCGGTTTTGCTCGCCAATGTCGCGTCGCCCGATGACTATGCCGCGAACTGTGACAGTTTCACGCGGGTGCATTATGACTGGTTGCCCGACAACCCGAGTTCGGTCAAAAACTTGTCGTTGTTTCGCCAGTCCTCTTTCACCTTAACAAACAGCTTGATATTCGCCTTACACCCGAAGTAGTTTTCAATATCGGCACGCGCGCGTGTGCCGACGTTCTTCAGGTTGTCGCCCTTTTTGCCGATGACCATTCCTTTGTGCGAGTCTTTGTCGCAAACAATGACAAACCCGATATCGACAATCGGCTCGCCTTTGTTTGTCGCGGCGTCGGCGATTGTTTCAACAAACACGGCGATACCGTGCGGGATTTCCTCGTCCATTGCGTAAAGCAGCTTCTCACGCACAAGCTCTGACAAAAAGAATTTCTCGGACTGGTCGGTCGCCAAGTCAACAGGGAACGGGTGTTCTCCCTCGGTGGCAAACCTGTCGAGCGCAGGGAGCAACGCGTTTAAGTTTGCGCCCGTTCTGACAGACATAGGGATAATGTCGGCAAAGTCATACTCGTTCTTCAGCCGTTCAATCAAAGGGAGTAGCTCTCCTTTGTCGTGAAGCAAGTCGGCTTTGTTGATAACCAGCACACATGGTACGTTTTCTTTTTGCATTGACTGAAGTAATCGGCGTTCCGCTTCGGAGAAACGCTTTGTGCAGTCAAACAAAAGCAAAGCGACGTCAACGTCGGACACACCCGCCGATATCTGCTTCAGCATATTGCCCGACAGCTTTGAGTTGGCACGGTGCATACCCGGCGTGTCGATAAAGACGTACTGCGTGTCGCCTTTTGTTATAACGCCGTTTATCCGTGTGCGTGTGGTTTGAGGTTTGGGGCTGACTATCGCCACCTTTGTGCCGATTAGTTTGTTGACAAGTGACGATTTGCCCGCGTTTGCTCGTCCCGTGACCGCCACAAACAGGTTTTTGCTGTTTTCCATAAGTTATATGTCCTAAATTCAATCTGTGTTGGTTACAAAACCAAGCAGAGCCATAATGACGCGTTGTTGGTTTCGCATAATCAGTTCGTCGTCTTTGTCCTCGTGGTCATACCCGAGGAGGTGGAGTGCCGAGTGTGCCGCCAAGAACGCGGCTTCACGCACAGGCGTTTGCCCAAACTCCGCCGCTTGCTTATACACGCGGTCAATGTTTATGACGATATCGCCTAAGTTGTTGAAGCCGTTTTCGGGGTTGACTTCGCCGATGGGGAACGACAGCACGTCTGTTTCGCTGTCTATCTTGCGGTGACGGCGGTTCAGCTTGCGGATACCAAGCCCGTCTGTAAACAGCACCGATATCTCGGCGTCGCCGTCAAAGTTGTCAGAGCGAAGTGCCGCGAACAGGCTTTGCTTCACCGCCGCTGTCATAACAGCGGACACGTTGACTCCGTGTTTATGTCCTATTGTAACGCTTAGTTTCATATATGCACATCTTTCTGAGTTGAGCTGCGTTCTCTTGTGGGAACACCTGTTTAAGTATAACACATTGAAACTGTCAAGTCAAATTCTCGGCATTGGCGCGTGTTATATCGAGCAATTTGTCGAAGTCGTCGTCAGTCGCCGCGATGTTTCGCTTTGACTTGCCGCATTTGTCACAGCGGTAGGTTATCTTTGTGCCTTTCTTCCCTTGTTCTGTCGCCACGGGCCGCAAAACGCCCTTGCAGTCGCAAAGGCGGTCGCCGGGGTCTATGTCGAGGTGAAGCGAGCAAAGGCACTTGCGGCAGTGGTCGCGCGCCGAATAACCGAGCGGCGGATTCTCCTCACCGCAGACAGCACAGACGAAGCTCTCGTCCAACATTGTAAAAGACATTGGCATTTACCTTGTACTGATTGAATAAACTTATGTAGTTATTACGGGGTGTATATATGAAACGAAGCAGAAACTTCAGCGTTATTATCGAGAAGCGGGAACGCGCCACGTTGTCGGGGATAATCGCGGTCGGCAGGCTCGGCACGGAATTTGCCGAGGTATTCTTTGACGGATGCGGCGTGAAGATAACAGGCGAGGAGCTTCACGTGGTGTCAGCCGACACAGACGGCGGTGAGTTTGTCGTTGAGGGCAGAATAAACGGGGCGATATTCTTCAACGGTCAACCGAGCAACCCCGACAACATAATCACACAGATGTTCAGGTGACAAGATGACTGATGTTTCAGCAACGTATATGCTTCGTATGCTGTCGTATTTCGCGGTAGTGGGATTCGGGCTTGGCGTTCTCTACGAGCCGCTTAGGATAATACGAATGTTTAAGGCGCAGGGTGCGCTGTTTGTCGGCATACAGGACTTTTTGTTCGCTTTGTTTGCGGGTTTGGTGACGTTTCTTTACGTTATGGAGTTTGCGGGTGGCGTGTTTCGCCCGTACTTTGCCGCCGCCGAGTTTGTCGGTGGCGCGGTGTACTTTTTGACGGTGGGGCAACTTGTGTCGGCTTGCTCTCGGCTGATTGTCAGCACCGTCAAGTGGGTGGCGCGCTTTATTTACAGGATAGTCGCGTTTCCGATAAAACTGCTTCTCATGTTTCTGGGGAAGCAGTGGCGCAAGTTGTCGGCACGAAGAAATAAGCGGCGGCAGATTCAACTTGAAGCGAAAGAAAAGCAGAAAGCAGCAGAGCAAGCACAGGCGGCGGCGTTGCCGCAAGCAACACCGAAAGACTTGCGCCCCGTTATTCGTGCCGTCATATCACGCTAACCCGTGCCGGGTGGGCAATATGGCGGTAATTATCGCCGACATATCACTTAAAATTTGCCCAGCAGCTTTGCTTTCATCACAGCGGCGACAGTTTTTGCGTCGGTTATCTCGCCTTTGATGATACGCCGCAACGCTTCTTCAGCGGGTACGGCAATGTTTTCAAGGAACTCGTCGTCGTCCAAGTGGGTTTCGTCGTCAATTTTCGTCAGTTGTGAGGCAAAGTAGACATAAATCTTTTCGCTGTCATAAGCGGGCGTGGGGTACAGCTCAAGCAGCTTTTCAAACGAAGCCGCTTTGTATCCCGTTTCTTCATACAACTCACGCCGACCACATTCCTCGGGGTCCTCAAACGGCTCGAGTTTCCCCGCGGGGATTTCGTCAATCACTTGCATCGCGCCATAACGAAACTGCTTGACAAGGAGAATATCCCCTTCGTCAGTGAGCGCGAGAATCCCAACGCCACCGGGGTGGATAATCCGCTCTCGCTTCACTTTCTCGCCGTTTTGAATCAGCACATCATCGAGAAAGAGCTTGACCACCTTGCCGTCATAAACGAGCGCCGAGTTGACCGTTGTTTCTTCTAAATTCATAAATCGCTCCTTTGTCAAACACTCCCCGAAAACGGGGAGTGTTTTGTTTGATTTCGGTTGGCTGTTACGACTACGACACCTTGAAGTATACTCTGTAGGTTTTGTCGTTGCCGTAAGACACGGTGACATACGCCGAACCTGCGGCAAGTGCTGTGACTTTGCCTTTTGAATCGACTTTAAGCACTTTGCTGCTTGATGCTTCGTACTTCGCTCCCGCGTCGGCAAACAGCTGAATAGACGCGCCTTTCTTGATTGTCTGTCCCGGATTCACGGAGGTGGTCACCTTGCCTGCTTGTGATATCGGGTTGTCGTTTGAATCCCAGAGCGCAAGGCTGATTTTAGCGGTTTCGCCACCCACGGTGCTTCTCGCCAGACGTAAGTAGTAGGTGCCTTGACCTAATTCATAGGTGATTTTGCCGTAGTTTTTCTTGGTGGAGCTCTGCCGTGTACCCATTGCGAAGCCAAAGGGATAGCTTCCTTCGCTGTAGATGTATTGGAACAACGTGTCGAGGGCAGCGTCGCCTGATAAGTAGTTCGCTGTTTCAAGTGTGCCGTAGGTGTACTCAAGAAGTTTCGGCGCAATCAACTTCTCGTCGTAGTTGTAGAGCAGGAGCATGAGGTTAAGCGCGGTGGATTCGTACTTGATGGTTAGCTTCCCACTTTTCGGGACGACAATCTTGCGGTCGGTGAACTCCGAGTCAGACACCGCGAGCGAGTTCGTTGAACCGAGGTTGATTTGCTTTGTGGCTGTGTCGCGAATGTCGCGTGCGCTTGCACCAAGCGGAAAGGTCGCCGTTGTCGCTACCGCGAGAACGATAGCGAGTGTTTTCTTAAGTGACATTGATAGTCCTCCTGTGTTTTGACGAAAAAATCCATACCACATTATAACACTGTCGAATGTGATTTGTCAACTGTTTGTCTGTTGAATCTGCGGTTTCTTTGCTATCAGCCGACCTATCAGTTTGGCGAGTTCCATAACAGGGAGAGGCGACACGGCAAGACCGAGTGCGATGAGATAGCAGTTTGCGGGGAGATACGACAGACCAAACGCGGCGTTGACACCCGGGACAAACAGCACGAACGCCATAAGCCCGACTGCGGCAAGCGTTGACAGGTTGAGGCTTTTGTTTGAGAAGAAACCGATTGAGAAGAGCGAGCGTTCGCTTCGCATATTGAACGACTGCATTATTTGGCAAAGAGCAAGGACGAAGAACGCCATTGTTTGCCCCCACGACTCCTGCTTTTCGGTTATCGCGTGTTTGCCGAACAAGTCGCTCACCGTCACACCGGCGAACACCTCGCCGATGAAGTAAGCGCAGAGGGTAATCAAGGCGAAGAACACCCCTTGAAAGATAATCTTCGCACCGAATCCGTTTGCGAAAATCCCCTCGGACTTTGGTTTCGGCGGTTGGTCCATTATGTTTTTCTCAACGGGCTCCATTCCAAGAGCGATTGCGGGCAAGCTGTCGGTCACAAGGTTAATCCAGAGCAGCTGCATTGAGATAAGCGGGTTTCTTCTCGCGATAATCATTGCGATAAAGACAACGAGGATTTCGCCCACGTTGGTGCCGAGAAGATAGCCGACGACTTTCTTGATGTTGGCGTAAATGCCGCGCCCTTCTTTGACCGCGTGAACTATTGTTGAGAAGTTGTCGTCAGTCAGCGTCATATCAGCGGCGCCTTTTGCCACGTCTGTGCCCGTTATGCCCATTGCACAACCAATGTCGGCGGCTTTGAGGGCAGGCGCGTCGTTCACGCCGTCGCCTGTCATTGACACCACTTTGTCTTTCTTCTGCCATGCTTTTACGATTCTGATTTTGTTTTCGGGAGAAACACGCGCGTAAACCGAGATGTCCTCCACTTTGTTCGTCAGTTCTTCGTCAGACATTGCGTCGAGTTCCGCCCCCGTGAACGCCAAGTCGCCCTCACGAAGAATATCAAGTTCTTTCGCTATTGCCGAAGCGGTGACGACGTGGTCACCTGTTATCATAACGGGCTTTATTCCTGCGCGTCGGCAGACCGCAACCGCGTCTTTCGCTTCGGCGCGCGGTGGGTCAATCATACCGACAAGCCCCGCGAACAACAGCTCGTGCTCAAGCAGCTCGCTCGTGTAGTCGGCAGGTTCGCTGTCTATATATTTATACGCCACACCGAGAACACGCAAGGCGTTCTTGCTCATCTCAATGTTTTTCTCGTCCGCTTTCTTCAGGTCGCCTTTGATACAACGCTTTGCGAGTTCATCAAACGCGCCCTTAACCACAACCAGCAGTTTGTCGCCCTCTCTGACGACCACGCTCATCAGTTTGCGGTCAGAATCAAACGGCACACTGCCGAGTCGCGGATACTTGCCCGATAAATCCGCTTTGGTGAAGCCGTTTTGGTGGGCGGCAAGTATGATTGAGGTTTCGGTTGGGTCGCCGATGTGCGTGACCTTGCCGTTCTCTCCTATTTCAATGTTGCCCTCACTGCAAAGCGTGCCATAGGTCAGCAGTTTCTTCACGTCAACAGAGCTGTTCTCGGTTATGTCGGAGAACTCGCCGCCGTCAATGTACGCTTTGACGAGAGTCATCTGGTTCATTGTCAGCGTTCCCGTTTTGTCGGAGCAGATGACCGAGGCGCTGCCAAGTGTTTCAACCGCGGGCAAGCGGCGAATGATTGCGTTCTTCTTCACCATTCGCTGAACGCCTATCGACAGCACAATCGTTACAATCGCGGGCAGCCCCTCGGGGATTGCCGATACCGCAAGCGAAACGGAAGTCATAAACATCTTCATTATCGGAAGCCCGTCAAGCAGACCGATACCGAAGATGATAGCGCAAGCGGCAAGCGCCACAATGCCGAGATACTTGCCAAGGTCGGCAAGCTTTTGCTGAAGCGGCGTCGTTCCCTCGTCCTCGTTCTCAAGCAGACCCGCTATCTTGCCCATTTCGGTTTTCATTCCCGTACTTGCGACCACCGCGTAACCCGTGCCGTAAGAAATGCCGCAACCCGAGAACACCATATTGGTGCGGTCGCCAATGCCCGCTTTTTCGTCCACGGCAGTCGCCGCGTTCTTCTCCGACGGCACCGACTCGCCCGTAAGCGCCGACTCTTCCGCCTTGAGGCTTGACGACTTGATAAGCCGCGCGTCTGCAGGCACAAAGTCGCCTGCTTCAAGGTGAATGATGTCGCCGGGTACGAGCTCTTCGGACGGGATAATCCGCTCTTTACTGTCACGAATGACCTTGGCGTTAGGCGACGACAGGTTCTTGAGTGCGTCAAGTGCCTTTTCGGCTTTGCTCTCCTGCACCACGCCCATAACGGCGTTAAGCACCACGATGAGGATAATAAGCAGCGGCTCAAAGAACCCTTTGATTCCCTCCTCGCCGAAATCATAAATCGCTATCCCCGCGGAGATAACAGCGGCGACAAGCAGAATGATAATCATCACGTCTTTGAACTGCGAGAAGAACCGCTGAAGCATTGTTTTCGGTTTCTTTTCGCTTAGTTTGTTCCTGCCGACAGTTTGGAGAAGCTCCGCCGCTTTTTGTTCGGTCAGCCCCGATTCCCTGTCGGTGCCGAGAGAAAAAAGCAGGTCGTCGAGTGGGGTGCTGTGTGACATAAACGCGCTCCTTTTTGTATATTGTTGTTAGTAAACATTAGTGAACTATGCTCTTTAACTTCCGCCGCTTCGCGGCGAAAACTCAAAACATTTTAGTGTTTTAAGTTTAACCGGCTATATTGCCTCTCGAGCGACGAGCGGTCGCCCGCCTGTGCCTCGAGGGATATGACCTTCGGATATGCGCTCCGGTTGCTTGGAAACACTCGCGTATTTTAGATTATAGCAAATAACCAAATGTTTGTCAATCAGGAACAACAGTATGATGAAGTATGTGATAACCGCTATGCTTCTTGTCGGGATAGCGGTCGGTTTTGCAAACGGCGGCGCGGCCGAGGTGTCGGCTTCGATTATCTCGTCGGGTGAGGACACGATTGCTCTCGCTATCACTCTCGCGGGGATAATCTGCTTGTGGAGCGGCGTTATGTCGGTCGCGAAAGAAGCGGGGATAATCGGGTTGCTGTCAAAGGCGTTCGCTCCTGTGCTGTCAAAGCTGTTTAAGGGACTGGACGTGAAAGGCAAGGCGTTTGGCTATATCACGCTGAATATCATATCAAATATGCTCGGTATGGGCAACGCTTCCACGCCGTTTGGACTTATGGCGATGAAAGAACTTGAAAAAGAAGAACATTCAGGCGACACAGCCACACCGAATATGATTCTGTTTGTCATAATGAACACGGCTTCGCTTCAGCTTCTCCCCGCAACAATGGCGGCGCTGAGATTAAAGCACGGCTCGGTCACGCCGCTTGACGTTCTGCCTGCCGTGTGGCTGACGTCAATCGGCGCTTTGACCGTCGCGATTCTCGCGGCAAAGCTGTTTCAAAGTTTGAAGAAGCCAACCGATAAGGTTGTTTGACCTATGAACTTTTCAAATTACGTCATTCCCGCGATAATCGCTATCGTGTTCACGGCAGGGCTTATAAAGAAAGTCGATGTATTCGCGGTGTTCCTTGACGGCGTGAAAGACGGCGCGAAAACGATAACCGAAATATTCCCCGCTTTGTTTTGCCTTATGTTAGCTGTCGGTGTGGTGAAGTCAAGCGGGGCGGCGGCGATGTTTGCCGACTTGCTTGCCCCGATAACAAACCTCATCGGTTTCCCGAAAGAAGTGCTGCCGCTTGCCGTGCTTCGCCCGTTCTCGGGCAGCGGCTCGATTGCCGTGTACGAAGGGATACTAAAAGACAACGGCGCCGACAGCTTCGCTTCACGCGTTGCTTCCGCGATAATCGGCAGCAGTGAAACGACGTTTTATACATTGGCGGTCTACTTTGCGGCGACAAAGGTGAAGAAAACGCGGTATGCGTTACCTGCCGCTTTGTGTGGCGACTTTGCTGTGTTTGTTCTCGGTGTTCTGTTCGTAAGAATGACGCTTGGATAAACAAAACCCCCTCTTATAGAAGAGGGGGGGAGTTTTTTATCGGCGTTGGTCTAAACTTGCAGTTTAACTGCTGCCGCTTCGCGGCAATTGACAGCTACGCCGCCAAGTTAATCCGCACATAAGCGTAACCCGCCGCTTCGTGCCGCACATAAAAACTCGGTGAGTTTTTATGTGGTTACGCGGTATAGCTTATTGCCGGTCCGGCACGGACTTAAGTATCGATATACTTGCGTAGTGTCTGAAGCATTGACGACAGCTCGACAGGTTTGCCGATGTGCCCGTTCATACCGCAGGCAAGACACTTCTCTATGTCCTCGGTGAATACGTTTGCCGTCATCGCGATAATCGGGATTGAACCTGCTCGCGGTGAGGCGGAGGCGCGTATCATCTTGGTTGAGGTGTAGCCGTCAGTGCCGGGCATGTGGATATCCATAAAGATAAGCGAATACTTAAGCGGATTGTTTTCATACATCTGAAACGCTTGCAGTCCGTCCTCGGCGAAGTCCACCGTGATTTTGGTGTCCTCAAGCAGAGCGGCGACTACCTCGCGGTTAACATCGATATCTTCCGCAAGGAGAATCGTCTTGCCCTCGTATGTCGCTTGCTCATACAACGTGGCGCCGCCTGCTTCCCCGTCGACAAGGCACTCGTTGATTATATCGGCGATTGCCGACTTGAACAGCGGCTTCGGCAAGAAGCGGTCGATGCCCGCGTCTTTCGCGTCGTCTTTTATCGCCGCCCATTCAGACGAAGAAATCATAATGACCACGCAGTTTTTGTCCGTTATCTTGTGGATATTCCGCGCCAGTGTTATGCCGTCCATTCCCGGCATCTTCCAGTCTAAAAAGTAGACGTCATAGTGACCGTTCAGCTTGATAAGCGACAACGCTTCTTCACCCGAACGCGCCGTGTCGTGCTTCAGCTGCAAGCTGCGGCAGCAACTGTCGAAGTATTCAAGTATATCGGGCGAGTCGTCAACCGTCAAGATACGTACGTTTGAAAGATTGATGTTCGGTGCGAGAAGCGGCACGGCGGCTTGCTCACCGTGAGCGGCACGGAACGTGAACACAAAGTTCGCCCCCTCGCCGACTGACGACTCCACGCGGATTTCGCCGCCCATCATCTCGACAATTCGCTTGCTGATAGCAAGCCCAAGACCTGTGCCGCCGTATTTGCGCGATGTGGTTTCGTCTGCTTGGCTGAACGAGCCGAACAGCCTCGCAATGCCTTCGGGCGATATGCCGATGCCGTTGTCTTTGCACGACACTTCTACCTCGGCGACGCCGTCGCTGTCGGACAACAGCCTTGCCGATATCGTAATCTTGCCTTTCTCCGGTGTGAACTTCACGGCGTTCGACAGCAGATTGGCGATAACCTGCGAGAGCCGCTGGTCGTCGGCAAAGAGTTTGTCGGGGATATTTTCGTCGGTACGTACTTTCAATTCGAGTTGCCGCTCGTCTAACCTAAACGACATCACGTTGACGATTTTTGACAGCATTTTTTCAAAGTTGAAGTCAATAGGCGACAACTCAAGTTTATCCGCTTCTATTTTCGACATATCAAGCACATCGTTGATAACACCGAGCAGGTGCTGGCTTGCCACGCTGATACGGTCGATACAGTGGCTCATTTTTGCCAAGTCGTCGGGCGACATCTTTGCGATGTTGCTCATACCGATGATTGCGTTCAGCGGAGTTCGCATTTCGTGCGACATACGCGACAAGAAGTCGCTTTTCGCTCGTGAATATTGCCGTGCTTCTTCCATACCGCGTTCCGCGAGGTCACGCGCTTCTTCTATCTCGAGTTTGAACTTCTTGTCGTCGGTCACGTCTTGCGCGGCGACTGCCACGGGATAGTTGTTGCCGAGAATGTCAAGCGGAAACATAATGCCGCCGAGTGTGCGCGATGTGCCGTCGGGGCGCGTGATATCAAGCTCAAACGCCGGGTTCTCGCCGCGGCGTACCGCGGGGAAGAATATCGTACGCAGTTCCTCAAGTATGCTTGCCGGCAAAAACTTTTGTATGCCGCCTGCCTCTAATTCTTCAAGCGAATAGCCGGCGATATCGGCGAGGGCTTGGTTCATATACCCGAGGTTGCCGTTCTCGTCCATACAAGCCGACACACGGGGCGAACGGCGGATAAACGCCGCTTGAATGGCGACCTGCCGCCTTGCTTCAATCTCGCTGCTCTTGTCTTGCGCGTAACCCGCAAGCCGAAACGTGTTCTTCCACGGCAGACGCACAAGATTGACGACAGTTGGCACGAGTGTGCCGTCAAGTTTCTTGTGGGTCCACTCAAAGCTGACGTACCCGTTTTCAGACGCTTCTTTGAGGTGAACGGCAAGCATTTCACGAAACGGCACGCCCGATTGATAGTCGTCGTTTAGCTTGGTGTAAAACAACGCGACACACTCTTCGGTGGTTTTGGTGCCGAAGAACCGCGCCGCCACATCGTTGCACTCTATCAACTCGCCTTTGTCGGTCCAGAGGGTGCATATAAGCGGCGTTTGCAGAAACATCTCGGTGAACTGCTCGTAACTTAACTCAAGGTGGTTCACCATGCTGTTCAAGTGCTTTTGCATTGTGCCGAACTCGTCGTTCTCGGTGACGTCAAGCCGCTTCGAGAAGTCGCCCGACAGAACCGCGTGGGCAAAATGATTGACAGACGAAGCGACGCTTGAGAAGCGAGAAGCGAGAACGCATATCGAAATGAACATCAAAGCGAAGCCGATAATAGGCACGATGATTATGTTGAAAAACGCGGTGAGCACCGAGTCGCTTATCTCGCTTTCGCTGACCTCAATAATGAGATACCAGTTCGGTCCGGTCACAAGCCGTGAGCAAAGCAGCTTTTGTTCGCCGTTTATAGTCAGCTTTTCGCTCACGTTGCCGTTAGGCGAGGAGGTCACGAGCTGCCAGAAGCCAGACAGCTCCGCAATGCCTGTCGAGTTTATGTTGTCGCTGAAGTCGTATTGGTTGTTGCGCGAGTATATAAACTGGCCTTTGTCGCTGAAAAGAAACGCGGAGCCTGTTTCACCGACAGTCAGCTGTTCCGCAATCGCTCTGATTTGTGTCAGGTGCGCGTCCGCTGTGCCTGTGCCGCGAAGCGAGCCGTCGTCGTTATAAAACGGCTGAACAGACGAGAACATATACTCGTTCGGCATAGGGTCATAGACGAGCGGCGACCAGACAAGCTCGCCGTTTTTAGATTCCGCGCTGACTTTCCACCAATCGTGTACGTAGAAATCCCCAAGCCGAGGGTCACGCGAGTGAGCGTCAGCGGCGTAATCCCCCGTGAAACCGAACGTGCCGTCGCCGTTGCGGTAGGCGTAAACCCCATAAGACGCAAAGTCGGTGTAAGTCGCCGGGAACTGACCCTCCGCGTAGAATATCCCGCAACCGACAGTCGTTTCGTTATACTTCACCGCAGTGCTGATAAACGCCTCGGATTCCTCTCCCGTCATCGTGTAGGGAACCGTGGAGGCGTAGTTGGCAAGCGTCTTTGCGACAGAAGCGGTGCGGTCAAGCTCAAGCGTGAGGTTAGCGAGAGCCACGTTCATTTGCTCTTCTATCTCTGTGTCAAACTCACCGCGAATCTGTGAATCAACGATGTTGTACGTCAGAATAGAGGACGCCACCGTGGTTATCAGCAGGATTGGAATAGACGCCAAGAGCATTTTGCGTGCAATAGTGTGTTTCATAAGTATTGTTTCTATAAATATTCAACGTAATTATACCACAACAAGACCGCTCTGTCAATTAAAAGACAAGCCGCTTCTTAGTAGGAAGCGGCGTTGCTTTACAGTGTTTTGTTCATACTACCGGACTTGAACCCGTCTAAATCCATGGTGACAAACTTGAAGTGAGCGGCAAACGCGGCGCTCACTTCACCACGAAGCGAGAACAGCCGCGGCAACTCGTCCCCGCCTACTTCTATTCGGCACAAGTCGCCGTGAACGCGGACGCGATATCGTTTGAAGCCGTTTGCTTTCAGAAAAGCCTCGCAGGATTCAACCGCCGCGAGTTTCTCGGCCGTGATACGCTCGCCGTAGACAAAGCGCGACGACATACAGGCGAACGCCTGCTTGTCAAAGGTGGGCAGCCCGAGTTCTCTTGAAGCGGCGCGTATCTCCGCTTTTGTCATACGGGCAAGCCGAAGCGGGCTGACGACGCCGAGTTCGGCAAGGGCAAGAAGCCCCGGCCGATAGTCGCCCTCGTCGTCCGCGTTGGAGCCGTCGGCGATTGTCGTGATGCCGTGCTTCTCCGCCGCCGCCTTGATGAGTGTGAACGTGTTTCGCTTGCAAAGATAGCACCTGTCGGGTGGGTTGTCGGCGTATCCCGCGATTGCAAGCTCGTCCGTTTCGATAATCTCGTGCGTTATCCCCTCGTCAAGGCAGAAGCCGACCGCTTCGCTTAGCTCCGTGGCAGGGAGTGTCCGCGACTTCACGGTCACGGCAAGCAGGTTGCCGCCGAGCGCTTGCTTTGATGCCTTGAGAAGAAACGTAGAGTCAACACCACCCGAAAATCCCACGGCTATCTTGCCGTAAGAACGTAGTATTTCGGTTAACCTGTCAACGCTTGTCATCAGTCAAGTCTGTTGTTGTCGAGTTTCGCGAGTGCCTTTTCGTTCAGCACAGCGGTAAGCGTGTCGACCTTAGCGGCAATCAGCGCCTCAAACTCATCGGACATGAGGTCGGTAAGCAGTTGCGGCTTGATTGTGTCGAAGATATCAGTCAGCTCCGTGATATCGTAACGCTTAAACACAACTATCCGCGAGTCGTCCTCATAGTCGTAGAGCTTGTCGTATTCCGCGTCAAACACGACGTTCGTGAACGAGCTTGTTTCTTTGTTCTCGCTTGAAACAAAGCTGTCGTTTATGCTCTCGGGGTCGTCGTCGTTGGTCGCCGCACGACCGCCCTCTGTTTCTTCATCGGGGTCGGGTTCTTCATAGGTGCCGCCGTTCAGCTCCGCGTTATACTTGTCAACGTCTTTTATCACCGCCGAGAACGGTTCTCCCGCCTCTAAGCGTTTCTTGAACTCCGCGAGTTTCGCTTTACGCACCGCTTGCTCTTCTTCGCCCACGATTGTGTTCTCGTTGTCAAGCAAGCTGATATCAATTGAACGATAACGACCGTAAGTGAGTTCAAACTCATTCATCAAGATTGCTTCGTCCACCTCGTACTTGCCGCCTTCGCCGTAAAGTTTGTTAAACAGCAAAATCTTTTTCTTCGAGTCGGTGTAAACACGGCGGAACGAGTTTTCGCTGATTCCCGCGTATTCATAATAAGATTTCCACGTAGTGAAGTTTTTGCCGTTTGCCGACAGAGTCGCCTCTTCGTTCCACGCAGTCGCGGCGTCTTGCGTGATGTCGCTTCTCTCGTCAGCGGTGAGGTCGCCGACGTTCTCGGTAAAGAGTTTCTCGATTGCGACCATCTGCTTTGTCATATCAACGGCACGGTCTTGCACAAAGCCAAAGTAGGTTTGTGAGCCGATGAACTGGTCGCGATAGCGGAAACCTTGAACCGTGGTGTCAAGTCCATAGCTGGTTTTCATAATATCACGGGCAACCTCAAGCGCCGACAGCTGCATTGACACATAGAAACCTGTCGGGATTTCCTCGCCGTCTATTGTTAGCGCGTAGGTCGGCTCTGCTTTGCAGGAGGACAGTGCCATAAGTGAAAGCGTTACCGCTAAAGCGGTGAACATCGCAAGTGCTTTTTTCATTGTTAAACATTCCTTTCGGGTATATATTTATTTGCTTTTATTATTTAAGTAACCGCTGATTGAGCAATCGTTTTGTGTCCTTCCCCCCACCTTCGGCGGGGGGGAAGGACACGGCTGCTTTGCTTGTTGGCAAAACAACAATTAGTTAATCAGTGTTTACTTAGGTTCTCAGCGTAATGCCCTGTGTTTCAAGCGAAGCGAGTATCTTTCCCACAGCTTTATCCGCCGCTTCGTCGGTCAGCGTGCCGTCACGACCGCGAAACGTCAGCTTATAGGCGTAGGCTTTCTTTCCTGTTTCAAGCCCGCCTCCGCGGAACACGTCAAACAGCTCGACACTCTCAAGGTTCTTTGCCGCCCCCTCTATCTCCGTGATAATCGTGCCGTTCTCCGCTTCTTCGGGGCAAACCAAGCTGATATCGCGTGTGAGTGCGGGGAATCGCGGCAGTTTCGCGTATTTGCGTTCATTCGGCGACACCGCAAAGAGTTTCGCTGTGTCAATCTCAGCCGCATAGACGCGGTCTTTTATCCCGAAGTTCTCCGTCACCGTGGGGTGCAGTTCGCCGAATATGCCGAGCGTTTCGTCGCCCACCGTGACTTTCGCCGACCGACCCGGGTGAAAGGCGGCGCACTCGCTTTGTGCCTTGACCACCGCGTTCACCCCAAACGCCGACAACACCGCCTCGACCGCGCCTTTAAGCGAAAAGAAATCCTCGTTTTCACCATAAAGCAAAGCGCCAAGCAGGTCTGTTTCGGTCGGGAGCTTGTCCGTGGTGTATCTGTAAGAACGACCGAGTTCAAACAGCCTTGCGGCGCGGTTGCCTGCACGTTTGTTCTTCACCGCGACATCGATAAGCGAAGGCAGCAGAGACAGCCGCATAACCGACGTGTCGTCGCCAAGTGGGTTCGAGATAATCACCGCACCGCCGCTTTCAATCAGCGACTTCTTGTGAAGTGTTGGCGACACAAAGCTCATCGTCACGGTTTGTGAGAAGCCAAGCCCAACCATAACCCGTTCAAGAAAGCGTTTTGCCCGTTGTGCCGGCGTGACCGCACCCGCTGACGGGAGTCGCGGCACGGTTGAGGCGATGTTGTTGTAGCCATATATGCGGGCTACTTCTTCGGCGAGGTCTTCCTCGATGTGAATGTCCACTCTGATGTGAGGAGGTAACGCGAAGTCGCCGTCAAACGTGAAGCCAAGCCGCTTCAAGATGTCCGCTTGCTTGTCGGCAGGGATATCCGCACCGAGAAGTTTGTTGATGTGTGTTGGGTCAAACCTCACACGAGCAGGTTCTTTGTTTGTGTGGTCCACATCAATGACACTGCGGACGACTTCGCCGCAACCGAGTTGTTCCACGAGCTCAAGTGCGCGAAAGAGCGCGTCTGCGGCGTTTATCGGGTCGATACCCTTTTCAAAGCGACCGCTGCTCTCGGTTCTTCTGCCTATCTTCACTGCCGCGCGTCTTACGGCGACGCCGTCAAAGCAAGCCGCCTCAAACACAACGTCTTTGGTGTCGGCCATCACGCCGCTGTATTCGCCCCCCATAACTCCCGCGACAGCAATCGGCTTTTCGCTGTCAGCGATAACCGTGACGGTGTTGTCAAGCGTTCTCGTTTCGCCGTCAAGCAGGGTTATCTGCTCGCCGTCGTTTGCTTGACGCACCACAATCTTGTCGCCGACGACGTATCGCTTGTCAAACGCGTGCATCGGGTGCCCGTACTCGAGCATAACATAGTTGGTTATGTCAACGATGTTGCTCACGGCACGCACCCCCGAGGCGCGCAGTCGTTCGGTGATAAAGCGTGGTGACGGCTTGATTTGCACGTTTTTCACCACAGCCGCCATATACCGCGAGCAGTTCTTTGTGTCAACTGATACCGACAGGTTCGGTTCTCCGTCTGTTCCGTTGAAAGTTGGCTTCGGTGGGTCAAACGGCAGGTTGAACGTAGCGGCGGCTTCTCTCGCCAAGCCGATAACCGAAAGGCAGTCGGGGCGGTTGTTGGTTATCTCAAACTCCACGACCGTGTCGTCAAGTCCGACAAACTCGCAGATGTTCATTCCCTTGCGTATCTTGCTGAAGTCGGGGTCGTCGTTCAGGATAAGTATGCCGTCTTTTATCGCGTAAGGAAAGTCGTATTGTTCCATGCCGAGTTCTTCAAAGCTGCACATCATTCCCTGTGAAGCAACGCCGCGGAGTTTGCCGCTTTTTATCTTGAACGCCGCTTTATCCCGCACCACCGTGCCGCCGTCAAGCACCACGGGGACGTACGCCCCCTTAAAGACGTTCTGCGCTGCCGTCACTATCTGCACCGTGCCTTTGTCGCCGCAATCAAGCTGAGTTATCCAGAGCTTGTCGCTGTCCGCGTGCTTCTCGATTGAAGTGACTTCGGCTACTACGACGTTTGAAATCAACTCGGAGAGATTATTCAGCCGTTCAACCTTTGAACCGCTCATCGTCATCTCTTCCGCGAACTTCTCCGCCGATATGCCGTCTAATTTCACATAATCATTAAGCCATTTTATTGACAAATCCATATAATATTATCCCTTTACACTAAAACTGCGACAAAAAGCGCACATCGTTCTCATAGAACAGCCGTATGTCGTCAACCGCGTATCTCATCATCGCGATTCGTTCAAGCCCGATACCAAACGCAAACCCGGTGTACTTGTTCGGGTCAATGCCGCAGTTACGCAGCACATCGGGGTGAACCACGCCTGAACCGAGCATTTCAAGCCAACCCTCGCCTTTGCAGAACGAGCAACCCTCGCCGCCACACTTGAAGCACGAGAGGTCAACCTCGGCGGACGGCTCGGTATACGGGAAGTGGTGCGGTCGAAACCGCAGACGCACGCTGTCGCCGTATAGTTTCTTCATAAATGTTTCGAGTGTGCCCTTGAGGTCGGCAAAAGTTATATCTTCACCGACGACAAGCCCCTCGCATTGATGAAACACAGGTGAGTGAGTCGCGTCCGATTCGTCAACGCGGTAGACTCTGCCGGGGCTGATTATCGCAATCGGCGGCTTGGTTTCAAGCATTGTGCGAATTTGCACAGAGCTGGTTTGCGTACGCAGCACGGTGTCGTCGTCGATATAAAACGTGTCACTGGGTTCCCTCGCGGGGTGTCCTTCGTGTGTGTTCAGCATATCGAAGACATACTTGACGCACTCAACCTCGGGTCCGTCCACCACGGTGTATCCCATACCGTGAAATATCTCTTTCAGGTCCTCAACCACGATGTTAAGCGGATGAAAATGTCCTTGAGGGAGCGCCTTGCCGGGAAGTGTCACGTCAAGGCGTTCGTCTTTCAGCGACTGCTGCAGCGCCGCCGCTTTCACGTCTTTCAGTCTGTCGGATAACGCCGCCTCGATGTGTTCTCTCGCTCTGTTGGCGACCGCGCCGATTTGCGGTCGTTCTTCTGCTGAAAGCGTGCCCATCTGCTTTAGTATCGCGGTGAGCGCCCCTTTCTTGCCGAGAAAGCGAAGCCTTGCTTCTTCAAGCGACTTCACGTCAGTCGCCGCCGCTATGATGTCAGTCGCCGAGGTTTTAAGCGCGGCGAGTTTTTCACGAATGTTGCTCATTTTTGTTTCTTTCCCTTTATTTTGTCGAGAAGTTTCTCAAGTTTGCTTTTGCCGCTTTGCTTGGTGTCGAGGGCGGCGAGTGTGGTTGAAAACTCTTCGTCGTGGTCGCCGAGTTCCAGCCCCTTTTTACGCAAGCGATACTCGACCCACTCTTTTGAGAGCATATATATCACCGCGAACACAGGCACGGCAAGGAGAACCCCGACAATGCCGAACAAGCTGCCGCCCGTCAGCACCGCGACTAATATCCAGACAGGCGGCACGCCCGTTGCGTCGCCCTGAATCAGCGGCACAAGCACGTTGCCGTCAAGCTGTTGAAGCACAACCAAGAATAACAAGAACCAGAGCGCCTTGAGCGGACTGTCGGTGAGAATAATCAGCACCGAGGGCACCGCCCCAATGAACGGGCCGAACACGGGAATTACGTTTGTCACACAGACCAACGCCCCGATAAGAAACGGAAAAGGCGCGCCAAGAAGCAGGCAGCCGATTGTGCAGATTATCCCGACAGTGAGCGAGTCAAGGCAAAGCCCCGTGATATATTTGCGGAATATCGAGTTTGCTTTGCCAAGCACACCGAGTGCCGCGTCGCAGGTTTTCTCGGGGAACACGGCGAACATCAAGCGATTGATTTGGCTCAGTATCATCTTCTTTGACAGCAGGAAGTTTATTCCGAGGACAAAGCCGACGACCGCGTTGAATATCCCCGACACCACGCCGAGTGCGCCGCTTCCTGCTTTCGCGGCGAAAGCAAGGATATTCGGTCCGATTTGCGCCCAAATGTTTTCAAGATAACCGCCAAGTCGAGCAAGAGGAGCGGTGACTATGTCGTAAATCGCCGAATGAAATCCGAAGTTCTCCCCGACCCAGTAGCGCAGGTTTTCAATATAGAGCGGCAGAGAATTGAATCTCTCGGCAATCCCCGCTATGCTCGCGATAATTTGCGGCGCAACCAGCCAAACAAAGCAGGTGATAATAACCAAGGCGACAATGGCGGCAAGCGCCGTGGCGACGGTGTGCGCCATTCGTCTGAACTTTGGCGTGGCGGGCTTTTTCTTCCTTGAGGAGATAATCCATTTCTCAAAGAGCATCATCGCGGGGTTCAGTATATAAGCGACGACAAGTCCCGCTACGAGGGGAGCGGACACGCTTTTGAGTGTGGAGGCAAGCGACTTTGCCGCCGCTTTGTCAATAAGAAAGTATATTATGACTACAAGAACAATCGCAAGCGGTATGATAAATCGCCGCTGAAGGAAGTTCTTGACGGGAGTGGTTTGCTCGTTGTTATTGTTCATATCAACACAAGGTGTGGAATTGGCGCCCTTGACAGGAATCGAACCTATAATTAAGTCTTAGGAGGACCTCGTTATATCCATTTAACTACAAGGGCGAGTGTCAAACACTCCTATTATACCACAATTTGGTTCAAATAACAAGGTCCTTGCGGGACATACAATAAGTTATTTATTAAAACAAACGCCGCCCCGTGTTGGGGTGGCGTTGTTATTGATTCGGTTGGCTTATATGGTTAGGTCGCTGCCCGCGTTCTCCACGCGTTGCGCCTTTTGCGAGAACAGCGTAATCAAATACATCACGGCAATCAGCCCAAGTGTGATGACGACGGAACTCCAGACGTTCGCGTAAGTGTAAACGTCAAACAAGTCGCCGTAAAACGCTGTTGTGGCAAAGTCGTCGAGAGCAAACGGGTTGTACTTATCCCCGACATGAAGCGTCGTCAGCACACCCGGCGCCAAGAATATGCCGACCACGGTGATTCCTGCCGCAATGTTCGGCCGACCTGAAGCAATGCCCGTGCAAAGCTGAAGCGACACGGCAAACATCGCGTAGAGTCCCATAAAGAAACTGCTTTCGACGATAGCGACAGCGGTGACTGTGCCTCCCTCAAACCACAAGCCCGACAGCACCGCGCCGATTACGTTGCCGAGAGTTATCAAGACAAAAGCGACAAGCGGATATAAAACAAACTTAGGCAGAACGTAATGCACGGGCTTAAGCCCGGCACAATACGGAATGACTATCGAGCGTTTCTTTTGTTCACCACCCGCAACAGGGGCAAGAAAGATAGCAAGCATAATCAGCACAAGCTGAAACGTGCTTGACAGGTTAGACGCGGCTGAAGCACCGTCCGACATCAGCTGCATAAGCCCACCCATTGTGCTTTCCATTGATATGCCGATATCAACGCCCGACTCGTTCGTAATCTCCTGCAGCTGTTCGTCATACCATTTCGAGAATTCGGGCATTGCTTTCAGCATAAAGACATTGAGAAACGCCATTACCGCAACGGCAAGGAAGATAGCGACTGCGCGAAACGTCCGTGTGAAGAACGCCGACTCTTTTTTTATCCCGGCGAGGAACTTCGTTAAACTGTTCAATTCTTTGTCCCTCCTATTGTTTGCAAGTAAATCTCTTCAAGGTTGTGCCGCACTATCTGCACGCTTTCAGGGATTATTCGTTCTTTTGCCAGTGTGTCAATGACGTTTAAGCAAAGGGTGTCGGCGTCGTCGCCCGTCAGTGTAAGAACGCCTGTTTGCGGGTTTATCTCGCTGTGATTCACACCTTCGATTTCTTTAAGCACCGCGAACGCCTCTGATGTCGGCGTGAGGAACTTCACCGCTACGTCGGTCGGCGTTTCGCTGACATTCAGCACTTCACCGATAGGTCCTTCTTTCACCATAACCCCGTCAACCAAGATACCAACGCGGTTTGCCGTTCGCTCCACGTCAGATAAGATGTGTGTGCAGAGAATAATGGTGGTTTTGTTGTCGGCAAGGTTCCTGATTATGTCCATCACCTCGGCTCTTCCCATTGGGTCGAGAGCGGAGGTCGGCTCGTCTAATATCAGCAGGTCGGGTTCGTCATAGATTGCCGCCGCGATACCGAGCCGCTGGTTCATCCCGCGTGAAAACCCCTTGATTTTCCGTTTGCCCGTGTCGGTCAAGCCAACGAGAGTCAGCACTTCGCTTGTCCGCTTCTCATAATCGGTGCGGTTGCAACAAGCGGCTATGTAGGTGAGGTATTCGCTTGCCGAGAGATAGCCGAACATTGACGGCGATTCGGGCAGATAGCCAATCTTGATTTTGGCGGTGCCGTCGCCGAGTGTCACATCGCCGCCGTCTTTGCCGAGAACGTCGCAGATGATGTTCATCGTTGTGGTTTTGCCGCAACCGTTGCGACCGATGAACCCGTAGACGTCGCCTTTCTCTATCGTCATATTAAGCCCTTTAAGAACCGCGAAGTTCTTATAGCTTTTGGTTAGGTTTCGTATTTTTACCATATTGATAAGTCCTTTCGTTGGTTAAATTAACTTGAATAAATTTCCCGCGGTGTTCTCGATAACGCCGTCTATCTCAAGGCAGAGCAAATCTTCCGCGAGAGTTTCGCTGTCAAGAGAAGTCGCTTCGGCAAGCGAGTCGGTGTCTTTCGCTCCGCTTGCAAGCGCGTTTGCAATCAGCTGTTGATTATCAGACAGATTTGACGGGAGTGGCGGCGTGGCTTTGATAGTCACGGGTGCGTTTGCATAGCCGTATTGCCGCTTTGCTTGCTGTTTGTATTCCGGTGCGATGAAGAATCTGAACGCGTCGGCGATATCTTCGGCGCCCATCACGGGGACCGCACCGTCGCGAAGATAGCGTTTAACCCCGTCGTATCGCGGGTCGTATATATCGTGAGGAACAACGCAAAGGAGTTCCCTGTCTTGGCTTATCGCGTGGGCGGCGGTGAGGTGGCAGCCGCTTTCTTCAGCCGCTTCTATTATGAGAACGCCTTGTGCAAGACCCGACAGCAACCTGTTTCGTATGGAGAAGTTGCCGGGAGTGCACTGTGTGCCCGGCAAAAACTCGGTGACCACCGCACCGCCGCCTTCGGCAATTTGCTGACGAAAAACGCTTGAGTTCTTCGGGTAATCAACGTCAATGCCGCAAGCGAGAACCCCGACCGTGACCCCGCCGACCGACAAAGCGGTTTCGTGCGCCGTTTTGTCAATGCCGAGGGCAAGACCGCTGATTATCACCGTGCCGTTTGCGGCGAGGGGGAGAAGCAGACGTTTTGTCGTTTCAATGCTGTATTCGCTTGAGTGACGGGCACCAACCACGGCGACCGCGTTCGCGGCGCGTAACGCCTGCCGCTCACCTTGGCAAAAGAGCGCAATCGGCGGATTGAATATGTTGCGAAGCCGTGTCGGATATCCCGGCTCACCGAGAGCGATGATATCGACTTTGTTGTCAAAACAAAACTCGAGCATACGTTCGGCTTTGTCGGCAAGGTTGTTCCACCGCGACAGTTCTTCTTCGTGAAGCAACTTGTCGGCACGGGAAGCGAGTTCTTCGCAGGCTTCTTTCGCTCCGCCGAAGCGGCTGATGACCTGTACGGCACGCGGGTTACCCGCGCCGAACGCAATTGCTAACTTTAGGTGATAAAGTGACATCGTTACTGATTATCGGCTAAGTAATTCTTGACGAGAATCTGCAAGAATTCATCGCGGTCAATGCGTCGGATAAGGCTTCTTGCGTTGTTATAGGTGGTTATGTAGGTCGGGTCCTCGGTGACTAAGTACCCCACCAACTGATTTATCGGGTTGTAACCTTTTTCACGCAGTGCCTCGTATACTGTGCGTACGGTATCTCTCACTTCACGTTCCTTGTCCTCAGGGAACGAGAACATTACGGTCTTGTCCATATCATATTCCTTTCGAGAGTGGTTAGACTTATATACTATATCATTATACATTATTCCGAGAAGTTTTTCAATAGCATAACTAAAGTATGATAAGGCAAATTATGTAATCGCTGACTTCGTGTTCTTCATTTGCTTATCAATGTCAACAACTTAGGCGCATGGCCGAGGGATATGGCCTTCGGATATGCGTGCAAAAATAAGTTACAATAAAGTTACGCTTGACAATTATTTTCCTATATGATATACTACCCTCACATAACCTTGCAGACTTGCGCCTATGCGCAAGACAGTCAACGTGAACTATTCCTAAAGGAGTATTTATGACCGCACCATTCAACCGTGAGGAACTCGCGCGACAACTTAAGGGAATCCTTGAGTTTGATTTCCGCGTGTCACCCGCAGAAGCCTCTGCTGTGCAAATCTATAAGGCGCTCTCCAAGATTATCGTTGAGCACATGAAGAAAAAACGCCACGACTTTATGCGCCGCAAGAACTCGCTTGGCTCAAAGCAAGTCTACTACATCTCGATGGAATTCCTGATGGGCCGCTCCCTCAAAACGAATCTCTACAACCTCGGACTCAACAACGTGGTAGAGCAAGTTTTGACCGAAGAATACAACATAAAAATCGACAAGATTTACGGGGAAGAACCCGACGCGGGACTCGGCAACGGCGGTCTTGGGCGGCTTGCCGCTTGCTATATGGATGCGCTCGCCACCTGTGAATACGCCGCTACAGGCTACTCAATCCTGTATGAATACGGGATATTCAAGCAGAAGCTGAACAACGGCTGGCAAACGGAACTCCCCGACGAATGGCTCCCGGGGGGCGGCGTTTGGCTACAAGCCGAACCCGACCAAGCGGTGGAAGTCCACTTCGAGGGACATATCGTTGAACACTGGGACAACGAGTACCACCGTATCGAACATGTCGGTTACCAAACCGTTCTCGCTGTGCCATACGATATGTATGTGTCGGGTTACGACAGCAAAGGCATATCAAAGTTGCGCCTGTGGGCGGCAAAGCCTGTCGCGGCGTTCAGTATGCAGGACTTCAACCAAGGAAAGTTCACGCAGGCACTTGACGCGGGCAACATTGCGCACACAATCGCCAAGGTTCTCTACCCGAACGACAACTTCAACGAGGGCAAGGCTCTCCGGTTGAAGCAACAGTATTTTATGTGCGCCGCGTCTGTCGCCGACATCGTTATGCGTCACATGAAAATCTATGGCTCACTTGACAACTTCCACGAGAAATCCGCGATTCACATCAACGATACCCACCCGACGCTCGCAATACCTGAGCTTATGCGTATCCTGCTTGATGAGTGCGGCTACAGCTGGAACAAGTCGTGGCACATTTGCCAGAACACATTTGCTTATACCAACCACACGGTTATGGCTGAAGCGCTTGAGGCGTGGGACAAAGACCTGCTTCAACGGATACTGCCGCGTATCTTCACTATCATTTGCGAAATCAACCGTCGGTACTGCCAAGGGCTTGAAAACCGAATGACAGACCAAAGCAAAATCGACCGAATGAGTATCGTCACACCGACTAAAATCCGTATGGCAAACCTCTGCCTTGACGCGGCGCACTCGGTCAACGGCGTGTCGCGGCTTCACTCGGAAATTATCAAAGAGTCCGTGTTCAAAGAACAGTACGAGGACAAGCCGATAAAATTCAAGAACGTCACCAACGGTATCGCGTACCGTCGTTGGCTCCTTCAGTCGAACCCGAAGCTTACGAATCTCCTGTCTGAAACAATCGGCGACGGCTTCAAAAAGAACGGCGCGCAACTTGAGCGGTTTCGTGTGTTTGAGCGCGACCAAGTGGTGCTCGGCAAACTCGGCGAGATAAAACGCGACAACAAAGAGAAGTTCGCGAAGTGGGTCAAGAAGAAATACAACGTGTCGCTGAACCTCGACAGTATCTTCGATGTTCAAGTGAAACGCCTGCACGAGTACAAGCGGCAGCAGCTGAATGTGATGAACATTCTCGCCGATTATCTCGCGCTCCTTGAAAACCCCGATATGGAATTCAAGCCCAAGACCTACATCTTCGCGTCAAAGGCCGCCCCCGGTTACTTCCTTGCCAAGCAGATAATCATGCTCATCTGGAGTTTGTCGCAGGAAATAGAGAAAAACCCGAAGATTGCCGAGAAACTGCGCGTTATCTTCCTTGAGGATTACAGCGTCACCTTGTCGGAGCTTCTTATGCCCGCGGCTGAAGTGAGCGAGCAGATATCTCTCGCGGGAACGGAAGCCAGCGGCACAGGCAACATGAAACTTATGCTTAACGGGGCAATCACGCTTGGCACTTATGACGGAGCGAACGTCGAGATACACGAGCACGTGGGCGACGACAATGTCTTTGTGTTCGGTATGTCCACACCCGAAGTGAACGTGATGAAAGCAAACGGCTATCACCCGGAGGGGTATTACAACCAAAACCCGATAATCAACTCGGTAATCAACCGCATATACCACGGAGTCAATGGCGTGACGTTCCAAGAGCTCGGCGACGCGCTGAAGTTTAAGGACGCGTATATGTGCTTCGCTGACTTCGAGAGTTATCGTGCCGCACAACGCAAAATCTCGGAAACCTACGCGAATCCGCTGCAGTGGAACCGTATGTCGCTTGTCAACATCGCCGAAGCGGGCGTATTCTCCGCTGACCGTGCCGTCACCGAGTATGCGCAGCAAATCTGGAACCTCAGCAATCAATAATCTGCACAAACAAGAAACCTCTCCTTTTGGGAGAGGTTTCTTTGTTTGTTTAGCGACGTATCGCATTAACTTATTGCGTGTCCGGCACAGACTTAGTTTTTGATAACTCGTGTCGATACCACGTTCTCAATCTGCTCAATCTTCTTGCCGAGTCCGTGTCGATAGCCCGATATATCAAGCACCGTGTAGGCGTAGTCCTTCTTTGAACGGCTTTCCATATTCTCTATGTTCGCCTTTTCCGCCGCGATAATCCCCGTAATCTTTGTGATAATGCCGTCCACGTTCTTGTGAATGACGCAAATCTTCGCGTCGCCGGTCATCACCATCGAGAGATTCGGCAGGTTGACACTGTTCCGCACATCGCCGTTCTCGAGGTAATCAATCAGCTCTTGCGTCGCCATAATAGCGCAGTTGTCCTCGCTCTCGGGTGTGGAAGCACCGAGGTGCGGCACAGGGATAACGCCTTTCACTCCGATAAGCGCGTCAGTCGGGAAGTCGGTGATATATCCCGCCATACAGCCGCCGTTCAGCGCGTCGATTATCGCGGCGTCGTCAACGAGTTCGCCTCTCGCGAAGTTCAGTATCCGCACGCTTTTCTTCATTTGACCGATTGTTTCGGTGTTTATCAGCTTCTCGGTTTCTTTTGTGAGAGGTGCGTGCAGGGTGATGTAGTCGCAGTTTTCAAAAATCTCGCGATATGTTTTGACGTATTTAACTCTGTTTGACAGCGTGACCGCTTTGTCAACCGAGAGGAACGGGTCTACACCGTAAACTTCCATTCCGAGTGCGGCGGCTGAGTTTGCCACCAACACGCCGATTGCGCCCAATCCGATAACGCCGAGCTTCTTGCCGAGTATTTCGGGGCCGCCAAACGCGCTCTTGCCTTTTTCTACTTCTTTGCCGACTTCCGCACCCTTGCCTTTCAGCGTGAGCGCCCAGTTGCTGCCGCCGATAATGTCGCGGCTTGAGAGAAACAGCGAAGCGAGAACAAGCTCTTTGACAGCGTTTGCGTTTGCTCCCGGTGTGTTGAACACGGCGATTCCGCGTTCAGAGCATTTGTCAACGGGAATGTTGTTGACGCCCGCACCCGCTCTCGCGATTGCGCGAAGCCGCGTGCCGAACTCATAGTCGTGCATTGAAGCGGAGCGCACCATTATTGCGCTTGGTTCTTTCACATCGCCGACGTTGTAGAGGTTCTTGTCAAAGATTTCTGTGCCGCAAGCGGCAATTTTGTTGAGTGTTAAGATGTTGTACATACGTTACGCGTTCTCCCCCTCGAATTTGCTCATCAATTGAACCAACTTTGCAACGCCGTCAATCGGCATTGCGTTGTAGATAGACGCTCTCATTCCGCCGACTGAACGGTGACCTTTGAGATTGACGAAGCCTGCAGCCTTTGCTTCTTTCACAAACTTTGCGTCCAACTCGTCGCTTCCTGTGATGAACGGCACGTTCATAAGCGAGCGGTCAGCCCCCGCGACAGTCGCCTTGAAGAGCTTCGAGTTATCGAGAAAGTCATACAGCAGAGCCGCTTTCTTCTCGTTCAGCTCTTTCATTGCGGGGAGTCCGCCGAGTGACTTGACCCACTCAAGAACGAGTTTCAGTATATAGATACCGTAGGTCGGCGGTGTGTTGAACATCGAGCCGTTGTCGGAATGGGTTTTATACTGAAGCATTGTCGGCACATCGCTGTCGTCGGCAAACTCGGGGATTAAATCTTCGCGGATAATGACGACGGTAAGACCCGCTGGACCCATATTCTTTTGCGCGCCCGCATATAAAAGACCGAATCGGCTTACATCAATAGGTTCAGACAATATGGACGAACTCACATCGGCAACCAACGGGATATCGCCTGTATCGGGGAGCGAGGAGAAGCGTGTGCCGTAGATTGTGTTGTTGAGGCAGATGTGGAAGTAGTCGGCGTCGTCGCTGAACTTCGCTTTATCAAGTGTGGGGATATATGAGAACGTCTTGTCTTTGCTTGACGCGACACAGACGGCTTCGCCGAAGCGTTTCGCTTCTTTGTACGCTTTTGTCGCCCATTGCCCCGTCACCACGAAGTCGGCTTTGCGGTTCTTTCGCATAAGGTTCAGCGGAACCATAGCAAACTGCAAGGACGCGCCGCCTTGAAGGAACAGCACTTTGTAGTTATCGGGAATAGACATCACTTCGCGGAGGAGCGACTCGGCGGCACCTATGATTGCCTCGTATTCCTTTGAACGGTGCGACATTTCCATAACGGATTGTCCGCTCTCGCCGTACTCAAGCAACTCGCTTGCCGCTTTTTTAAGAACGTCTTCCGGCAAAACCGCCGGACCTGCGCTGAAGTTATAAACGCGCATAATGTTTCTCCTTTTGATAGATATAGTTTTGTTTTCCTTTGAAAAATATTATATGTTAAAATATTAACTTTGTCAAGGGGTGGATTAACGAAAATCGTTGATTACTTCAACCGCTACTTCGGCCAAGGTCAGCCGCCTGTCCATTGCTTCACGCCGAAGTTTGCCGTGCGCTTCGTCCTCCGTCAAGCCGTGGTGCTCCATAAGGCAGGCTTTGGCACGAAACACCTGCTTTTGCTCATCAAGTTGCTTGTTCGCAAGTGCCAAGTCACGCCGCAGTTTTTCCGTTGCGGCACGAAACATCACCGACGTATCTATCGCGGCGTTCAGCGTTGAGCGGCTGACGGGGCGCGGCAGCACCGCGACTTCGGCAAAGCGCAGTCGGTGAGCGATATCGGCGGCGACTTCATTTTTAGTCAGCAGAATCACCGCGAGTGAGGTCTTGCGTGACAAGAAAGCCGCAAGGTCGGGTCCCGACTCGTCTGACAACGGCGTTGATATGACCGCCGCTTTTGCTCCCGATATGTCGGCGTCACGCAGAGCCGCGCCTTCGGTGAAGAGCGCCGATTCAGCGGGCAAAAACGCGGCGATTTCAGCGGCGTGCGTGGTGTCGCGGGCCGCTACCACATAGACGGGCGTGTTCACAGCTGTATGGTTTCTCTGATGCGTTTCATCGCTTCGGCTGTCTTTTCGTTGGTGCTGAACGCTGTCAACCGGAACCAACCCTCGCCGTTCTTCCCGAAGCCCGAGCCGGGTGTGCCGACGACGCTTACGTCGTTCAGCAGTTTGTCAAACAACGCCCAACTGTCGGGGAAGCGTTTGCTTGTAAACCAGATATACGGCGAGTTTTTGCCGCCTGTATAGGAGACGTTCAGCTCGTCGAGTGTGTCGGTGATGATTTTGGCGTTGGTTTTGTAATAATCGAGATTTGCTTTTACTTCTGCTTGCCCCTCGTCTGAGAACACGGCTTCAGCCGCACGTTGAACGGGGTAGCTCACTCCGTTGAACTTGCTGCCTTGTCGTCTGCGCCACGTGTCGCCGAGATTCACGGCTTCGTTTGACGATGTATAGAGGTTCAGCTCTTTCGGTATCACGGTGTAGCCGCAACGCGTCCCCGTGAAGCCCGCAGTCTTTGATAGCGAGCATATCTCAACGGCACAGGTTCTCGCGCCGTCTATCTGAAATATACTTCGTGGTAAGTCGGGTTCTGATATAAACGCCTCGTATGCCGCGTCAAACACGATGACAGACTTGCGGTTGTTCGCGTAGTCAACCCAGAGCTTCAGCTCGTCTTTCGTGTAGACCGAGCCTGTCGGGTTGTTTGGCGAGCAAAGATAGATTATGTCGGCATGTATGTCGTTGTTTGGGAGGGCACGGAATCCGTTTTCACGGTTGGAGTCCGCCGTGATTATCGTTCTGCCGCCCATTATGTTTGAATCAACGTAGACCGGATAGACAGGGTCGGACACCAACACGGTGTTATCGGGTGAGAATATGTCGCCGAAGTTGCCGCAGTCGCTCTTTGCCCCGTCGCTGATAAGCACTTCGCTTGAATCAACGCTGACGCCAAACGCTTTGTAGTAATCGCTTACTCTGTCACGAAGAAAGTCGTACCCTAAGCCGCTGTCCTCGTAGCCGCGGAATGTTTCTTTCACGCCTTGTTCTCTCACGGCTTTCTCAAAAGCGGCGACGACAGCGGCAGGAAGCGGCAGGGTGACGTCGCCTATGCCCATTCGTATGATATTCTTGTCGGGATTAGCGGCGGCATACGCCTTGACTCGCTGCCCTATCTCGACAAACAGGTAGTTCTTCTTCAGTTTAAGAAAGTTCTCGTTAAGGTTTGCCATTTTAACCTCATAGCTTCATTCTATACTGCAACGCCGCTTGCTCGTTCTTGTTCTCGCCGAAGTCGTAGTACACCGTGTCTTTCAGCACATCGGGGAGATACTGCTGCTTCACCCAGTGGTTCGGAAAATCGTGCGGATACTGATAGGTGGTTCTGCCAAACGTCTTGCTTCCCGCATAGTTTGCGTCTTTCAAGTGACCGGGCACATCGCCTATCAGCCCTTTGTTCACATCGGCAAACGCTTTGTCAACCGCGACCACGCCGCTGTTTGACTTGGGCGAGGTGCAAAGAAGAATCACCGCGTCGGCAAGAGGTATACGCGCTTCGGGCATACCGACTTGCAGTGCCGAATCAATGCAGGCTTTTGTGAACACCACGGCGTTTGGGTAAGCCAGCCCGATATCCTCTGCTGCCGCCACGATAAGCCGCCTGCAAACGGACGGCATATCACCGGCGAGGAGAAGCCGCGACATATAGTGAAGCGCGGCGTTCTCGTCTGAACCGCGTATCGATTTTTGAAACGCCGACAACAAGTCGTAATGGCTGTCGCCGTCACGGTCATAGCGTTGTCCGCTCTTTTGCGAGAACTCTTTTGCTAACTCAACCGTGATATAGTCGTCGTCACAAGCGGTGGCACAGAGTTCAACCGCGCCGAGAGCTTTTCTCGCGTCGCCGCCGCAACCGAACGCTATCGTTTTCATAACCGCGTCTTTGTCGTCAAAGCGAAAGGTTCTACCGCTTTCTTTCTCGATAAACGCGAAGCCGTGTTCGGCGACAGGTATCGTTGACTCGGGTGTCAGCGGCTGAAACTGAAACACGGTGGAACGGGATAAAACCGCACCGTAGATGTAAAAGAACGGGTTTTCGGCTGTTGAAGCGATGAGTGTGACGTCGCCGTTTTCTATATGCTCAAGAAGTGATTGCTGCTGCTTTTTGTTAAGATATTGTATCTCGTCGATATAAAGCAGTATGCCGCCTTCCGCTCCAAGCGTGCCTGTTTCAGCAAGGATTTCTTTGATATCGGCGGTTCCGCTTGAGGTGCCGTTCAGCTTGTGCAGCCGCTTCTTTGAACGGTCGGCGATGATGCGGGCAAGCGTCGTCTTTCCAACACCGGGCGGTCCGTAGAACACCATATTCGGTATGTTGCCGCTCTCAATTATCTTGCGGAGCGGTCGACCTTTAGCGAGCAGGTGTTCCTGTCCGAATATCATATCAAGGTTTGACGGTCTGGCACGGTCGGCAAGTGGCATACGTTCCCTTTATTTTTGGTTTACGCCGTATTTGTCAAGCAAAGTTTTCACTTTCACTTTCGGGTCGATAATCTTGCCTGTTGACACATCGAAGTTAAGCGCCGAGATGAGATAAGCGATATACTTTGAGATATCAACGTCGACATACCAGTCGCGTTTCAGCAGTTCGGGGGTGCGATAGGTGAGGTTTGTGCCGAAAACATAGTCGATAATTCCTTCTTCTTTCGCATCGTCAAACTTCTTCAGCCCACCCGTAAAGAGCGGGTAGGTCGCGTAAGACAGGATACGATTTGCGCCGCGTTTCTTCAGTTCATACGCGATATCAAGCATTGACTCACCCGATGAGATGATATCGTCTGATATAAACACATCTTTGCCTTTGACCGAGTTGCCGAGGTATTCGTGCGCTACAATCGGGTTGCGCCCGTTCTCTATAATCGAGTAGTCACGCCGTTTGTAGAACATACCGAGGTCAACGGCAAGGACGCTGGCGTAGTACATATTGCGGTTAATCGCGCCCTCATCGGGGCTGACTATCATAAAGGTGTCTTTGCTGACCTTGAGGTCGGGTATTCTTTTGAACAGGGCTTTAAGCACCTGATAAGACGGCACGATGTTGTCGAACCCCATAAGCGGAATCGCGTTTGCCACGCGCGCGTCATGCGCGTCAAACGTGATGATGTTCTCGACTCCCATTGCTTCAAGTTCTTGCAAAGCGGCGGCACAGTCAAGGCTTTCGCGGTAATTTCGGCGGTGCTGTCTGCCACCGTATAACAGCGGCATAATGACGTTCAGTCGGTGCGCCTTGCCCGACACAGCTTGAATAACTCGCTTCAAGTCCTGATAATGGTCGTCGGGGGACATATGGTTCCGGCCGCCAAACAGCGGGTAGTCGATTGAATAGTTTCCCACGTCAACGAGGATATAAACGTCGTCGCCGCGAACGGATTTTTTGATGATACCTTTGCCGTCGCCCGAGGCAAAACGAGGGCAACCGGCTTCCACAGCGGAATACTCGCCTGCGCTACAGGTGTTTGTCCACCACTTCTCAAGGTAGTTATAGACCTTGCCGCCGAGTTCTTGCGCGCCATTGAGGGTGACAAGCGAGAGCGGCGCAACCTGCCGCTTGTCCCGAAACAGTATTTCTGTTGCTGAAGTCACTTCTTTATCGGCAACTATTGACATAAAGATGACCATTCCTTTCGGATATACATATATATGTGATTACTTGTTTAATTATAGCACAGTGGGCTTATGCTTGTCAAGAAAGCAGACGCTTTGCTATCGTTTCAGCGGCGCGTTTTCCCGCGCCCATTGCCGAGATAACAGTCGCCGCTCCCGTCACCGCATCGCCCCCCGCAAACACGTTTGCTATCGAGGTTTCGCCGTTTTCGTCAGCTGTGATTCTCCCGCGAGAGTCACGCGTCAGTGAGGGCGCGTTTGCCGCGACAAGCGGATTCGGCGAAGTGCCGACCGCGATTATCGCGGTATCAAGCGGCAGCTCAAACGCGGTGCTTTCGTCAACAGTCGGCGAACGTCTGCCTGAAGCATCAGGCTCGCCGGGTACGGTTTTGGCGCAGACAACAGACGTGAGAACGCCGTTTTCCCCGTTGAAGCGAAGCGGCACGGTAAACGGCAGCAGTTCAATACCTTCTTCAAGGGCGTGGCGCACTTCTTCACGCCGTGCCGGCATATCCTCGGCGGAACGCCGATAAATGATGAACACCTTGTCGGCACCCAGCCGAAGCGCACATCGTGCCGCGTCCATCGCGACATTGCCGCCCCCGACTACCGCCGCTGTTCGCGGGATATTGACGGGTGTATCGTGCCGACCGTCATACGCACCCATAAGGTTTATCCGCGTCAGAAACTCGTTTGCCGAGTAAACACCGCAGAGCCGCTCCCCCGATATGTCCATAAAGTTCGGCAGTCCCGCACCCGAACCGATAAAGAGCGCGTTGTGCTTTTTTCGCAGCTCATCAAGTGTGATACTCTTGCCGACGACCACGTTCGTTTCAATCAACGCGCCCGCTTCAATCAGCCGCGACACTTCGGATTGCACGATTGACTTTGGCAAACGAAACTCGGGTATCCCGTACGACAAAACGCCGCCTACCTTATGAAGCGATTCATAGACAGTCACGCCGATACCTTGTCGCAGCAGTTCTCCCGCGCACGAAAGCCCCGCGGGTCCGCCGCCGATTATCCCGACCGAGTGTGTAAGCGAAACTTTTGCTGTCGTCACATCCGCGTTATCAGCGGCGTAACGCTCAAGCAGGCCTATCGCGACAGGCTCGCCTTTTATGCCGCGCACACACTTGCCCTCACACTGGCTTTCTTGCGGGCAGACGCGTCCGCAAACAGCGGGAAGCGCGTTTGACAAGCGAATGACGTCGTACGCGCCGCCTATGTCGCCTTGCTTCAGCGACTGAATAAACCGCGGGATATCAACGCCGACAGGACAAGCCGAAACACACGGCGCGTTTTTGCAGCCGAGGCAACGCCCCGCTTCTTTTATCGCTGTGTCTTTATCAAAGCCGCCGCTCACTTCGCTGAAGTTGTGTGCCCGAATATCAGGCGGTTGCTCGGTCGCCCGTTGTCGCGGAATGTTCATACTTGATTACCTGCTTGGTTGTATAGTCGGCAGTTGTCTTTATCGCACCGTTCGCGGTCGAGATACGCTTTGTTCCGAAGCGACAGCTCGTCAAAGTCAACGAGCGCACCGTCAAAGTCGGGTCCGTCAACACAAGCGAACTTCGTTTCACCACCGACCGACACTCGGCAACAACCGCACATTCCCGTTCCGTCAATCATTATCGGGTTAAGTGAAACCAAAGTTTTCACCCCGAACTTTTTCGTAACAAGGCAAACGGCTTTCATCATCGGTATCGGTCCGATTGCCACGCACAAGTCATAGCTGTTATCAGAAAGAAGCTGACGCGCCTTGTCGGTGACAAAGCCGCGTTCACCGTAACTGCCGTCGTCTGTCATAATCTGCAGGTTGTCGGTGTTGCCGCGAAACTGCTGCTCAAGTATCACAAGGTCGCGGCTTCTGAAGCCGATTATCCCGTCAACCGACTTGCCCGACTGTCGGCACGACTTTGCCGAGGGGTAAGCGATTGCTGTGCCGACGCCGCCGCCTATTATCAGCACGCGGTTTGAATCGCCGAAATCGGTCGGTTTGCCGAGAGGCGCGGCAAACGCCGCCAACGTGTCGCCTGCTGACATCTTAGACAAGATATCGGTGGTTCGACCCACCCGTTGAAAGATAACCGTGACTTCGCCGCTCTCCTTGTCGGTGTCGGCAATCGTCAGCGGTATTCGTTCGCCGTATGCGTCGGGCTGTATTATCGCAAACTGTCCCGCTTTTGCGCGCGTTGCCGCGTCAGGCGACTTCACACGCATAAGCGTTGTGGTTTCGTTTAGTTGTTGAGTAAATGTTATCGTGCTCATAAAAGCATATCCGGGCGAAGTGAATGTGTGATTCTTTCCGATTGTTCTTGCCGCCACTTGCGTATGTTCTCATGGTGCCCCGACAACAGCACATCCGGCACTTTGCGCCCCCGCCAGACTTCGGGGCGCGTGTAATGCGGATACTCAAGCAGTCCGTCCCAGTGGCTTTCTTCCGTGAACGCCGCTTCTTCGGGGAGAACGCCGGGCAACAGCCGAGCCACCGCGTCGGCAATCACAAGCGAGGGCAACTCGCCGCCTGTCACCACAAAGTCGCCGAGTGATATCTCAGTCGGTTGCAGTTCGTCAAGCAAGCGGCGGTCAATGCCTTCATAGTGACCGCATATAAAGATGATGTTGTCCTCTGTTGACAGCTCTTTCGCTGTTTGCTCCGTGAAGGTGCGGCCTGTCGGCGACAGGCAGAGCAACTTGTAGTTTGTCAGTTCTTTTGTCGCGAAAGACACGGCGGCAAATATCGGCTCGGCTTGCATAACAAGCCCCCTGCCTCCGCCGTATGGCGAGTCGTCCACGCGGTTGTGCTTGTTGCCCGCAAAGTCGCGAATGTTGACGTACTCCGCTTCAAACGCACCCGCCTTGAGCCCGCGTCCGATGATACTCTCGTTCATAACGGCACGGCACAAATCGGGAAAGAGTGTAAGAAATATAAATTTCATAAGTCACACATCAAACAAACCAATCAAAGGTCGGATAAGCACCACGTCGTTATCAATGTCAACGCTTATCAGCACTTCTGATATCGCGGGGAAGCAGAGTTCCTTGTTGTCGGCGTTCTTGAACACATAGACGTCAGTCGGGGCGTTTTGCAAAATGTCTGTTACAAGGCCGTAGGTTTCACCCGTGTCAACGTCTTTCACCGTCGCGCCGATTACGTCCGCGATGAAATACGTGTCGTCGTCAAGGTCAAAGTCCGCTCTGTCGGCATAGAGCTTCTTGCCGCATAGTTTCGCCGCTTCTTCCGGTGTGTCATAGCCTTTCAGCTTGACGAGAACGACGTTCTTGTGAACACGACCGCTTTCTATCACCACGGGCAGTTTGTCCTTGCCGAGATAGAGCGTTTCAAACGTTTCGAGGTCACTCGGCGAGTCGCAGTGAGCCACACAGCGGACTTCGCCGTGTATGCCGTGGGTTCGCCCAACCTCGGCGATAAGCAAAAAGTTTTGTTTCACGAGAGATACAGCCCCACTTTGTCGTAAACCTCACGCAGAGTTTCGCGCGCAATCACCGCCGCTCTCTCTGCTCCTTGTTTCATACAGGTTTCTATATAAGCGTGGTCCGCATATAACCGCGTGTATTCGGACTGAAGCGGAGCCAGCATATCGGCGACAGCTTCACCCACCGCTGTTTTAAGCGCGCCGTAACCGCCACCGCTGAACTCGGCGGTCGCTTCTTCTATAGTTTTGCCTGAAGCGGCGGCGTATATCGCAAGCAAGTTGTTCACTCCCGCTTTTGCGGGGTCGTCGGGGCGATATTCGACAATGGCTTCGCTGTCTGTGACGGCACGTTTGAACTTCTTGATAATGGTGTTGCGGTCGTCTGTCACAAACACAACGCCGTTCTTGTTCTCGTCCGACTTGCTCATCTTCTTATCCGGCTCGGATAACGAACGAACACGCGCCGCTTCTTTTGGGATATACGGTTCAGGAAGCGTAAAGACGTCGCCGTAAAGCCCGTTGAACCGCGTTGCTATGTCACGGGCTATCTCAAGGTGCTGCTTTTGGTCCGCACCGACCGGCACGAGGTCTGACTTGTATATCAAGATATCGGCGGCCATAAGGACGGGATAGGTGAAAAGCCCCGCGTTGATGTTGTCGGGGTGCTTGCCGCTTTTGTCTTTGAACTGCGTCATTCGCGACAACTCGCCGAACTGTGTGTAACACGACAGCACCCACGAAAGCTCGGCGTGTTCTTTCACGTGGCTTTGGCAGAATATCGCCGATTTCTCGGGGTTGATGCCCATTGCGAGGAGAATTGCGTAGAGTTTGTACGAGTTTTGACGTAAGTCAGCGGGGTTTTGTTTCACGGTCAGCGAGTGAAGGTCGGCAATGAAATAAAGCGGCTCGATACTGCCGTCAGCACCGAGTGACGCCCAGTTCTTCAGCGCACCGAGGTAGTTGCCGAGGTGAGGAATAGACGTCGGCTGTATCCCGCTAAGTATTCGTTTCATATTGTTTCTCCTTATTAGTATCCGTAGCCCAGTTGCTTTGCCGTGTCGCCGAGAAGTTTCACGCCGTTTATTATCTGCTCGTCTGTCGGTGTTGAATAGTTCAGCCTGAATGACAGCGTGCTTCCCTTTTCGTCAGCGAGGAACGCGGTGCCGGGCACCAATGCGACCTTGTTTTTCACCGCTTCAAGGCAAAACGCGTTCATATCTCCGTGAGGAAGTGAACCCCACAGAAACAATCCGCCTTGCGGCTTCGTGAACACAATCTCGCGTGAAACCTGCTTGTCCAGCTCCGATAACATAAGATTACATTTCTTTTTGTATATTTGCGAAAGGTTTTTACAGTGAGTAATGTAATCAACTTTGCCTAAGAACCGATAGGTGAGCAACTGCGCCCATATGTTTGTGTGAACCGTTGACGTTTGAAGCGCAACGACCGCCTTTTGCACTATGTCGTTTGGCGCTGACATAAAGCCAACGCGTAACCCGGGGGCAAGCGTTTTGGAAAACGTGCCGGCATAGATAACGCGTCCCTCTGTGTCGAGTTCTTTCAGTGACGGGATATGCTCGCCGTCAAAGCGCAAGTCGCCATAAGGGTTGTCCTCAAGTATAATCACTTCGTATTTAGACGCTACGTTTAATATTTCTTTGCGGCGTTTAAGTGAGGTGGTGTTGCCTGTCGGGTTTTGAAAGTTCGGGATAAGGTAAACAAAAGCGGGCTTTTTCTCTTTGATTGCCTGCTCAAAAGCCGCTATGTCAATGCCCTCGTCGTCCATATCAATGCCACGCAGGTTAAGCCGATAAGAACGAAACGTGTTGAGCGAACCGATGAAGCTTGGGTTCTCCGTTATCACTGTGTCGCCCTCGTTCGTGAGAACTTTCGCTGTCAAATCCATAACCTGTTGCGCGCCCGCCGTGATAATCAGCTCGTCACGTTCCGCGTTGAAACGGTTGTCAGTGGCTAACATATTTTTCAGTAAGGCGCGAAGCGGCGGATATCCCTCGGTGAGGGAATACTGAAGCGCATTGACGGGTTCTTCACTGAAAATCTCGGCTGATATTTGGCGCACGATATCAATCGGGAATGCTTCAGGCGCGGGGTTTCCTGCCGCAAAGCTGATGATAGTCGGGTCGGATAAGAACTTGAATATCTCGCGGATTGCCGAGGGCTGCAGGTCTTTCATTCGGTCGGATATGTTGTAAATCATTGTCGATTGTTCCTTTCTCTTTATGAGCGTAACTTAAGACATTATATCAGATTTTAACGTACAGGTCAAACAGAACCGCCCCGTATAATCGGAGCGGTTCTGTTTGTATGATTGTTATTCCACCGACACCACGTAGTAATAGACGGGCTGACCGCCGTTTACCATCACTATCTCTATATCGCCGCCGATTTTCTGCTTCAGCACCTCAAGTGCGGCGTCGGCTGTGCTTTGCGGGATATCCTCACCATAAAGCACCATGATATACGCGCTGTCGCGTTTAAGCAGCTTCTTTGTTATCTTGACAAGGGCTTTCGTCACGTCACGCTCAACCACCGCGAGCTTGCCGTTTTCCATTGCGATGATGTCGCCTTTTTTGATGCCTTTGTCCTCAAACTCCGTGTCACGAACGGCGTAAGTCACCGAACCCGTGCCGACTTTATCGAGAGCGGCGGTCATTGCGATACCGTTTTCTGAAACGTCGACGTTTGCGTCAAACGCAAGCATTGCGGAAATACCTTGCGGAATGGTACGCGACTGCAGAACCGTGACACCGCGGTCCGCGAGTTTCACCGCGAGTTCCGCCGCCATAATGATGTTTTTGTTATTCGGGAGAACAAAGACGTGACGCGCCGGCGTTGCGAGGATAGCTTCGAGTATATCCTCGGTTGAGGGATTGTTCGTCTGACCGCCTCTCACAATCGAATCAACACCCAAGTCTTTGAATATGCTTTCAATCCCCGCGCCGTTTGCCACGGCGACAAAGCCGTAGTCGTTTTCGGGTGGCACGGGCTTGAAACTCGTTTTCTTTTGCAGCGTGACCTTTGCCGCTTGCCCCTTGTGCTGTTCTTTCATGTTCTCAATCTTGAGATTGATGAGAGAACCGAACAGAAGCCCTTCTTCGAGTGCTTTGCCCGGGTTTTCGGTGTGAACGTGGATTTTGATTATCTCGTCGTCGTCAACCACCACAACGCTGTCGCCGATTGTTTCAAGGAAAGCGCGCAGCAGAAGCGCGTCTTTCGCGTCGTCTTTCTTGACGACGATATATTCGGTGCAGTAGGTGAACTTGATGTCGGCTTCAAAGGTGCCTGCCGCGTTTGTGACGACCGCTTCTTTGTGTCCGTCCGCTTGAATCGGCTTGAACCCTTCGTTCCCCGCAAAAACCCGCTCCATTCCCTCAAGAATAAAGCAGTAGCCTTTGCCTCCCGCGTCAACAACGCCCGCTTTCTTCAAGACAGGGAGAAGCTCGGGTGTGTTTGCCAAAGCGACGTTTGCCGCTTCAAGCACAGCCGCGAACATCTTGTTGAAGTCGTCGCTTTCCGCTAAGGCACGGTGCGCCGCCGCCGCCGCTTCGCTTGCCACGGTGAGAATCGTGCCCTCGGTCGGCTTCATAACCGACTTATACGCGGTTTCGCCGCCTAATGTCAACGCCGCCGCGTATTCCGCCGCGCCGAAAGCCTTGTGACCTTTCAGCCCGCGGGCAAGCCCCCTGAATAACAGCGACAGGATTACACCTGAGTTGCCCCTTGCCCCACGAAGCATTGCCGCCGCCGCTGTGTCAGCGACAGTGTCGGCACGGGATTCGTCGGGGAGAAGCAGAAGTTCCGTAACGGCGTTCTTTATGGTCATAGACATATTCGTGCCGGTGTCGCCGTCAGGCACGGGAAAGACGTTTAGTTCGTCTACTTCTGTTTTGTGGTTAACAATGTTGTTTGCCCCCGACACAATCGCGTCGCGAAGCAGTTTTCCTGTTATCTGCACTGTTGTCCCTCTCTCGTTTGTTCTCTATTTGATACCGTCAACAAAAACGCTGACCTTGGCTACTGAAAGTTCCGTTTCTTCTTCAACGGCATAGCGAAGCTTGTGCCGTATGCTGTCGCAGACAGACGGAATGTTGACCCCGTAAGCGATTATGATATGCAGTTCTATATAGACCGCGCCGTCTATGACGGCAATAGCGACGCCTCGCCCCGAATACCGCCGCTTTCGCATAAACGGCAGCGAGTCAAGGAGCGACTGGGTGCGGTTGCCCGCGTTGGTGCCGACCACACCAAAACATTCGTCAAGAACGCCGTCTATCAGGCGGCGAAAATACGCCCGCGTGAGATGGATTGTTCCGAGATGGTTTCGTATTTCAAGCATAGCACTCTCCTCTGTTCCAAGTTACGCCGTGTAAGCAAACTTGTAACAATTATATAACATTTTTTGGCGTAGGTCAAGTGGTTTTTCACATATTTGGGCAGGTTTGCTTAAGAACATGGTATTCATCGCAACAAAAATCGAATTTGTGCTTGACAAGTCGCTTTCGCTGTGTTATAATACCAAAGTATCACCGCCGCACCGTGTCGGAAACAAAGCGCGGGGCTTTTGCTTCGCCGCCGAAATCACGGGCGAGCCTTTTAATGAGAGAGGGAACTATGTACGCAGTCATCAAGACCGGAGGCAAGCAGTATCAAGTGAAAGAGGGCGACGTCCTTTACATTGAAAAACTGCAGCAAGAAACCGGCGAAATCACGTTCAGCGAGGTTTTGCTCGTTGGAACAGACGAAGAGCTGTTTGTCGGCAAGCCGACGCTTAGCAGCTGGAAAGTCACCGCAGATATCGAAAAGACAGGACGCGGAAAGAAAATCATCGTGTTTACCTACAAACCGAAGAAAAGCGTTAAACGTAAACAAGGTCACCGCCAATCTTACACCAAGATTAAAATCACCTCTATAGCGAAAGCGTCATGATTACCGCTGAGTTTAGGCTGAAAGGCAAGCGATTCATCGGCTTCACGGTGAGTGGACACGCCACGCGCATTGTTTGCGCCTCCGTCACCTCAGCTGTCAACTTTGTGGCTAACGCCGTGTCAGATATCGCCGCCGTGAAACTTAAAGTCGGGCGTGGCGGTACTGTCGGCTTGTCACTCGCAGAGGACAGTGACAACGGCAGCTTTCTTATCGCGCAACTCGCAAGCCACCTGAAACTTACCGCCGAAAACAGCGGCGGCGAAGTTCACGTTAAATACACACAAATCAAATAAGGAGTTATTATTATGATAATAAACTTAGGACTTCTTTTCTTTGCACATAAGAAGGGAATGGGCTCGACCAAGAACGGTCGTGACAGCGAAAGCAAACGCCTCGGCGTTAAACGCGCGGACGGTCAGTTCGTGTTGGCGGGGAATATCCTCGTTCGTCAAAGAGGCACGAAGATTCACCCCGGCAAGAACGTCGGCAAGGGACGCGACGACACCTTGTTTGCACTTGAAGATGGCGTGGTTCGGTTTATCCGTCTCGGTCGCGACAGAAAACAAGCAACGATAGTCGCGGAAGCAGAAGCAGCAGCAGAATAAACACGTTTAACTGATTAGGTGTAATATGGCACAAAAGAAACGCAAAAACTCAAACTACACCGCCGCAAGCCGTGTCGGTTCAGCACCCAAAAAGCAAACGACTGCCGAAACAAAACCGAAATTTGAACACGAGCAGGAGCTTGACGAGAACAACAAACGGATTAAACACCCCGTGAAAACAAGCACGAAAGTGCGCTACTTCGGGTCGCTTGTCTGTGCGCTTATTCTCACAGCGGGCTTTCTCGTGCTTTTGTGGTGGGGTTTCAGCATAGGTTTCACGCAGACCGCGGTGCTGTCGCTCTTTGGCGCGATTGTCGTTATGATTGGCATATGGTCGTTCTATTATGTCAGCCGTGTCAAGTACCTTGAGCAGCTTTATCCGCCCAAGTTCAACCGCAAAGGAAAGGGCAACAGAAAGAATCGGCGTAAAGACACGGATATATTTAAGTAAACAGCAACAACAAAAGACCTCTCCCATTTAGGAGAGGTCTTTTGTTATGCGCTTATACTGCGTAACGCGGCGGCTTTGCCGCTAACCGCCGTGAAACGGCGAAAAGTTAAACTGAAAGTTTAACCCGTTACGGAGTATATCGCGGTTTTCTTTAAGGCAAACTCGCCGCACACAAAATCCGCGACTACATCGCCTGTCAACTCGCCTGTCAGCAGTTCCATCGCCACAAGGTCGCCAAGGTTTGTTTGCACAGCGCGCCGAATCCCACGCGCCCCCGATTCTCTCGAGAACCCGACCGCCGCCAATCGCTCCACGCACTCATCAGAAACAATCAGCGTCACGCCTTTCGGTTGAAGCCGCCGCGCCAATTCGTCGGCGTACTTCTTCGCAATCAGCTTTGCGTGGTCTGCGGTCAGTTCGTCAAAGATTATCACTTCATCGGTTCTGCCAAGGAGTTCGGGCTTGAAGAATCGCTTCAGCTCGCTTGTCACGCGCTCCGCTTTCGCTCTGCTTGCTTCTTTGCCGAAACCCACGGCTCCTGTTGACGACGCGTCTTTGCTGCCCGCGTTGGTGGTGAGAATGACGGTCGTGTTCGTGAAGTCAGCGGCTTTGCCGTCAGCACCCGTCAGCTTGCCGTCCTCGGTTATCTGCAGCAGCACATCGGCGATATCGGGGTGCGCCTTTTCTATCTCGTCAAACAGCACAACCGAGTAGGGCTTCTCACGGATTTTTTTTGTCAGAATCCCGCCTTCTTCATAGCCGACATACCCCGGCGCCGCTCCTGTCAACCGTGACACCGACTGCTTTTCCGCGTACTCGCTCATATCGAGCTTTATAAGTGCGCGTTCTCCGCCGTAAAGACAGTGAGCAAGCGCACGGCAGAGTTCGGTCTTGCCTACGCCGCTTCCTCCCGCAAAGATAAACACACCGACTGGTCTGTTCTCACCCGACAAGCCGCTTCTCCCACGCCGAACCGCGTTGGCAAGCGCACTCACCGCATTGCTTTGCCCCACCACGCGTTCACTCAGCAGTTCTTCAAGCCGCGACAGCCGCTCACCCTCCGCTTTGCCCACCTCACCAAGCGGAATCTCGGTGCGTTTAGACACGGTTTCGGCAATGTCAAGGTGGGTTATCTCACATTCGTTGTCGGCGTCAAATTGACGTTTGCTCTTTGCCTTGAGCAGTAACGCTTTCTCGAAGTCGCCGTCGTCGATTGCCGCTTCTTTTTGTCGCTTAAGCGCGTCGGTTTGGGTTTTGTTTTTTGTCAGCTTCAGTTTCACACGCGCCGCCGTTTCGTCCAGCAAATCAAGCGCTTTGTCGGGCAATCGTCTGTCGGGGATATACCGCACCGATAGGTCAACCGCGGCGTTCACCGCTTCGTCCGTGAATTTCACGCCGTGGTGTTCTTCGTATCTGGCGCGCAACCCCGTGAGGATTTCTTTCGCTGTTGTGGAGTCGGGTTCGCTCACATATACTGTCTGGAATCGTCGTTCCAGTGCCGAGTCTTTCTCGATACATCGCCGATATTCTTCAGAGGTTGTCGCCCCGATTAGGCATAGCTCACCGCGCGCAAGGTAGGGCTTAAGCACGCTTGCCGCGTCAAGCGCACCTTCGGCGGCGCCCGCGCCGATAACCGCGTGGATTTCGTCAATAAAGAGTATCACGCGGTTGTCAGCGGCCGCGTCCTCGATAACCGACTTGATTCGTTCCTCAAAGTCGCCGCGATACTTCGCCCCCGACAGCATTGCTGTGAGGTTGACCGAGAAAATCCGTTTGTTCACCAGCACATCGGGGACGTTCCCCTCCGCTATTCTCAGCGCAAGCCCCTCGACAACGGCGGTTTTGCCGACACCCGCGTCGCCGATAAGGCACGGGTTGCTCTTTCGGCGTCGCATAAGCGTGCTGATAACGCGTGAGATTTCTTTCTCGCGCGACAACACGGGATCAAGCCTGCCGTCGATTGCCATCGCCACCAAGTCCGCGCCGTATTTCTTCAGCGAGGGATACGAACCGTCTGTTTCGCCTTGAGATGTGATGTTCTCACCACATTCTTGAAGAAGTTCTTCAGCTGACACGCCCATATCGCGCAGCAAATCAAACGCCGCACTGTCACGGTCGGAGAGAAGCGCGGTGATAAGCGAGTCGCTCCCCGCTTTTTTGCCGCCTTTTGCCGCCGCGTGTGCGTTTTTGATTATCAGCTCACATCGCGGCGTGAATGTCACGCGGTGAGATTCAGGGGCGGGGCTGTCCGAAAAGCCGAGCCGCCTAAGCATAGCCGCTCGTGTCGTGCCGCGTCGCTCCAACGCGGCACGAACAGTCGTGCTGCCCTCATAGAGAGCGAGCAGCAGATGTTCGCTTCCTGCGTGTGCGCACGAGGTCCTTGCCGCTTGAACAGGCGTGTCGTCTATTATTTTCTCCGCTGTCGGTGTGAATCCCGTGAATTTTGACATTATGGTCCTCAAGTTTTTATAAACTTTATGTAATAACTTGAGCTAATATACCGTGAGAAAAACGTCATATCGTGTCTTGTTGCTTAGCAACGGTTGATTCACTTGTCGGTAAAACGAAGATGTTTAATTTAACCTACTATAGTATCGGTGGTTTATACCGCAATATGCAAAAGCGGCGCGTTCCTCACGCGCCGCTGTCGTTTATCTATCCTTGTTACCCGATAGATTCATCGGGACTTTCTTCTTCAGCAGCCGCAGTTGTTGTTGCACGGGTCGGGCTGGCACGGGTCGTTCTGGTTTCCGCTGAAAAGGAGCAGGAATAGAACAATCCAGCAGGGGTTGATGTTGCAGAGAGCTTTGGTGTTGAAACACATAGTTGCGTTCCTCCTTGTATTCTGATTTGACTTCCGCGTTGAGTGAGGAGCACTCCTGCAATAGTATATGTCCCCGACCTGCTTTGTGTGCCACGGACAGACATAAAAATACAACCAAACAAAAAACCTGTCTGTTGGGCAGTTTGACGAATTGAAAATTGGTAACATTTATGGTATAATGAACAGCGTTCCCTCATGATTGTTTTGCGCACGGGCTCGCCCCTGCGGGGCAACCGCCCTCTGATGCGCACTTATACCATATCTGCGGATATGGTATAATGAACACCGTTCCCTCATGATTGTTTTGCGCACGGGCTCGCCCCTGCGGGGCAACCGCCCTCTGATGCGCACTTATACCATATCTGCGGATATGGTATAATGAACAGGTATGTTTATTATATTTTTGAGATTTGGTATCATATGACAAAAATCAGCACAAAGAATT
>JAISLD010000016.1 GCA_031260665.1 Oscillospiraceae bacterium | reverse complement strand
TTGGGCGGCTATAAAGGAATTTCAAGGGTTCAGTAAAACTTGTCCGCTTTCACAGACTCGTCTTACAAAACTTTGTCGTTCAATTTTCAAGGTGCCGACAACTCCCGCGTCCGTTCCGCTGCTCTCGCACCAGTTCCCGCCGCTCCGTTGTCCGCTGCCGTTATTTGTGACAGCTTTAATATTATACTCTTTTGAAACCTTCTTGTCAAGGCTTTTTTGACATTTTTTTCAGAATACTTTATACTTAAAGTAATATTCGAGATTATTCTTCAAAATCATCGGGGTCATTGCGCGATTCAATCAACTTGCCGAGTGCCACAAGCTCATCTTCAGTCAGCGTTATGCCCTTGCCCATACGCGAGTGGTCGGGGGACCACGGCCGAATGTCAAACTTCGGCACGCCGCCGTTCCAGCTCACCTTGTTCAGTTCCGTGCGCCAACCCTTCGCGTTTTCCGAGATAACGCCAAACTCTTCCGTGATTTCAAATACAATTTCAGCCATTGTTGCTCCTTTATAGATGTATAATTTTTTTATAAACCGCCGTATACTTCGGCGAAACCACCTTGTCCATGTGCAAACTGCCGAAGAACCACCTCGTGAACGCGCACTCCTCAGCAACCTTGTCAAGCCCCGCGTTCACGAGTGGCACTTTGCCTTGCCTGTTCAAGAAGTCCGCGAGTTTTCCGGGCGGTTCGTGCGTGATTATGTAGTCTGCTTGATTATTTATTCGCTCTAATGTACTCGCCGCACGCTCAAAGTCCTCCGCCGAGGGTAACGCGCCGTCTTGCGGCGTTTCCGCCGTGTCGCTTCCTCCGCCCCCAAAGGTGAACACCGTTGTGCCGATTATGCTGTACGCCTCACCACGAACGGCATACCGCAAGTTTTTATGAATCACGCGGACTTTTCCTCCCGCGTACTCGGTTTCGGCGTAAGCGTTCAGCAAAGCGAAGTTCTCGTTAAGCCCGTCCAAAAAGAAAATGTTGTACTTGCGGTTGCCAAGTCGCCGCAGAATCCGTTGTTCTTTTTTTGAACCGTCAAAGAGAAACCCGAAGTCTCCCGCTATAAACAGCGTGTCGCCTTTACGCAGTTTCCTGAGTGAAAAGCGTGACAGCCGCGAATAATCCCCGTGGGTGTCGCCTGTGACATAAATCATACGGTAAGCTCCGCCGCTGTTTTTATCAAACCGCTGTTCTGCCGGAGAAGCGGTTTCACAACGGTATTCAAAAAGTTTTCTGTTTGTTCCACGCTTCTCCCGACAAAGTTTGCGGGCTTCAGCACCGCGTTCACATCGTCAAGCGTAACGCCAAAGGCAGGGTCGGAAGCAATGCGTTCAGGCAAATCGTTCACTCCGTCGCCTTCTTTCACACGTTCAGCGGCCGCGAGAGAATGTACGCGAATTTTCTCGTGGAGTTCCTGTCGGTTGCCGCCACGTTTCACCGCGTCCATCATTATGTTTTCCGTCGCCATAAACGGCAGTTCAGCGGTCAATCGCTTCGTTACCACTGTGGGATAGACCTTTATGCCGTCTGTCACGTTAAGAAAGATGTTCAGCACCGCGTCAGCCGCGAGGAACGCCTCGGCGACAGCGATTCTTTTGTTTGCGCTGTCGTCAAGTGTGCGCTCAAACCACTGGCTTGCGGCGGTGAGTGCCGGGCTTGCCGCGTTGGTAATTATATACCGTGAAAGCGAGCACATTCGTTCACATCGCATCGGGTTTCGCTTATACGGCATTGCGGACGAACCTATCTGGTTCTTCTCAAACGGTTCTTCCATTTCCTTGAAGTTCGCGAGTATCCTCAAGTCGCACCCAAACTTATAGGCGCTCTGTGCAATCGCCGAAAGCGTCGCGGTTATGTTCGCGTCAACTTTCCGTGAATACGTCTGTCCGCTTACCGGCACAGATTCAGCGAATCCCATTTCTTTCGCGATTTCTCGCTCCAGTTCGTCTATCTTGGCTGTGTCGCCGCCAAACAGTTCAACAAAGCTTGCCTGCGTGCCTGTCGTGCCTTTTTGACCGAGAAGCTTCAGGTTCTTCAGCCGAAAGTCTATCTCGTCAAGGTCAGTCACAAGGTCGTAGAGCCAAAGCGTCGCCCGTTTGCCGACTGTCGTCGGCTGTGCGGGTTGCAGGTGCGTATAGGCAAGGCAAGGCAGTGCTTTATGCTCCTCGGCGAAGTCGGCGAGGTTCTTTATCACACCCAGAAGCTTTGCCTTTATTATGTTCAGCGCGTCACGCATTATGATGATGTCGGTGTTGTCGCCGACATAACACGAGGTTGCCCCAAGGTGGATTATCCCTGCCGCGTCGGGACAAACGTCCCCGTATGCCTTGATGTGCGCCATAACATCGTGGCGTGTTTCCCGTTCATACTTTTCTGCGGCAGCGAAGTCAATGTCGTCAATGTGCGACTGAAGCTGCGCCACTTGCTGCGCGGTGACATTCAGCCCAAGTTTCATCTCGGCACGAGCAAGAGCGGTCCAAAGCCGCCTAAACGTCGAGAATTTCTTTTGTGCGGAGAACAGCGACTTCATCTCCGAGCTTGTGTATCGCGTGCAAAACGGCGACTCATAGGTTTCGTAATTGTTCATTCGTTTCTCCACCTTATTAAAGTATTACACTGCCGAGTTCCTGCGACTTGCGCCACTCGAGGTATTCTTCATAGTTGCCGCTGTAGTCAAGGCAACCGTCCTCTGTCAGCTCGATTATCCTGTTTGCCGCTGTGCCGACGATTTCACGGTCGTGCGAGGTGAACAGCACGGTCCCCTTGAAGTCGCGTATCCCGTTATTGACCGCCGTTATGCTCTCAAGGTCGAGGTGGTTGGTCGGGTGGTCGAGTATCAGCAGGTTTGAGCTATACAGCATCATTCGTGAGAACATACAGCGCACTTTCTCGCCCCCCGACAGCACCTTGACCGACTTATACACCTCGTCCCCCGAGAACAACATTCTCCCGAGAAACCCGCGAAGATACGTTTCGGTTTCGTCTTTGCTGTACTGCTTCACCCAATCGATGATGTTGAGGTCACAGTTCTCAAAGAAACTGTTGGAGTCAAGCGGAAAGTAGCTGACGCTGATAGTTTGTCCCCACTTAAACGTCCCGCTGTCCTGCTTCATCTCGTCTGAGATTATCTTGAACAGCGTGGTCGCGTGTATCTCAGTCGGGGCGACAAACGCAATCTTATCCCCGCGGTTCACCGTGAACGTCAGGTTCTTCAGCACATTCACGCCGTCTATCTCTTTCGACAGCGAGTTCACTTCAAGAATATCTTTTCCCGCCTCACGTTCTTGCTCAAACCCGATGAACGGGTACTTACGTGACGACGATGGCATCTCGTCGGGTGTAATCTTCTCAATCAGTTTCTTTCGTGAGGTGGCTTGCCGTGACTTCGACTTGTTTGCCGAGAAGCGTCTGATAAACGCCTCAAGTTCTTTTATCTTATCCTCGGCGCGTTTGTTCTGCTGTTTCAGCAGCCGCTGAACCAACTGGCTGCTTTCATACCAGAACTCATAGTTCCCGATGTACATCTTTATGCGCCCGTAGTCGATATCGACGATGTGGGTGCAGACGTTATTAAGAAAGTGCCTGTCGTGTGACACCACGATGACCGTGCCGAAGTATTCCGCGAGAAAATCCTCAAGCCAAGCCACCGAATCAATGTCAAGGTGGTTGGTCGGCTCGTCCAGCAGGATTATGTCAGGTTTGCCGAACAATGCCTGCGCAAGCAAAATCTTCACCTTGTCGTTGCCGCCAAGCGAGGACATCTGCTCCGACATAATCGAGTCGTCAAGCCCCAACCCACGCAACAACTTCGCCGCGTCACTCTCCGCTTCCCAGCCGCCGAGTTCGGCAAACTCGCCTTCAAGCACGCTCGCTCTCTCGCCGTCCTCATCAGAGAAATCCTCTTTCAGGTAGAGCGCGTCCTTCTCTGTCATTATCTCATACAGCCGTTTGTTCCCCATTATGACAGTATCACTCACGCCGTAATCGTCAAAAGCAAAGTGGTCTTGCTTAAGCACAGACATTCGCAGCTTCGGGTCATACGAAACGGTGCCTGTCGTCGGCTCCAGTTCCCCGCTCAGTATTCGCAAAAACGTGGACTTCCCCGCTCCGTTCGCCCCGATAACGCCATAGCAGTTGCCTGCGGTGAACAGGAGGTTCGCCCCCTTGAACAGTGTGTCGCTGCCAAACGACAAGCCGAGTTCGGTTACAGTTATCATTAAATAAAACCTTTCGTGATTATTCTATAGACTTGAGGCTCTCCACCATATTGACTTTTATCAGTTTGAAGTGCGTGAAGAACGCGACCAGCGCTGCAAATACCGCGGTAAGAAGCGCGGCGTAAGCAAAGCTTGCCGCGTGTATCTCCCTGCCGAACATCGTGTCTGACAGTTCAACCGTTTTGATTATAAAGCTCGTGAGCCAGACACCCAGCCCAAGCCCGCACCCCGCGCCTATCACCGTGAGGAACATATTCTCACGGAATATGTAGCCGTCAACCTCGTTGTTGTAGAACCCGAGGACTTTCAGCGTGGCTATCTCGCGGATTCGTTCGTTTATGTTGATATCCGTCAGATTGTACAGCACGATATAGCACAGCACCCCCGACATCGCTATGATAATCAGCACCACAAGGTTCAGTGTCTGCACCAAATCGGCGAACATCGTCACCGCGTCATTCGTGTAATCGGCAGTCAACACGCCGTCTATCTTCAGCAGTTTCTCGGTCAACGCGTCGCGGTCTTGCTCGGTCGCCACTGCTTGACCGCCAAAGAACACCATATTATATTCAGGCGGTTTGCCGAAGTAGGTTTCATAGTCTTTTTCGCTGAAATAAAACCAGTTGTAAGCGTAACTCTCCGATATGTGAGCGACAGGCACGTCAATGCTTTTCGTGTCGGTAATCTTTATCGTGACTTGCGCGTTCTCTTTCGGATTAAGCCCCATATCGGCAATACCGAGGTTATCCGCCGCTTTTTCCACAAGAATCGGACCGTCAGACAAATCATAACGCTTTCCCGTCAATCGGTTGCGCACAAGATAAAACTCATCGGTATACTTCTTGTCGTTGTCAAGCACAAGCAGCATAACATCGTGCTTCTTCTCCCCGACAGACAGCGTATAAGTTTTCACCTCGCCGTAGACAATGTTCTCTTTGCCGAGCAACTCCTCAAGTTCCTCACGGTCGAGTTTTTCGTCGTCAACCGCGACGTATCCGTCATAGAAGCAGAGGTCGACAAACTGCTTTGTCACAATGTCGTTTATGCTGTCCTTTATGCCAAACCCCGTGAGAAGAAGCGCGGTGCATCCCGCAATGCCAAGGAGAGCCATAAACATACGCTGTTTATACCGAAAGACGTTTCTCACCGACACTTTCAGCGAGAACGACAGCCTGTTCCATATTAACGGCACTCGCTCAAGAAGCACGCGTTTGCCTGCTTTCGGCGCCTTGGGTCGAAGCAGTTCGGCGGGTCGCTCCCTTATGTCGCTGAGGCAAGCGGAGAGAACCGTCGCGCTCATCACAATCGTCGCCACAACCGCCGCGCCTCCGATGAGCGCCCAGTTATAAGGAAGCACAAGCCCGGGAATCAGGTACATTATCCCGTAAGCGTCAATGATTATCGCAGGCAGCAGCTTCATAAAGAACAAACAGCCGAACAACACGCCAAGCAGCGAGGACGAAAGCGCAAACAGCATATACTTAAACAGTATCGCTCCCCCGCCATAGCCAAGCGCCTTAAGCGTGCCGACTCCCGTTCGTTGTTCCTCTATCATTCGCTGAACAGTCGTGTAGCACATAAGAGCGGCTACTAATATAAAGAACACGGGGAACACGATTGATATGTTGCGGATTCGGTTGGCATTGTCGCCGTATTCAGTATAACCCGGGTTGTCCCCCCGTGAGAACACGTACCACTGTATCTTGTCAAGGTCAGCGAGTTCTTGCTCCGCTTCCGCTATCTCACGCTCCGCTTTCGCGAGGTCGCGCTCTACGTTTCGTTTTTCTTTAACAAAGTCTTTTTCCCCTTTGTTATACTCAACAATTCCGTCTGCATACTCGGCTTTGCCGTCCGCAAGGTCGCTCTCCGCCTCGTCAAGCTTCTTATATCCGTCGTCTATCTCCCTCTTTGAATCATATAGTTCTTTTTGACCGTCAGCTATCTCCTGTGCCGCCTTGTCGAGTTCTTCTCTGCCGCTTGACAGCTCCGCTTCGGCTTCGTCAAGTTCTATCTTGCTGTCGTCAAGCTCTTTCTTGCCGCTTTCTATCTCATTTGCCGCCTCGTCAAGCTTTTGCTTCGATGAATCAAGCACCGCTCCGTTCTCGTCAATCACTTGCTTAGCTTCGTCAAGTTGCCGCTTCGTTTCATCAAGCACAGCTTTCGACTCTGCAAACTGAACCGCGGCAACGTCAAGCTGAGCCTTTGTGACGTCAAGCACCGCTTTCTGTTCAGCCAAGGCGGCTTCGCCGTACATCAGCACCGCCGCTTCATACTGTGACAGCCCTGCCTCATACTGACCAAGCCCCGCCTCGTACTCGGCGTAGCTTGCTTTATACGCTGACAGCCCGTCCTCGTACTGCTTATATCCGCTTTCCCAATCGGCGACACCCTGCTGATACAAAGCGTACCCGTCCTGCCACTCGGTCAATCCCGTGTCATACTCGTTCTTGCCATCATTCCACTTCTTCAGTCCGTCTTGCCACTTCTTCAATCCGTCGTCATACTTATCTTTGCCGTCTTGCCACTCCTGCTCCGACTCCGCGAGTTTAGCCGCGCCGTCGTTCAGCTCCGCCACGCCGTCTTGCCATTTCTTTAGTCCATCGTCAAGTTTCTTGCGGTTGTCAAGGATTTCTTGTTCACCGTCCGATATCTCAGTCGCCGCGTCGTCAAGTTTCGCTTTCGCGTCAACAAGTTCCTGCTCCGCTTTCGCAAACTCCTCGTTCGCTTCGCGCCGACCGTCCGACAGTTCAGCCTTAGCGTCGTCTATCTTCACCTGCGCTTCTTCTTTGATAGAATGAAGCCGTTCAACTGAGCGTTTGTCCGCCGCTGTTTCAAGTTTGCTCTTAAACTCATCGGCATACGACTTATAATCTTCTTCATAACTGATAAGCGGCTGAAGCTCCGGCAGACGTATGTTCACCTCAAAGAAATATTCGCTGTCGAAGTTTTCTTCGGGAATATAAATCAGCATTTCAAGCTGACCCGAACCGATTGACGTTGTGCCGTAGTTTCCTTTATCGATAGCAAGCGGCGTCTTGAAGTACCCCGTCACCGTGAACGCGTCGTTCACAAGCGGACTGTCGTTCTTGCCGTCAGGGCGCAGTCTCACCGTGTCGCCTATCTTGAAGTTGCCCGCAAAGTTGTCCCCCGATATAATGCACTCGTTCGCCGCTGTCGGCAGCCTGCCCTCGGTCAAGTCGGGGATATTAACGCCTTGTTCTGTTGACAACCCCGTCACACGGACAGCAAAAGTGTTCACCGCTTCATAGGCGAACATATCGCTGTAATAACCGGGGAACACGTTGTCGGCACCGAACGTCTTTTCTATCTCGGCGATGTCGTCTTTATCGAACCCGTAGGTCGAAACCGTACGGAAATCCGCGAGTTTCTGCTTGTCATAGAACGCGTCGGCAGTCATTCGCATATCGGGCGCGGTCGAACGAAGCCCCGCAAACAAGCCAACACCGAGTGCGGTTATCGCGAATATGGAGAGGAAGCGGCTTTTGTTGCGCGTTATATCACGAAACGCGTTCTTAAGTAAAGTGTGATTGGACATTCGTTTGTTACCACTCTATCTCATCGATGTCAGTGGGGTGCTGGTTATAAAGCACGCGTGATACCTTGCCGTTCTTGAACTTCACCACTCGGTCAGCCATTGGCGCGATTGCCGAGTTGTGCGTGACGATAATTACCGTGGTGTTTGACTCGCGGCAGGTGCTTTGCAGCAGTTTCAGTATCAACTTGCCTGTTGTATAATCAAGCGCGCCCGTCGGTTCGTCGCAGAGAAGCAGTTTCGGTTTCTTTGCCAAGGCACGCGCGATTGCCACACGCTGTTGCTCGCCTCCCGAGAGTTGAGCGGGGAAATTATCAAGTCGTTCACCAAGCCCGACTCTCGTCAGTATCTCATCAGACGGGATAAAGTCGGTTGACGTTTCAGCCGCAAGCTCCACGTTCTCACGTGCCGTCAGATTCTGCACAAGGTTGTAGAACTGAAACACGAAGCCTGTCTGTGACCTGCGGTACTTTGTCAGCTGGTTGCGGCTGAACGCCGCGATGTTTTGCCCGCCCACAACGATTTTTCCGCCTGTAGGCGCGTCCATTCCGCCGAGGAGGTTCAGCATTGTCGTCTTGCCCGAGCCCGACGGTCCAAGCACAATCGCAAGCTCTCCCTGCTCTATCTCAAAGGACACGCCGTCAACGGCACGGGTTTCCACCTCGCCTGTCCGATAGACTTTCTCTACATCTTCAAGGTTTATGAACGACATCGACAAACTCCGATTTGTGTTACAGATACATTTGAACATTTGTTCAAGTGTTCAAGTAAAGAAACCGTGTTCTCTCTCCCGCATTTGGCGGGGGAGAGAACAGAAAAGGTTACACATTCGTATCTATTATATCATAAAACCGAAACCCGTGTCAAACTTGACATTACATCATCGCGGTGCTATAATATAAATGTATCATCTAATGTATTCAGGAGTTTTTATGAGCCTTAATAAAGCTGATTTGCGGTTCGACACGGCGGAAGAGAAGTCGCGGTTTCGCCACACCGCCTCACATATTCTCGCGCAAGCGGTCAAGCGGCTTTACCCAAACGTGAAGCTTGCGATTGGTCCCTCCATTGCCGAGGGTTTCTACTACGATTTCGACACCGAAACGCCGTTCACAGCGGAATCACTTGCCGCAATCGAAGCCGAGATGAAGAAAATCGTGGCTGAAGATTACCCCATAGAACGGTTTGAACTGCCGCCCGACGAAGCAAAGGCGTTGATAGAAAGCCAAAACGAACCATATAAGCTCGAGTTGTTTGCCGAACACGCCGACAAAGGCGAGCCTATCTCGTTTTATCGTCAAGGCGAGTTCACCGATTTGTGCGCAGGTCCTCACCTCACGTCAACGGGCGCGGTCAAGGCGTTCAAGTTGCTCAGCAGCACAGGCGCGTATTGGCGCGGCAGCGAGAAAAACAAAATGCTGACGCGGATTTACGGCACGGCTTTCCCAAAGAAGTCGCTGCTTGACGAACATCTCGCGAAACTTGAAGAAGCGAAACGCCGCGACCACAACAAGCTGGGGCGTGAGCTTGAAATGTTCACCACCGTTGATATCATCGGACAAGGTCTGCCGATTCTCCTGCCTAGGGGTGCGCGTGTGGTTCAGCTGCTTCAGCGTTTCGTTGAGGACGAGGAGCAAAAGCGCGGCTATCTGCTGACCAAGACGCCGTTCTTCGCAAAGAGCGACCTCTACAAGATATCAGGGCACTGGGACCACTACCGTGACGGTATGTTCATAATGGGCGACGAAGCAAAGGACGAAGAAGTTTTTGCTCTGCGACCCATGACCTGCCCGTTCCAGTTTATGGCGTATCTGAACCAAGCGCGCTCTTACCGCGACTTGCCGCTTCGTTATGCCGAAACGTCAACGCTGTTTCGTAACGAAGCAAGCGGCGAGATGCACGGGCTTATCCGTGTGCGGCAGTTCACAATCAGCGAGGGTCATCTTGCCGTAACTCCCGCCCAACTTGAAACCGAGTTCAAAGACTGCCTTGACCTCGCGATGTTTATGCTGCGGACACTCGGTCTTGACGGCGACGTGTCCTATCGCTTCTCCAAATGGGACCAAAACAACCGCGAGAAGTACATCGGCGAGCCGCTTCAGTGGGAAAAAACGCAAGACCTTATGCGCGACATACTGAACAGCATTGGTTTGGTATATGAAGAAGCTGACGGAGAGGCGGCGTTCTACGGACCGAAACTTGATATACAAATCAAGAACGTCCACGGCAAAGAGGACACGCTGATAACAATTCAGATAGATTTTCAGCTTGCCGAACGATTTGGTATGCTTTACACCGACACAGACGGCGTAAAGAAGCACCCGATTGTCATTCACCGCACATCTATCGGTTGCTATGAGCGCACGCTCGCTCTGCTGATTGAAAAGTACGCGGGCGCGTTCCCGCTTTGGCTCGCACCTGAACAAGTGCGCATTCTCCCCATCGCCGACCGCCACAACGACTACTGCAAGGGCGTGTTGGACGAACTCGTGAACGCGGGGATTCGTGCCACAATGGACACACGAAGCGAGAAGATTGGCTTCAAAATCCGTGACGCGCAGATAAACAAAGTGCCGTATATGCTCGTCATAGGCGACAAAGAAGAGAGCGAAGTCACACTTGCTGTCCGTTCGCGCAGACTTGGCGACCTCGGTTCGATGTTCCTCGATGATTTCAAAGCAAAAGTTCTCCTCGAAACCGCGGAGAAGCTGAAAGATTAGCTGATTATTAGTGTTTTCACCCACATTTTGTGGAGGAGAGAGAACACAGCTGATTCACTTGCTGATATAGCAAAAATTCGTTAAAGTTTTGCTAAAGATTAAGAATCTCGTGCCGATAATATAAACGTGAGGTGTGCTTTTTCTCAAGGAAAGTTTCATCTCCGCCGTGCCTGTTCCTTTCCCCGTTTCTGTTGAGGGGCGGGGAGGAACGGACATATGTCGGTGCCCGACAGGCAATAACGGTCGGTGCCCGACAGGCAATAACGGTCGGTGCCCGACAGGCAATAACGGTCGGTGCCCGACAGGCAATAACGGTCGGTGCCCGACAGGCAATAA
>JAISLD010000045.1 GCA_031260665.1 Oscillospiraceae bacterium | reverse complement strand
GGGGCAACCGCCCTCTGATGCGCACTTATACCATATCTGCGGATATGGTATAATGAACAGGTATGTTTATTATATTTTTGAGATTTGGTATCATATGACAAAAATCAGCACAAAGAATTCATCACGCGCGGGTTTCCTTGACGAAGTGCGCGGTTTCGCCATAATCTGCATGGTCGTCTATCACGTCTTGTTTGATTTGAAGTATCTTCACGGTGTCAACGTCCCCGTGTTCTTCGACGACTGGTTCGACACGATACGCGACATATTCGCCGGCGCTTTTATATTCATATCGGGCACGGTCTGCCGATACTCACGCAGCAACTACAAACGCGGTGTGCAGTGCTTCTTTATCGGTATGATTATCACGTTTGTCACCGCGTTTGTCACGCCGCAGTTCCCTGTTTACTTTGGGATACTCCACCTGCTTGGTATCTCAATGCTGATATTCGCTTTGACCGAACCTATCTTAGACAAATTGCCGCCGTTTGTCGGCGTCTTGCTGTTTGCTTTGCTGTTTATCGCGACTTACTCGGTGACAGGTGGCTACATCGGGATAAAAGGCGTGTTCTCGCTCAACTTGCCCGATGTTATCTATTCCGCGAAACTTCTCTTTCCGCTTGGCTTCCCGAGTCGTGGCTTCAGCTCGGGGGATTACTTCCCTCTGCTTCCGTGGCTCTTCTTGTTCTTATCGGGGAGTTTCTTCGGTGTGTGGGCGGTGAGGGGGCAACTGCCGCGGTTCTTCTACAACACGCACGTTCGCTTCTTGGCATACACAGGGAGATATACGCTTTGGATTTATGTGCTTCATCAACCGCTCGCTTATATCATAATGATGTGGATATTCGGTTGAACAGGTTGACTTGTCCCCGATATTGGGGTATACTTACAATGTCAACAACTTGAACAGTTCACTTCGCGGAGATTGTCGCCCTTGACCTTCGGTTATGTGCTTAACTTGTTGGCATTATACTTAATATGATTTTTATAAAAAGGAATGGTCTTACTATGCAGTGGACAGGACTCAACGAGTTGCGCGAGAGCTTTTTGTCGTTTTTTGAAAGCAAAGCGCACACACGCCTAAAGAGCGCGCCCCTTGTGCCTCAAGGCGACAACTCTGTGCTTTTGATTAACGCGGGAATGACGCCCCTAAAGAAATACTTTCAGGGGATTGAACACCTAAGCGGCAACCGTGCCGCTTCTTGCCAAAAGTGCATACGTACGCCCGACATAGAGAACGTCGGGCACACCGAGCGCCACGGCACTTATTTTGAAATGCTCGGCAACTTTTCTTTCGGCGATTACTTCAAAAAAGAAGCGATTCACTGGGCGTGGGAATACCTGACGGGAGTGCTTGCTATCCCGACTGAACGCTTGTGGGTGACAGTCTTTGAAGAGGACAACGAAGCCGCGAACATCTGGCACGAGCAAGAGAACGTGCCGTATGAACGGATAGTGAAACTCGGCAGGGAATCAAACTTTTGGGAACACGGCAGTGGACCTTGCGGTCCTTGTTCGGAGATACACTTTGACCGCGGAGCCGATAAAGGTTGCGGCAAACCGACTTGCGGCATAGAATGTGACTGCGGGCGTTACGTTGAGATATGGAACCTTGTGTTCACTCAGTTTGACTCTGACGGAAACGGCAACTACAGCAAACTGGCGACACAGAACATCGACACGGGAATGGGGCTGGAACGGCTTGCCTGCGTTATGCAAGGTGCGGACAACCTGTTTGAAGTTGATACCGTGAAGAACATTATGGCGAAAATCTGCGACATAATCGGCAAGACCTACAAGGCGGACAAAGACGACGACGTTTCTATCCGAATCATCACCGACCACATTCGTTCAACTGTTTTTATGACAGGCGACGGGGTGCTTCCGTCAAACGAGGGGCGCGGCTATGTGCTTCGCCGCTTGCTTCGGCGTGCCGCGAGAAACGGCAGACTGCTTGGTTACAACAAGCCGTTTCTTCATCAAGTCTGCCAGACAGTGATAGACGAGAACTTGTCGGCATATCCCGAACTCGGCGAGAAACGCGCCTATATAGAGAAAGTAATCCGTACAGAAGAAGAAAACTTTGCCAAGACAATAGACGGCGGTCTGAAGATACTCGCTGAGATGACGAAAATCTTGCCGAAAGGCGGCGCGTTGTCGGGTGAGGACGCGTTTAAGCTTCACGGCACGTTCGGCTTCCCGCTTGACTTGACACGAGAGATTTTGGCTGAAAAAGGATTCAAACTCGATGAAGCGGCGTTCAAGGAGCTGATGAGAGTTGAGAGAATGGCGGCGAGAATAGCGCGCAAGTTCAAGGGAGGCTGGGACGAAGCCGAGAACGGCGCGTTTGGTGGGATAACCACCAAGTTTGTCGGATACGATACACTTGAAACCACGACTGAAATCACGGCAATCGCTTTCGGTGAGAGTGAAGAAGATATCTCGCTGACCCTCGCGGAAACGCCGTTCTATGCTGAAAGCGGCGGTCAAAGCGGCGACGTCGGCGTTGTAAGGAGTGACGACGCGGTTATCGAAGTGACCGACACGAAGAAGCTGTTGTCGGGGGCGGCGGTCTGCCGCGGAATCCTCAAGTCAGGAACTGTGAATGTAGGCGACACGGTGAACGCCGCTGTTGACAAGGCGACACGACTTGCGACAATGCGAAACCACACATCGGCGCATTTGCTGCAAGCGGCGCTTCGTCAAGTGCTTGGCGAACACGTTCATCAAGCGGGGCAGCTTGTTGACAGCAAGCGTTGCCGGTTTGATTTCACGCACTTCTCCGCCCTCACGTCTGATGAACTCACACGGGTTGAGAAACTTGTGAACGAGGAGATTCTGACAAGCAAAGCGGTCGTTACCGAGGAACTGCCGATTGACGAGGCAAAGAAGCGAGGAGCGGCGGCTTTGTTTGGTGAGAAGTACGGTTCGGTGGTGCGTGTCGTCACGGTGCCCGACTTCTCGGCTGAGTTTTGCGGCGGCACACACGTCAGAAGCACAGGCGAGATAGGTTTGTTCAAGATTTTGTCTGAATCGGGCGTAGCCGGCGGCGTTCGTCGAATCGAGGCGGTGACGGGGACGGGCGTGCTTCACGAGTATCTTTCCCTTGAGCGAACCATCGCTGAAACCGCAGGTATCCTCAAGACAAACTCGGCGTCTGTTCTTCAAAAGGCGCGCGCCTTGACCGCCGAACTCGCGGCAAAGACTGCCGAACTCGAGAGCTTGACCGCGAAACTCGCGTCAAATGAGTTTGAAAAGGCGGTCGGTGTGAAAGAGATAAACGGGATAAAACTGATTGTCGGCAAACTTCACGGGATAAGCGGCGCGGACCTTAGGAACGCCGCCGACAATACAAAAGGCTTTGACCACCTCACTGTCGTGTTGATTGCGGGGATTGACGGCGAAAAAGCAAACTTGGTCTGCAAATGCGGCACAGAAGCGGTGAAACGCGGAGCAAAAGCGGGCGACATCATCAAGGCGGCGTGTGCTGCGGCAGGCGGCAAAGGCGGCGGCAAACCGGACAGCGCAATGGGCGGCGCAAACACAAGCGAACTCGCTGAAGCGTTTGCTGAAGCGGAAAAGATATTGGCTACTTTATAAATGGAGAACAAAGTGAAAGACTGCGTATTCTGCAAGATAATCTCGGGTGAAATCCCAAGCACAAAGGTATATGAAGACGAGTTTGCCTATTCGTTCAAGGATATCGAGCCACAGGCGAAAGTCCACGCGGTAGTTGTGCCGAAAGAACACGTCGCGAGTTTGGCGGCGTTTGAGGACGGGCAGTACGCCGATTTGTCAGCCAAACTGCTGACTTCAGTCGCCAACACAGCGAAAGCACTCGGTTTGTCAAGCGACGGCTATCGTGTGGTGACAAACATCGGCGAACACGGCAGGCAAAGCGTGCTTCATCTGCACTTTCATATTCTCGGCGGTGAATCGTTGCCGACAAATATGGGAACCCGATAAAGCAATATGAAACAGCCGACCGCCGTCATTGGGTTTGCCTACTTTGCGGGGCTTTTGTCGGCGACTCTGCTGTCGCCGCTTGCCGTCATTGCGGTCGGGTTTGCGGCAGTCGCCGCCGCTTTGCTGAAGAAAGTTTTCTTCGGGTCGGCGTATGTGCTGATGACAGCGGCGTTTGGCTGTGGACTGCTCGCGTTTTCCTTTTATCAGCACTTCTTTGTCACGCCTGTGCTGTCGGCAAGCGGTGCGGTTGTGCCGATTGACGGCGTTGTGACCGCGAAAACCTCAACCGACAACGACTCGGCGTTCTACACGCTGTCGGCTGACATAAACGGAGCAAACGCGAAAATCACCTGCTTCTTGCCCGACACAAACGCGGAAGTCGGCGACAGCGTGTTGTTGACGGCAAAGCTGTCGGAGATAAGCAACACGGCGGCGTTTGCGGGTCGTGACTACTACTCGTCAAAGGGCATACTGCTGACTGCCGTGCCTGACGGTGAAGTGACGGTCGTGAAGCGCAACAGCTTCTCGGTGTCACACTCGTTGTCGGTGCTTAACACCGCGGTTGCGGAGCGAATCGCGGCGTTTTTGCCCAACGATTACGGCTCGATGATAATCGCGGTGTTCCTTGGCGACAACTCGCGTATGTCGTATGATTTGCGCGACGCGTTCAAGCGAACGGGCTTGTCGCACTTTATGTCCGTGTCGGGAATGCACGTCGGCTTGTTGGCTCACATATTTATGTCGTGTTTGCTTGCCTTGCCGCTTCGCGGTGGCCGCAAGTTACGATACGCGCTTCTGCTGTTATTTTTGACCGCGATGTCATTGTTCTTCGGGTTGTCGCCGTCTGTGCTTCGCTCGTCGTTAATGCTTGCCGTGTTTTACGGTGCGGACATCACGCTTCGCCGCCGCCGCACGCTTAACTCAATGGGTGCGGCGTTACTGATTATATTGCTGATTAACCCGAGTGCCGCGGCCGACCCCGGTTTGGTGCTGTCATTTGCCGGTACGTTCGGTGTCGGCATTATGGCGCCCGCGATAATGTCGCGAATGAAAACAAGCAGCTTTTCAAAGTTGAAAAACCTTGTGGTGGTCAGTGTCAGCGCAAACATCTGCACGCTTCCTTTCTCCGCGCTTTACTTCGGGGGAGTGTCGCTTGTGTCTGTCCCT
>JAISLD010000018.1 GCA_031260665.1 Oscillospiraceae bacterium | reverse complement strand
CCGCTTTGCCGTCAACCGCCAACGCCGTGTCGTCGATTATCCGCTGAAGCGTGTCGCTTCCGTAAACATCGGGGCGGCGAGTGCCGAGCATATTGAGATTCGGTCCGTTTATGATGAGGATTTTCATTTGACTAAAATGACAACTTTGTCGATAAGGACATCAGTATCGGGCGTGCTTTCCTCGCCGCTGCTTCCAACATGAACAGGCACCGCCGATACTTTGTCGAGAACATCAAAGCCGTCGACTGTTTGCCCAAACACCGTGTAGCCGCCGTCAAGCGGCGCGGTGCCGCCCACCTCGGAGTACTTGACGATGGCTTCGGGGGAAATGCTGTTGACATAAGCAATCGTGTTCATCCATGTTTCGTATTGAGCCGTGTAGTATTCGATGACTCGCGGGTCAACATTCTCAAAGCCCTCCGCTCCTGACGCCGCGAGGTCAAGCTCCTTCTTCAGCGACTCCGCTTGCTCTGCGAGATACTCGGCGTTAGCCAAAGCGGTGCCATAGGTTTCTTTGTCGCGCGAGTTGACGATATAGAACTGCGTGCCGTTCTTTCCGGCGGCGTTCGCCATACAAAACGCCCCATAGAAGTGCCGCATATTGTTATAAAGCTCAACGTCAAACGATTTCTCGCCCTCCGCCGCCACGCCTGTGCCGTCAGCCGAGCCACCTTGAATCATAAAGTCGGAAACAACGCGGTGAAACTTCTTTCCCGTGTAGTAACCGCTGTTCGCGAGGTCAATGAAGTTCTGCACAGCGACGGGTGCCGCTGCGGGATACAGTTTGATTGTTATATCGCCGAAATCTTTGACGGAAATGACCGTGTAGGTGTCGCCTTTCTCGAGTTTCACTTCGCCGACATTCCCCGCTGTGTCGCTCTCGGGTGTCGACACGCTGACTCCGCTTTCGCCGCTGTCTTTGGCGCAAGCCGCCAAGAATGACAACGAAAGAATTGATGCAATGATACGTCTCAGTTTCATAGGTGTTCCTTATGCTTTCTTTAGTGTTTAGCAACCACCGATTAACCAATCAATGTTTACTTTAATAAAATGTGCTTATTTTAATTATAACAAATTTTGCCGTGTTTGTCAACGCCGCTGTTTCATAAGGAAAACCCCCTGTGGACAGGGGGTTTCGGTTGAATTATAACATCACAGAGTAGACGCAACCACCGACTGCCCAAGTCTGCGGAACTTCTCGTCGGGCAAGTCAAGCGAGATGTTCTTGTTGACGTCCGGGTATTCGTCAGCGAGAACTTGCTTTGTGGTTTCAAGCAGGATATCGCCGCCTCTGCCCGACATCACGCGGCCAAGCAGCAGAATGTGCCGCACTTCATAGAACTCGGCGTAGTAAGCGACAGCGTGAGCGAAGTACGCGCCGATTGTGCGATAAATCGCCGCGCCTTTTTCTTTTTCTTCGTCTGTGCCGTTCTCCGTCAAGTTTTGCACGAACTTCAGCTTCTTCGCGAGGGTCAGCCCCTCGGGAAACTCAAACCCGACTTTCGGCGCCAACTTGATAACAGCGTCTTGTGAGAAATACTTGTTGCCTGTGCCATTATCGCCCGACCACTCGTCATAAGTCGCGTCTTTGCCGAGGTCAAACGGTGCGAAAGACAGCTCGTTCAGCCAACCCGTGACATACTTGTCCTGATTGACATAGCCGACTGCTTCGCTTGTGCCCATTGCAATGCCGAGCACTTCGCCGTCGCCGAGTGACAGCGCACCCGCGAGTGCCGAAACATCGCCGTCGTTTGCCACGACAAGGGGCAAGCTGTCCTTGCCTTGCTCGTCGGCGATTGCCTTGGCGGCACGAATGTATATGTCTTTCACTTTCGCGTTGAACAAGTCGAGCGGAACTTTGTTGAACAAGGAAGCCACAGCGGTGCGGTTGTCAACATAAATACCTGCCGACGACACACCGATTGCGTCAACACGCGGCATTTTGCCTGCGGCTGTACGGAACGCCGTCAGTATCTCATTGTAGTGATACTCGGGGTCGGTGTTTTCTTTCGGGAGCCACAGCACCTCTTCGTCATACACGGCTTCGCCGTCAACAACTGCCGATACCTTGCGGTCGCTGCCGCCTGCATCAAACCCGATACGGCAGCCTTTATCGTTTCCGCCGATTGGCTTGGGGCTTGAAACTTCAGCAGGTGCTTCGTCAAGCGGCTTGTATATAACGCTGAACTTGTTTTCATACACACGGGTCATAAACTCGTTGTCAAACTCGTGCGCACCACCCGCGGCGTAAATCTTCGCGGTTTCATAAGCGATTTTCTTCACCGCGTCACCGCCGCAGATATAAACTTCATAGCCGCCTGCCGCCCACAAGAGCATCTTGACGGTCTTTTCTATGTAGAGCAAGTCCGCGTCGAACTTGTCCGCTGTGCCGTGAACCTTGGTGTCATAACGCGACACCTGCCCACCGTCGCGTTTCAGTGCCAGCACAACAGGCACCCCGTCTTTTGCCGATTCCAAAAACGATTTTGAAAACGCGGTGATTGATACGAAACCGGGGTCAAGCTGAGGTTGATTCTTTTGAACAACGTCTATGCCTTTTACGGATATTACGCCCATTTTTGTTCCTCCGCTTCATCAATAATAAGTGAGTAAATTATACCATACAAAGGCTCAATTGTCAACTTTGTTGACCTTATAACCGGTTAAACTTTTAGCTTAACCTCCGCCGCTTCACGGCATTGGCACTTCGTGCCGCCTTAGCCTTGACAAGTTTTGCCTGTTATTGTATAATAACAGCAGGCTTGCGATACGCCTCGCCTGACGGTCGCGGTTGCCGAAACATCAACGCGTAAACGTCGTCGGCACGCGCTTCAAGGCGCGCGGCACGCTTGGCTTCCCTTGAATGGGCGGCCAACTGCGACAGCGACGCGCTTATCGGAAGCTTGCAGTCGGCACAAGCCGTGAGTATCTCTTTGCCGCGTGAGTTCATCGCGAGAATGTGAACATAAGACGGATTCACGTTCTCGTCACGCTTCTCTATGCCAAGCAGTATCCCGTTCAGCGCACGTTTCACACGCGAGTTGGTATAGCGTTTGGTTTGACAGAGAAGCAGCAGTTCTTCATACGAACGCGCAACCTCCGCCGCTTTGATGATACGGTTTTCAAATCCGTGCAGGACATTCGGGGCAAGACGCATATCGTCGGGAGTGGTCGTGCGCAACTTGTAGAGAAGCGCGCGTTCCAGCCGCGAATACTCGGCGATATCATCATAGTTATAGCAATAATTTGGCACAAATCGCGAGTAATCGCCGCCTTTTCTCATAAGAGTGCGTATCTGAGACGCAGACGCGATGTTATCGGAAGTTCCCGCGTCAGAGTCGTGGTCTGCGCCTGTTCGTGTGACGGTCACCGGTTTGATTCGTGAGCCGAGGTTTGCCAACACTTTGAGGTATTCAGCCGCCAAAATGTTGTTCGGCTTCGCAAGTGTTTCAGTGACAACGCTGTCGTAGAATTCACCTATTGTTTGCTCAAGCGCAACGGGATAGCTGACGCCGCGTTTCAGCTTATCCTTAAAGCTGTCCTCTTCTTCGGCAAACATCGCGGCACCTGCCGCCTTGCCAAGAAGCTCTACGTCGCCGCATTCGCTCCCGAAAGAGAGCATACCGACACAGCCGAGTTCTTCAGTCAGCTTCACCGCGCCAAAAGCAAACCTCTCGGCACTCCCTGTCGCGTAAGCCACGGGCAAGCTGATTACCAAGTCGGCGCCGCCCTCTATCGCAGCTTTGGCACGGGTATGCTTGTCAAGAATCGCGGCTTCGCCACGTTGAGTGAAGTTGCCGCTCATCACACAGACAACGTGAGTCGCACCGAATCGGCTTCGTGTTTCGGCAATATGATAGGCGTGTCCGTTGTGAAACGGGTTGTATTCACAGATTATACCTGCTATGTTCATCGTTTAATTAACCTACTATATTAAAATAAGGAGTGACAAATGAAAATTTTGGTCGTGAACGCGGGGAGTTCGTCCCTCAAGTATCAGTTGCTTGAAATGGACAACGAAACCGTGATTGCAAAAGGAAACTGCGAGCGTATCGGCATCGCGGGGAACATCACGCACAAAACGGCGGACGGACGCGTGGTTGAGGAAGAATGTCCGTTCCCGACACACACCGAGGCGTTCGGCCGTGTAGTCAAGGCGCTCACCGAGGGCGACGGCAAGGTTATCGACTCGATGGACGAAATCAAGGCGGTGGGTCACCGCGTGGTGCAAGGCGCCGAGGTGTTCGACCGCACCACCAAAGTGACAGACGAGGTGATTCAAAAGATAGACGACCTGCAGGAGCTCGCGCCTGTTCACAATCACCCACACGCACTGGCACTTTGGGCTTGCCAAAAGATACTCGACAAGAACGTGCCGCAAGCTGTCGTGTTTGACACGGCGTTCCACCAAACAATGCCGGAAAAGGCGTTTATGTTTGGTATGCCTTACGAAATCTACGAGAAGTACGCGGTACGTAAGTACGGCTTCCACGGCACGTCGCACCGCTACGTTTCGTCAAAGCTCGCTGAAATCACGGGCAAGCCGCTCTCAAGCCTGAAAATCGTGTCGTGTCACCTCGGCAACGGCTCAAGTATCACAGCGATTGACGGTGGCAAGTCCGTCGATACGTCAATGGGCTTCACCCCCCTTGACGGTGTGCTTATGGGCACACGTTCCGGTTGTGTCGACCCGTCTGCTGTCACGTTTGTTATGCAAAAGCTTGGACTGTCACCTTCAGAGATGAGCGATTTCTTAAACAAGAAGTCGGGGCTTCTCGGTGTCGGCGGCGCTTCAGACAACCGCGACATTGAATCAAAGGGGTCAAGCGGCGACAAGAACGCGAAATTAGCAAGCGATATCCTCTGCTATGGCGTGAAGAAGTACATCGGTTCATACGCGGCGGCAATGGGCGGTCTTGACGCGGTAATCTTCACGGGTGGTATCGGCGAGAACGCCGCGCTTGTCCGCGAACACGTCTGCGACAATATGACTTACTTCGGAATTGAACTCGACAAAGCACTGAACAAGACCGTCCACGGTGAACAAACGCTGATATCAGTCGGCAAAACGGAAGTCTGGGTTGTCCCGACCAACGAAGAGCTGCTTATCGCGCGTGATACCAAAGAGTTGTTTGGCCTGTAACGACACGTCGCCGTAAACGCCGCCGACTATGCCACGATGTGGTTTGCCTGTTTGAGGCGGCGGCAAAATCCTCGGGGTTCCGCTAAACTGCGTGAGCAGTTTGGGGGAAGCCACGAGGATTTTGCTTTGTTTGCGCCAGCAAAGCGAATAGCTAATGTGGCAATCTTTGAATTTGGTAATCAATATCAACAACTTAGTCAATTCGATTCGCAGAAACTCCGCTCCCGCGAGAGCGGCAAGGGCTTTTCGGTTGCCCGCCTGCGCCCCGAGGGGTATGACCTTCGGTTGGTGACCGATGATAGTGTTTATGCGATACGTCTGTAAGTTTAGTCTGCGCCAAAAAAGCGAAAACCCTCCTGCACCCCGACAAACCCGCCTTTCGGCGGCTTAATCGGGGTGCGTCGGCTTTTCGCCGCCGCCTAAACAGGCAACCCACGTCATCGCGTAATCGGCGGCGCGTCACACAACCGCTTCACTTTATCTTAAGCGCCCTGCGCACCTCGGCGGCCGCGCCGTTCTCGGCAATTACCAGCACTTGGTCGCCGCCAAGCAGCTTTGTCTTGCCGCGTGGGATAATCAGCTCGCCGTCACGGGTAATCGAGATGATGTTGCAGTTTTCGGGGAGCGATATGTCTTGAATCATCTTGCGGTCAAACACATAGTCACGCGGCAAGTCAACGTCAAAGACAGACGCCGCGCCTCCCTCGATACGAAAGAGTTCTTTCAGCCGCGAGTTTGAGGCGTCGTGTTCCAGTTTTTGAATGATGTACTCGGTTGACGACACAACGTAGTCGATACCAAGCGCTGTGATTGCCGAGGTGTTCTTCGGGTTGTTCACCTTTGCGACTGTTTTCTTGACGCCGAACAGTTGCTTGGCGCTCTGGCACGCGACAAGGTTGTCCTCGTCACGCCCCGTCACCGCGATAAGCACGTCGCAGGTTTGCACGCCTGCCTTTTGCAGTATCGCGGCGGAGCTGCCGTCGCCCCAAATGACAGGCACGTCTATCTCGTTGGCAAAGCGTTGACCGCGTACACGGTCGGATTCAACCACGGTGACGGAGTTGCCGCGAGTTGAGAACGACTTTGCGAGATAATACCCGATTTTGCCGCCACCTATAATAAGCACTTTCATATAATTTTTGAATAAATCAGCGTGTCGCCGTCGTCTAAGATGAAGTCTTTCACTATCCCGGCAAGGCGAACCGCTCCGTGAATATCTATGACGCCGTAGAGTGCCTCGCCCTCCTCACATTCGATTGACGACACGCGCCGCCCGATGTAAGACTTCGGCGGTTTCACCCGATAAAACTTCGCTTGCTTTGCCCCGAACCGAACGTATCTCTCGCCACCGTAGTCGTCGAGAGCTGAAAGAAACGCGTCGCAAACAAGCGCGGTCGAATTGACCGTGTGAACGCCAAACTTCTCAAACACCTCGCCTTTGGTGCGGTCAAGCACACGCGCAAGGACAGTCGGCACGTTGAACGCTTTCTTCGCGAGTTGAGCCGCCATTATGTTGGTGTTTTCGTCGCCTGTCACGGCACAAAGCGCGTCACACGAAGCAATGCCAGCTTCTTTCAGCACATCGCCGTCTATCGGCACGCCGACATAAGTCAGCCCGTCAAACACCGACTTCAGTCGGTCAATGTTCTCTTGTTGCTTGTCAAGCACAGCGACGTCGTGCCCGTGTGCGGCAAGTGTGACAGCGAGGTTCTCCCCCACAAAGCCGCCGCCTATAACTAAGATGTTCATAGCCTATACCACGCACTCACTTACTATACTCCTTAACAGGTTAAACTTTCAGTTTAGCCTCTGCCGCTTCACGCCGCTTCACTTCGTGCCGCAGATAAAAACTCGGTGAGTTTTTATCCGGTTACGCAGTATATCAAACGCCGAAAAACGAATAAACCGTGTTCCTTCCCCACCCTTGGTGGGGAAGGAACACTAAATTGTTAATTATTTAACCGGCTATACTGCAAAGTGAGCGATTATATCAAAAGATAATCTCTTCTCCCGCACGCAGATACTGCAGTTGGTCGCCCATCATCGGCTTCAACGCTTCATAGCCGAGTTTCCCTGCCGAATGACAAGCATAAACCGTGTAGTTTGTGAGGTCGGCGACACGCCGTGCGTTGCTCTCAAGGAAGTCGCGCTTCACCGTGAGTTTCTTACCACCGACTGACAGCCTGAACCCGGCAACCGTGCCGCGTATCGGTGAATGAGGAAAGTTAAGTCTTGCGGTTTCAAGGCACTCGGGGACACCGAGGTGCGAGCAAGGCGATATGACGACGCAACCGTCTTTCTCGTCTTGCGTCCGCATAAGAAGCATAAACACCTCGTGTTTGAACTCGTCACGCTTAAACTTGCCGCTTTCTTTCTCGAAAAAGCGGCGGTTATCGGGACGGTGCGAGCCGTCGGCGGACTCGTCCGTCATAAGATACAACCCCGGGAATATCTCCTGAAAATTTTCAAACAGAACAAAGTTGTCGGCATATCGCTTGAAGAACGCCGCTGACTCGGACATACGGAAACGGAAAAACGCCGCCCCCTTGTAGAAGTCATTGGCGGCGGCACGTTTGGCATAAATTGTGAGCGACGGGAACTTTGCGAGCAAGTGCGCCAAACCACCGATATGCCCCGTGTGGTTGTGCGATATAACAACGGCGTCGAGTTTGCCGAGGTCAAGCAGCATACGTTCCGCGTTGACGATAACCTTGTCGCTTGCACCTGTGTCAAACAGGATTTTCTTCCCGCCATACTCTATGTAGATAGCGGAACCGTGTTCCGCGGCGAGTCGGTCGGTGGCTGTGAGGTCGTCGATTAGGCTTAATATTCTCATAGGTTTCCGAGTCTGTGCCGAACGGGCTATAGCCGGACTGGCTATATTGTTGATGGGACACATCGCCGATTAGCTTGTTGCCTCTCGGGCGCCGAGCGGTCGCCCTTGACCTTCGGTATAGGTGTTTGCTTTGTTGCCTCTCGGGCACCGAGCGGTTACAGCTGCTTCGTCCCTTGCGTCGTCGATTTCACTTCAACAACGCCGTTCTCGGGGTAGAAGAACACGGTTCGACCAAAGTTCAACCCCGTATCGCTTGCGATAATCGGCACGCGTAGTTTCGAAAGTGCGGCACGGACAGCAACGACATTGCGTTCACCGATGTTAAACTTATCTGACGAAGTGGCGAACATCAACGCACCACCCGCAATCTTGCAGGTCATATTGCTTGCGCCTTGTTGCACAAGCTTCTGGTACATATCGGGGATAGCGGTGTCGGCGAACTTCATTCGGTTCAGCCCCGATATGTCGGCGATTGAGTTGCTGTCGGGCAGCATAATGTGCGAAAGCCCGCCTATCTTATGGATTTTGTCGTACATACAGATGCCGACGCACGAACCCAATGCATAGGTAACAAGCACATCACCGGCTACCCCGATTTTCCAATCGGAAATACCGATATTATACGTTGTTTTCACGAAACCCCCAATCTTGAGAAGAGAACGGACAGCGATTCAACTGTCGGAATGAGAAGCATATTTGATTTGTATTCGTGGTCGTCTATCTGGATAGTCTTGTTTATGCAGAGCAGCTTGTCGCCCACTTCACCGAACAAAGTTATCGGCACGCTCATCACGGCGCCGAGCATATCGGCGGTGAACATCGGCGGCTCAAGGGCAATGCTGAGGTTTGAGAGCGTAGCTATGGCGTTGATATAGGCACTCGACATAATATTACCTATTTCGGACAACGCTGACTTCTGGTTGTCATTCAAGGTCAGCAAGTCCACGTCGCTCTCCCCGAAGAAAGCGGACAGGATTACATCGGCAAAGTTCTTCTCCGTCAACATAAGTATCATTCCGCTGATGTCGCCCTTCAGGTTCACGAGGATTGCGCCGACGATATCATCGGGGGCGCCGTTTGACTCGATTGCCTCTTGAAACGCAAGCGTTTTCACTTCGGGCATCTTGATGAGGATTTCTTTTCCTATCATTGACGATAGGGCTGTGGACGCGTTGCCGCTGCCGATATTGCCTATTTCCTTCAGCACGTCGAGCTGAATTTCATTTAAGTCTTCATATCGCTTCAGCATAATGTTCTCCTTTTATGTAAATGAGGTTTACGTTCTGAGGGAGTTTGCGATTCGCATGAGTTCGTCGGAAGTTTGCACGAGTTTGGCGTTAAGTTGATACGAACGCTGTGTTTCTATGATTCGCACCATATCGCCCGCAAGGTCGGTCGTTGACATCTCAAGTGCCATACGCAGTTTGTCGAGAGAGTCGTCGGCTGTGGGTGCGCCGCTTCGGTCGGTCACGAGAAGGTGGTTGCTGTCACGTTGCTCAAGTCCCCAGTTGTTCGGTACGGTGAATACGCCTATTGCTTCTTCAACTATGTTATAGTCCACCGCGTCGGTCTGCACCTCCACTGTTTCGCCGTCTATCACTCGTTCTTCTGTCTTGAACGGTATCGGTATGTGGTTGCCTTCGTAGTCAAGGACGTACTCTCCTTTGCCGTTGCAGAGTTCCCAGACACCTGCGTCGTTGTTCATCGTCATGGTGAACGCACCGTCACGTGTGAGGTAGGTATCGCCGTTTCGGTCAACCACCATAAAGAAGCCGTCGTTCGGCAAAGCGAAGTCGAGGTCTTGGTCAGTCATATTGAACGTGCCTTGTTGCCACTGCAGGTCGGTTTTCATCACATACTGCCCGTGCCCCGTTTCCCACTCGGGTTCGGTCTGCCGCTGAACCGTGTAAAGGCACTCGGCGAAGCCCGGGCGTTCCGCCTTGAAGCCGACCGTGTTGATGTTGGCAATGTTGTTTGAATAGATATTCAGCCCCTCTTGCTGGGCAATCATGCCCGAAGCGGCGGAATAAAACGATATATTCATATATTCACCTCTGCTTTGTCGGTTTTTTCTTGTTGCTGAGTAACCGTTGATTAGCTAACCATTCAGTGTCCTCTCCCACCTCCGCGGGGGAGAGGACAGTATTTATTACTCACTTCTGAAGCAATAGTTAATCAGTTGCTTAATATCTCGCGAGTGACGCAATGCTCGCTGATTTGGCGTTCATTGTGTCAAAGTGTATCAGTATCTTGCTGTTTGCTTCAAACAGCCGCTGCGCTTCCATTGCCTGTGTCATCTCTTTGTTCGCGTCCACGTTTGACTTCTCAAACGCACCGTGAATAACGTCAAAGGTTTCACCCTCGGGCAACACCTCACCCCCGTCATAACGGAACAGCGTGTCGTTTATCTTCGCCACATCGGCGGTCGGCGGTATGTAGGTGAGGAGCAGCGTGTCTATCGGCGTCATATCGGGCAACTGGCGGATAACTCCGTCGGGGTCAATGTCAAAGTCGTCTTGCCCGAGATAAATGTCGCCGTTTTGTCCTTGAACACGCCCCGCTTTGTTAAGCGTGAGATATCCCTCGTTGTCAAGCTCAAACTGTCCGTTACGAGTTTGAAGCACGTCGCCGCCCGCTGTCCTGATGTTGAAGTAGACATTCCCGAAAATACCAACGTCAAACTTGCTTTCCGTGAAATCAAAGTTCGATTGTTCAAGGTTGGCTTTGGTACCGTCGACGTAGGTCTGCATAAACGTGCCGCTGACGCGGTGCCGCCCTTGCACGAGTATCAACTCCTCTTGAAAAGAGTTGACGACTATCTCGTCTTTGCGATAACCCGCTGTGTTTATGTTAGCGACGTTGTTGCTTATCGCGTCGAGTTCACGCTGTTTCACAAGCATTGCCTGTGCCGCGTTGTAGAATCCTCTCATCATAAGGCAGTTACCTATTGTTAGTTATCTTGTGTTAAAATAATCGGCAGAAATTCCGCCTCTGCGGAAGCGGGTCTGTGCCGGACGGGCACCGAGTTGATAGGGTACGTTGCAGGTTAACTTATTGCTTCTCGGGCACCGAGTTGATAGGGTACGTTGCCGGTCAACTTATTGCTTCTCGGGCACCGAGTGACCTTCGGCTATATGCATTTATCTCGTGTTAAAATAATCCGCGAGTTTTCGCTTCAATAACATCATAGACTTGGTGTGAATCTGGCATATACGGCTCTCGGTCACACCGAGAACCTTTGCTATGTCGTTAAACTTCAGCTTTTCGTAATAATAAAGCGAGATGACCTGCCTCTCGTTCTCTTTCAGTGTCGCTATCGCTTCGGCAAGCACCTTGCGCGCTTCTTCTTCGTATAAGTTTCTGTCCGGTTCATCTCCGCCGGAAAACGCGTCGGAGAAGTTATCTTCATAGAGAAGCTCCTCAAACGACAGTGTCGCGGCGCTTGCGACGGTCGCCATTGCTTTCGCGAGCTTCTCTTTGGTCACACCGAGATATTCGGCGAGTTCCGCGTTGGTCGGGTGCCTGCCGAGTTCGGTGTAGAGGACGTTGTATGCGTCGTCAAGTTCTTTGCCGAACTTGCGCACTTGACGCGGGATAAAGTCCTGCTTTCTTACAAAATCGATGATTGAGCCACGAACCTTAAGGGTGGCATAGGTTTCAAACTTCACGCCGCGTTCGAGGTCAAAGGTTTCCACCGCGTTGATTAACGCGATAACGCCCTCGTTCACCACATCGTCGGGGTCGCCATACTTGGCGTAGACATTGCGAAGCGACATTGCCGCGTATTTGACGACAGCCATATAATTAAGCACAAGCTCATTGCGAACGCTGATATCACGTGTATCGCGATACTTCTCAAATAACTGCGTGTTGTCTGTCACCGCAAGTTCCACTCCTTCCGTTTCGGGTTTTGTTTTAAGCAGCGCCGCGTAAGCGGCAAATCCATCCTTGAACATACGCCTCACCTGATTGACAGTCAGTCAACATCTAACACTCGGCGTTTGGAGCTGTTAGTCAATCGTAATGGTTCCCATTGCTTGAATCTGCGTGTTCGTGTCCACCTCGTTATACGACAGCGCGACGAGTCCCGGTATATACGTTTCAACCAGTTTCTTGAAGTATATTCGTGCAATCGGCGACGTCAGCACTATGAGGGCAGGCAGAACATCACGCAGGCTGTTCGTTATCTCCATTGTCTTGTCAATAATCCGCTTTGCCGTGTCGGGGTCGGGGATATACATACTGCCCTTGTCTGTCTTTCTGATGTTTGAAACTATGTGGTCCTCGATACGCGGGTCGAGTGTGATAACACGGAGCGCGCCCGCTTCGGCGAACTTGTGCGTTATGGTGCGCTTAAGCGCTTGACGCACGTATTCGACTGTGAGGTCGAGGTCTTTCAGGTTCGCTGTGTTCTCCGACAAAGTTTCAAGGATTGTTTCCATATCGCGTATCGGCACGCCCTCTTTCAGCAGTGCTTGAAGCACGCGCTGCAGATAACCGATACTGATAACATTCGGCACAAGGTCCTCCACCACCGTGGGGTTCTGCGCCTTCACGTTGTCCACCATTGTCTTGACGTCTTGGCGAGAGAGGATTTCGTGGCTGTGTTCTTTTATTATCTCCGACAAATGGGTTATCATAACAGACACAGGGTCGATAAGCGTATATCCCGCAACGTCCGCCATCACTTTCTTGTCCTCGCTTATCCACTTGGCAGGTATGCCGAACGCCGGTTCGATTGTGTCTATGCCGTCAATCTCGGCGGTTACGTCGCCGCTGTCAAGCGCAAGATAGTGGTCTGCAAGTATCTCGCCCCTTGCCACTTCTTCGCCTTTTATTTTAACGATGTACTGGTTTGGGTTGATTTCGGGGTTGTTTCTCATTCGGACTGACGGAAAAACCATTCCCATTCTCATTGCGAAGTCCTTGCGAAACAGCACCAACCTCTCAATGAACGTACCGCCGCTTTTCTCATCAACCAAATGCAGAAGCGAATACCCAAACTCCATTTCAACTTGGTCGATAGTGAGCAGCTTGAACACGTTGTCGATATCGCGGTAAGAAGCGGATTCATCTCCTGCCGCAACAGAGTCGGCGGCGGAACCGCGATGTTCTTCAAGTGCCGCCTGCGCCTGCATAATCGCGGCTTGCTGGTTCTTGAAGCGGAGCATATATATGCCGAACACAATAAGTGCAGAGCCGAGTGTGAACAGCACAAACTTCGGGAATCCCGGGATAAGCATCATCACAATGACGACGCCGCCTGTTATGATAAAGACAGTCGGGTTTTGCACAAACTGGACGCGCACTTCATCATTGAAGCTGCCCTCCGAGGCGGTCCTCGTCACCACCATACCTGTGGCGACCGCTATCATAAGAGCGGGGATTTGCGAGCTGAGTCCGTCGCCGACTGTCGCGAGTGTGTAAGACGACAGCACCGTCGCAAAGTCCATTCCCCTCATCATTCCGAATATCGAACCGACGATGAGATTGACCAGAGCCGATATGATTGACATTATCGCGTCGCCCTTGACAAACTTTGTGGCACCGTCCATTGCCCCAAAGAAGTCTGACTCGCGTTGTATCTTCGAGCGTCTCAGCTTCGCCTGTTCGTCGGTTATCGAACCTGCGGCGAGGTCGGCGTCGATTGCCATTTGCTTACCCGGCATTGCGTCGAGTGTGAAGCGAGCCGCAACTTCCGACACACGCTCCGCGCCTTTGGTGATAACAAGAAAGTTCGCGAGGACAAGGATAACAAAGATTACAAAGCCGACACCCGCGTTGCCGCCCATTACGAATGAGCCAAATGTCTTGATGACTTCGCCGGCATAGCCTTTCAGCAGGATACCGCGCGTGGTTGACACCGTGAGCGCGAGGCGAAACAGCGTTGTTACGAGCAGGATTGTCGGGAATATTGAAAACTCAAGCGCCTCTTTGATGTACATCGTGATGAGAAGAATAATGAGGGCGATAGAGATATTCAGCATAAGGAGAAAGTCTATCAGCACACCACCCGCCACTTCAGTGAGTGGAATGAATAGTGCCAAGACTATGAACACTACGAACACCGCAAACACGTTTTGCGACAATCGCCTAACAATATTCACGTTGTTACCTCTGTATTCTGTGGTTGTATCTGCAACTTAAGCAATCCGTTTCGCGGAGATTCCGCTCCCGCGGGAACGGCAAGGGCTTTTCGGCCGCCCGTCTCTGCCCCGAGGGGTATGACCTTCGGGATATATGTCCCGTTTGTTGACATTAGTTGTATCTTTGAGGCAAGCAATCAGTTATACTTGCTCGGCCGTTTCGGTTCTTTTATCTTGAACGCCTCGAGTTCGGCGTAGATTGCCGCGACTGCACGGAACAGGTCGGCAGGGATTGCCCCGCCCAACTTGCCGTTGTCGTGGAGTGCCCACGCAAGCGGTCTGTCCTCAATTATCTCTATATTGTTCTCTTTCGCTATCTCTTTGATTCTTTGCGCGATATTGTCAAGCCCTTTCGCCACGACTATCGGGGCGGACAGTCCGCCTTTGTTGTCGTACTTCAGCGCAACGGCACAGTGCGTCGGGTTTGCGATAACAACGTCCGATTGAGGCACGTCCTCCATCATTCGCTGTTGCGCTATCTCGCGTTGCTTTTGCTTAATCTTGCTTTTTATGAGGGGGTCGCCCTCCATTTGCTTGTATTCGTCTTTGATTTCTTGCTTCGACATCTTCAGCTTACGCTCAAACTCCCACCACTGATAGAGATAGTCGCCCGCCGCAATGAACGCGAAGATAATGCATATCAGCAGAATGATGTTGATGAGATTCTTTGCGGTGAACACCACTCCCTGTATCAAATCCATATCGGGGAGCTTTTGGATATCCGTTATCAGTCCGCGTATCTGAAAGTAAACAATCACACCGATTGCGGCAATCTCGATAATGCCTTTCAGCACACCGACCGCCGATTGAATCGAGAACAATCGCTTGAACCCCGTGATTGGGTTCAGCTTGCTGAATTTTGGCTGGATAATCTTGGTGTTGAACATTCCGCGTGTTTGGATAATGACGGGGATAACCGCGACGACAATGCCGACAATCAGTATCGGTCCGATGATAAGCACGCAGTATCGTGTGAGGGCAACCGAGTTCTGCTGGATAAACTCGCCGTTAAACTGAATCTCGTTCGGCAGCATATCAAGCCACTCGACCATTGCGTTCAGCATAATCTGAAGCATAAACTGGGCAAGCACCATAAGCGCAAGGAATATGCCAAGCAGTGACACCGCGGTCGATACTTCTTTGCTCTGTAGGACGCTGCCCTCTTTCTCTCTGGCGTCGCGCCGCTTCTTCGGGGTCGCCTTCTCTGTCTTTTCACCCATTATATAGCCACATCTTTTATATGGTCAAGCCCGCTCCACATATAACCGAACAGGCGCTCAAGGAAATCCGATATCGGTGTGGTGATAGCAAGCAAGATAATAAGCCCGATAAATATCTTGAACTGAATGTTGATGACAAACACTTGGATTGTCGGCACGGCTTTCATTATAACGCCGATACAAAACTCAACCATCAGCTCCGCCGCAATCAGCGGCATTGAGAGTTTAAGTCCAAGCACCATTATGGTGCCGAAGTAAAGCACAATGTCATACAGCGCGTGCGCAGTGTTCACCGTGAGGGCAAATCCTGCGGGAATGATATCATACGACAGGGCGAAGAGCCTGATGTACTCAAGGTGGCCGCCTGTTATGAAGAAGTAAAGTATAAAAAGGTAGTTAAAGAAGTTTGCGAACACAGGCATTTGAATATTGGTGCCGGGGTCCATTGTCTTTGCCATTGTCAGCCCGACTTGGTTGTCTGCCATTTCACCCGCGATAATCAGCACAGTCAGCATTAGGTTGACGAACAAGCCGAACATCAAGCCGAGAAGCGCTTCTTTAATTACCACGAACACAAGTTCAATGAGTGAACCGGGCACATACCCCGTTGTGCCACCCATAGAAGCGAGCATAACTGCGGTGAGAACGACCGACATCATCACGCGAGTCATCGCGGGGGCGTTGGCGCGCGCAAGGATAGGGTTGAACGTAAAGATTCCGCTCACTCTGCCTAAGATAATCAGCGCACCGACAAAGTTCCCGACAATTAAATCCCAAATCTCCGCCATAATTACGACAACCCGATAGATACCATAAGGGAAAAGATGTTTCGCATAAAGTCAAGCACCGAGTTAATCATCCACGGTCCTGCCGCAAGAAGAGCGAGAGCGATTGCGGCGGCTTTCGGGGCGAACGTGATAGTTTGCTCATGCACTTGCGTCGCCGCCTGAAGTATCGCGATAACAAGCCCCACCACCATTGCTATCAGAAGCATAGGCGCGGCGAGTTTCAGCGCGAGAAGCACCGCCTCGTTAAACAGCTCCATTACTTCGTCTTGTGTGATAGTGTTCCACCCCTGTTCTTTTCAAGTTACTTTGTCAGTTGAATGACTGCACCAAACTGCCGACCAACATCTGCCACCCGTCAACCAACACAAACAGCATTATCTTGAACGGCAGGGATATCATAGCGGGAGGCAGCATCATCATACCCATTGACATCAGCGTGCTGGCGACGACTATATCTATGATAAGGAAAGGCATAAAGAGGATAAACCCCATTTGAAACGCCCGACTGAGTTCGCTGACCATAAACGCGGGGATAACCACGGGGAGTTTCAGTTGCTCTCTGTAGTTGTCAAGGTTTATCTCGTCGGTGACGACGACGGATTCGGGGTTCGCGGTGTCCTCGGTGCCGGGTTTGTAAAGCGTTTGGTTTCCGAGTTCAAGGAAGAACCGCATATTCTTGTTTGAGGTTTGCCGAAGCATAAAGTCCTTCAGCGGACCCGCCGCTTCGTCCACGGCTTCACGCGCCGTGATTTGCCCCTCGTTATATGGCTTGTAGGCGACCTCGTTTATCGCGGTCATTGTCGGCCACATAATGAAGATGGTGAGGAATATCGCCATACCTGTGAGAACTTGGTTCGGCGGTGTGGTCGGTGTCTGCATTGCGCTGCGTAGGAAGCTGAACACGATGATGATTCGTGTGTAGCAGGTCATCATGAGGAGAATTGACGGAGCGACAGACAGCACCGTGATGAGGAGAATGACTTCAAGTGGTTGCGACGCGTCTATCCCGATTAGGTCATAGAGTGCCGAACCTTCATCGGGCGCAAGCTCTGTACCCGGGTTTTCCTGCAGGACAGCCGTTTCGCTGTCGTTTGACACCGCGTTGTTTTCGGGTGTGATTATCGGGATAACAGGGTTTACCGCGGCGCTCGCGATAGAAAGAGAGGTCAAGGCGAAAAACCCGATAAAAACCGAAAGCACCGCCGCTAAGGCGGCGCGGATAAGGAAGCTATTCCCGCCTATTTTCTCGGTATTCTTCATTGTTACCTTTTGATGATACTCTCTGTTCACTCTACTCGCCGCTTTTCTTCTTGCCGAACACCGCCCTCGTGTTCTCGGCGAGAATCTCGGCGAACGACTTGGTCGGGGTGGTCGGCTCCGGGGTAGGCGGAAAGTCGTCGGCTGAGAGTTCCGCCACAGGCTGAACTCCGCTTGGCGACACGCCGACAAGAAAGTATCGCTCGCCCGCTTTGACCACCGCGACAGACGTTTCCCTTGTCACATAGGCGCGGGAGATAATCCGCAGCTTGTTTTCGCCACCGGGAACCCCCGAAGTGGGCGTCTTGACCTTCTTCAGCAACCAGTAGAGCAAAAATATCAGCCCGACAACGCCCGCAAGCGAGCAAACAAACTGAACCCAAAACCAAAAGTCCATCTGTGACCACCATTCTTATAGGCTCAGCAAAGTTTGCCGTTCGTATACACGGGATTGAGCAAATATTTTTTATAACAGGAAACAAAACCGTCACGTTCTCTCTTCTTTGAGAAACAGCGTGAAAGCGATTTTGTACCCTTTATTTAGTATTCCCGACACACATCACTATTAGTCGCAGTCGCGAAACTCAGCCGAGGATTTTGCTGACGGTTTGGAGAATACGATCGGGCTTGAACGGCTTAACGATGAAGTCAAGCGCGCCCAATTTGATAGCTTCGACTACCATTGCCTCTTGTCCCATTGCCGAGCACATAATCACTTTCGCTTCGGGGTGCTTCTTCTTGATGTCGGCGAGAGCCTCGATACCCGTTTTGTTAGGCATGGTGATGTCCATAACCACCAAATCGGGGCGCTCACTCTCGTAAGTATTGCAGGCGATTTCACCGTCTGCCGCCTCAAGAATAGAGGTGTACCCCGCCTTCGTCAGGGTGTCTTTTATGAGCATTCTCATAAAAGCCGCGTCGTCTACAAGCAAGATTTTCTTGTCCATTGCTGCGTTACTCCTTACCTAAAGAATCAATAAATTTCGATTTCACTATCTCGGTTATCCTGACCGCAAAGTTGTCGTCCACAACCACCACATCGCCTTGAGCAATGAGGTTCCCATTTACTACGATGTCAACAGGTGCGCCTGCCTGTCGTTCCAGTTCTATCACCGTTCCTTGTGTGAACTCAAGGATTTCTTTCACCTTGCGCTTTGCCTTGCCAATCTCCACGGAAATTTGGAGAGGAACGCCCATAAGGAGTTGCAGGTTTTCTTTCTGCTCGCCCGATAGGTTTGCCGTCGGCTCTTCAAACTGGTGAAGTTGTGCGTTTTGGATATTGACGGGCGGCGGCATATAGCCGTAGCCGTAAGGGGAAAGCGGGGGATACGCGCCGTATGGCATTTGCTGCTGCATACCCATCTGCATTTGCGGCATTCCCATGCCCATTTGCATCTGCGGCATACCCATTTGCATTTGCATTGGGTCATACTGCGGCATTGGCGCGCCTTGCGGTGCCATACCCTGCGGTGGATTCGCGGGCATTCTGCCCACTGCCGTGTCTGCCGCTCCAAGCATTTGGGGTGCGCTTGCCGCTTGTGCGGGTGCTTGTGCTTGTGGTTGTGCCGGTGTTGGTGCCGCAGGTTTCTCGGGTTCGGGCTCGGGTCCCATTGCTGTGCCGAGCATTTTCTCTGATATAGCCTGTGCGAGTTCAATGCTCATTACCGACACAAACTCCGACTTGATTACACCTTCGATTGTGATATCGAAGTCAATCGACACCACTTCGTCGTCGGGGTCATAGTCCTGAATGTCGGAGAGGTTAATCTCCTCCATTATATAGGGGGTCGGCGTTGAGATATCTATGTGAAACCCGAGGAAGTTTGAGAGGGCAGTAGCGGAGGAGCCCATCATTTGGTTCATCACTTCACTGACCGCGCTTATATTCAGCTCGTCAAACTCAAAATCGGGAGAAACCACAAGGGGCTGCCCCATCAACTGATTAAGTATTAACTGTACGTCGTCCTGCCGGAGAACCATCAGGTTCGTGCCGGTGATACCCTTGACGTAAACTATCTTTACGCACACGGCAGGCTCTAACGCTTCATTGTGGAGTTCTTTGGCGCGCTTGACCGAAACCTTCGGCGTGGTTATCCACACCTTGGCGTTCAACAGTTCTGAGGCAGCTGTTGCGGCGTTCCCCATACTGATGTTCATAACTTCGGCTATCGCGTCTTTCTGCATATCAGAAAACTCGACTGAAGCCATTATCTCAAGGTTCCCCTTTCGTTTTTTTATCTGTCCCGCCTAAGTTATTGAAGCCGGTTGCCGTTAATCGTTGTTGAGGGCTCGCAAAACGTGCTCGATTCGGATTGCCTTGTTGCTGTTCATTGTGCCAAGTTTGCCATCGAACCACAGCCGACCGCCTATCCGAATCGCCACGTTGCTGTCGATACTCTTGCCGAGTGGGATAATGTCGTTCACTTGCAGGTTGATGATGTCAAACATATCAACGCTGACTTCTCCGAGAACCGCCGTGACATCGAGCGCCGAGTTCACCACGCCTGACTTGATGTTTGCGAGGCGAAGGTCCTCTTTTTCTTGGTTAAATCGCCGAGAGCTGCGCACCGTCTGCTGGGTGTATTTCTGCATAATCTCGTCGAGTTGAAGGGCGGGCATACAAATGGTTATCATAGTTTTGGTTTCGCCAATCAGCACCTCGAAGATACAAATCATCATCGTATCGTCATAGCCGACTGCCGACACCACGCGCGAGTTGGTTTCTATCCCGCGAAGCTTTGGCTCAAGGTCAACATAGTTTGCCCACGGTTCTTTCAGCATCTTGCTCATCGAGCCGATTATGCTGTGCATTATGCTTACTTCTATCTCCGTGAAGTCCCTGTCGCTGTCTTTATATTCTCCCTTGCCGCCAAGCAAGCGGTCTATCATTATGAAGGTCAGTGCGTTCGCCATTTGGAATATGAGGGTCAGGTCCTCCACGTCCTCATCGTTCAGCTGAAGCGTCATCAGCCCCATTATAACGTAGTCGGGCAGACCGTTGTTGAAT
>JAISLD010000013.1 GCA_031260665.1 Oscillospiraceae bacterium | reverse complement strand
TGATATGATATCTGTTTTCAATTGTTCACCTACTTTGGTCAAGGTCCCACATACGTTCTTCTTTGTTGTGGCGGTGTTCTTCGTCGTTGTCACGACCTGCACCAACATATTTCAATGTGAAGATTGTGATGTCGTCCGCTTGCTCGGTTCCTTCGGCAAAGTTGGCGACCGACGACGACATACCTTCAGATAGTTCTTCCGCTCTCAGTTTGCCGAAGCCGTCAATCTTGTTCAGCGTTTCAAGCAGCTTTGCCTTGGTGTACGGCTCGCCTTGCTTGTTCACTCCGTTCGGCACGCCGTCGGTGTACATAAAAAGCGAGTCGCCGGGCAGGAGGTGCAGCGTTTGCCGCGGATATCTTATGTGAGGAAGCCCTCCGAGGAACAAGCGAGTTTCTTTCGGCAACCAAGCATAAGGCGCACCCGCGTGCTTCACCGCAACAGGCTGGTGACCCGCGTTTACATAGCTGAACTCGCCGCTGCTCATATCGAGTATCCCCATAAACGCCGTGATGAACATATCGTCTTTATTGTTGTTGGCACAGAGCTTGTCGTTCACCCCCGCGAAGATATCGGAAATGTTGTTTTCGTATGCCGCACTTGTTTTAATCAGCGTTTTGGCGACTAACATAAAGAGCGAAGCGGATATCCCCTTGCCCGACACATCGGCGATGACCACAGCTATTCGGTCGTCGTCAATCATAAAGAAATCGTAGAAGTCCCCGCCGACTTTCTTCGCTTGATTGGTCAAGGCAAAGAGGTCAAGCCCTTTTGCTTTCAGCTCCTCGGGGAAAGCCCCGGGCATAATCGCTCGTTGTATGTCGGCCGCCGCCGATATATGCGCCGCTATTCGTTCTCTCTCGGCGGTCAAGCCCGACATTCGCTTGATGTTCGTCTGTATCTCCGTTGACATATCGCTTAACGCGTCGCCAAGCAGCTGAAACTCGTCGCCTGTCTTTATACCGCTTACAAACGCCTCATAGTTGTCGCCCCCCGCTTGTCTTACGTTGCTTGCGAGTTGCTCAAGCGGACGAAGAAGCTGCGCCACCCACTTGCGGTTTACTAACACAACGATGAAAGTGACGACTGCGGTAATCAGCAGAAGCAGAATCCCCGTGATAAGCAGAATCGTGGACATTGAATCAAGCGCGTCCTCGGTAATCGCGTCTATTCTGCGGTCGGTTTGAATCGCGGGTGCAAGCACATCGTTGGTGGGCAGCACAACCGCGAACGACCAGCCAAGCGGCTGATTAAGCGGCTCGTAGGTTAAAAGCACAGGCTCGTTGTCAAGCTGAATACGCGCGGCTCCGCTATGCCGCTCTGTCATCTGCCGAATGTTGACGGAGAATTCCGTGTTGGCACTCCACCTCAAGTCCACAGAGTTCGTCCCACTCGGCTTCGTTTCGCCTTTTGTTTTCTTTGAAACAACCACCGAACCGACATCACTGACCAAAAACGCGTAGCCGTAGTCGCCGAGTGACGTGTTGTTAACTAATTCAGCCACTTTGTCGAGATAGATTCCAACGCCCGCCACGCCTACAAAGGTGCCGTTTGCGTAGACGGGAACAGACGCGATGACGACAAGACCGCGGCCATACGGGTCGTCAAGCGGTGCGCTGTATCCGAGTGTCTGTTCAGACACGGCACGGACATACCAACTGTGCTTTGTGCAGTTTATCGCGGCGGGTGCGCCGCCTCCGTCAATCCGTGAATCGGCGGCGGTGTCGGTGATAATCGTGAAGCCGTTCTTTGACGCGAAATAGCACGTCATCTTCATATCTTCGTTTGACGCGACAGACTTCATCAAATCGCTCAGGTTCGCTGTCTTGGCTATTTCATTTGCCAGCCAATCGGCTTTCACACCGGGTGAATAGACCAGCTGCGCGGTCACTTTGCCGCCATTCTCCGCTTTCGGCGGCTGTGTCACACGGTCGGGATAATTGTTGCGGTTTTCATAGATATCAGCGGCGAGTGTGGCAATGCTCGTCAGATTCTCGTTCACGACTTCAAAGTAAGCCGAAGCGAGGTCCGCTTTTGACTTCGCGAGGTCGGCGGAATATTTTTCGGATATCTGCGACAATGTTTTCGTGAAATCGTTCTCCGCTTGCGCGCCGACGTCGTCGCCGAAGTCGGACACGACTTTGCTTAAAAACCAAACCGAGGTGGTACAGACAGCGATTGCGGCGAGGGAAGTCACAACCGCGGAAAGAACCAGACGAGAAATCATCTTGGATTTAAGCCCTTGATTCTTCTTCATAATGTCACCTTGGTTCTGTTATACCGCGAAGCGGCAGAGGTTAAACCGAAAGTTTAACGGTTAAGGAGTATAGTAATGGCGCAATCGGCGAAAAGGCGTACCGTTTCCGGTGCGCCTTTGCCTCAAGTTCTTGAGATTCGTTATTCAGCCGCCGTTGTGTCAGCCGCTGTGGTTTCAGCCGCCGTGGTTTCAGCCGCTGTGGTGTCATCTGAGGTGTCGCCTAAGGTGATGTCGTCTGTTTCAATCGGGATTATCTCGGTTTCAGACTGCGAGCTGCCGCTGAACAAGTCGTTCAGCTCACTGCCGTAGACAAACACGGCGTTAACCGCGAACGCGAGAACAAACAGCAGGATTGCCGCCACTTTGGTGGCGCGTTTAAGCTTTGCTTCCTTTGAACGACCTGAGTTCTTTTGATAATAGTTGTCGGTGGACGCGCCCGTGATGGACTGCGACATACCACGCTTGGTTTCCTGCATAAGCGTGACCACAATGATAAGGATACACGAGAGAATGAGAAGCACCGCACCGATGATTTCAACGATAGACATAGACATTGTATAAACTTCCTTTTCGTAATTAGATTGTTAGATTACATTTCCAATTGTCAGCTGATTTAGCCATTCTATTATAGCACACTTTGGCGGAATAAGTCAAGGGCTAATCGCCGCTTCTGTTGTTCAGCTCCGCTAATTCTTTTGCCGTGTCGAAACGAGGAAAGATAATCTCGCCTTTCTTCACCGCAACTTGCACCGGCAACACGCCCCAGACCCCCGCGTTCTCGTAAGACAAGCAGTCGCCCCTCGCCCCGATTTGCTCCGCCGCTTTTGCCGCGGAGTTCGGGATAAACGGCTGAAGAAGCGAAGTCGTAATACGAAGCGATTCAAGCAGATTATAGAGAACCGAGGCAAGTCGCGGGTTGTTCGCGCTGTCTTTCGCGAGTTTCCACGGTTCTGTTTCATCGACATACTTGTTTGCGCGCGATATCACCTTGAATATCTCGGCAAGCGCAAGCGAGAGCTGCGGCACGTCAACAAGCGTGTCAACCTTGGCGGAAAGTCCGCTTGTAAGTGAAATCAACTCGTCGTCAAGCGGCGCGGCTTCACGTTGGTCAGGCAGTTTGCCGCCGAAGTACTTGTCGGCCATTGCCACGGTTCGCGACACAAGGTTGCCATAGTCGTTCGCTAAATCGCTGTTTATTCGTGCCAACATATTCTCGTTGCTGAACGGCAAGTCAGACGCATAGGGCATATCGCGGAGTATCTGATAACGAAGCGCGTCAACACCGAAGCGTTCACCGAGGACAAACGGGTCAACCACGTTTCCGAGGCTTTTGCTCATCTTGGTGTTACCCGTGAGGATAAAGCCGTGTGAGTAGAGTTTCTTCGGGAGCGGCAGTTCAAGCGCCATCAGTATTGCAGGCCATATAAGCGCGTGAAACCGCATAATGTCTTTCGCTGTCACGTGGAACGCCGCCTGCCAGTATTTGTCGTAGTCGCCGTTGAAGCAGTCGTTGCCGTAGCCGAGAAGCGAGATGTAGTTTGACAGCGCGTCAATCCAGACATAGACGACGTGCGACTCGTCAAACGGCACGGGTATCCCCCAGCTGAAACTTGAGCGCGACACGCACAAGTCCTCAAGTCCCGGCTTGATAAAGTTGCTGACGAGTTCAGCGGCACGGTTCTCGGGGCGAATGTAGTCGGTGTTAAGCAGCAAGTCGGTCAGTCGGTCGGCAAACCGGTTCATCTTGAAGAAGTACGCCGATTCACGCGAGTCTTTAACGGGGCGGTGGCACTCGGGGCAGCAGCCGTTCTCATCGAGCTGCGCTTCTGACCAAAAGCTCTCGCACGGGGTGCAGTACGGTCCCGAATACTCGCCTTTGTATATGAACCCTTTGTCGTAAAGACCTTGAAAGATTTTCTGCGTGGTTTCGATGTGATAGTCGTCTGTGGTGCGGACAAAGCGGTCGTAGCTGACGTTCATATAGGTCCAGAGCCGCTTGAAGTTCTCGGCTATGCCGTCGACATACTCTTTCGGCGACAAGCCCTCTTCTTCGGCTTTCTGCTGGATTTTAAGTCCGTGTTCGTCTGTTCCCGTCGAGAACATCACGTCATATCCCTGCCAGCGTTTGTATCGAGCAATCGCGTCGCAGAACACCGTGGAATAGCAGTGACCGATGTGCGGATTCCCCGAGGGATAGTAAATCGGCGTGGTGATATAGAAAGGCTTGTTCGTGTTTGGGTTCATAGTGTACAATACTCCGTTTTAATTCAATGTCAACAATCGTGGCGTACATACCCGAAGGTCATACCCCCCGGGGCACAGGCGGACGACCGAAACGACTCAGTCAACGCCCTTGCCGCTCCCGCAGAAGCGGAAGTTTCGCGAAGCGGCGGAGGTTAAACTAAAAATTTAACCGGTTAAAGAGTACATTATATCATATCGCAGATATGATATAATGTAGCAAAACTGTCAACATTATATCACAACTAATCAAGATATGCAAGCAGACTTGACATTTTTTTGGTACGGGAGTATAATATCTTCTTGTGCGAAACAGCACAGACAAGATATGGCGACATAATGACAAAAGATATGACAAAAGGGAACCCGTTCCCGATAATGCTGTCGTTTGCGCTTCCGCTTTTCCTCGGAAACGTGTTTCAGCAGCTATACAACATAATAGACAGCGTTGTGGTGGGACGAGCAATCGGCGCGAACGCACTCGCGGCAGTCGGCGCAACCGTACCGCTGAACTTTCTTATTCTCGGGTTCGCAATGGGGCTCTGTTCGGGACTTTGTATCCCCGTGGCTCAAAGATTCGGAGCAGGCGACATTCCCGCAATGCGCGCCTACATAGCGAACGCCGCCTACCTCGCTTCGGTCATCGGGGTTATCATCACGGTGATTGCCGTTTTGTTCACTCGCCCGACACTCGAACTACTTAACACGCCGCCCGAGATAATCGACGACGCTTACGACTTCATTGTCGTCATCTTCGCCGGTATTCCGTCGATAATGTTCTACAATCTGCTCGCCGGTATCCTCCGCGCGCTCGGCGACAGCAAAACGCCGCTTTACTTCCTCGTTGTCGCATGCATAATCAACGCGGTCGCCGACATTGTTATGATAGTCGGGCTTGGAATGGGCGTTGGGGCGGCAGGTATCGCCACGGTGGGGGCGCAAACTCTCTCGGGATTTCTCTGCCTGTTCTATATGAGAAAAAACTTTCCTGTTCTGACGTTCAGCAAAGATGAGCTGAAGCCCTCGCTTGCCCGAATGAAAACGCTGGCTTCGGTCGGTCTGCCTATGGCACTTCAGTTTTCAATCATTGCGATAGGTTCGCTGATACTGCAGTGGTCGGTCAACGGGCTTGGCACAATCAAGGTGACGGCGGTCACCACAGCCAACCGTATCACACAGCTTACGTTTATGCCGCTTGACACCCTCGGCATAACAATGGCGACATATTGCGGGCAAAACCTCGGCGCAGGCAAGCTCGACCGCATCCGCAAAGGTGTTGGCATTGGGATAAAGACGGGGCTGGTTTACTCGGTGGTTGCAGGTGTGGCACTCGCTTTTCTTGGTCAGTATATGGGTATGCTGTTTGTCAGCCCAAAAGAAACCGCAGTGCTGAACGACCTTGTTTACTTCCTTCGCATTGTGTCTGTCGCTTATCCCACGCTTGCCGTGCTGCTCGTTATCCGCAACTCGCTTCAGGGAATGGGTTTCCCACTCGTCCCTCTCGGCGCGGGGCTTCTTGAGATGGCGGCGCGTATGTTCGCGGCTCTTGCTCTCGTGAAGCTCTGGGGGTTCTTCGCGGTCTGTATCAGTGCGCCTATGGCGTGGGTCGGCGGTGATATCCTGCTGATACCCGCGTACTTCGTCGCTATCGCGAAGCTGAAGAAGCGATTTGCTTTGCCAAGCACGGTCGTTGCGCAAAAAGCCGCCGAGTCGTAAACAACAACAAACGCTCCCTTGTTAATGGGAGCGTTTGCTTATTCACTTACGTTTGCGTGCTTCAAGCACCAGTTCTTCCGCGTTTTGAAGCGAGAGCAGGCTTTCTTCGTTGCCCGACATAATCCTCGCTATCTCTTTGAATCGTTCGTCGTCACTAAGTTCGTTCACAGAAGTGAACGTGCGTTCTTCGTTTGACTCTTTCTTGATTAAGAAATGCGTGTCGGCATTTGCGGCAATTTGCGCCGAATGTGTCACGCAGAGCACCTGCCTTGCTCGTCCAAGCTGCGACAGCTTCATTCCCACTTTTGCCGCCGCTTTGCCGCTAAGCCCCGCGTCCACTTCGTCAAACACGAGCGTCGGTAAGCTGTCACATTCAGCAAGCACCGACTTGACGGCAAGCATAACCCTTGCAAGTTCTCCGCCAGACGCCGCTTTCGCGAGGGGCTTTGGTTCTTCGCCCTTGTTTGCCGCGAGAAGCGTTTCAACGCCGTCCATTCCGTTCACGGTTACTTTATCTTCTGTGACAGCAAACGTCACAGCCGCGCCGTTCATATCAAGGAACGCAAGTTCTTCCGCGATTCTCTTTTCAAACAACAGTGCCGCAGCTCTCCGCTTCTCGCTTATGTCAGCACAAAACTCCTTGACTTTTGCTCCGGATAATTTCTTGTTCTCAGTAAGCTCCGCAATCGTGTCGTCCGCGTTGATTAGCGTGTTCAGTCGGTTTCGCCAAACTTTAATTTGTGAAACAAGTTCATCAAGCGGCAAGGCATAGACACGCTCAAGCCGACGCACATCGCCGAATCGCTCCCGCAGTGACTCAAGTTCACCGGGTTCAAGCGAAGGCGGCGTCGCCTTGACCACCTCGGCACGTATATCGCCGAGTTCAGCAAGCAGGGCGTTCAGCCGCTGTGCCAAATTGTCGGGCAACAGCAACGCCGCCTTTTCAAGCGAGGCATACGCACCAACCGCGTCGTCGTTACCCGATATGAAGTCAAGTGCTGTCGTCAACTGTTCAGTCAGCGACTCGGTGGCGGAATACCGCGTGATTTTCTCTTCCAGCACCTCCGCTTCCCCTTCGACAAAGCCGAGTGGCTCGGTTTCGTCGAGTTTGTTTTGTAATGAAGCAATCTCGCGGTCACGCTGTTCCGCTTCCTTTGTCAACCGATTGATACTTCGCGATAAATCGGAGAACCGCTTAAACTCGGTGCGGTAGCTCTCAAGCAGTGGGGCAATCCCCGCGAACGCGTCGAGAATCTCACGCTGTTTGTCGCGGCTTTGCAGGGTTATGCTTTCGTGTTGCCCATGTATGTCAAGGAGTTCAGCTGAAAGCAAACGAAGGTCGGCGGCGGTTGCGGGTTTGCCGTTTATCTTGGCGGAACTGCCCCCGTCGGCGAATATCTCGCGCGACAACACCACGGTGCCGTCCTCGCCGTCAATCCCGAATTCTGACAGCAGTTTCGCCGCGTTGTCGTTAAGGCGAAAGAGTGCCGTGACAAACGCCGACTTCTCGCCGAACCTCACGCTGTCTTTTGACACGCGTTGCCCCGTCACCGCTCCTATTCCGCTGATAAGCAGGCTCTTTCCCGCTCCTGTTTCCCCCGTAAACACGTTAAGGCCGCCCGTAAAACGAACGGCGGCTTTCTCTATCACAGCAAGGTTTTCTATTTCAAGTTGTATCAGCATATTTCACAGCATAATAAGAAGTTTGTTTGCGAGGTCCTTGGCTTCGGCTTCGCCCCGCACCGCAATGAATATCGTGTCGTCCCCCGCGATTGAGCCAAGCACGTCGCGCAGTTTCATTCCGTCAAGCGCCGCCGCCGCCGCTCCCGCGAGTCCCGGGTGGCATTTCAGCACCACGAGATTCCCCGCGAAGTCAACCCCAGTCACTGCCTGTGAAAACAGCCCCGAGTAACGCTCGGGTTTCGCTGACGACAAACAGTAAACGCTTTGTCCTCCGCTTGATTGGCTCTTTTCAAGGCGCAGTTCGTTTATGTCGCGCGACACGGTCGCCTGTGTCACAACGTGTCCGCGTTCACTCAGCAAGGCAATCAGTTGCTCTTGGTTTTCAACCTCGTTCTCGCGGATAATCGCGAGTATATCCGACAGACGCTTTTTTCTGTTCATTGTTTACTCGTGTTTATTCAATGTTTCCAAGTTTTTCTTTCAGCTTTTCATAAAAACCGCTGTCAAACTCAATCAGTTGCAGCGTGAAGTCCGCGAGTGTGACCGACACGCTCTCGCTTGTTTGAACCACAAACCTGCTCACCCCGTCAACCGAACACTCAAGCGGCGACACTTCGGGTGAAACGGTCAAGCTGTCGCCATTCAGCACCATTGGTCGCGAGAATAGCGAGTGCGGGCATATCGGCGTGAGCGCGATAATCGGGAGTTCGGGTTCGATAAGGCTGCCCCCTGCCGACAACGAATACGCGGTTGAACCTGTTGCGGTCGAGAGGATAACGCCGTCGCCTCGTGTACGAAGCAGGCTTTTCTCACCACGAAGCACGTGTATCAGCGGCATTTTGTCTTGACTTCGTTTCATCAGCACAACATCGTTTAATGCATAGAACGTCTGCCCCGCGTACTCCGCTTTGAGGAAAGCGCGCGGCGATATGCGATAGTCGCCTGTCGTCAGCCGCGACAGTTCCGCAAAGGCATTCTCCCTGCCCATTGCCGCCATAAAGCCGAGTCTGCCCGAATTTATGCCGAGAAGCGGCTTGCCAAGCCGTGCCGCCGCAATGCCGTGCATAAGTATCGTGCCGTCGCCCCCCGATGTGACCACCACGTCGCAGTCGGACATATCGTCAGTCAGTTCCAACCCGAGTGATATGAGTTTGTCTTTCAGAGAAGCGAGCGTTTCAACCGCGGCAGGCTTGTTCTTGTTGTATTTAAGGCAGATTTTCATATAAAGAAATGTACTCCGTGTTTCCGTCGCCGCCGGTTATCGCGCTTTTAATCAAGGCAAGCCGCTTGAAGCCTTGCGCTTCAGTGAACGCCGCTGTTTCGTTCACTACTTTCGTGATAACACGCTCGTCTTTCAGCACACCGTGTTTCAGCTTGACGCGCCCGACTTCAAACTGCGGCTTTATCAATGCGGCAAGCCTGCCGCCCGTCTTTATCAGCGGCTTTATGTCCGCGATTACTTTGGTGAGCGAGATAAACGACAGGTCGCAAACCGCGAAGTCGCAAAGCTGCGGCAACAGAAGCCCGCGTATGTCCGTGTTCTCAAGCGAGATTACACGTGTGTCGGCTTTCAGCGTTTTATCAAGTTGACCGTGACCCACATCAACAGCGTAGACCTTTGCCGCCCCATGCTGCAGCAAACAATCAGTGAAACCGCCTGTGCTTGCGCCGATATCAACGCATATCAGACCGTCAAAGCGGAGTTGGCAACTGTTCACAAGCGTTTCGAGTTTATAGCCGCCCCTCCCGACATACCGAAGCGGCTTTGTTATTTCTACGACAGCCGTGTCCGTCACATCAAGCGACGACTTTGTGACGACCGCGCCGTTCACTCGCACCGCACCGTTTTTGATGAGAACAGCGGCTTTGCTTCGGCTTGAAGCAAGCTCTGTTTCAGTCAAGTAGATGTCAAGACGCATTGTCAACCCAATCGCCCAACGACACGCCGTCCAACCCGAACATCTCCATTTGACGGCTCACTTCGCCTTGCGGCACAAACTTATCGACCGACCGTGTGAAGAACCGACCCTTGAATCCACTCTGCATAAGCGACAGCAGGAACTTTTCGGCGATACAGCAGGCACCCTCTTCCGCGAAGAACACTTCGTCATAAACGGCGGCGGCTTTGACCGCGAGTTGGTCAAACGGCACGACACGCACAAGTTTCAGCGTGTCGGCGCGCTTGATGTGAGGAGTCGCGGCTTCAAACAGCCGACCGTATGTAACAAAGAGCTTTTTGTTGTTTTCGTTATTCTGATAAGTAAAGTTGGTTTCACTTGAGGCGTCGTTTGTGCCCGACAACTCGCCCTTGTGATACCGCACCGCTGTCACGCCGTTGTTTTGCACCGCCTGTTCAAGGCAAGCGGCGATTTCATCGCGAGTTGACGGCGAATAAACCGTGGTGTTCGGCAGGCTCGCAAGCATCGTGAGGTCGAACATTCCTTGGTGGGTTTCCCCGTCGTCGCCAATAAAGCCGGCGCGGTCAAGGGCGAACACCACAGACTCGTTTTCAATGGCACAGTCGTGAACCAGCTGGTCAAACGCACGCTGAAAGAACGTGCTGTATACAGCGAACACGGGCTTCTGCCCTGAACGCGCAAGTCCTGCGGCAAACGTCGCGGCGTGACCCTCGGCTATCCCCACATCGAAGAATCTCGTAGGATATTTTTCCGCGAAAGCGGCACACCCTGTCGGGATAGCCATAGCGGCGGTGAGCAAACAGACGCGCTCGTCTTGTTCACCGAGCCGCAGCATAGTTTCGCCGAACACATCAGAGCAAGTGGCCGACTTCGGCGTTGTGGTCCGCTTCTCCACCCCGTGATAATGTTCGGGGTCGCGTTCAGCGGGACGAAAGCCCTTGCCTTTCTTGGTGCGGACGTGGATAAGGCAGGGTTCGTCAAGCTCTTTCGCTATGCCGAACAGCTTTTCCATTTCAGCGATGTCGTGTCCGTCACACGGACCGAAGTATTTGAACCCATAGTTCTCGAACAAGTTGCTCGGCACAAACACGTTCTTCACAAAGCGTTTTGTTCCACTGATTGCCTGTGATACCTCGCGCCCGATTCCCGTTTCAGCGAGAACGCGTTTCACGTTCTTCTTCGCGCGATAATACTCTTTGTGTTCGCGGAGTTTCAGCAGATAGTCAGCCACCGCGCCCACTCCGTGTGATATCGACATACCGTTGTCGTTCAGCACCACAATGAAGCCGCCGCTTTTCGGCAAATTGTTGAACCCCTCGTGAATCTCGCCGTTTGTGAGCGACCCATCGCCGATAACAGCGACGACGCTGCCCGTGTCGCCGTTCATTCGCATACCGGAGTAAAGCCCTGCCGCCGCGGACACGGCAATGCCCGCGTGACCTGCGATAAACGCGTCCGACGTCGATTCAGACGGCTTTGGGAAGCCCGACAGCCCGTTTTCGGCACGGATTGTGTGGAATCTGTCGCCGCGACCCGTCAAGATTTTGTGCGTGTATGCCTGATGACCGACGTCGAACACGATTTTATCACTTGGGCAGCTGAACACCGAGTGCAGAGCAATCGTCAGCTCCACCGCGCCGAGGTTTGACGCGAGATGACCGCCGTTCTTCTGCACAATTGTTTTGATTCGGCGGCGAAGGTGAGCGGCAAGAGCATACTTCTCTTTAAGTGTCAACGTCTTGAGCAAAGGGAGCGTAAGCTCGTTAAAATTTGTCATATTACATCATAGTTGCAACGGAAACATTGTCCCCACGCCGATACCGAGGATAAGACCGCAAAGCACCTCAAGCGGCGTATGACCGAGAAGTTCTTTCAGTTCTTTTTGCGACTGCTTCATTCCGTCAGCGTCGAAACGCCGCTTCAAGAGATTGATTTCTCTCGCGTGCCGACCCGCCGCCCGACGAACGCCGAGTGCGTCGTACATCGTCACCAAAGCGAACATTGACGCGAGTGAGAACCAAAGCGAAGCAACGCCGCCCATTCTCGCAACCACGGCGCAAAGGGCGCAGACCGCCGCTGAATGTGACGAGGGCATTCCGCCTGAACCGAGCAGACGTTCCCAACTGATTTTGCGGTATCTTATTATATGATACATCGTCTTGATTAGTTGCGCTATCAGCCAACTGACGAGTGCGGCGATCAGCGGTGGGTTGTAGTATTCTTCCACGTTATTTCTTCCTGTTCTCGATAAATTCCGCAAGCCGAATGAAGTAGTCGGAGTCGGGGAGTTTGGCGGCAAAGCCTTTTGCGTGAGCAACCGCCTCTTGAAGCAAGAACTTCGTTACATCAAAACCGTTGATTGTCGCAAACGTGACCTTGCCGACACTCTCGTCTTGCCCCAAGTCAAGCAAGTCGTCTGTCAGCTGAAACGCGAGTCCCAATCGTTCGCCGTAAAGCCCCGCCGTGTCAACGCTTTCTTCGTCGGCTTCAGCACAAACCGCCCCTGCGCGACAGGCGAAGCGAAACAACGCGGCGGTTTTCATCACATACATCTTGATTAAATCGCGTGAGTCGGGCTTTTTCGACATAAAAAGCAAATCTGCGTCTTGACCGCCCGTCATTCCGTGAACACCTGCCGCTTCCGTCAGCTCCGCGACAAGGCGAAGCCCAACTTTGGGCGATGAGTTTATATATCCGTCAGCGAGCGAACCGAACGCGTGGATAACGAGCGCGTCGCCCGCAAGCAGTGCCGCCGCTTCGCCGAACATACGGTGACAGGTCACTTTGCCGCGTCGATAGTCGTCGTCGTCCATACAGGGCAAGTCGTCGTGAACCAGCGAAAACGTATGAACCATCTCAAGTGCCGCGGCCGCGGGAAGCGCGCCCTCCACACTGCCGCCGAACGCCTCGCAGACACGCATAAGAAGCGTAGGGCGTATCCGCTTGCCCCCCGACTCAACCGCGTATTGCAACGCCTTGCCGATGTTCGTGAAGCCGTTGTCAAGTTTGTTCATCTGTGCGGAAAGCTCACGTTCAAGCTGTGCGATGTATGCGTTAGAAGTATCCATATCTCAGTTCACTCTGTCAGCAATCTGTGTAGTTCCGTTTGCGCCCCCGCAACTTTGGTTTCGCACTTCTTTATCAGCACCGATGCTTCGGAGTAGAGTTTCAGCGCATCTTCAAGCGGCAACTCCGGGCTGTCCATCTGCCTTGATATCTCGTCAAGGCGAACCATTGCGCTTTCAAGAGATTTGTCTTTCATAATTATAATACCTATTTAACCACCACGGTGATGATTCCGCTTGCAAGCCGAACCGTCAGTTCATCGCCGCTGTTCACATCGCTTGCGTTACGCACCGCTTGCTCTCCCTTGAACACAGCGGCGTAACCTTTAGCGAAAATTGATTCGGGGTTTCTCGCTTCGATTAGCGCGGCGTACGACTCGAGTTCGCGGCGTTTCGCGCCTATTCGCGACTCTATGCCGCTTGTCAGCCGCGCCTTTATGTCGCTCAGTCGCCTTGCCTGCTCTGTTTCTTTGAACACTATCAGTTTAGCGAACCGTTCAAGTCTGTCGTGCCGCCGCTGTATCTCCGCAATCATATCGGGAACGGCGTATTCCGCTGCCATTGTCGGCGTTGCCGCCCGAACATCGGCGGCGTGGTCACACAGTGTGATATCTCGTTCATGACCGACCGCCGAAACCGTCGGTATCGGGCTGGCATAGACCGCGCGCACCACTCGTTCGTCGTTGAAAACCGACAAATCCTCGGCTGAACCGCCGCCCCGGCCGAAGATGATGAGGTCGGCACCCGAACACCCCGCTTTCTGGAGCGAAGCGACAAGCGAAAGCGCGGCGTTGCCGCCTTGCACCGCCGTGTCAAAGAGTTGAATCCAAACGCCGGGATAACGGCGTGCCGCAACAGCGCATATATCCGTGATTGCCGCGCCTGTCGCGGAGGTGACGAGAGCGATTGTTTCGGGGTAAGGCGGCAGTGACCTGTGCTTGCCGAACACACCGTCCGCTTTCAGTTTGTCGTATAACTCTTGCAGTTTCGCGGCGGAGTCGCCCTCGCCTGATTGCTGAAGCGAGCGGACGTACAGCTGATAAACGCCGTCACGAACAAACACGCGAACGCCGCCCCTCACGGTCACCACATCGCCGTTCTTCGGGAGATTGCGCAAGTCTGCACGTTCTGTCGCGAACATCACGCACTTCAGAAGCGACTCGCCGTCAGTCAGCGAAAAGAACAGGTGACCCGTGCGTCCGTGGTCGCTGAAGTTCGTCACTTCGCCACGCACACGAACGTCAGCCAACGCTTTATCTTCCGCGATATCGCGTGAAACGCGTGATGTCAGCTGTGAAACCGTAACCAAGACGGCTTCACTCATATCGTTCTCTGTAAAACGTGCCGAGAAGTCCGCTGATGAACGACTTGTCTGAGTCGCCGCAAAAGTCAGCGGCAATATCAAGCGCTTCGTTCAGCGCGGCTTTTGGGGGAACAGCGGGACAGTAGAGCATTTCGTAGACAGCAAGCCGCAGGATAGTGAGATTAAGCACTGATATCCGCGACAACGTGCGAGCGGGCGAAAGCCGAGCGATAACCTCGTCGAGTTCCGCTTTGTGTTCAAGCACACCGTTCAGGTTTTCTTTCGCGACAGCCGACACTTCCATATCAAACGCTTCTATTGATATCTCAAGCGCTTCGTCAGCCGAAAACTCGCCTAACTCACACTCGTAGAGCAGGATAACCGCCGCTTCCCGCGATTCGTGCCGAGTCAAAGAACGCTCCTTGCGGGGACATCGAAGCCTGTGACGAGAACGTTCACTTTCGATACGGTGACGCCCGACATACTTTGCACAGCTGTTTTGACCGCACGCTGAACACGCTCGGCTGTTCGCACAACCTTTGCGCCGCGAAGAACGCCGATTGTGATTTCAATCTCGGCGGTGCCGTTTGACAGGCGAATCTTGACGGGAGCGGAGGGTTTGCCGTGACGAATCGGCAGCGTCACGTTTGATGTTTCAGCTGCCGCTTGCGATGATATCCCGCTGATAACCGCCTCGGAAATCTGGAGTGTGCCTTTGTTTGAACAAAAATTCATATTAAACCTCGCTATATTACGTCATACCAAATGATTATATCATATCTTGAGGCAAAACGCAAGAAGTAAGTGACAGGTCACTGCCGCGACGGGCAATAAATTTATGCGACACTTTGCTCGAAAGCAACACTTGAACAAGTGTTCAAGTGTGAAATGACTTTTCTTTTACGATGAGAAAACACTGATTCTTCACTTCTTGAAGCGAAAAACAGGCAAACGATAGACAAACGCTCAACTTTGTGATATACTATAGTGTACGAAGTTGGCAAACGATGAAGAAGGCGCATTATGGAAATACTTAAACTTATATCGCCGCTTAAAGAAACCATTTGGGGCGGCACCAAACTCGCGACCGATTATGGCAAGCAAGGGGCGGGGAATATCGGCGAAAGCTGGGAGCTTTGCTGCAACCCCGAGGGCAACAATGTCATTGCAAACGGCGCGGATAAAGGAAAGACCCTCCGTGAATACATCGGTACACACGGCAGGGGCGTTATCGGGGTGCGTTGGGCAGGCGGTCAGTTCCCTATGCTCGTGAAGCTGATTGACGCACACGACAATCTTTCGATAAAAGTAAACCCCGACGACACCTACGCTCTCGCCCACGAGAAAGCGCCGGGAAGAACCGAGCTGTGGTATGTAGCGGAAGCAAATCAAGGTTCGCACATCATTCTCGGGCTGAAATCACAAGTCAAAACACCGCAGTTCAGTCAGATAATCAAAGACGGCGTTATGCCGATGTACCTCAACCGAATCCCCGTGCAAAAAGGCGACACGTTTTTTATCGAACCGGGTATGGTGCACAGTATCGGAGCGGGAGTGGTTATGCTGGTGATTCAGCAGAACTCAAACACGTCGTACAGAATATACGACTACAACCGTGACGACAAGAACGGCGAGAAGCGGCACCTCGATGTGGAAAAGGCGCTTGATGTGGCGGACCTCTCGCTGAAACCCGACAAACGAACATATCACCCCGAACACTCGAAGGAATTCAGCGAAACACTGCTTGCTTCGTGTCGATACTTCACGGTGAAGAAGCAAGCGGTCAACGTCTATATGACGCAGATTGCGGGGAAAAGCAGTTTCCACGCGTTGACTCTGCTGACAGGCAGTGGTCAAATCGGTACTATTCAGCTGAAGAAAGGCGACAGCGTTTATATCCCCGCAGACTTCGGCGAGTACACGTTTGAGGGAGAAGCGGATATTATCTCCACCACAATGTAAGAGGTCAGTATGTTTACAGTCGGCATTGATATCGGCGGCACCAACACAGCGGCAGGCATAGTCGAGAACAGCGAGAACATCACGCACAGGCTTTCCGTCAAGACCGACCACGATTATCACACGTTTTTGAAGAACACGGGTGCGCTTATCACGAACCTGCTGAGTGATGCGGACCTTTCTCGCGGCGACATCACGTTGGTCGGGACCGGTTGCCCCGGGATATGCAATCAGCGAACGGGACTGGTTGAATACTCAAACAATCTCGGCTGGAAGAACGTCCCGCTCGAGAAAGACCTTGCCGATGTTCTCGGCTTGCCTGTCTATGTTGACAACGACGCGAACGCCGCGGCTTTCGGCGAATTTACGGCAGGTGTGGCCAAGGGGCTGAACACCGTGGTGGTTTTGACCCTCGGCACAGGTGTCGGCTCGGGGATAATCATTGACAAGAAGTTATATTACGGCGAGAACTTCGGCGGCGGTGAACTTGGGCATATGGTGATTGAACAAGGCGGTCTGCTTTGCTCTTGCGGCAGAAAAGGTTGCTTTGAAAAATACGCGTCAGCCACGGGGCTTGGTATCATCACACGAAATGTTATGGAGAAGTATCCCGACAGCGCAATGCATACGATTGCCGAGTCGCAAGGGAAAGTGAACGCGAGGACGGCGTTCATTGCCAAACGGCAAGGCGATAAAGCAGGCACAGAGGCGGTCGATATCTTCGTTAAGTATCTCGCTTGCGGAATCACGAACGTAATCAACATCTTTCAGCCCGACGCGGTCTGCATAGGCGGTGGTGTCAGCGGTGAGGGCGAGTATCTGCTTGAACCGCTGCGTAAAGTGGTGAACAGCGAGGCTTACAGCCGTGACAGCGACTTTGAGGTGAAACTCTACGCCTGCAAACTCGGCAACGAAGCGGGAATCATCGGTGCGGCAAACTCAGCGTACTGCCGTGTTAACCATACTCCGTGACGGGTTAAACTTTCCGCCGCGTCACTGCGTGTACTTGGCGTAACAAGCCGCTTCGCGGCTTCGGCACCCAAACTTAAAAACACCTTCGTGTTTTTAAGTTAAACGGCTATGTAACAACTTAAACCGAAAGGACACTTTATATTTTGCGAAGCGACCTGATTAAAAGCGGAAACGCCAAACTTCCTCATCGCGCCTTGCTGAAGTCGCTCGGTGTGACCGACAGCGAGATGAACAAGCCGTTTATCGCGGTGGTGAACGCCGCGTCTGACTATGTGCCGGGGCACTCGCACCTGCACGAGATTGCCGCCGCAGTAAAAGACGGCATACGAAACGCAGGCGGCGTGCCGTTTGAGTTCTTCACAATCGGCGTATGCGACGGACTCGCGATGAACCACCTCGGTATGCGGTACTCGCTGGCTTCACGCGAGCTGATTGCCGATTCAATCGAGGTTATGCTGACGGCGCACCCGCTTGACGGCGCCGTGTTTATCCCCAATTGCGACAAAATCGTGCCCGGTATGCTGATGGCGGCGGCACGGCTGAATATCCCGTCCGCTTTTGTGTCGGGAGGACCTATGCTGTCGGGGCGCGTGCTTGGCGACAAACGTGTCGGCTACAGTGAGATATACGAGGCGATAGGCAAGCTGAAAGACGGCGTGTTGACAGACGAACAGGCGCGTGACTTCGAGGACAACGCCTGCCCCACCTGCGGCTCTTGCTCGGGTATGTACACGGCAAACTCAATGAACTGCCTCACCGAAGCTATCGGTTTCTCGCTGCCACGAAGCGGCACACTCCCTGCGGTTTATTCGGCACGGAGGCGGCTTGCCAAAGAAACAGGCGAGCTTATACTAAACCTTGTCAAGCAGAACATACGTCCGCTTGATATTCTCACCAAAGCAAACTTTGAAAACGCGCTTGCCGCTGATATGGCAATCGGCGCAAGCACAAACACGGTGCTTCATCTCCTTGCGCTCGCGTTTGAATCGAAAGTAGATATCACTCTCGCTGATGTTGAGCGAATGAGCCGCGTTGTGCCGCAACTCTCAAAGCTGAACCCCGCAAGCGAAGTTTTCATCGAGGACTTAGACCGTGTAGGCGGCATACAATCGGTGCTGAAAGAGTTAGGCGGGCTGATTCACGGAGATGTAACGACTATCAGCGGAACACAAGCGGACAGGCTGAACACCGCGGCTGACGCTGACGGCGTGATAATACACAAGCAAGACGCGCCTATCCGCAAAGACGGCGGACTCGCTGTGCTTCGCGGCAACCTCGCCCCGAATGGTTCGGTGGTGAAACAAGGCGCGGTAAAACCCGAGATGATGACGTTCACAGGGACGGCAAAGGTGTTTGACGGGGAACAGGCGGCAGTGGACGCGATACTCGGCGATGAGATAAAACCGGGCGACGTTGTGACTATCCGCTACGAGGGACCGTCGGGAGGACCCGGTATGCCGGAAATGCTTGCGCCGACTGCGGCAATCGCGGGGAAAGGGCTTGATGGAGCGGTTGCTCTCATCACGGACGGGCGTTTCTCGGGGGCAAGCAGAGGAGCGGCAGTCGGGCACGTGTCGCCCGAAGCGGCAAGCGGCGGACTTATCTCACTGGTTCAAAACGGCGACAAGATAAAGATTGACATACCAAACCGTTCCATAGAGCTGCTTGTAAGTGAAACCGAGATATCAGAGCGGCGAAAGAGCTTCAGCTGCACACCGCGTGATATCGGCGGCTATTTGGCGAGATACAGGCGAATGGTAGGGGGCGCGGACAAGGGAGCGGTAGTCGAGTGAAGCCCGAGAATATCCACGCGGGGCACCGAAAGCGAGAGAAAGACTATTACCTTCAGCACGGCTTCGCGAACGTGCCGCTTCACAAGATACTTGAAGTGCTGCTGTTCTTCTCCGTGCCGCAACGCGACACCAATGCGGCGGCTCACGCTCTCGCAAACAAGTTTGGCACGCTGAAAAACGTCATAGACGCGGACTTTGACGAACTGCTGTCGGTGGACGGGATAAGCGAGAACTCCGCGATGTTCTTCAAGCTGTTCGCTCACGCCGCAAAAGAGTATTTCCTCTGCGAAAGTAACGGCGGTATGCCGCTTGCCTGTTCAGACGAAATGCTCGCCTTTTGCCGCGCCCTCTTTTTGGGTGCAAAGGAAGAAGAAGTCTACGCGTTGTTCTTGGACAACGAACTGCGGCTCATCAAGCCGGTCAAGATAGGCGGCGGCTTTGCCTTGAGTGCCGACTTCTCAGCAGGGCTCGTGGTCAAGGCGGCGTTCGCACACTCGGCAAGCAGAGTGGTGTTGGCACACAATCACCCAAACGGATTCAGTATGCCGTCACAGCAAGACGTTATCGCGACGTCCGCGTTGTTCACCACGCTGAAGCCGCTTCAGATACGCTTGGAGGACCACGTCATCGTCGGAACAGACGGCGAGTGGTCAATGAGAGCAATGGAAAACCTAAAAGAAATATGGGGCAATTGAGGACAAGTTGGATAAATTCAAATTAGTGTCGAAATTCTCCCCAACGGGCGACCAACCCGAGGCGATAGCGCGGCTGACCGAGGGAATACTCTCGGGGAAGAAAGAGCAGACTCTTATGGGGGTGACTGGCTCGGGCAAGACGTTCACTATGGCAAACGTGATAGCGAACATCAACCGACCCACGCTGATTTTGGCGCACAACAAGACGCTCGCGGCACAACTCTGCGGCGAGTTCCGCGAGTTCTTTCCTGAAAACGCGGTTGAATACTTCGTCAGCTATTACGACTACTATCAACCCGAGGCGTACCTGCCGCAGACCGACACGTTTATCGAGAAAGACAGCGCGATAAATGAAGAGATAGACCGCTTACGCCACTCCGCCACGTTCTCTCTCGCTGAAAGACGCGACGTTATCATTGTTGCGTCCGTGTCGTGTATCTACAGCATCGGTTCCCCCGAAGAATACCGCAAGAACGTCTTTTCCGTGAGGACAGGCAGTCAGCTCTCGCGCGACGACGCAATGCGTATGCTGATTGACATTCAGTACGACCGCAACGACGTGGGCTTCACACGCGGGAAGTTCCGCGTGAGGGGCGACGTGCTTGAGGTCTTTCCTGTCGGCAATCCCGCCGAAGTCGCGGTGAGGATTGAGTTCTTCGGCGATGAAGTCGAGAGAATCAGCGAGTTTGAAGTGCTGACGGGGCGCGTGCTTCACACGATGAGCCACGCCGCCGTGTTTCCCGCTTCTCACTATATAGTCGGCAAAGAACACATGGACGAAGCACTCGCGGAAATCAAGCGTGAAATGGAAGAACGTGTCGAGTTCTTCACCAACGAACACAAGCTGATAGAAGCGCAGCGTATCGCGGAACGAACGAAGTATGATATGGAGATGCTCCGCGAGATAGGTATCTGCCGAGGAATCGAGAACTATTCACGGATACTTTCGGGCAGAAAGCCCGGCAGTGTTCCCGAAACGCTTATCGACCACTTCCCCGACGACTTTATCTTGTTTGCGGACGAAAGCCACGTCACATTGCCGCAGGTGCGCGGAATGTTCGGCGGGGACGGGGCGAGGAAACGGAATCTCATCGAGTACGGTTTCAGACTTCCTTCAGCCGCTGACAACCGACCGCTTAACTTCGATGAGTTCTACGGCAAGATAAAGCAAGCTGTCTACGTGTCGGCGACACCGAGTGACTTTGAGAAAACGCAAAGCGGAAACGTCCTTGTTGAACAGCTTATCCGACCGACAGGTCTGCTTGACCCGAAAATCACGGTCAAACCTGTCGAGGGGCAGATAGACGACCTGTTGTCTGAGATAAACACGCGGTCGGCGCGTGGTGAGCGCGTTCTTATCACCACACTGACAAAGAAAATGGCGGAGAGCCTGACTGATTATCTCGAGAGCTTTGACGTCAAGGTGCGGTATATGCACCACGATATAGACACAATGGAGCGAATGGAGATTATCCGCGGGCTTCGCCTTGGCGACTTTGATGTGCTTGTCGGGATAAATCTACTCCGTGAGGGGCTTGACTTGCCCGAGGTGTCGCTCGTTGCGATACTCGACGCGGACAAGGAGGGGTTCCTTAGAAGTGAAACCAGCCTTGTGCAGACAATCGGGCGTGCCGCGCGCAACTCCGACGGCACGGTGATAATGTACGCCGACACGGTTACGCGTTCAATGGAAGCCGCAATAAGAGAAACGGAAAGACGGCGCGCTATCCAAGAAAAATATAACGAAGAACACGGAATCAAGCCGACGACGATTGTCAAAGACATACGCGACATTCTTGAGATAACGAAGAAAGAAACACCGGGCGGCAAAACCAAGATGAAACGCTCGGAACGCGAGCACCTGAAGCAGAAGTACACGACGCTGATGAAAGAAGCGGCAAAGGTGCTTGACTTTGAACAAGCGGCGTACTTCCGCGACCTCATTACCGATATTGAGAACAGCGAAGAGAAACGCACATTAAAAACAGGACACTGAACAGAATATGATTGACAAGATTATCATAAAAGGTGCGCGTGAGCATAACCTAAAAGACGTAAACCTTGAGCTTCCGCGTGACAAACTGATTGTTATGACGGGGCTTTCGGGTTGCGGCAAAAGCTCGCTTGCGTTTGACACAATCTACGCGGACGGGCAACGCCGATACATCGAGAGCCTGTCGTCTTACGCGAGAATGTTCCTCGGTCAAATGGAGAAACCCGACGTTGACATCATCGAAGGTTTATCTCCTGCCATTGCTATCGACCAAAAAACCACCTCGCGCAACCCGCGCTCAACAGTCGGAACCGTGACGGAGATTTACGACTACCTGCGGCTTCTCTATTCCAAGGTGGGTATCCCGCACTGCCCTGTTTGCGGCAAAGAGATTTCAAAGCAGAGCATTGACGGCATTGTTGACCACATTATGTCGCTACCCGTTGATTCCAAAGTTCTTGTTCTCGCACCGACAGCCAAGGCAAAGAAAGGCGAGTTCGTCAAAGAGATGGACAACCTGCGCAAACTCGGGTATGTCCGTGTGAGAATCGACGGGCGCATTGTCGATTTGTCGGAGAAAATCAAGCTGGACAAGAACCTGCGCCACGATGTTGAGGTCGTGGTTGACCGACTGAAGATAAAAGAGGACATTCGTTCGCGACTGACAGACTCGCTTGAAACCGCGTCGGCACTTGCCGGTGGGATTGTTTTTGTTGCGGTTGAGGACGGCGAGGAGATGCACTTTTCGCAAAATTACGCCTGCCCTGAACACGGCGTGAGTGTTGAGAACATCGAGCCACGCGCTTTCTCGTTCAACAATCCGACAGGGGCTTGCCCGCGTTGCACGGGGCTTGGCACGCTGCAGCGGATTGACCCCGAACTGATTATGCCGAATAAAGAGCTGTCGATAGCCGAAGGTGGGATTCGTGCGTCCGGGTGGTACTATGCGGGTGGTTCGGTGGCGCAGATGTACTTTGACGCTCTCGCTAAGACGTACAACTTTTCGGTGCGTGAACCGCTGAAAAATCTGTCGGACGAGGCAATTCACGCGCTTATGTACGGCACGGGGAAAGAAAAACTCTCGCTGAACCGACCGTATGAACACGGCACGCTGCCCTATCAAGCGGCGTTTGAGGGGATAGTGAATAATCTCGAGAGGAGATATAAAGAAACTTCAAGCAACTATTCACGCGATGATATCGCGGGATTTATGAGTGAAACCGAGTGCCCCGATTGCCACGGTGAGCGGCTGAAACCCGAAATGCTTTCCGTCACGGTGGGAAACAAAAGTATCACGAAGTTCTGCCATATGAGTGTGAACGAAGCACTCGAGTTTGTCAACAAGCTGGCGTTGTCGCCGAAAGATATGATGATAGCGGCACAGATACTGAAAGAGGTGCGCGCAAGGCTCGGCTTCCTCAGCAGCGTGGGGCTTGAGTATCTCACGCTTGCGCGTGCGGCAGGGACGCTGTCGGGGGGCGAAAGCCAGCGCATACGGCTTGCCACGCAGATAGGCAGTGCGCTTTCGGGTGTGCTGTATGTGCTGGACGAGCCGAGCATTGGGCTTCACCAACGCGACAACGACAAACTGATTGCCACGCTTAAGCGTCTGCGTGACCTCGGCAACACGCTTATCGTTGTGGAACACGACGAGGACACAATGCGCGCCGCCGATTACCTCGTTGATATCGGGCCGGGGCCGGGTGTTCATGGTGGCAACATTGTCGCAAGCGGCAAGTTCACCGATATAACCAAATGTGTTGACTCGATAACGGGTCAGTATCTCTCGGGCAAGAAGAAAATACCTGTGCCCAAAAAGCGGCGAGACGGCACAGGTATGTTTCTCGAGGTGATAGGCGCAAGAGAGAACAACCTGAAAAGCATTGACGTGACAATCCCGCTTGGCACGTTCACCTGCGTGACAGGCGTGTCTGGCAGCGGCAAAAGCTCGCTTGTCAATGAGATAATCTTCAAGTATTTGTCGGGCACGCTTAATCGTTCGCGTGTTCGGGCAGGAGCGTTTGACGAAATGCGCGGTGTCAGCTTCCTTGACAAGGTGATTGACATTGACCAGTCGCCTATCGGTCGCACCCCTCGCTCAAACCCCGCGACTTACACGGGAGTGTTTACCGATATACGCGACCTTTATTCGCACACCAACGACGCGAAGATGAGAGGCTATGGCACGGGTCGGTTCTCGTTCAACATCAAGGGCGGTCGGTGCGAGGACTGCGAGGGAGATGGCATAATCAAGATAGAAATGCACTTTCTTCCCGATGTGTATGTTCAGTGCGACACCTGCAAAGGCAAAAGATACAACCGCGAAACCCTTGAGGTGAAGTACAAGGGCAAAAGCATTTATGATGTGCTTGATATGACGGTCGAGGAGGCAGTGAAGTTCTTTGACAGCGTGCCGAAGATTGCGCGTAAACTGCAAACGCTCTATGACGTGGGACTCGGTTACATCAAAGTCGGCCAGTCGGCGACCACGTTGTCGGGGGGCGAGGCGCAGCGAGTGAAGTTAGCGACGGAGCTGTCGAAGCGGGCGACAGGCAAAACGATATATATTCTTGACGAACCGACGACGGGGCTTCATACCGCGGACGTGCAGAAGCTGCTTGAGGTGCTTGACAAACTCGCGAACGACGGCAACACGGTGCTGGTTATCGAACACAACCTCGACGTGATAAAAAGCGCCGATTATATCATCGACCTCGGTCCCGAAGGGGGCGACAAAGGCGGCACGGTCATTGCGGAGGGCACGCCCGAAGAACTCGCCGAGAACCCGTCGTCTTACACGGGGCAATACCTAAAGAGAGTGTTAAAATAACTTCTTATATGAAAAAACTTGCAACAATTATATCACTGCTGCTTATCCTGACGTCTTGCTCTGACCTTGACTCGCGAACGCTTGACCACGAACTTGCCGTCACGCCGAATGTGTCGGTCGAGGGGACAAGCCCGCCTATTGAAGATAACGAAGAAGTCCCGCTTCGTTCCGAGGCGGAGGGCAACGACTCACCTGAAGCGATTTCAAGCACAAGCGTTGACGTCGCCACAGCCTCAACGGAGTCGGGCTACAGCGACTTGCGGCTTATCAACAAGGCAAACCCACTGCCGAACGGTTATGACGACAAAATAGAGCTGAAAGAAGTGCAGGAGCTTTACTCAATGGACTCGCGGTGCGCCGATTACGCGATTCAAATGCTGTCGGACGCGTATGACGACGGGTTCACCTTGTCGGTAACTTCCGCTTGGCGTTCGGTCAAGCGACAGACCGACAACTTCAACAACTCGGTGTTTCAGTATCAGCAAAACGGATATTCTTACACGAACGCCTACACCTTGACCGAATCGGAGATTGCTCCGCCCGGTTCAAGCGAACACAACGCAGGACTTGCCCTCGATATCGTCAACATCAGCTGGTGGACGTATCACAAGATACTTGAGGAGGGATTTGAGAACACGCCCGAGTTCAAGTGGCTGTACAACAACTGCTGGAAATACGGGTTCATTCTGCGATACCCGAAAGGCAAAGAAACCATAACCGGGTATGTCTACGAACCGTGGCACTATCGGTTTGTCGGTGTGGAACACGCCGAGAAGATAATGAAAGAGGGACTGACACTTGAGGAATATCTCGCGGGATAAAAACAATGGGCATTATGCACAAAACGGAAGCAATATTTTGTGCATAATTCACAAAAATAAAAAACTTGTGCGGAAACACTTGATTTTTGAGGGAAATAGAGTAAAATATACTATGGAGTTAGCACTCTGACGCGGTGAGTGCCAACAACTAAACATTAGGAGGAAAAGCAATGAACATCAAACCTTTAAGTGACAGAGTCGTCATTAAAATGCTCGAGGCGGAGGAAACCACGAAAAGCGGGATAATCCTCGCGGGGAACGCGAAAGAGAAGCCGCAAGTCGCTGAGATTGTCGCGGTGGGACCGGGCGGCTTGGTTGACGGAAAAGAAGTGAAAATGGAGCTGACGGTAGGCGACAAGGTGCTGATAAGCAAGTATTCAGGCACAGAAGTGAAACTTGACGGCGCAGAATACACGATAGTAAGACAGAGCGACGTTCTCGCAATCGTCGAGTAAAGCAAACCAACTATGTTAACAAAAGAAAGGTAGGATACATCTAAATGGCTAAACAAATCATATACGGCGAGGAAGCTCGCAAGGCGCTGCAACGCGGCATTGACCGACTTGCCGACACGGTTCGCATAACGCTCGGACCGAAAGGCCGCAACGTCGTGCTGGACAAGAAGTTCGGCGCACCGCTTATCACGAACGACGGCGTGACTATAGCAAAAGAGATTGAGCTTGAGGACGCGTTCGAGAACATGGGTGCGCAACTCGTGAAAGAAGTTTCAACCAAAACGAACGACGCGGCAGGCGACGGCACCACGACAGCCACACTGTTGGCACAAGCTATCGTACGTGAGGGACTGAAGAACATCGCGGCAGGCGCAAACCCTATGGGCGTGAAAAAAGGTATTCAAGGGGCAGTTGACGTGACCGTCGAGGAAATCAAGAAGTTCTCGCACAAGGTGGACGGAAGCGCCGATATCGCGAGAGTCGCGACTGTATCGTCGGGAGACGAGTTTGTCGGCAAACTTATCGCTGACTCAATGGAAAAGGTGACAAGCGACGGCGTTATCACGATTGAGGAGAGCAAAACAGCCGAAACCTTCAGCGAAGTGGTTGAGGGCATGCAGTTTGACCGCGGTTATGTGTCGCCTTATCTCTCCACCGATATGGAGAAGATGGTTGCTGACCTCGAGAAGCCGCTGATTCTCATCACAGACAAGAAGATATCGTCGGTGCAAGATGTGCTGCCGTTGTTTGAACAAGTGGTTCAAAGCGGAAAGAAGCTGCTGGTTATCGCCGAGGACATAGAGGGCGAGGCTCTCACCACAATCATACTGAACAAACTTCGCGGCACTTTCGTTTGTGTCGGCGTCAAGGCACCGGGCTTCGGCGACCGCCGCAAAGAAATGCTCCGCGATATCGCGATACTGACAGGCGGTCAGGTGATTACCGAGGAACTTGGGCTTGACCTCAAGGAAGCGACAATCGATATGCTCGGTACAGCGGAGCAAGTGAAAGTATCGAAAGAAAACACGATTATCGTCGGTGGCGCAGGCGAAGCGAAAGAGATACAGGACCGTGTGGCACAGATTCGCACACAGATTGAAGAAACCACATCTGACTTCGATCGCGAGAAACTGCAAGAACGTCTCGCTAAGTTAGCGGGTGGTGTTGCGGTAGTGAAAGTCGGCGCGGCAACCGAAGTGGAGATGAAAGAGAAGAAACTTCGCATTGAGGACGCACTCGCGGCAACCAAGGCGGCAATCGAAGAAGGAATCGTGGCAGGTGGCGGCACCGTGCTTATCAACGCGCTTGCGGCTGTTCAGAATTACACCGAATCAGTCGAGGGCGACCTCAAGACAGGCGCGAAGATTGTGCTTAAGGCACTTGAAGAACCCGTGCGACAGATTGCGCTGAACGCGGGGCTTGACGGCAGTGTTATCATCGATACAATCAAACGCTCGGGGAAAATCGGCTACGGCTTTGACGCGGCGAAAGAAACCTACGTCGATATGCTTGAAGCAGGGATTGTTGACCCCGCGAAGGTTACACGTTCGGCACTGCAGAACGCCGCTTCCGTTGCGGCAATGGTGCTGACCACAGAGAGCCTTGTTGCTGATATCAAAGAAGAAAACCCCGCTCCCGCAATGCCGGGTGGCGGAATGGGCGGAATGTATTAAGCCCGCGCAGTTATAGTCAATCAACCGGGGAAATAGAAGCTATTTCTTCGTGCGGCGTAGATGCCCCAACTTAAAAATACTTTGTATTTTTAAGTTAAACGGTCATATAACAAGCAGCCACTCGGTCAAACGAGTGGCTGCTTTGTGTGTTAGCGTGTTAGGATTGACTATTATGCCGAAATGTGATAGAATTATGTTATATTATTCACCAAAAGGAGCTGTTTATGAAAAAGCGTCTGCTTGCCCTCGCGCTCGCGCTCACACTCGCCGCGTCGCTTTCTGTCGTTGCGGGAGCGGAATCCATAATGAAAACCGCGAAGAAAACAATCACGTTGTCAAAGAACACCACCTACGATGTGGGTGGCGGCAAACTGCTTGACCTCAAGGTTGTTGTGCCGAAATCGGGAAACCTCACGTTCAACTATGAAGTCGAGGCAAAAGAGTTTGTGCTTGCTGTTTACGACTCGAACGGGACTTTTATCACTGAAACAAAACTTGAGGCAACAGCGGGCGCGATTGTCAGCAGCAGCGCTTGGTATACCGCAATAGACCAAAGTGTGCTGAGAGAAGCATACGGCACAAATATGATATATGGCATAAAAGCCACGTGGAACACCGTGAGCGAGAAAGCGGCAGGTGCGATTACTTATAAACTTGACAAGGGAACGTATTATGTGAGGATAGGTCGGTCAAGCGCAGGACTGTCGAGCGTCAAGCTGAACGCGGTGCTGAAAGACTCGGACGGCAACGTCATCAAGTCCGCTGATGCCGCGGTAAAGAGCGTCTACGTCACGATTCCCGTTGCGATAGGCAAGTCGGTCGCACTCACAGCCACGACTGACCCGACAGGCGAAGCGGCGACGTGGAAGTCGTCGGACGCGAAAGTCGCAAGCGTGTCGTCGTCGGGCAAGGTGACAGGCGTGGCAAAAGGCACAGCGAAAATCACGGTGACAAGCGGCGAGAAAAGCCAAACGGTTTATGTAAAAGTTTCGTGAGAACATAATAAATCTCCCCCTCTGTAACGGAGGGGAGGTTTGGAATAGGAGGAACTTCAAAGACTGTATAGCGTTAGTTGCATAATTAGCAACGATAATTTCTCTTGTTATTGCGATAATTACATTTTGCGACAAACAAACTTACGCAAACGAACAAGTTGAAATTTCCAAATTGGTGTAGTAGAACAACTTTCTGTATATCTTAGTATTGACAAAGGCACGACATACGAGCAAGCGTTGGAATACGTTGAAACATATGTTAAGGATTCAAAAGAAGAAACTTCTCAATTGAAAAGTGTTATTAGCGGTTTGAACAGAGAAATTTCAAAGTTGAACAAAGAAAATTCTCAATTGCGATTCGAAGTTGAAACTACTTCAAATGAACATATATATTTATTTCCAATTGCTACAAAAACGTACATTTCTGAAGAAACCACTGAAGAACTTCACGAAGTGCAAGTTGATAAACCCGGTGAAACCTTGAAAACCGCAATAATTGTTGCGCCAAATCAAAAGCAAAATGGGTTGTTATCCGAAAATGATATCTGTGATTATTACAAGTTGGAAATCGGCAAACCCGGAAGGTTAACAATTATTTTCAATTCTTGGGCGAACAAAATGGATATTGCTCTGTTCCTCGAAGATGAGTACACAAAGATTGGGAGTTTAAGTTATTCCAGCAGTTCAATATCTTAATCAGGAACAAATTCAATGAATGTAGATGTTGACGCAGGGAGATACTATCTGAAGTTTAATAAGATTGCAGCAGGAAGATACGATTTTGTATACAGCGTAAAATAAAACGTTGATAAAAATCAGAATAAGTTGCGGCGATTGACGACAATGGCAAAATTACAGCGAAAACAGGAACGCAAACCGCAACTTGCAAGATAAACGCCGCAAAAGCCGACAAAACGCTGAAAAACGGCGATGCTGTTTTTCTTAATAGTGGTGATTTATGGCACGGGCACATTGATTGTGCCTTTTGAGTTGCGTATTCAGCGTATGGAGTTGGCAAAAAGCCGAGAATTTACGGCTCACAAGAACGCGGTGCGGACCCTGCGAAATGGAAGCTGTGCTGACGGTATCAGCACTTTGTCGGCGGTGAGAATATTTGCGATTTGGTATACGCCTTTGCCGTCGATTACAAGTTGAAAAATGCGGCGCACATTAACCGCCGCGTCCTCGTCAATTATTAAATCGTTCACGTCACCGTTATTCGGCAGAAAACCGTAAGGTATCGCCCCGAACAACGCTTGCCGTTTTGCATACGATTTTTGAAAATCGCCCTTATTTTCTTCGAACAATCTGCTGCGTCGCATTAAGGGCGTTTCTTTTTAGCTAACATTATGTACCTGAAAAGCCCATAACACGGCATATCCGCCGTGTTATGGGCTTTTTCTTTGTTGAAAGGTTCATTGCTGATTCCCTCAACCACTACGATTTCCGTGGGGGCTTGACGTTCACGCTCGGCGTGACCTTGCCGTCAATCTTGCCGTA
>JAISLD010000017.1 GCA_031260665.1 Oscillospiraceae bacterium | reverse complement strand
TGCGGGAACGTGCCCATTTTGGTTGGTGCTTCAGCGGCGTTGAAGAGAAGTACTTCGTTTATCATCAAAGCGTTTGCTATACCGTGTGGCAGGTGATGATACGCGCCCAACTTGTGCGCCATTGAGTGGCAAACACCGAGGAACGCGTTTGCGAAAGCCTGCCCCGCGAGTGTCGCCGCGTGAGCCATCTTTTCTCTTGCGACGAGGTCTTTGCCGTTATCATAGGCAGTCGGCAGATACTTGAATATCAGCTTGATTGCCTCAAGCGCCGCCCCGTCTGTGAACTCGCTTGCCATAACACTTGCGTACGCTTCAAGCGCGTGAGTTAGCGCGTCTATACCCGAAGCGGCGGTAAGTCCTTTGGGCGCGTCCATCATCAAGTCGGCGTCGATTATCGCCATATCGGGGAGCAACTCGTAATCGGCGAGAGGATACTTCGTGCCGTCGTCGCCTGTGATAACAGCGAACGGCGTGACCTCGGAACCTGTGCCCGATGTGGTTGGTATCGCGATGAAGTCGGCTTTCAGCCCCATTGTCGGGAATGTGTAGATACGTTTGCGGATATCCATGAAGCGTTGCGCCATATCAAGGAAGTCCGCTTCCGGGTGTTCATAAAGCACCCACATTATCTTTGCCGCGTCCATTGCCGAACCGCCGCCGAGTGCTATAATCGCGTCAGGCTCGAAGCTCCGCGCCTGTGCCGCTCCACGTTTCGCGCAAGATAAAGTCGGGTCGGGTTCAACATCGCTGAACACGCTGTATTCGATACCGAGGGCGTTCAGCTTGTCGGTCACGGGTTTTGCGTAGCCGTTTTTATAAAGGAAGTTGTCGGTCACGACAAAGACTTTGCTCCGCTTTGTCGCACCCGTGCCGAGTTCCGACAACGCGGTATCAAGACACCCGCGTTTGATGTAAACCTTTTGCGGTGTTCTGAACCACAGCATATTCGTTCTCCTTTTCGCAACGGTTTTGATGTTAAGCAGGTGCTTCACGCCGACGTTCTCCGCAACCGAGTTGCCCCCCCACGAGCCGCACCCGAGTGTCAGCGAGGGAGTGAGCTTGAAGTTGTATATATCTCCGATTCCTCCGTGAGATGACGGCGTGTTCAGCAGAATACGGCAAGTTTTTGCGGAATCGGCAAACTTTGCGAACTTTTCGGGCTGTGCTTTCTCGTCGATATAGATTGAAGCGGTGTGCCCGTAACCACCGTCGGCAATCAGCTGCGCCGACTTAGACAGCGCGTCGTCAAAGTCGCTCGACTTGTACATAGCGAGGACAGGCGACAGTTTCTCGTGAGCGAATTCTTCTGTCAAATCAACACTGGTGACTTCGCCGATTAAGATTTTGGTTTTGACGGGGACGCTGACCCCCGCAAGCTCCGCGATTCTGAAAGCTGTTTGCCCAACAATGCGCGCGTTAAGCGCACCGTTCACTATGATTGTCTTCCGAACCTTCTCGGTTTCTTCTTCGGTTAAGAAATAACAGCCGCGATATGTAAACTCCGCTTTGACTTCGTCATAGATTTCGCTGTCCACTATGACCGATTGCTCGGAAGCGCAAATCATACCGTTGTCGAACGTCTTTGAGTGTATGATAGAGTTGACCGCGAGTTTGATGTCGGCGGTCTTGTCGATAATAGCGGGCGTGTTGCCGGCACCGACGCCTATCGCCGGCTTTCCGCTTGAATACGCCGCCCTCACCATACCGGGGCCGCCTGTCGCAAGGATAATGTCCGCTTCTTTCATCACCAAGTTGGTCATATCAAGCGACGGCGCTTCAATCCACGCAATCAGCCCTTTGGGCGCGCCTGCCGCTTCAGCCGCGTCACGCACAATACGCGCCGCTTCAATCGTGCTGTTCTTGGCGCGGGGGTGCGGACTGAGGATTACGGCGTTGCGTGTTTTGAGTGCGAGCAGGCACTTGAAAATTGAGGTTGAAGTCGGGTTCGTGGTCGGGATAACCGCCGCGATTACACCGATAGGAGCGGCGATTTTCTGTATGCCGCCTGCCTCGTCGTTCTCGATTAAGCCGCAGGTTTTTGTATCTTTGTAAGCGTTGTAGATGTATTCCGCGGCATAGTTGTTCTTGATAACCTTGTCCTCAACGACGCCCATTCCCGTTTCTTTCACCGCGAGTTTCGCGAGAGGAATACGCGCATCGTTCGCCGCTTTTGCCGCGTGCCAAAAGATGTTGTCCACTTGCTCTTGCGTGAAGCCCTCGTAGACTTTCTGCACCTCGCGAAGCGACACTATGGCTTGCTCCAGTGCTTCAACACTGTCAATTGTGTAGCTCATAAGTTTCTCCTTTTGTACTTGTATAATGACACTTGTGCTTATTATACCACATCGTAGATATGATATAATTGCGTATCAGAGGGCGGTTGCCCCAAAGGGGCGAGCCCGTGCGCAAAATATAGCTGATTGCGTGTGTCTATTATACCACATACAAACCGATTTGTCTATGGATAATTGGAGCAGGGATGATAACTTTGCCAACGAAGATACCCGCTTGGTATATAGCGGCAGGCTGTGTTTGTTTTTGCCCCTGTGATTTGTGTCGCCATATCTGACTTACGGAAAGTTTGTTTGAGAAGCCGACCATAAGCGGCAAGCTCTACCCAATAACCTGTACACACTATTAAGCGGTTTTGTAGGTTTTTTGGAACGCGGACAATTACTGAAACATATTCACTCGTCAACATCAATCAGCTTCGTATCACTCAGCACTTCCACCCCGCGCAGGCTTCTGTTAATTGCTCGTGTTCGTACGCCGACAATCTCTTCCAAGGTCTTGTCCGCGGTTTGAATTTGCTTGTGGGCTTTGTCAAGTATATCGCCAAACTTTTCAAACTCGGATTTTACACTCCTCAGCGTATCCCAAACTTCCTGCGACCGTTGTTCAATGGCAAGCGTCTTAAAGCCGATTTGAAGCGAACTTAAAAACGCGGACAGCGTCGTTGCTCCCACTGCCGTCACCTTGTATTTGTCGCGTAATTCCTCAAACAGTGCGGCGTTTTGCACTACTTCGGCATACAGCCCCTCTGTCGGCAGAAACATCAGAGCGAAATCAGTTGTTTTCGGCGGCACTATATACTTGTCGTAAATATCTTTTGCAAAAACCCGAATCTTCGCCGCCAACGAACGCCTTGCCGCTTCAATCGCTGCCTTATCCTCCGCGTCAAGTAAGCGATTATAGTCCTCAATCGGGAATTTGCTGTCAATCGGCAGCAGAAGCGGCGTGTCGCCGCTTCCGGGCAACTTTATCGCAAACTCCACTCGCTTGCCGCCCGCTATTTCCACGTTCGTTTCATATTGGCTCGGCGTTAGAATATCCGACAGCAGTTTTTCAAGCCGCACCTCGCCATAAGTGCCGCGTTCTTTTACATTTGTCAGCGCGTTTTTCAAACTTTTCGCGTCTGCGGCAAGCGATTTCATCTCGCCAAGCCCCTGTGAAACGCCGTCAAGTTGCTTGCTGACGAGTTCAAACGACTGTGCAAGCCGTGTTTCAAGTGTTTTTTGCAGTTTTTCATCAACCACGCCCTGCATTTGTTCAAGCCGCTTTTCGTTGCTCTCTTGCAGTGATTTCATCTTGCTTTCAAGCGTAGCGTTGACTTTTTCTATGTTCTCGACGTTTCCGCGCTGAATGGACGACAGACGAGCGTCAAGCTGCTCGCCGAACTCGCGGAGCTGCTTGTTAATTTCCGTGCGGCTCTCTAACAGCGTTTTATTCGTTTCGGAGCGGCTCTCCTGTAAGGTTTTGTTCACGCTGTCCCCAATCATTCCGAACCGTGCAAACTGTTCGGTCGCTCCCGCCGAGATTTGCTTCGCCACACTGTCTTGCTGTTCATCAGCGGCGCGTTTGAGTAGTGCTGTTATCTCGCCGATGTCTGATTTCTTGCGCCAGATAATCTGCAAGACGATTATTACAAGTAGCAGCGCGATTATTACAACGCCAATTATTATTTCTATATTCAAGGTGAATACCCCTCAAAAAAGCCCATACCCACAACAACAATGGCCGTTGTGGGCATAGGCTTGATTATCTTTCGTGAATTAGCGGTTTGCGATATAAGCGTGACCACCCACCACAATGACGTTGGAGGGAGTATCGGTTGAGATATCTCTGTCGGACTTTACAATCCCGAGAATCTCGGTCGAACCGTAGAACGCGCTCACTATGTTGTACGTGCCTGCTTTCGCGTTCTTTTGAATCACCACATAGTCGTAAATCTTGCCGACTGCCTTATATGCCGCGCCTGAATCAGCGGCCGACGGCTCAAGACCCTTGAGGCTTGCGCCCGGTGCTGTCTTGAAAGCAAAGATGATACGTTGACCGGTGATATCGTAGGTGAAGTCCACCGCTTTCTCGGTGTCAATCGCGCCGCTTGGGTTGGCTGTGCCTGTGCCGTCTTTGTTTAGCTGAAGCGTCGGTTTCGACATATTGAAGTCGGTTGAACCGTAGCTGCCGTCATAGTCGTCATAATCAAGCGTCAGCACCGTGCCTTTCGGGATTGCCGTCTTGACAGCGGGGCTTTGCGTTACGGTCAGGGTGTTCTTCGCTTTGTCGTAAACAAAAGTGTGCGATACCAAGCTGGGGTCGCCGTTTGTGCTGAGGTTCAGCTGAACCTTGCTTGCCGACAACTCCGCGGTGCTGTAGTAAACCGCAGTCATAGGCGAATAGGTGTCACTCGGGAGTGACGAGAGTTGGATTTTCGGCAGGTCGCTTTGGTGTTCGGGGAAAGTTGCCGAGTAGTAAACGTCGCCCTTGCTGTAAACAAAAGTTTTGCCGCCAAGTCCTTTCTCTTGCACGCTTGTGCCGTCTACCTTGATGAGCTGAAGTTCACCGGGCGAGATGTCAGGACCGAGATACTTGATGTCGCCGATAAGCCCGAAGTCGTTGCCGATGATAACTAAATTCGGGACTGCGCCACCGTCGGTTGACGAGGAAGTGAACGTGAAGTTCTGCGGCAAGCCGCTGTAACCGTACGCCGGTGCGTAATAACCGTGGAAGTAAACGCCTGTGCCGTCGTCGTTAAACGTGATGTATCCGCCGTATGCGTTATCGCCAAAGACGTATGTTCCGCTTGTGTCAACGGAAAGTGTGCCGTTGAATATGCTCTTCGCGGTCGTCACCGTAAACTCTTTTGAATATGCGGACGTGATAGCCTTGCCGTCTATCTTGCCTATGCCGCGCACCTTGAACTTGTATGTCGTGTCGGGCTTCAGTCCCGTGATGTAGTAGTTCGCGCCTGCGTCGTCAACGAATGTGACTTTGATTTTGTCGGCAGCCTTGAGTGCGCGATAGGTCGTTTCACCGGGAAGCAGCGCCACCAACTCGTATGAAGTCGCCCAAGCTGTGTTTCTGAAGTTGATGTGCGCAGCCGAAGTCGTCACGGAGTTCAGCCGCAGATTCTCGGTGACAGGCGGCTGAAACGCGGGTGTTTTGGCGGAAACCGCCTTGGACAGCGCGCCGATGCTGCCCGTGTTGTCAACAGCCGCTACCTTGAAGCTGTACTTCGTGCTCGGCTTGAAGTTGAAGCTCTTGCCGTCGAAGGATTTGTAGTAAAGCAACGCGTAGTACTGGCTGCTGCTCTCATAGAAGTAGTAGTTGAACTGAATCGCGGACTTGACGTACTTGCCGTCTTTCAGCTCATAGAGCGCGTACGAATCAGCACCTGCTACCTTGTCCCAAGTCAGCTCAAGGCCTGTGGTTGCTTCTTGTGTGCTTATCACGTTGAATGCCGTTGCTGTCAGCTTGACGTTCGTTGGTGCGGGGAGCTTTGCCGAGGCAGGCAACACGAACAAGCTCATTGCCATAACCGCCGAAAGTACCGCCGCTAAGATTTTGGTTCTCATAAAAACCTCCCTATATAATAAGTATACCTTATGATAACACTTCCTCCAATTTTTGTCAAGCCGGATAAAGCAGGTTGAAGGTTCGCTTATCTCATCATTCCCATTGCCATGCCCGAAAAATACGGCACAAGCCAAATAAACCACACAATCAAACTGAATTTGTGGAAGTTTTTCAAAAGTTTTTCTTGTTTTCGTGCCAACACAACCGTCGCCCAACTTGCGTGGAAGAGCATAAGCAGAATCGCGACCACGCCCGTCACCGCGTGAAGCGGGTTTGCCGCGCCTTCACCTGTGCTTGCGATTAGGCTCATCAGCGAAGTCCCGATACAGTCGCAAACAAAGCCGCACCAAAACACCACAACGTGCCATTTCTTCAGAATCTTCTTTACTTTTTCCGCCCAAACTCCCACGGAATAGAACGCCAAGGCGGCGGTTATCGCGATGATTGCAAACGGCAGCATATTCCCTCCACTTCTGTCAGTTGATATATTTTTTCATTTTGCTGAGGAATATTTGCAAATCAATGGGCTTGCCGATGTGGTCGTTCATTCCCGAAGCCAAACATTTTTCAACATCTTCACGAAAAACATTCGCTGTCATCGCGACAATCGGGATACTTTGCGCTTTCTGGAAAGGCATTGCTCTGATTTGCCGTGTTGCGCCAAGCCCGTCAAGCTCAGGCATATGCACATCCATCAAAATCATATCGTATTTTTCAAACCCAATCTCAAACATCGCGACCGCTTCCACACCGTTGTTTGCAAAATCAATTTCAACCCCGGTTTCCTCCAGCAGCGCACCGACGACGACTTGGTTTATGTCAACATCTTCGGCAATCAGTATCTTTTTCCCTGCGAAATCGGCGCTGTCAAGGCACTTTTGGTTGTTCGGCTGAATCACGAACTCATTTATACAGTCGGCAATATCTGATGAAAAAATCGGTTTTGAAAGTATTTTTCTCACCCCGACAGCGTTCGCGTCCGACTCAACCTCGCTCAAATCGGCCGCCGTCACCATTATTATTATCGACGACGCACTGTCTTTTTGCAGTTTTTCCGCAAGCTGAATCCCGTTGATACCGGGCATTCGCCAATCTATGAAGTACAAATCGTAGTGACCGTTTGTTTCCACAGCTTCGATTGCGGACTTTGCGCTGCTTGCGACGCTGATGTTCAGCCGCAGCTCCTTTGCAATCTCAAGGAAATACTGAAGCATTTCTTTTTCGTCGTCAACCGCGAGAATCTTCAAGTCACCCGCGTTCGCCTTTATCAAATCCGTTGCGCTGTGTCTGACCGACTGCAGCTTCGAGGTGAACACAAACGTCGAGCCTTTGCCGAGTTCTGATTTTACAGATAAGCCGCCGCGCATAAGCTCCGCGATTTTATTTGAAATAGCAAGCCCCAGTCCCGTGCCGCCGTATTTCCGCGAAATCGAGTTGTCGGCTTGTTCAAACGCGCGAAAAATGTTTTCAAGTTTCGGTTTTTCAATTCCAATGCCCGTGTCGGTGATGGTCGCGGTCAAAACGGTTTTGCCGTTTTCCTCACCCGAAAAGTCAATCGCCAAGCCAACCGTGCCGCCTTCTTCAGTGAATTTTACAGCGTTGGAAACGAGGTTGACTATGACCTGCGTGAATCTTTGTTCATCGCCGATAAAGAACCGAGGGAGTTTGTCGTCGATTTTATATGAAAACGCGATGTCTTTTTCTCTGAACTTAAACTCAAACAAGTCGGATATCTTCCTCACAACCCGCTCGATATTAAACTCGGCTTCAGACAGCTCCAACTTATCGGCTTCAATCTTGGAAATATCGAGTATATCGTTGATTATACCAAGCAAATGCACCGACGCTTCTTTTATTTTTTCAAACGCGTAATCTTTTTTGGCAATCTCATCGGCTGCCGAACCAATCGCCGTCATTCCTATGACAGCGTTCAGCGGCGTCCGTATCTCGTGGCTCATGTGCGACAAAAAGTCCGACTTCGCTTTTGTGGCGACCAACGCATCGTTCACCGCGATACGCAAATTCGTTATGTCAGTCGCGTACATCGCGATACCATGGCTGTTTCCAAACGGCACGCGAATAAACAACGTATCCATTATCACGGTTTTGCCGTTTATTTCAAGCGTCGATTCGGCGTGAGCAAAGCCGGTTTGCAGCACCTGCCTGAACCGCTCCCACGGCGGCACCACAGTGTGCCCGTCATACTGCTTTGTCTTAAACTGGCTGTCTATTTCTTTCGGCCAACGCTCAATCGCGGCTTTTTCATCGGGATAGCCAAAGACTTTGAGGGCGGCGGGGTTGACGCTGATAAGCTCCAACTTGTCGTTAAACAAAAACGCGGACTGCGAGTTCGCGTTGAATATTATATCTTGGAATTTACGGCTTTTTTCAAGTTCAGAAAGTGCGTTCTCAGCCGCTTCAAGCGCACCGCGAAGCTCCGTCACGTTGATTCCATAGCAAACAATCCCGAACGAATCGCCGAGTGAAATACGAATATACGTGACGTCGAATATAAACTTTTTTCCGTTAGCGATAAGTATGGTTTCATCGCGGTCGTAACCGTTTTTCATCACACCGATAAGCCGCTCCGCCACACTTTTTACAGGTCTGCCGCTTTTCTGCACATTTACGGAAGAATTATCTATTATATGAACCAAGTTCTTCTTCGCGTCCTCAACATCTTTGAACCCGAAAGTCTTGACAATCGCTTGGTTGCAGTTGATGACATTGAACCTGTCGTCCAGCATAAAACAAGGGTAAGGATTATTATTAAACAGCTCGTAGGTGGTGTGCTGCTCAGACAAAATGCGGTTGCTTAATACTTCTTTTTCCTTCACATCGGAGTCAATATTTATCAGCCCACCATGAAAAACCGTTATCTCTCCCGTATCTTCGTTGTTTATCGGAAACCCAAAGTTCTCGTGCCAAATCCACGAGTCGGTGACAAAGTTTCGTATGCGAAGTTTCACCTTGAAAATATCGCGTCGGTTTGCTTCAATAAATGTTTTTAATGAATTATTAAAGTTGTCAATGTCGTCGGGGTGGACTATTTTGTTTACGATGTAATCAAGTTTTCCGTTAACAATATCGGGTGTAAAACCATAAGCGTCAAAACTTCCAAGGTATATCCTCAGTTCATCTTTCGCAAGATTCCATTCCCACACAAATGTGGCGCAGAGTTTCAGTATTTGCTCCAGCATTTCCTCTGTGTTGGAAGTTTTGTCGCTCATAGTTGTTTCCTTAAGTGTGAGTTACATTACGATTTCAGGGTGAACTTCGCCACGTTTTCCGACAAGATTTGTGCCTGTGCGTTCAGCTCTTCGCTTGAAGCCGCCGATTCTTCCGCGGTTGCGGAGTTCCGCTGAACCACCTCACTCACCTGCTCAATCGCCGTGTTAATTTGTGTGATTGCGTTCGCTTGCTCGTCAGAGCTTTGTGATATGCGGCCAATCAGCGTTGCGCTCTCGTTGATTCCGCTAACGATTTCAGCGAGGCTGATTGCCGTTTCACCCGCGATTTTCGTCCCGAGTTCAGCTTTAGACACACTGTTGTCAATAAGCGCGTTCGTTTCTTTCGCGGCTGCGGCTGATTTGCTCGCGAGGTTTCTCACCTCATCGGCAACCACAGCAAAGCCTTTGCCTGCTTCGCCCGCTCTTGCCGCCTCTACTGCGGCGTTAAGTGCCAAGATGTTGGTCTGGAACGCAATGTCGTCGATTACCTTGATTACCTTCGATATCTCTTGGCTTGCCTTGTTGATTTCAGACACGGCTTCGGTCATCTCAAGCATTTGCTCGTTGCCTTTTCTCGCGTTTTCTTTTATGCTGTTGGCAAGAGCGGCAGCGTTGGTTGACATCTCGGCGTTTTCTTTTGTCTTTTGCAAAATGTCTTGAATCGAAGCGGAAAGTTCTTCCACGGTCGCGGCTTGTTCGGTCGAGCCTTGCGCCAAACTCTGTGCCCCGTCTGATATCTGTGTTGACCCGCTTGACACCTCGTTGGTCGCCGTGTTGATTTGCCCAAGCATATTGTTGAGGTTTCCGACCATTTGTTTCAGCGAGTTGCCGATTGTGTCGGTAGAACCGAGTGTCTTGATGTTAATCGTCAAGTCTTGATTAGCGACGGTTTGCACGCCCTCACCGTAATAAACGAACTGGTTCAACATTTTGTGGAACGCCGCAAGGCTGTTCGCAATCTCGTCTTTGCCTGCCGCTTCCACACGGAGAGCCGCCAAGTCGTGTTCGTCAAACTTGAGGTTGCCTGTGTTCCCCGTTTGCTCAATGAGTCGTTCCATAACACCGATAGGCCGCGAAATGCTCTTCGAGATGTAAAACGCGAGTGCAAGCGCAACGATAACTGCGGCAACCAAGATGACAGCCTGAAATATCGTCAGAAGCACAGCAAGCGAAGCGTTTGCTTGTTGTGTTGCTTTGGCAGCGGTGCTGTTGTAGGTCACGGTTGACGAAATCGCTTCCGCTTCGGCGTTTGCGTAAGAACCAATCGCGGCCAATGCCGCAACCGCCGCGTCAGCGTCGCCTGCCGCGATTACTTGAAGGAACGTCTGCTGTTGTGCGGAGAAAGCGTTGTCGGTGTCTTTTATCGACTGCCACTGCTTTTTGTCGTTGTCGTCGGCAATCGTCGGCACATATGCGTCAATCAAAGCGGACATCGCTGTGCTGAGGTCGTTGAACTTTTTGATATCGTCGGCAAGCTCATCGGGTATGGCGATATCAAGAATCATCTCGCGGAGATAGACGCGTTGTTCTTGAATGTTGGCGGCCATATCGCCGACAATCTCGACACCGCGAAGGTTCAGTTGGTACATATCTTCGTCGGAATTCGACAGCGACTGCAAGCCGATAACCCCGACTACGCCTGTTGCGAGCGCCATAAACGCGACGATAAGGAATGCGAGTATCAGGCGAGGAGCGATTTTCATATTTTTCATGGTGAATGGCCTTTCCTTTTGGGTTTGATGAACGTATGTAGTTGCTTTTAAGCCGTTTCATTATAACACAAACAAACATTCAAGTCAACTAACAAAGTTTGATTTGCATTTGTTTGTCGATATGTGCTATAAACCTGCTTGAATGTTGAAAGTTTTTGTGACATATAACGACACGTTGTCACGTTCTCGCTTATGTCACCGCGTTCAAAAGCCAAATAGTTACAGCAACAAAAGCAAGTGTAACCACGATGTTGCCGCAAAACAAAGCCACCTTTGCCGCCGCCTTGTTCTTCACCTCATCTGTTATAAAAACTTTTTCCATAAATCCCCAGTAGAATTGAACCAAAATCGTGATAATCGGCACAATCAGCAGCTCATACTTGCCGCCGAATCGGTCGGCGTTTCCGTCCGCGTCAAAATGCAAGGGTATCTCGCTCGGCACATTCGGCAACACGACCAGCACAATCAGCAGCGGTACGAAAGACAAAACGAAAGGAATCATCTTTTTCCATTTCATTCAAATTTACACCCCTTTCTTCGCAACATCAACAAGTGTTTCCCCTTCCAAACGATAACCGGTCCAACCGTGCTGCGCCTTTGCCCCGAGTGACAGATAGAACTCAATGCTCGGCTTGTTCCAGTCAAGGCACGACCACTCCATTCTTCCGTAATCACGTTCCACGGCAATCCCCGCAAGGTGAACAAGCAGTGCTTTGCCTATTCCGTTTCCACGAAACTTCGGTTGAATGTACAAGTCCTCAAGGTAGAGCCCCGCTTTGCCGAGAAACGTGCTGAAGTTGCTGAAGAACAGCGCGTACCCAACCACCGCGTCGTCAACGTCAGCGACTATCACCTCTGCGCCGTGTTTGTTAAACAGCCAGTGCTGAAGCGTCGCCACGTCCGTCGTGACGAAGTCACGCAGGTGCTCATACTCCGCAAGTTCGTTAATCAGCCCCAAAACCGCAGGCACATCGGCACGTGTTGCCACACGAAAGGTTGGTTTCATATGTCAGTCCTCTTCTCTTATAGTAGGTTAAATCAAAAACGCTAACGCGTTTTTGTAGCCGCAAAGCGGCTACCGCACCGTTGGTGCGGATTTAGCCGCCCTGATACGTCAGTGTGCGGCGAAGCCGCACCGCCGCTTCGCGGCGAAAATTCAAAACACTTAGTGTTTTGAATTTAACTGTCTATATCATAATAGTATATTATACCGCCTTATATCGTAGTTGTCAAGGTCAAAACGCACAAAGAACGCCCCCTTTTTGGGACGTTCTTTGTGTACTTTTAATCGTGCGCTTTCTTGTCTGTGCCAGACGGGCGATAGGGCGATTGCGATACGTTGCTATAGTAGGTCATACCCCTCGGGCACAGGCGGGCGACCGGAAAGCCCTTGCCGCTCCCACAGGAGCTGGTCTGTGCCTTATATAAGCCTTGTCGAGTCAACATAAGCAAACAACGCCCCCTTTTTGGGACGTTCTTTGTGTACTTTTAATCGTGCGCTTTCTTGTCTGTGCCAGACGGGCGATAGGGTGATTGCGATACGTTGCTATAGTAGGTCATACCCCTCGGGCACAGGCGAGCGACCTGAAAGCCCTTGCCTCTCCCGCAGGAGTGGGTCTGTGCCTTACATAAGCCTTGTCGAGTCAACATAAGCAAACAACGCCCCATTTGGGGGCGTTACTTGCTTAATCGTGCGCTTTCTTGTTCCGTATCCTCACTGCTTCTGTGAGGAGATACTCGATTTCTCCGTTCAAGGAGCGGAAGTCAGACTCCGATAGACGGACGAGTTCTTCCCACAGCGATTTTGACAAACGCAGAGGGATTTGCTTCTTTGAGTTTTCGTTCTCAGCCATCTCAGTAGATAGAGCCGCTATTCACTATAGGCTGCACTTCCTTGTTTGCGCAGAGAACCACGAGCAGGTTGCTCACCATTTGCGCTTTGCGTTCCTCGTCAAGTTCCACCACGCCTTTCTCCGAAAGTTTCTTCAACGCCATTTCCACCATACCGACCGCGCCGTTCACTATCTTCTCTCTCGCCGCTATCACCGCGTCTGCTTGCTGCTTTTGAAGCATAGCCGCCGCGATTTCTTGCGCATACGATAGATTCGAGATTCGTGTGTCGAGGATTTCAATCCCCGCGAAGTCAACGCGACCTTGCAGTTCGTGCTTGATTTCAGCCGCGATTGTTTCGCTGTCGCCACGCAGGCTGATTGCTTCCTCGGGCGCGTCATACGGATACTTGCGTACTATGTTGCGAAGTGCCGCGTCACACTGTGTTGAAACATACTTGAAGTAGTTGTCAACTTCAAACACGGCTTTTGTTGCGTTGGCTACTTTCCAGATGACCACCACGCCGATTTCAATCGGGTTGCCTTGCTCGTCGTTAATCTTTTGTTTTTCGTTGTCAAGTGTCGTTGCTTTCAGCGTGACTTTCTTGTTGCCGCCGACTGCCACAACCGTGGGGTTCACCATTGAGGTGAACGGGTTGACAAGGAAGAACCCTGCTCTGTTGATTGTGCCGTAATACTTGCCGAAGAGTGTCAACACCGCCGCTTCGTTCGGCTGCACCGACTTGAAGCCGCCGTACAGCACGGACGATATAATCAGCACGATGATTGAGAGCGCGAGAAGCCAGCCCCACAACGCGCCGCCGTCATTGTCGAGCTTCACTCCGAAGAATATGCTCCCCACAAACGAGCCGATTGTGACAAGGATAAGCAGAACAAGCACGCCGATACCACTCGGTGGATTCAGCAGCTTCTCGTTTGGTGTGGTGAGTCCACCTTGAAGTTTAGTTTTTGTAGTTTCCATTTGGTTACCTCCGTTGATTGTGTTTTGATATTTGTATTATATCACGGTGATATCACTTTGTCAAGTACTTTTGGAAGATTTCTTAAAATAATTTTGGAACGATAATCATATTTGAACATATATCCCTGCTCTCCTAAGTGGGAAGTAGGGGATATTATTAAAACAACTTTCTCCCCCAATGGGGAAGAAAGTTGTTTTAGAAGAAGCAGCTCACATAAACAAGAACCTCTCTTTAATATATCTTGCCGCTTCTGCGGGAGCGGAATCACTGTGAAAGCGAAGCAGCTCATACTTGAACACTTGTTCAAGTGTTCAAATAAGCAAGAACCTCTCTTTAATAATATATCTTGCCGCTTCTGCGGGAGCGGAATCACTGTGAAAGCGAAGCAGCTCACACTTGAACACTTGTTCAAATGTTCAAATAAGCAAAACCTCTCCTTATACAAAGGAGAGGTTTTGCTTGTTAACATATCAAGACATAAGCCAACGCAATGATAAGCGACTGGTCGGCTTCTTCTTTCACCATAAGCCACAGCAAACCGGCAATCAGCAGCTTATCCCCGTCTAAGTTCAGCTCCCCGTGCCGTTTTTTTTAGGCGAGAAGTGAAAGCACTCTTCATCGTCGGGACAATACGCGGGTTGCTCGGGCTGCGGTTGCGGCGTCGGTGTGGGGCAAGGAGGAGGACAATAGCTTTGCTTAGGTGGGCAGGGGTTTGGTTTGGGGCAAGGTGGCGGACAAGGCGGTGGGCACTGGTTTTGTTTCGGGGGGCAAGGGTTTGGCTTGGAGGCGCAGTTCTGCCGCCGTGGCGGACACGGGTTTGCTTGAGGGGCGCAGTTTTGTGGTTGAACAGGTTGCTTTGGCTGTTGCGGCTTGACTTTGCTTGGGGTTATCTCGATAATCTCAAGCTCAGGCGCGGCAGGTCGCGTTTGCTTTGGCGGGCTTTGCTTATGTTGCGGTGTGGGTGCGGGTTGCGGTGTTGGTTGAACCCGCGGTTCAGGGAACGGGAATGTCTTTACGACCTCGGTTCGCGGCGTGATACCCTCGGCTACTCGTTCCACCGCTTTTATAACTTTACCGCCGCGTTTTGCCATAAGCACGGCTTCTTCCATATATTTTTTTGTCTGTTCCTCAAACTCCACCCTTGAAACGGCGGGTTTCGGTTGCTTTTTGGGCGTGGCTTTCTTTTGCTCCATAGGATAATACCTCCGATTGAAGGGCAGGCTCTACAGTCCCAGCCCTTTCTCAAACAGCCCGCACTCTTTAAGTATGGGCAAAATCTGTAGTAATCTCATTATATGCTTTGCACGCTCTATTTTCGTTTTTGTTTCGTCACAAACTACATTTTGTAACGCGTTAAGCAGAAAAACATTCTTGTCAGGCACGTTCGTCTTGGCAAACAAGCCCATCAGTTTCATCATCATATCGGTGTCGAAACTCCCGAAGTTCCAGTCGCCGCCACACTCGTCGTTACCGTGTTTGTCGTCGTCCTCGCAGTCGCACTCGTCCGTGCTTTCCCCTGAAAACAGCGAGGCAAGCAGTTCGGATAATTCGTCCATTTCGCCTCACCTCGCCGTTCTTTATTACTTGCCGCTCATCGCTTTCAGCACCTGAACGAACATTGGGTTCTGCTTCAGCCGCTCCACTGTCGCTTTGTCTTTCAGCAACGTAATGAGCCTTGCTTTGTCGGCAGGCGACAGCTTCGCGACAAGGTCGGCGGTGTTGCCCGCCTCCACCGCTTTGCCTATTTCTTCCGTAGAAAGCCCGAGTTTCTTGCTCGCCATATCGGCGATATCGTTGTTGTTCATACTTGTAGCCGCACCTCTCAACTCTCGCTTTGATGTGAATCTTATTCGTGTAACATTATATTAAGAGAAACTGAAACATAGAACTCCCCCGCAGGGAGGGGCAATAAAGCTAACCGGCAACGTATTCCATCAATCCTATCGCCTGTCGGGCACCGACCCGAAGGTCATACCCCTCGGGGTATCGCAACAATCTTTATAAAAATGTTGAAAGTGTGTTGAAAACTGTTGAAAACCTTTTCGATTTGTGATATAATGTTTGATGTATCATCACAGCAAGGACTTCATTCAAGGCGCAAGACGTTCGCGGAGGCACCACCAATGCAGCATATCATCAAATACGCGGCTAATCCGATAAAGATTGTCAGCCCCGAGCCGTTTGAGATACCGTTTCCCGTATCGTTTGAACTGATGCACGAGAACACGGTCATGATTCAATATGAGATTGACGAGGATATGACGGTAAACTATGGGTACAACCCCGAATGTACCGAGCATTTCCCGACCCCAATCAACCGACCGCTGACTATCCGCGATATGTACTTCCTAATCAACAGCCGCGTGTTCCCCGACGAAACGCCGTTCACTGAAGCGGAGCTTGAGCGTTTTGAGATAGCGGAGTACGATACATACGAGATATTCAAACGAACACACGGTATCCTCCCCGCCGATAAATGCTGGTTCAGATTCGCTGACGAAAAGACACTTAACTATAAAAAGGTGATGAAAGTCCACCGCGGATACTACGAGCGCGCCTTTGAGCGTTTCCAAGAGAAGCAGAAGCAGTTGTTTGAAGAATACCGGAAGCTGCAGCAGACACTCGCACCCGTTGCTGTTGAGGGCGTAGCTGATATCCTCGGTCAACACGAGATGAAATTCGGCGAGATGAGCGAAAAGGCTGTCGGTGAACCGATGACATCCGAGGAGTTCCGCAAGAACGTAATCGGTGAAACCGAAACCGATGAGATAGATTACAGCGTATCGACGCCGACAGGCGAAACGATGAGCGACGACGACATCTCCGCGATGTTCAAGAGCATAAGTCTCTCGAACAATGACGGCGAAGATATGACCAAGCTGAGCGACGACGCGATTGCCGCGATGTTTGCGCAACAGGCGAGTGCCGCACCCGAAACACCCACGGTGGTCACGCCGACAGCTGAATCAAACGCGAAACTCGGCGACGACGCGATTGCCGCGATGTTCGCGATCGGGAGAGCACACGGCTGACCACCACGCCCTGCACCTGATCGTGTAGCCCG
>JAISLD010000044.1 GCA_031260665.1 Oscillospiraceae bacterium | reverse complement strand
TCTCCCCACGGGGGGAGAACACTAAAGTAGTTAGTTAATCGGTGATGACTTAATTATAGTAGGCTCTATCAGCAAAGTTATCCCGTTAGCTTATTGCCCGTCCGACACGGACACAGCGGCGTGTGATATAGCCAGTTAAACTCAAAACACTAAAGTGTTTTGAGTTTTCGCCGCGAAGCGGCGGCGCGGCTTTGCCGCGCACAGGCGTATCAGGACGGTTAAATCCGCTCCTGCGGAGCGGTATCCGCTGAAAGCGGCTATAAAAACGCTTTAGCGTTTTTAATTTAACCTACTATAACGCCGCTTTTGTGGTGTAAACCTTAGTGTTCTCTCCCCACGGGGGGAGAGAACACTAAATAGTTAGTTAATCGGTGATGACTTAATACCTGTTATCAAAAATCCGCGTTGACTTCTTTTCGCTTCGCGGAAGCTCGCCCATTCCCACCGCTTTGGGGCTTGGGGTCACGCCCACTCGCTCCTTGAACTGCACCGCCACACGTTTCTCAAGCTCCGCGTATTCTGCTTGAGGCACGGAAGTTTCAAAGAAAAGCGTCAGCTTATCGCGCCCGTTCAGGTGGTCAAGCATTATTTGATACTCGCTGCTTACGCCGTCAATCTGTGACAACGCCTCGTCCACTTTCCCGGGGAAGATAATCGCGCCTTTCACTTTCACCATATCGTCTGAACGACCAATCAGCGTGTCTATCCGCGGGAAGTGAAGCCCGCACTTACATTCTCCCGGCAACTCCCTTGTGAGGTCGTGGGTGCGATAACGGATAAGCGGCGCGCCCTCTTTCTTCAGTGTCGTGATAACCAACTCGCCTATCTCGCCCTCTTTGACGTTCAGCCCTGTTTTCGGGTCGATTAGCTCATAATAAAGGAAGTCCGTCCACATATGCATACCACACTCGTGCTTGCAGCTCATGCCTATGCCGGGACCGTAAATCTCAGTCAAACCGTATATATCATAGAGTTCCACGCCGAGTTCACAGGCGATACGGCGGCGCATCTTCTCGCCCCAACGCTCCGACCCGATAACGCCTTTCTTCAGCTTCACTTTGTCTTTCAGGCCGTGTTTCTCTATCTCCTCGGCAAGAAGCAGCGCATATGACGACGTTGCCGCGATAACGGTTGACTGAAGGTCAATCATCATCTTGATTTGCTTGTCCGTGTTGCCCGGTCCCATAGGCACAGCCATTGCGCCAAGAAGCTCCGCGCCAAGCTGAAAGCCAATGCCTGCTGTCCACAGCCCATAACCCGGCGTGATTTGTATGCGGTCTTTCGCCGTTATGCCCGCTGTTTCATAGCAACGCTTGAACATAAACGCCCAATCGTTCACGTCCTTTTGAGTATACGGTATGATGACAGGCGTGCCTGTTGTGCCGCTTGACGAGTGGATTCTCACTATCTTCTCGTCACTCACTGCCGCCAAACCCAGCGGATACGCGTCACGCAGGTCCTCTTTTCCCGTGAACGGCAGCTTCAAGAAGTCCGCTTCTGTCTTCATGTCCTCGGGTTCAATGCCGTCAAACTTTTTCTTATAGAACTCGCTGTTTTTTGCGTGAGCGATGTTCTCGCGGATTTGTGCGAGGATATCAGGGTTCAGCTTCATGGTGTTACCTCTGCAAAATAGTTTGCTCCCACGTCAAGGGCATTAAGATTGATTGAAAGAAACTTCTCGGGGACACGCTCTCTCACCGCAAGTTTTGCTTGCTCGATACTAAGCGGCAGCAGTCCCAGCCCCACAGCCGCGCCAAACAACGCGACGTTCGCCGCCTTGGGACTTATCTGCCGAAACAGCTTCTCTTGTTCGATGATATAAAGCCTTGATACGTTCTCTTTAAGAAACGCAAGCGCCGAAGCACCGTCATATTCACCGAACGGTTGCGGCACAGACGGCTTGACAGCACGGTCAAGCGCGACAACGGCGGCGTTGTCGGCAAGCAAGTGGAACGCACGCACCGCTTCACCGGGTTCAAACGCGAGGAGAAGGTCGGCTTTGTGCGACGGAGTGAGCGGCGAGTGGGTATCGGCGCCGATACGAACGTGGCTGACCACGCTGCCGCCACGTTGCGCCATACCGATTGTTTCGGCGCCACGCACGTCTTGTCCGCTTGTGAGGGCGGCGTTGCCGATGAGCCGCGACAAAAGCACCGTGCCTTGTCCTCCCACTCCCGCAATAACTACCGAAAGATTATTCACAGGCAATCGCCCCCTTTCCGCAAACATAGGCGCAAAGTCCGCAGCCATTGCAGAGCGTTTCGTCAAGCGTCGGCGTTTTGCCCGATAGCGTAAGCGCGGGGCAACCGAGTTTCGTCACGCACAAACCGCAGTTGACGCATTTGTCGTTGTCAATCACACATTTGCCGCGCCTCTTGCTCACCGCGATACATTCGCCTGAAAAGATAATCACTCTCACGCCTTGTTTATCCAAGACGCTTTTCACTGCCGACACCGCTTCGTCAAGGTCAAACGCGTTTGCTTTGACGATATGCTGAACACCGATTGCTTGAACAATGTTTTCAATCGAGATTTTGGCGGTGGGTGAGCCGTTTGCCACAAGCCCAAGCCCCGGGTGTGGCTGACCGCCCGTCATTGCGGTTGCGCTGTTGTCAAGAATCACGATTATCTCATCGGCGTTGTTGTACACCGCGTTGATTATCCCCGAAATTCCCGTATGAAAGAACGTCGAGTCGCCGACAAACGCAAACGTCGTCTTGCTTTCGTCCGCTCGCTTGATACCTGCCGCCATTGTGATACCCGCACCCATACAAAGGCAGGTGTCAACCATATCAAGCGGCTTTGCGTTGCCGAGAGTATAGCACCCGATGTCCCCGCAGAACACCGCGTTTATCCCCTTGCAAGCCTCTTTCACCGCCAAAAACGAGCCGCGGTGCGGGCAACCGGCGCAAAGGACGGGAGGTCTTATCGGCAAGTTACTTGGTGCTTGTGCCGTAGCTTCGGCTGTGTCTTTGCCTAAAAACTTGTTCACAATCACAGCTATTTCTGACGGGGCAAACTCGCCCGCGTTCTTCACTTCACCGCTTCTCTTGCCGTGAATGTTTACGTTTATCTTCTTTTCGGCAGACAAGAGAAGCAGTTCTTCTTCGATAACAGGGTCGAGTTCTTCTATCACGAGAACATCAGTCAGCCCCTCCAAGAATCTTTCAGCGACACCAACAGGGAACGGATAAGCCGAAACTTTCAGCAGTTTGCAGTTCAGCTGACCGCCGAGTGCTTCGCTCACATACGCGTGGCTTACGCCGCCTGTCGCTATGCCAAGCGTGCCCGCGCCCTCAAGCGTGTTTCGCGGATAATCAGCTGTCGATAGCTCTTTCAGCGTTTTTTCAATCACAACGTGGCTTTCATACGCAAGCTTCGGAAAGATAACGAAGCGGCTGTTTCGCTGAAACCGCGTGTCACGTTTGACATCAAGCGGCGGCAGAAGTTCCACACTTGCGTAACCGTGGCAGACACGCGTGGTCGGACGAAACAGAACAGGTCGTTTTATCTTTTCAGACAGGTCAAACGCGTCTGCAATCATCAAGTAGGCTTCTTCAGGCGATGACGGGTCAAACACCGCCAGTTTCGCAAACTTGCCGAACCGCCGTGTATCCTGTTCGGTTTGCGACGACACCGGTCCTGGGTCGTCAGCCGCCACGATAACCATGCCGCCCACTATGCCCGTGTAGTTCAGCGACATCAGCGGGTCAGACGCGACGTTCAGCCCGACTTGCTTCATCGTCACCATAACACGCGCGCCGCTCATTGCGGCACCCGCCGCTGTTTCAAGCGCCGACTTCTCGTTCACCGACCACTCGGCGTAAACCTCGCGGCACCGCTTGGCGACTGTTTCGAGTATTTCAGACGAGGGAGTGCCGGGGTATCCCGTAACGACCGACACACCTGCTCGCACCGCACCCAAGGCGATTGCTTCGTTCCCCATTAAAAGCTGTTTCATATTCATATCCATTTCTTTGACATTGTTATTTTGTTATCCTTTGATTAGTCGGCTTATCGCCTGTTGGACACCCACCCGAAGGTCAAGGGCTTGCCGCTCCCGCAGTAGCGGAATCTCCGCAAAGCAAGCTGTTTAAGTTATTGAAATAAGCGATGATTATATTATCCCTATTATACCAAAAATACCCACCATATAGCAAGCGGCGATTATCAAAAACACCAAAACATCACGACCGCCAAGCCGGCGCACCTTGCGTGAGCGGCGTTTGTCGCTGCCGAAGCCTCGCAGTTCCATTGAAACCCCCGTCTTTTCTGTTCGGCGCACCGCTGAAACAAGAAGCGGAATGGTAAGCGGCAGCATTTTGCGAAACCGTGAGATGAAGTTTCCTTTGTCAATTGTGCAACCGCGTGACGCTTGCGCGTTGACAATCTGCCCCATTTCAGACGTGAGAAGCGGGATAAACCGAAGCACGGCAGTCACAGCGAACGCGTATTTGTACGGTACTTTCAGTTTGGCTGTGAGTTCAGAGGCGAGGTCGGACGCGGGTGTCAGCATAATCATCATAGAGAGCGGCAGAAGTGAGCCAAGCATACGAAGCACCGTGTAGAGCGCGCCCTCAACGCCGCCTGTCGTTATAAAATAGAACAGCGGTTCGCCTGATTTGTTAAGCAGCAGCTGAAACACCGTCATCAGCACAGCAAGCAAGGCAAACAGCTTATAAACAGGCTTTCCAGCACGCACAATGCCGCTTGTCGCGATAATCAGCACGTTGACCGCAATCACAGCCCCAAGCAACCAAAAATCTGAAAACACAAAGCAAAACACACCCGTAAGTATCGCCCAAAACAGCTTTGTCAGCGGGTGAAGTCTGTGAAAGAAACTATTTCCCGGGACATAAGAAAGCACAGGCGCATTCATGTTGTCACTCCCCTTTGCCTGCATATCTCCGCGTAAAGCCCGTCGATATCGTTCGCTTTATCAAAACTTTCTCCGAGAAGAAGCGACAGCTCAACCGATTGCGGCGGCAAAAGCCCCGCTTGCTCAAGAGAGCTTGTGTCGCGAAGCACCTCAAACGTGTCGCCGTCACGAAGAATCTTGCCGTCACAGAGAATAACAACGCGTTTAGCGAAGTCGGCGGCTATCTCCATATCGTGGGTCACAATTATCACCGTGACGCCTTTCTCTTTGTTCAGCCGCGTCACCACCGACATCACGTTCATACACTCAAGATAATCCTGCCCTGTGGTCGGCTCATCGAGAACAAGCACAGGTGTTTCCGCGGCCAACACACCCGCGAGCGCCACACGCTGCCGTTCTCCTTTTGATAACAGAAACGGGTTGCGAGTGAGTTTGTCAAGAAGCCCAAGCTCCTCCGCGACAGCAAGTGTTCGTGTCTTTATGGTTTCTTTGTCGGCGCCTGTCATTGCAAGGGAAAACCCGATTTCTTCTTCCACCGTGTCTGAGAAAATCTGGTGGTCGGGGTTTTGAAACAAGAACCCGACTGACTTCGCCATATCGCTGACCGAACACTTCGCGGGGTCTTTGCCGTCAACGCCGACCGCACCGTGTGGCGCTTTAATCAGTCCGTTAAGATGACGAAGCAGCGTGGTCTTGCCCGCGCCGTTTTGCCCCGTGAGCGCAACGAATTCACCGCGTTCTATCTGAAGAGACACGCCTTTCAGCGTTTCCACCGAACCATAACTTGAATATAGATTGTTTATTTTTATCATTGGTTTATTCTTCGCAGTTCCTCGGCGCACTCACGCGCTGTTTTGGGGTAATCAGCCGAGTAAAGCCCCTTGTCTTTCAGCTTGCTCGCAAGTGTGACGACACGCGGACAGTTTATGCCGAGTGCCTCGAGTTCTTCGTGACGGGCGAGAATCTCACGCGTTTCCCCGTCCATAACCACCTTGCCGCCGCTCATGACAATCAGCCGCGACACAAACTCAGACAACAGCATTATTTTTTGCTCCACCGCGACAATCGTCATCTTGCGCGTTTTGTTCAGCCGCGACAGGGTTTCAAACACTTTGCGACTTCCGAGAGGGTCAAGTTCCGCTGTCGCTTCGTCAAGAAGCAGCACGCGCGGTTCGGCGGCGATTGCGGCGGCTATCGCCGTGCGCTGCTTTTGCCCACCCGACAACAGCCGTGTATCGCGAAGCCGAAACTCCGTCAGCCCGGTCGCTTCAAGTGCCGCCGTTATCCGTTCTTCTATCACATCGGGGGGATATCCCGCGTTTTCAAGTGCAAACGCGGTTTCGTCCTCTACTGTGTCGGCTGTTATCTGCGCCTCGGGGTCGTCAAGCACATTGCCGACAAACTCCGACAGCTTTGTGATACCACCGTCTATCGTGTCCACACCACAGACCGACGCTTCACCGTAGAAGTCGCCGCCGTTATAGTGAGGAACAATGCCGTTTATCGAAGAAAGCAGCGTAGTTTTTCCCGCACCGGACGCGCCGATTATCCCAACGAACTCCCCCTCGCGAAATGTGAGGCTCACGTCCGCGAGGGCAAAGTCGCCGCTGCCTTTGTACTTGAACGACAGCTGTTTTATCTCTACAATGTTGCTCATTTAGATTCCCTGCGGTTTCTTACCGCGTAAAGAGCGGGATAAAGCAGCGACACTATTACGGCGTTGACCGCCGCTGTCCCGAAGATAACCCCGGCAAACACGCCGAGCATCATTACCTTGACTTCCATTCCCGTTAGCAGCAGCACATAAAGCATCGCGAAGAACGACCAGCCGCTTATCAGCGTGGTGAGAAACGCCGTGACCGCGACCTTGACGGTCGAGATTCGCGCCGCTGTTTGTTTGGCAAGCGGGATTATTATAAGAAAGCAAGCGATTCCTCCGAGTAACTCAGAAGCGATGTTGGCGTAAGGCGTTGCTCCCGGTAAGAAGTTGCAGACGATACCGGCAATCAAGCCGATTGCCGCCGCTTCAAGGAACTTCGGCCGGATAAGCAAAATTGCGAGGGTGTACATTGCGATAACCATATTCGGTTTCAGTGGTGTGAAGCTGAAGATTGTGTTTGAAAAGGCTTTTAGCACCGCACCCGCAGCGATGAGTATAGCGATGAGCAGTATTTCCGAAACGCCTATGCCTTTCTTGACAGCGGCGACTTCGCGTTTGATTGGTTCAGACATATGTGTGTTCTCCTTATAGTATAATTTGCAGCAGATTTAACTGCCTGTATATGGTTGATTAAAGTATTTGGTGAACCACACCATCGTTTGACAAACAACGGATACATAGCAATCCTTTCCGTTTGAAGGGAAAATAAAAATCCGCCCTCAAACAAAACAAAACATTTTGTTTAAGGGCGGACGTACGTTCGTAAGCGTAGCCGCGGTGCCACCTTAATTCACGGCTTGTGCCGCCTTTACAGGATACCAACATATCCCTCGGAACTAACGCGTCCGTCACGTCACGAAATACTCGGCTTCCACGTTTACTCACGCGCTCACCTTTGGTCGTGCCCTCGGCAGCCCATTTAAGTGTGGCGTCGCCACACACGCACATCGCTACACACCTTGCTCTCAGCAACGCAAGGCTCTCTGTGGTGCCGTTTGTGCTTTTATCTCTGCTTCATCGGTTTGATTAACTTAAAAGTCAGTATAGCACAAAGTTTTGTCGTTGTCAATAGGTTTTGTGAATTTCTTTTTGGAAAGTTTAACCGCGAAGCGGCGGCGCGGCAGTCGCTTTGCGACCGCAAAAACGCTTCAGCATTTTTGATTTAACCTTGCCTAAACCGTCAGCACACCGCTCTCGCTGATTTTAAGAAGCAGTATCTGCTCCTCCGCGCCTGTGTTCGCGTTGATATAGACAAGCACCTGCCCGCCGTCGTCGGAACGGCACTTGAATTCATAGCAGAACAACTCGTTCATTCCCTCCGACGGGATAACAGCGAGTCCCGACGACTCGGGGCTGAGCCGCTTCGACACCTTGCTCATCGCGTCCGCTTCCGACAGCTTCGGCACCGACAGCTTTCTCTCGGTGTGATTAGCGATATACCCGCACGCGTCATAACTCACCACCTCGCCCGTATCCATCGCAACGCCGACTTTAATCAAGTCGGTGTAAAGCGTCACGCCGCTTTGCCTTGCCGCGAAGTTGATGATGCAAACACCGCTCAAGGTTTCGTGATAAGTCGCTTCAAAGTCTTTTATGCCCGCTTTCTCAATGAACGCCGCCGCTGTCTTGACCGCATTCTCCATTCCCGTGCCGTTGTCGTCCGCGTCAATCGCTCGATAGTTCAGCACATAGGCGAGCAAGCCGCCTTGCTTTGTTATCGCAACCGTTCGGTTTTCGGACTTGAACACATAGGTCTGCAAGTTGCCGCTTTGCTCTGACGTGAACTTCAGCTTCTCATCGCCCGACAAGTCGCGTGCCTTCAGAAGCGCATCCTCTTTTGTTATTTCCTTCAAGCCCTTGACAAGCAGCGGCTCTTTTTGCATCAAGTGGTCAGAGAACGGACCGTCATAGATGAGCGTCGGGTAGTTGGTGAACCCGTTTTCCACATCGGCAAACCCGTTTGTGACATAAGCCGAGCCGCTTTCACCGCCGCTTCCCGCTTCGTCGCTCTCTTTCGCGATTGCGGCGGCACGGTCAAAGGTAAGCCACCCGTTTTGCAGCTGACTTTCCACGCTCCACAGCCCGTCTGAAGCCGTTTCGGCGTAGTCAAGCAGCAACCGCATATTCTCTTTTTCCTCGTCCGTCAGTTCCTCGCCCGATTCGTATTTCTTTGAAAGCGAGCGCGCGTAGTTGCCGACTTGCGACAAAAACTTGTAGGTTCCCGTCAGCTCTAACTGCTCCATCGGAAGCTCCGCCATTCGGTTCTTTGCGGTGCTTGCGTCAGACCAAAGTTTCGCCGACAAATTGTTCATCATCTCCGGCGATGTGGCGTACATTCCCTTGTTCAGTGTGTTGCGAATGTTGTCGACACTGAGCGCAAGGTCCTCGATAGAGCGAAGATACCCGTATTCCATTTCACGCGCAAGCGTCACCGCCTTGACGTGTTCCCCGACCGACACCGCCGTCAGTGCGGCTGCCGCCGCGATTGTAAACGACGCGTACCGTACAGCGGTACGCCTTGAAAGTTTTATCATAGACTGTTCTCCCTTTGCTGTATATCAGTTGACCTTATTTTGCCGTGAAGTTTCGGTTTTATACTTGTGTCAATGCTCGACCGGCAATAGAAGCTAATCGAGAAAGTCGCCTGCCAAGCAAAACACTATATAGCCGTTTAACTTAAAAACACTAATGTGTTTTTAAGTTTGGGCGCATACGCGCCCACGCGGCGAAGCCGCGAAACGGCGTATCAGGACGGTTAAATCCGCTCCTGCGGAGCGGTAG
>JAISLD010000036.1 GCA_031260665.1 Oscillospiraceae bacterium | reverse complement strand
GTGTCGCCGACTTTGAACTGAACGCCGAGTTCGTGGAGATTGCTATTAAGCCACATTGCCGATTTGCCGTAATCCTTAGCGATTGTCGTGGTCGGGATTATTCCTTTGCACTGCAAAATACGGTGTGAACGCAGACGGCGAGACTCAGCTTTGGACGGTGGCGCAAGCGCATACCTCTCAATCCGATTGGTCTCCCGGTACCGCGCCCTCGCTATTCTCGAAAATCGGGTTTCAGGAGGATGGTACAAGGATTTGGACGCAACCGCTTGGCGCGCACGATGCCTATCAAAAGGGCGATAGCGTTTCTCACAACGGCAAGACTTGGACTTCTGACATAAACAGCAACATCTGGGAACCCGGCGTGTACGGTTGGACAGAAGAAGCTTGACGCGCCAGATAATATTTGACAGGAGGTAACTTTTATGGACTGGACACAGGTTATTGTAACCGCACTTATCGTGCTGTTCGGCAGTGGCGGTGTGCTTGTCACGATAATTCAAAACGGAAAGTCGCACGACAAAAAGCACGACAAAACGGACGCAAACCTTGAAAATTTGCTCACTGAGGTTAAGCAGTTGAAAGATGGGCAAGCACCAATCAAGGAGGAGTTGAGCCACAACACATACGCCACCAAGCAACAAATCAAGTACACGTTGACGCGACTACATCGTGACGCACTAATACGAATGTGCATTACGTCCTATGAATTGGAGTGCGCGGAGGATTTGTACACCGAGTACAAGCGGTTAAAAGGTAACAGCTTCATAGACAAAGTGATTAGCGACTTGCGAAAACTTGAAATACGGTTTTCGGGAACGGAGGACAAAAATGAGCAACAGCGCACTGGTAAGCTATACGAAACTTTCCCCGAACTGCACAAAACCGCGCAATCACACCATTGACACCATTACGATACATTGTATGGCGGGGAACTGCACCATTGAAACGTGCGGAGAGATTTTCGCCCCAACTGCGCGGCAAGCGTCGAGCAATTACGGCGTAGGTACGGATGGGCGCGTCGGGCTTTATGTCAACGAGTCTGACCGTTCGTGGTGCAGTAGCAACAGTGAAAACGATAATCGAGCCGTCACAATCGAGGTGGCGAATGACGAGAACAAAGAGCCGTGGCACGTCTCCGACAAAGCTCTCGCCGCTCTGATTGAGTTGTGCGCGGACATCTGCAAACGCAACAACATTAAGAAACTGCTTTGGCAGAACGACAAGAAGCTCGTGGGGCAGGTGGACAAGCAGAATATGACGGTTCACCGTTGGTTTGCCGCGAAGTCATGCCCCGGAGATTATCTATACAACAAGCACGGCTACATCTCAGACGAGGTAAATAAGCGTCTTGGTACGTCTTCTGCCACTACTCCTACCGTTACCTCTCCTACGGTCACTACGTCTTATCTTGTAAAGGTCACGGCAAGCGTTCTCAACGTGAGAGCGCAGCCGACCACCGACTCGAAGGTGACTACGACCGTCAAAAACGGCGAGGTTTATACCATTATTGGAGAACCGACAGGTACAGGCGCGAAGAATTGGGGTAAACTCAAGAGCGGTGCGGGGTGGATTTCGCTTGACTTCACTCAGCGTGTTTAATAAGGAGGTGTGACGGATGGCTCGAAGCAGACGTTCAAAGAAGAAAAAACGCGAGTTCTCTAAGCTCCATGTTGTTTTCGCGGATAGTTTAGTGGCAGTTGTTTTTATCGCGAACATTATCTTGTCGTTGCTCGACAAGATGCCAATTTCCGACCTGTCCGTTGCTATCGTTACGATTTACGGCGGGTTTGCCACAGGCGGGTATTTCGCTCTCTGCGGATTCCGTGATGCAAGTCTTAACAAACACGGTCTGCGGATTGTGAACGATGCCAGCGGAAACGACATCAAGGAAGAAGTTCCTAATATAAATACTGGGGGTTCAGTAGGATGAACATACTTAACTTTTTAATGACCTATTGGGATTCGGTTCTCATAGTGGTCGCGGCGGCGATAGCCGTGGTGGTGCTGTTCAAGCGCGGCGAGGTCTCTTTTCTGAAAGAAATCTTGTTCCGGCTCGTGACGAAAGCTGAGCAGGAGTTCGGCTGCGGTACAGGAGAGCTTAAAAAGGCGGCGGTCGTGGAATGGATATACGACAAGCTCCCCGCAATACTGCGCTTTATCATAACTCGGAAAGAGATTGACAATCTCATTGACGAGATTGTAGTTTACGCTAAAACCAAGTGGGCGGCGAACGCAAAGCTCAAAGAATATGTTTCCGGCGAGACAACCACGAGTACCTAAATCTGATAATATGATGGGGACGATTTAAGGCTTATTCTGTGCGGGTTCGTGTTACTCACTTGTTACTAACCGTTAGCTTTTTAGAGGTTTTTAGAGCTTCTTAAACTGCCTAAAACCCGCTAAAACGGCGATATCATTGAGCTTGACAAAAGGATAAAATCGTGATATAATGTCCACATAAAACAATCGCGGGCAAACGCCCGCACAATTCAAGGAGTGTAGGACCGACGAACTTAACGGGGTCTCCGGCTCTATTCTCAATCAACGGCAATTATTGGAAGATTACGCCGAACGCAACGGTTTCACGAATTGGACGCACCGCTCGGACGACGAATTTTCCGGTGCTAATTCCGTTATTCTCCCTGTAAAAATGACGTATTTAACGAATAACAAAGCAATTTATAAAGAAAAAGCTCGCCAATTGACGAACTTTAACTGTTTTATTTTGTTCTAATTTTATTGTGCGCTTTGAAATCAGCGCCCACACTTCCTCGCCCACTTGGCGTAAAGCGTCACATCTTTCGTCACTGCCGCATTAAAATCATACTTCTTGCAACCGCTGTACCACCCAACAAAAACATACCCGCAACGTATCGGCGTTTTAGGTTCAACCGCTTTCTCGCCCTCTGAAACAATCTGATTTGCAACGCAACTTCCGCCGCAAGAATTAAACTTCACAGTCAACTTTTTTACAGGCGGCTCGGGCGGACACGGCTCATCAAGCCACTGCGCGTGGAGCGTGATGTTTTCAGTAATCGGCGTGGTTTCAAAATCAAACGGTTGCTCAGCATCATCGAAAAACCAGCCGAGGAAGATGTCACAGTCGCGCGTTGGCGTTGGCGGCTCAGTCGCATAATCGCCTTCAACTAATTCTTGCGGAGGAATGCCTGTGCCTCCGTTGCTGTCGAAATCCACGACCACATCGCCGAGTCGCACACAACCGTTGCAACCGTCAAGATACTCGCCTTGAGGACAAGAAATATTTGCGCCTTGGATTTGCTCATCGCCATATTGAGGGTCGGTGTTTGGGTCAACCGTGGCGTTGTTGTAATCAATGCCGCCTTGCGGTAAATTGTTGCCGACAAGCAACGTATCGGGCGATGAGTAGTTGTCCGACAAAACCCAGTCCGGCGAGATGGCGTCATCTCTGATAAGACCGACAATTCGCCCAACATTGGTTGTAGTTATAATCTTTGTTGCAAATGATTGGTTTTCTTCTATAAAGCCGGTCGTGCTGGTTTCATATCCGTTTGCATAACCGACGATGCCGCCCGCGTTTTCTCCGTTCGCCGTTATTGTGCCGCAAAAACTTTTGTTGCCGACAATTCTCGCGCCTTTAGTTCCTGCTTCGGCGCTACCGATGATACCGCCCGCAGAGCTTCCGGAAGCGGTGACATTTGCGTAGTTCTCGTTGTCGTCAACATCCGCACCCTTGACAACTCCTACAACGCCGCCTTGTCCTCCCCAACCACTGATGACGCCGTAATTTTTGTTTTTGCTAACAACGCCGCTGTGCGTTTCACCGACAATGCCGCCGGTTTGTGTTCCATTGTTCACCTCCCCGTAATTGACGTTGTTGGTTACTGTGTAGTTTGCGGTGACGCCCGAGATATTGTCCAACATTGCGACAATACCGCCCGATACAGCGTATCCGCCGTTGACTCTGCCATTGTTTACGTTGCCGTCAATCGTAATGTCGTCGGCGTTGACGCTACCGATAATTCCGGCAGTGTAATAATTTGAACCGGTGATTGTCGCGTTGTTGGTGTTGCCAAGAACGTAATTGTTATCGCCGGTAATGATTCTGATAAAACCTGCGCCGTACACCGCGCCGTTTACCGTGTTATTCTCGATTGTAACGCCGCTCGCGTTGGTTGCAATAGCGCCGCCGTTTGCGCTAATGTTTACGTTAAGCGTGAGGTACTTCACGATTGAGTTCCTTAATGTACCTACAAGCGGCTCTGTTAAGCCGGAAATCGTGTGCCCTTGCCCGTCGATTGTGACATCGCTCAGAATTATAATCATTGGCCAGTTATTGAGGGTGATGTCATTGTCTAAGATGTAGTCGTTGCCGTCGGTCATCGCGGCAAGCCCTGCTTGGTCTGTTATGTGAATTGTAGCCATTGTAAATCTCCTTTGATTTCATACTTCTGCACAGCAGTATATGGCGCAAGAAGCAAAAAGGTTAATTCGCGCCAAAGCCGCCACATTCGCTTGAATTTTAATCAAGAAACTATCCGACCGTCAGAAAAAACGCGCCACAAACGCAAGAAAAAGCCGCTGTTCGCGGCTTTCGCTTGTTTGCACGGTGGGCGTTGCAAAACTATCACCGTTTTTTAGTTGTACAGCCTTAGAATTTCCTCGAAAATTGCCGCAACCTCGCCCTGAGGCTCGACCGACCACGACCGTGGCGTTCACCATATAAAACTCTTTATTTTTGGTTTCCGGCATTTCGCTGAGCAATCGCTTTGCAAGGTCAAAAACCGTCGTATTTAAGCGCGACAAGCGCGTTTAATCCGTTTTTTACAAACTATCGGCGAATTTTTCAAGTATAAACGGCGCAATTTCCACGCCCGCGGTCAGAATAATAAACTCCGCTTCGTTTTAGACGTGGCACTTGTTGCGGCAGTTTTCTTCGGCGCGGCGGCTTTTTCACGCTTTTTCAGTATATCTTCGGCAGATTCATCGGTGTGAACACCCCGTTGCTTAGATAGGCGCACATCTAATTACAAAATAACCTCATACTCCACGCCTTTTATCGCGACGTGTATCGCTTCCAACGTGACCTTCGCCTCGTCATACTTCACCGTCGCTGTTCCCGCTTTCAGGCTGACTTTCACTCCGCTGACTCCCGCGAGTGCGCTTATCGCGTCGTTCACCGCTTTAACGCAGTGTTCGCAGCTCATTCCGCCCACTTTTATCACTGATTTTGCCATTTTCCATCTCCTTTATTGTAAATCAACTATACACAAGTATTTTCTTGCCATACCCCAAGTCGGGGTCGTATCGGTAGAAAAACCCGTCGTCCCCCTTAAACACAAACGTGGCGTACCCTTTCACCGCATCGAGTATCTTCATCGGCGGCTTTTCTTTCCCGATGTTATACATATCTCGTATGTCAACATTGCCTCGTTTCACCACATTCACCACGGGTTCTTCTTTCACAGCCACTATTTGTGGTTTGCGAACCGCGTCTTTCAAATTGAAAAACGGTGATGAAAAATTCCCAACGCCATAACAATCTTCGCCGACAGCCGAGAAAATCTCCGTTGAATACGAGCCGTATATCGCGGTCACATCTTCGTCAAACGACAGCGTAAAGCCGGCGGGCGGATAACCGAACGCCATTATTTCAGTCGGAGAGCTTTTCATAACAAGCAGCGTGGTGTAAGCCGCGGTTTCCAGCAACTTCACTCCCTTGTGTATTTCAAGCGTGGCAAAATCTTCCGTTCGCTCAAAGTTCTCGCCAAACTGCCCCTCCGCGTACGAACCGTAAGCATAGAGTTGCCCGCTTTTCCCGATTGCAATCGTGTGCTTTTCACCGCAAGCAATATCGGTTATCTTCTCAGGGAAATTCACCTTCACGGGCATTTCCGACGGATAATACTTGGCACCGACAAATCCGTTGCCAAAGCCGCCCCACAAGCTGTTCATCGCCCCGAAGGTGTAGACTTCGCCGTCCTCGGTCAAAAAGTTTGTGAAATACTCGGTCGAATATATCTCAGTAATCAAACGATTAAAAGGTATCTCGCGTGGTTTTGCGGAAAACGCAAGCTCGGGGAACTCCGTGCCCGTGGAATAATCGGTCGAAATATTTTCAGGCGCAATATACTGCCACCCAAACCGATAGATGTGTTTGCTGTCCCCCACAGCAACGCCGGGGGCAATCCGATTGCACCCGTCGTCGATATCAACAAGCACTGCTTTCGCTCCGTTTGGTTTATCACCGGGTTTCGCGCTATCGGCATAGACCTCGCCGTACTCAGTGAGATAATAGAGCGTGTTTCTCCCCGCCGCTATTTGCAAAATCGTGTCGGGATTTTCCAAAACAATCGTTTCGGTTTCAAAGCTGCCTATTACAATCACTTCGGGTTCTTTCTGAAACAAAAAGCAAGACGAAAGAAACAGCGAAGCAAGCAGAAGCGCGGCAATTTGTTTTAAGTGTTTCATAATTATTTATATATTGTGCGCGATAGTGGCAAAGTTTGGACGTACCCCATATCCGATAACAATGTCGAACTGTATGTCGTCGAGATAAAGCGGCAGAACAAAGCAGGCGTCGTTCGCAAAGATAGTGCTGTACTTATAGACCGTTGCGCGGTCGATAAACTTGACTTCGTGTTCCTGCATAATAAGGCACTGGAATATATTCGTTATGCAGTTAAGAAACGGCAGCAACGCGGAATACCGCGTGTCACTCTTGCCGCTGTCAAAGCTGGTTTGAATACCGTCGTTGAAACTTTGGATTACCGTTTTTCTTCCACCGATACCGATGAAGTATCTCCGTTCCCCCGCAACGAGTTTCTGCACCGCGATACGTTCGCGGCTGAAGCTAAACACCGACTTTGCTCTGCCGAACCGTATCCGCGTGCCGACATAGCGGAGGATATACTGCAAAGCGATTTTGACAAACTCACCCGCGTAATAGTCGCCCGTGTTGACGAACGAACCGAGGATTGCGTCAAAATCTTCTTTCATATTGCGCGACACGCCGGGTTGGTTCAGTCCATAATAGACGCGGATTTTCTCAAGTTCGGGCGTAAGGTCGTCAAGCAGGATAATCCCGTTAAGCACCAATTGGTTGAAGAACGCGGTGTTCAGTATCCGCTGCTTCTTCGTCATACTGTAGGTTTGCTCATTCGTGAACGCCGAAAACTCCTTGGCAAGGTCGCCTATCTTCTCATCAATCGCGTTCTGCAGCAGATTGATAACGGCAATCTGGTTATCTTTTATGATATGGTCGCCCGAAAGTTTCGTGCTGTCGGTTTCCGCCACACGAAGCCACGCCAGCAACTCGTTCAGCTTTTCGCGGGTCAACATTCCGTGTGATACAAGGTACTTTCCTGCAAAATATTCTATCATAATATGACTTCCTTTCGGTTATATAACATCAACAGCTACCAATTCGGTTTGCGAAGATTTCGCTTTTGCGGAAACGGCAAGGGCTTTTCGGTCGTCCGCCTGTGCCCCGAGGGGTATGACCTTCGGTTGTTGACATTGTTCGATTATATGTGTCAGTTATCTTGGTCCCGCTTCTCTCGCAGTCTTTCGTCAATGAACGCCATGGCAAGCACTACCGCTATTATCGCCACACTGCTGACGACAGTGATTCTGTTCAGCGAGTTGCTTTGCTCTAACTTCTCCACATCGGGCTTCTTTGCGATAAGCACAAGCCGTTCCTCGGTGTATGGCTTGCTGAACAGCACCTTCTCGCTTCGCTCTTCCGTGATTGAAAGATATCCCACGCCCATATCCGTTTCGCCTCTTGACACGCTGTCAAATATCTCATTCAGCGACATCGGAACAAACTGAGCCTCACGCCCCATGCTCGCCACAAACCGCGTTATCTGCTCCACGTCATACCCGCGATACTCGCCGTTTACGACATATGTATACGGATAGCCACCCGGGTCAACAGCCACGCGCACTCTGCTGCCTTGCCAACTTGTTTCAATTCGCGGCATAGTCGGTTCTTCCCCCGACAGCCACCTGTCTGTCATCTCCGCTTGCGTTCCGTCCCTTTGCATTTCTTTCATAAAGACGTTGAACTTATCAATCAGCTCCGAGTCACTTGCAATCACGCCTATAAGCGAGCTGTAATAAACACTCGGCACAAGAAAGATTTCAAGTTTGCCGTTTTGCTTTTGCCCGACAAGCCCGACCGCTGAAAACTGCGACGTAAGCATTGCGTCCGCTTCATCTGACAGAATCGCGTCTATTGACTCCGCTTCGGTTTCATACTCAATAAGTTCTGTCGCAAAGAACGGCTCGCTCTGCGCCGCTTCTTCATACGAAGAACCCGCTGTGACAGCAAACCGCTTCCCGATAAAGTCGGCGTAGCTTCTTGTGCCGCTTTGGCTCACCACATCGCCGCTTCTCGTTATCAGCGAGATACCGCCGCTTAGGTACGGGTCGCTGAAGAACAGCTTTCTCTTTCGCTCGTCCGTTATGCTTAGTTCACTGATTATCATATCGGCTTTCCCTGCCGCGACATAAGGGATAAGCATATCAAAATCCATAACGACAAACTTGACGTTCGTGCCGAGGTAAGCGGCGAATCTATAAGCAAGCTCTATGTCAAACCCCGCAAGCACACCGTTATCCCCATAGAACGAGAAGCCGCGTTGTTCCCCCGTGGTAGCTACGACCAATGTCTTTGCTCCGTTCCCCGCCGGGATACTCGGCAAATCGTGTTTCGTGCTGCTTCCAAGCCAACGCTTCTCCATATCGGCTATCATTCCGTCTTTTTCCATTTTCTTCAGGAAATCGTTGAAGTTGTTGACATACGTCTGCTTGTTAGACGCGGCACCCAATTCATTCGCCAACTTTTCTTCTAAAATCCGTGTGTGAGTGAGGTTGGCATAGCCGCCTTGTGCTGTTCGCGGCACAGCGGCGACACTGTCGACAAGAGTTGCGTCGGCGTTTCCGCCGCTAACCGCTTCAAGGCAAGCCTCGGTGTCACTGAAGTAAAGTTTCGTGGAATCGGGGAAGTGTTTATCAATCACGCCCTCGTATATCGTGCCCGAAACAACGGCAAACGTCTTGCCGTTGTAGTCAGTCGGCGCGTTTGTTATGGTGGCGGCGGAGGAGAACACACCGAGTGTCAAAGCGACCGCGAGTAACATTAAAATTCTTTTCATAATACAAACAGAGCGAATCATTAAGCGGTATAGAAGTGAGTATATCATATCATAATTTTGTATGATTGTCAATGTGATACACACACGCATATCCGACAAAATCTGCGAAAGACTATCTATATAGCCGGTTAAACTCAAACCACTAAAGTGCTTTGAGTTTTCGCCGCGAAGCGGCGCACCGGCGTATCAGGACGGTTAAATTAAAAACGCTTTAGCGTTTTTAATTTAACCTACTATAAGACGCGGTATCATAAAGTACTGCGTGAAAACATTAAACGGAGATAACAAAATGGCAAAGAAACCCACAAAATCATCAGCGTCCCCACTGAACACCTTCAGCGAGATACCGACGCAAAAACCCGGCGCAAAACCGATAACAGGGCTTCAAAAGCAAGCGGGCAAGGTCGTCGGCTATCAGCTGTCAGACGGACAGATTGTCGAAAAGACAGCCGCTATCCAAATGGCACGCCAAGGCGCGATTGCGGGTGTCGGCATAGCAACACGAAGCGGCACAGAATACCTCAAGTCCCTCCCCGACCAGTCGGGCACAAACAACCTCACCAACCTGCCGACTGTTTAACAACAAAGCAAAACCTCCCGATAAAGGGAGGTTTTGCTTTAAGCAATATCTATGTGCTTCGAAAACACGCGGCGTTTTGGGCAAACTTCATAAAAGGTTTTGCTTTAAGCAATATCTATGTGCTTCGAGAACACGCGGCGTTTTAGGCAAACTTCATAAAAGGTTTTGCTTTAAGCAATATCTATGTGCTTCGAGAACACGCGGAGTTTTGGGCAAACTTCATAAAAGGTTTTGCTTTAAGCAATCCCCGCACCCTCGGGGCTGAACAACCTGTTGACCGCAACACGCAGCAGTTCGTGTTCCTCGCGCTCGAGTTTCGGGTCAACGGCAAGGATTTCCTCCGCGAGTTCTCTCGTTTGGTCCAGCACCTCAAGGCTTGACATAGCGGCGCACTTCAGTTCAGGCAGACCGTGTTGCTTCTCCCCGAAGAAGTCGCCGGGTCCACGCAGTTTCAAGTCCTCGTTCGCTATGTCGAACCCGTCTGACGTTTTCTCCATCGCTTTCAGCCGCGTCACAGCCACTTTGCTGTCGCTGTCACTAATCAGTGCGCAGTATGACTGCCTCGCCCCTCTGCCCACACGTCCACGCAGTTGGTGCAGTTGCGACAGCCCGAACCTCTCGGCGTTCTCAATCAGCATAATCACGGCGTTCGGGTTGTCAACCCCCACCTCCACCACTGTGGTGGAAACAAGCACAGCGATTTCGCCGCTTATCCACGCGGTCATCACCTCGTCTTTCTCCGCCGCTTTCATTTTCCCATGAAGAAGCCCCGATTTCAAATCAGGAAAGACGTTCTCTTTCAAGTTTCGGAAGTACGGAAGCACCGATTCAAGGTCGGTTTTGCTTTCTTCAATCGTCGGACAAACGATATAGGTTTGTCCGCCACTTTCGTGGTGCTTCCGTATAAAGTTGTAGAGTCGCGGACGAAACGTGGAGTTCACCGCGTAGGTCTCCACGGGGAGCCTGCCTTTCGGCATTTCATCAAGGATTGATATGTCAAGGTCGCCATAGATAATCAGCGCAAGTGTTCGCGGAATCGGCGTGGCTGACATCAAAAGCACGTGCGGCTCGTCGCCTTTCTTCGCGAGCGACCCTCGCTGTGCTACGCCAAACCGATGCTGTTCATCAGCAATCGTCAGCCCAAGTGAGTGATAACTTATGTTTCCTTTGATGAGCGCGTGCGTGCCGACCAACACGCTCGTTTCGCCTGCGCTCACTCGTGAGAGAAGCGCGGCGCGTTCTTTCGCGGTGGTGGAACCCGTGAGCAGCTCGACATTCACGCCAAGTGGCTGCAGAAACTCGGTGAAGGTGCGCAGGTGCTGTCTTGCGAGAATCTCGGTCGGTGCCATCACTGCCGATTGATAACCGTTCTTCGCCGCAAAGAAGCACGCGGCTGCCGCCACAAGCGTCTTACCGCTGCCGACATCTCCTTGCAGAAGCCTGTTCATAGGTACACGGCGTTTCATATCCTCGGTGCAGTCGGCGACGGCGCGTCGTTGTGCGTCAGTCGGCTGAAACGGCAGGTTCTGAAAGAACGGCGACATATCCACGTCCTTCATTACCGCACCGGCAAGCGAGCGGCGTACGTACTTCAACGTCGATATGCCAAGCGACATCGTTAGGCTCTCATCAAACGCAAGCCGCTTGCGGTAATCCTCCAATGCGGCTTTGTTCTTCGGGTGGTGTATCCCGTTGACCGCATCGTTTCTCCCCACAAGACCGTACTTCTCTTGCACGTCGGCTGTCAATGTTTCTTCCGCGGTGTAAGAAGCAAGCGCGTTGACGACGCAAGCAGAGATTACGTTGCTTGACAGCCCCTCTGTTTGCGAATAACGCGGCACCAAAAGGGGCGTGTCGTCCTCGTCCCCGATGAACTTCGGCGCGTTCAGCTCCTTGCCATATCCGTTGTCGGCAACTTTCCCGTAGAAACGGTAGCTTCTGCCGACAAACAGTTGGTTATAGCTGTACTCGCTGTTGAAGAACACGCAGTCAAACATCGTGCCGTCTGCGTCCCTGCAGGTGACGCGGAACAGGCTGACATTCGGGCGAATAATCGGCTTCTTCTTCGCCGCGACTTCAGCGACAATCGAGGCGTACTCACCGTGAGGCACGTCAGCAATACTTACAGGCGTTTCATAGTCGGTGTAGGCGCGTGGATAGAAGTTCACAAGGTCCTCAATCGTAAAAACGCCGAGCTTCGCAAAAAGCCCGGCGCGTTTGTCGGAGATTCCCTTAAGGCAAGTGATGTGACGTACGTCCATATTACTTCGCTTTGCCGAACAACGACAGGATTCTTATGAACAGGTTGATGAAGTCGAGATAAAGCGAGAGCGCACCGATTATCGCGGTCTTTTCAACGTACGCGCTGCCTTCACCCGCAGTAGTAACCGCGTGAATATAAATCCCGCGTATCTTCTGGATATCATAAGCGGTGAACGCCATAAATATCGCGATAGCCGCGCAGCTAATCAGCGCCTCAAACATCGTGTTGCCGAGGAACACGTTGATAAGCCCGCAGACAAGCACACCGATAAGCCCGAACATCGCGATAGTGCCAAGCCGCGACAAATCACGCTTGGTTGTCGCGCCATATATAGCCATTGCGCCGAATATCGCGGAAGCCGCGACAAACGCGAGAACAATGCTTGACACACTGAACACAATGCCAATCATCGAGAACGTAACGCCTGTCAGCACCGCGTAAAGGAAGTACAGCACCTGTGCCGCGACTTTCGGGAGCTTGTGGGCGAAAGCACTGAGCGCAATGACGGCGGCAAACTGAGCGATTACTAGCCCGATAAACATAGCGTTGCTGTTGAAGACAACGCGCATAATCAGCGGGTTAAGGACGCAGGCAATCGCGACAATAGCGGTCACGCCGATACCGGCGAGCATATAAGTCATCACGCGGACGAAGTAAGCCGCCAAGCCTTCTTCTGTGACTGTGTGCGTGTCAGCGGCGTCATAGAGGTTTACGTTTGTGCCATATTCGTTGTTCATAGGGGGTTTTCTCCTTTATTTATAATTATTGACATCTGATGTCAACAACTGAAGCAGATATCCCGAAGGTCATCAAATTGTTGACATTGATTTGTCATACATATATATTACATAGTTTATGTGTAATCACCGTGAACATAACAGGAAACCCGAATAAACTTTCCGTGTATCACAGCGAATCGGGCTGCGCGGTTTCGTCAAGCACAAGCGGGTCGTGAGCAAAGATGAAGTTCGATTTGCCACTTTTCTTCACGGTGTACATCGCGTCGTCGGCATACGCGATAATCTCGTCCACGCGTTTTGACGAGTTGGCGACGACATAGATTCCTATGCTGACCGTGACCGAGAGTCTGTCGCCGACATCACAGACAAACCCCTCGCCAAGCCGAGAGATGAGCGTTTGCGCGGTGGTTGCGGGTGCGTTGGTGTCGGAGTTGCGGACGCAGACGACAAACTCGTCGCCTCCGTAACGACCCGCGATACCGTATTCAGACACCACGCCTTTGATTGTGTCCGCGATAAACTGCAGCACTTGGTCGCCTGTCGCGTGCGAGTAGTTGTCGTTGTAATGCTTGAAGTTGTCGACGTCGATAAACATAATGGCGAACTTCGACTTGCGAATACCGATAAACTCAATCTCGTTGTTGATGAAGTCCTCAATCGTGTTCCGCTTGTAAAGCCCGGTGAGTGCGTCAAAGTTGGCGCGGGCAGAGAGAACCGCCTCGTTCTTCTTGATTCGGTCGATATCAAACACAACGCCGACAATAAACAGCGGCTTGTCGTCCTCGTCCAGTTTGGCGATAGAGGTGTTGACCTCAACCCAGACGTAATCGCCGTACATATTTTTGAGGCGATACTCCGTGTTAGTGACAGCCTTGCCTATCCGCAAGCTGTAGAGGTCGGCACGATAACGCGCCGCGTCGTCAGGGTGAACCTTGCATTTCTGCAGAAAGCTGTCCTCGAAGCGGTCAGACGGGGCGCGATAAGCGAACTTCTTGTTGAAGTTGTTCGAGAATGACACAAAGTCGTGTTCCAAGTCCCAACTGAATATGATGTTGTCGGATAATTCGGTGAGTGAGTGAAACAGCAGGTCACTGTTCGCCGATTTGTCGAGCAACTTGTTCAGTTTCTCGCTGACCACACGGATTTCGTCGTGGCTTTTCGGGTTCAGCCGAATGTCGTCAACACCCGCTTTGATTTGCGCAATCAGGGTGAATATGTCGGCAAGCGGCTTCGTGAAGATAAGCACGGCGGCGATGGTGAACACGGCGGCGATTGCCGCGATGAGCCAGCAAACACCGCTCACCGCAGATATGTAGCCGTTTGAATACGCGTCTATCTGTGCTTTGTCGGCAATCGCGGCGATTCGCCAACCTGTCGAACCGATGTCATAAAGCGTCGCCATTCTCAGTGCTTTGCCGCTGCCCTCATACATAAACGGCTCAACCGAGCTGAACAGTTGTTCCTCGGCTGTCATCTCCTTGAAGGTGCGGTACTCGACCATGCTGGTCTTTTCAAGCGAACCTATATACTTGCCGTTGTCAAGCAGATTGCCTGCCGAATCTATCAGCGCGACTCTGCCGCCACTGCCGAACACTCCGCGTTTGAAGAACGAATCAAGCTCGTTGACCGCGAACAGCGCAACCACCGTGCCGCCACTCGGCACAGCTTTCTTCATTGCAAGCCGCAGTTGATACTTAGTGACAGCCGTGTTCTCGGTGTCGTACAAAAGAACAAAGTCGTTCTTCTTCAGCCTCAGAAGTGTGGAGTTCAGCGCTGCACCGGGAAGCTCGCCGCCGTCGGCTATCCACTTGCCGTCAGCACCGTAAAGAATCACAGCGGTGAGAACCGCGTCTTGTTTGCAGAGATAATCAAGCGAACCTGTGCCGCCGACAACTTCGTTCACAACCTCCTCGGCAGTTTCGGCGTCCGCTTCTGTTTTTGTGTCCTCGGTTTCTTCCGTGACATTGTTCTTTGCCAGGCTGCTTTCGGCAATGGCACGAAGCTGTGCGTCAAGCGTGATGAAGTCGACGCGTCGGTCATAAGACCTCGCGATGTCCTCAAACACGACCGCCTGTGTCAGCGTAACGTCGGCTAACATTACGCCGTATTCTTTTTCGACTGTTCCGCTCCCTGCCATTCGCGTGATAAGCGAGAAGAAAAGCACGGGTACAGCGGCGAGAATCACTGCCCAAGTTGTAATGACCGCTCTCAGTTTCATAAAAGAACCACACTTATATCTAAAGTAATATAGAGTTCATTATAGCATACTTGAGCAGACTTGTCAATATTTCACTTGTTCTTTGACTTTGCCCTCAGTTGATTGTCGAGAATCGCCTTTCTTACACGAAGCGACTTCGGCGTCACCTCAAGTATCTCGTCCTCGCCGATGAATTCAAGACATTCCTCAAGGCTCATATTCTTGAACGGGGTCAGCCGCAGAGCGTCGTCGCTGCCGCTTGCCCGTGTGTTGGTCAAGTGCTTTCTCTTGCAGACATTGACGTTCATATCGCCGTCTTTCGGCGACACGCCGACCACCATTCCCTCGTAGACTTCCGTGCCCGCGGGGATAAAGAGGATACCGCGTTCTTGTGCGTTGTAAAGCCCGTAAGTCACAGCCGTGCCGCTTTCAAACGCGACAAGACTGCCGCTGTTTCGTGACGGAATCTCACCGTAATACGGTCGGTATCCCTCGAACAACGTGTTCATCACGCCCTCTCCCTTTGAGTCGGTCAAGAACTCGCTGCGATAGCCGAACAAACCGCGTGACGGAATAAGAAACTCAAGTCGGGTTCTTCCTCCTGCCGGTTTCATCACCAGCAGCTCGCCTTTTCTTTTCCCCATCTGTTCCATAACACTGCCGACTGCCGCTTCAGGCACATCGACGACCAGCCGCTCCACGGGTTCGTGCTTCTCGCCGTCTATCTCTTTGAACAGCACTCGCGGCTTGCCGACAGCAAGCTCGTATCCCTCGCGGCGCATTGTTTCAATGAGGATAGACAGGTGCATTTCACCCCGACCCGACACCAAAAACGAATCTGTCGTGTCGCTGTCTTTCACTCGAAGTGACACGTCTTTCAGCAGTTCACGATAAAGTCTGTCGCGGATTTGCCGCGATGTGACAAACTTGCCCTCACGACCCGCAAGCGGGCTGTCGTTGATGAGAAACGACATCTCGACAGTCGGTTCGCCGATTGTGACGAACGACAGCGGTTCGGGACTGTCGGGAGAACAAACGGTTTGTCCGATTGTTATGTCCTCTATCCCCGAGAACGCCGCGATGTCCCCGACACGCATTTCCGTCACAGCGGTGCGCTTCAGTCCGTCAAAGCGATAGAGAGCGTTGATTTTGCCGCGATAGGTCGGTATCTCACCTGTGTAGTCACAAACCGCGACTTCGCTGTTTTGCTTGATAACGCCGCGTTCGATTCGGCCAATCGCGATACGTCCAACGTATTCGTTGTAGTCTATTGACGACACAAGCACCTGAAGCCCGCCCTCTTCGTCGCCTTCGGGGGCAGGGATATGCTCGATGATTTTCTGGAACAACGGGGCGAGGTCCTCGCCTTGTTTGTCGGGCGAGAACGAAGCGGTGCCGTTTCTCCCCGAACAAAAGACGACGGGGCTTTCAAGTTGTTCTTCTGTCGCGTCAAGGTCAAGCAGCAGCTCAAGCACTTCGTCGACTACTTCGACGTTTCTCGCGTCGGGCCGGTCTGTCTTGTTGACCACAACGATAATCTTGTGACCGAGGTCAAGCGCTTTTCTGAGAACAAAACGTGTCTGCGGCATTGTCCCCTCAAAGCTGTCAACAAGGAGGAGAACCCCGTTCACCATCTTCAGTATCCGCTCAACTTCTCCCGAGAAGTCGGCGTGACCCGGTGTGTCAACTATGTTAATCCTAACGTCGTCCCATACAGCGGAGGTGTTTTTGGCAAGAATTGTGATACCGCGTTCTCTTTCAAGGTCGTTCGAGTCCATAACGCGGTCGGTGGTCGCTTGCCCCTCGCGGTAAACGCCGCCTTGCTTCAGCATTTCATCTACAAGCGTGGTCTTTCCGTGGTCTACGTGTGCGATAATCGCAATGTTTCTTAGGTCTGTGCGTATCAAGTGCTGCACCTGTCTTTCTAAAATAAAAATAATTTGACTGCTTATTCTACCATACTCGACACCATTTGTCAAGTCCCTTGCAGGGACGGACAATCGGGTGTATGGGATACGTTGCTATTAAGTTAAAATGAACACTTGTTCATTTGTTCAACTGTTCAAATGAACGATATAACTAATCCCCCGCTCCCCAAGAGGAGAGGTGAATTATTAAATCAAGTTGACATTCCCACCGACTTCTGTTATAATAAACTCGGTGTTTTCCTCGATAACCACCTCAAGCCGACTGCATCAGTCGGCTTGAACAAAACAAGGAGATTTTTTATGCGTAAAATTACTTTCACAGCAAAAGACATAGCAATCAGCGCGGTGATTGCCGCCCTCTATGTCGCCGTCACTTGGGCGACGCTTCCGCTTTCGTTCTACGGAGTACAATTCCGCTTGTCGGAGGTGCTGGTTCTCCTCTGCTTCTTCTCGCGCAAGTACGTCCCCGCAATGCTTATCGCTTGCGTCGTCGCAAACTTTCTCAGCCCGATAAACCCGCTTATGGACATCGTTCTCGGCGGAATCGGCACGCTCTGCGCCGTGTTGCCGATGAAATCGATGAAGAACATTTGGCTTGCGGCACTTTTGCCCGCTCTGTCAAACGGCTTCTTTGTCGGATTGGAGCTGCAACTTGCGTTTGACTTGCCACTTTACATCGGTGGGCTTCAAGTCGCGGCAGGTGAGTTTGCCGTTCTGTTTATCCTCGGCGTGCCGTTCTATAAGTACGTCGTCACACGAAACAAGTTTCTGTCGCAACTAATCGCGGGTTAAACAAACAGCGTGAACAGCACCAGCAGCGCCACACCGGGCACGCCGAGCAGCAGCGCCACGCCTGCCGTGAACACGTTGACCGTGATGTAATACCCAAACGCCGACATTATCAGCACAGCCGCCACAAGCGCCGCGATTCCCGCCGCAAAGTGAGCCACAGCAGCCAACAATGGGCGGCGAAACGTCACAAGCGTCTTGCAGAGCGGCAAGAACAGCACAGCCGCAAGAAATATAAAAGCTACGTCAAACATTTTTTCCTCTTTACGTTACTTTGCTTTGCTTTAGCAACTGATTGTTCTGTGTCCTCTCCCCATTCAAGGTGGGGAGAGAACACAGTTTTTCCGTTCATCAGCAAAGCGGTTATACCGCGTGCCGCGAAGCGGCGTGTTGCGCTTGTGCGCGGATTAACTCAGCGGCGGAGGTTAAACCAAAAGTTTAACCGGTTAAGAAGTATACTTCGTTCGTTCCTCACGCGCTTTCTTCATAAGATACGCGTGACGGAGTTCAAGCGCCTTGCGTTCATAGACGAGCGACTCAATCAGCAAATCGTCGTCAGCCACGTTGAACAAGTCGTCTTGGTTCTTCATTCGGTGGTTCAGCCGCTCAATACTGTCGCGAAAATCATCGAAGTCGGTTCTCTCGTCGCTCTTATGTACGAACATCTGAAGCAGTTTTATCTTACCCATTGGCTATCTCAACGCCGCTGTAGTAGTAACCGAGGATATCCTCGGCGGTCTTACCCCTGTTTGCCAGCACGTTCGCGCCATACTGCGACAGCCCCGCCCCATGGCCCAACCCCCGTGTCACAAACACAAACGCGGTTCCGTCAAACGCCACGTCAAAGTCAGCGGAACGAAGTTCAAATATACGCCACAAGTCGCCACCCGACAGCACGGTATCTCCTGCCTGTATGCTCTCGGTGTAACCTGCGGCGTTCTTTTTTTGCTGTGAAAACCATAGGTAATAGTCAACAGGCATATTGATACCTCTGTCATAGTTCAGCAGAGCCGCACGCATTTGCTCAACGCTTATCTCCTTTGTCGCCTCAAAGTTCGGGAATCCCTCGTCAAACGCGCTGCCAACGCTTCGCAGGTACGGCAGGCTCTTGTTCCAGAGTGAATCGGCTGTGTTTGTCATTCCGCTGGTCGCCGCCGTATACACCGCGTAAATCGGCTTGCCCTCGTGGAGAATCATCCGCTTCGCTCCGTATTCAGCGGCTGTTCTTATGTTTGCGTAATACTTGTCGTAATCACTCCCATAGTAATCACGCGCCTGTTCCTCGGTAAAGTACGCCTGTGAGTCGGCGGGGGCGTCGGTCAGGTCCGCACCCTCGGGCTTGGTGCTGGGATAAAGCTCGTGGTTGCGGATAAGCCGAAGCGCATAGGTGTGCGCCGCCACCGCTTGCGCCTTGAGCGCCTCGAGTTCATAGTCGGGCGATATCTCGGCATAAAGACAGCCGACAAGGTAATCGACCGCTGTGAGTTCACTGACCGCGCCTGTTTCGGTGTGAAGCAGACGAAACGTCGCGGGAAAGTTATAGGTGGGAGCGGACACGGGGAGTGCGCCCGCCTCGAACGCGGTTTGCCAGAGTTTTGGCGCGCCGACAAGAAACAGCGCGAATACGAGTGTGATTGCCGCGACGTTTTTCATTGTTGACCTCTTTTCCTTGACTTTTTGATTCCATAATGGTACAATATAATTTGCGTTTGTATGTTGCAAACTCCGGTATACCTTTGGTATGTCTTTTGGTGTTCTGTCCGCTTGTCCATTTCTATTAAAATCTCGGTGTGTTTATGACTAAAACTTCCCTATCAAAAACGACAATCACTTCCATCGTGCTTCTGCCTGTGCTGACGATAGTGCGCTTAATTCAGCTGAAGTTCGCCGTCGATTTCAACACAGGCTTCTTCAAAAGCGACGCGGGAGCGACCAAGTGGGCGTTCTACCTTGTTATCTTGATTGCGGCGGTCCTGCTTGCTGTCGCGCTTCTTGCCGACAAGAAGCAAGCCCACTCACTCTGGGCAATCAGACCGCAACAGTTGTCGGAACGCTCGGCAATTATGGTCGGGGGGCTTTTCCTCACTTCAGCGACAATTATCGCGTTGTTTCCGCTCGGCATTTCCGCCGACAGCTCTATCGTGTCGCAAACGATAGGCTGCCTGCTTCTCGCTGTACCAAGTGTCTTTATCCTCAGCAGAGGAAAGTTCACCTACGGGTTCGGCTTATCTATGCTGCTTCCGTCGGGATACTTCGCCTATGCCGCGTTTGTGATGTTCCTCAAGCATTTTATCATACTTAAAGTCAGCGACTACATTGTACGAATGGTCATCTATGTCGCTTTGGCTGTCTTTTTTGTGTCTTACGCGCGTATCATAACGGAACGCGAGAGTGCTGCGGTTCGGTTTCGTACAATGCTTCTCGGCTATGGCGTCTCACTTGTTATCTTGTCTGACTGCATATCGAAGTGGCTTCTGCTGTTTTTCAGCGGCAAAGCGGAAGCCGACTTCTTGTCGGGGGGCGAAGCCGTGTTTCTTTACCCAAGCGGCGGTATCACGCTGGTTGCTTTGCTTGTCGTCTGTATGACTCACTCGCTGACCCGACCACCCAAAGCGTTTGCCGCTGTCGCGAAAGAAACCGCAGAAGCAGCCACAGAACGAACGCCGCCTGTTACCGATGAAGTAGACGATGAACTTGACCAATAAATCACGTGTATTATTTTGCGTGTTATCGCTTTGTTTCCTCGCTTCCTGCGTGTCGTCTGACGTCACGGGGCTTCTTCGCGCACCTCGCTTGTCGGACGAGCAACGAGCGATTTATGACGCGTTATCCGCGAATACGGACGGCGTGTTTACGCTGAAGTACCCGCGAAGCGGCGACTATCGCAGCGCATTCCTTATACAAGACATTGACGGCGACCCCGAAACCGAAGCGCTCGCATTCATTGAGGTGCAAGGCGAGGACGGGGCGCGTCTGCTTACGCTCTCTGTTCTGGACCGTGACGGTGAGGGCAACTGGCGCAACACCGACGACTTCACTCTCGGCGGCACCGATGTGGACAGCGTATACTTCTCGACGCTTTCGGGCGGGAGAACCGTGTTCGCGGTCACGTCAGTGCTGTCAAGCGACGAACGAAACGCCTCTGTCTTTCGTTATCGAGGAGGTGAACTTCACTCGCTGTTGTCGCGCACGTTCAGCTATATCGGTGTCGGCGATTTCTTCGGCACAGGAGGCGAGCAGCTGCTGCTTGTGAGGTGCGACAGCGCCGCGAAGCAATCGTGGGCGGAGTTTTATGTTCAGTCGGGCACGGGACTTGAGATGTGGGCGAACGTCAGCATTGACTCGTATGCCGATGAAATAACGGACGTGACTGTCGGCAAGCTGAACGACGTCACGACGGGCACAATGGTGACGTTTCGGCGTGAGGCGACTGATGTTTACGGCACAGACGTGCTTGTGAGAACCGACAAGGGGATAGTCAACGTCTGCTATCACACGCAGAACGCCGCGCTTACTATTCGGCGGGTCAACAACCTCACCGAGTTGTCAAACCCACTCGACATAAATAACGACGGCATAATAGAGCTGACAGGCACCGTTGACTTCCCGGGATACGAGAACATCGACCCGTCACAGCGGCTGCGAATGACCGTGTGGCGTGGATTTTCGATGTCGCGATTCACTGAAAAGTATTACGGGTATTACGCGGCAAGCCAAGGCTATGTGTTCTTTATTCCGCCGCGTTGGCAAGGCAACGTGACGGCGCGTCTTACCGACAACGGCACGTCGATTGAGTTCCTTAAAGCGAAACGAATCGACGAAGCAAACGATGTTGTGCTGAAGATAATCGTGCAGCCGAGTGGTTCTCCGCTGAGCGATGAGCTGCCCGACGACGCGTTCTTCCTCGGTGAAAACAAAACGCTGAAGAAAAGCTACTACGCGGTTACGCCAAACCACAAACTCCCGCTCGCGCTGACCGAAACAGAGCTGAAGAACGCGTTCAAGACATTGGAGCAATAATGTTATATTCTGAAAGGACCGCCAAGTGGAAACGCTGAACAAACTCCTCAACCGCAGATTCAGACTTCTGATGATAATGTGTATCTTAGACATTGTCGTATCCGCGCCGTTTATGTTGATTGCGGAGCTGTGGTTAGGCGGTAGGGACGCCGAGTATATGATTAAGATATTCGGCGTGATCCTCGTTGTCGGGATACTCGGCTTGATTGTCACAATCAGGAAGATAACAGGCAAGAAAGACTACAAGAGAATCCTCGGCGTCAGCAACGAAGAGCTTGCCGATATCATCGAGGACATAAATCATCTGAAGTTGCAGTCAAAGCACCTGCTTCTCGGTGAACGCTACGCGTTCTTCAGCGTGCCGCAAAGAACAGAGAAGTACGTCCACAGGTATGAGGAGTTCGGCAATGTTTATCGTCGTTTTCTTTTAAGCTTTATGGCGGCAGGTTCGGCAAGGTTTGTGTTCTGCAGCACAAGCGATGTGGCGTTGGAGCAAGAAGTGCTGGTTCGCCGCAAAGACGTGCCGCAGATAGAAGAGTTTTTGTCAACAAAACTGCAAAACGGCACGATACAGAAAATTTGACGTTGAAAGTAAACGTGTGGTCAAGGAGGGAAAACCGATGTTTGATATAAGTTCAGTAAAGAATTACGGTAAAGTAATGACAATCCCGAAAGGCAGCGTGCTGTTTATGCAAAACGATGTAGGCGAAGATATGTACATCGTTTTGAAGGGGAGAGTCAGTGTGCTTATAACCTCGCTGACAGGTTTCCCTGTGAAAGTGGCGGAGATATCTGAAGGAGGTTTCTTCGGGGAGCAATCCGTCATAGACGGCTGGCCACGAAGCGCAACTATCATCACGAATGAGGATTGCTCTCTGTTTCAGGTTCAGAAGAAGCACTTTCTTATGCTGATTAAGCTGAACAAAGAAATCGCGTTGTCAATCCTCACTTCTCTGTCAGAACGAGTGACGTTAACGACCGGGCGAGTGCAAAAGCTCGGGCAAACCGTGGACCCTTTGCCGCCGGAACTTGCTTCACCGACGTTCGATACCCCACAAGAGAACCTCGACCGTATGGTGCTGCTGTCGAAGCGATTGCGGGAATTAAACGAAACGATTGGCGGGTTGGAAAAGAAGCCCGAACCGAAAAAGAACTTTATCACAAAGATTCTCCCCGATGAACACCCGCTGTTTGAAGCTGTTGAAAGTGAACAGAGCAAGGAGTATCTCATCACAAGGCTACTTGGCTGTCCTCATTGCGGGCATAAATTTGAGGGTGAGATTCCCGCTGTATCAAGGTTATCTGTCAGCGAAACAACAGTTGACCAACGTATGATATATGGCGACTTTGATATACTGTGGTATGCCAACTCCGTCTGTCCAAACTGCAATTATTCTAACGCTTATCAAGAATTCACGAGGTTCAAACGGCTCAACACCAAGACAGAAGAACACAAAGGCGAATTTGCGAACGATGAACAGTTCACGGGGTTTTCGCCGCTGCGCACAATGAACGAAGTGGTTTTGAGCTATTATCTCAGCATAGAATGTATGATGAGAACACCGATATCGTATATGGCATTAGCGAAAGCGTGGCACAAACTTTATTGGATTTACTCCGACTATCACCTCTTTGATTTGCAAAAAAAAGCGGCTACGGGGGCGTTGGTGGCTTACGCGGCATATATAGACGCCAACAAAGAGCTGGCTCTCCCAAGCGACAGAATGCAGATATATGTGATTTGCGGCGAGCTTTGCTCATTCTTGGGCGATAACACACAAGCAAAGCTGTTTTACACCAAAGCTATCAAAAGCAGCAGGCCAAGTCTGCTGAATACAGCGGATAAGAATATTTATCAACACGCTATGAACCGAGTTGATAAACTGAATAATATATATTAAAAAAGCGGCGCGCTCGTGAAAGAACGCGCCGCTTTTATTTAATAAGTTTTAATATTTATGCAGGTTTTCCCGGTTTTGTAAATCCGCCGCCTTCACTTGGCGTGAAACTCCCGTCCGCGGGGAATCCTTTGTCTGCGCGAGTTCCGCCGCCACGACCGCCGAAACCCGTCGGCATACCACCTTGAACGGCACTTGAAGCCGTGATTGTCGCAAAATCCGCGCCGTCAACTGTGACCGCATAACTCTGCCCGTCAATCAAATCGGGAATAATCAGCGCGTATTTTACAGCGTTTTCTTCAACTGTAAAACTCCGGTCATTCACCGCGAGTGTCGCGCCCGCGTTGATACTCCCTGTGCCGAACAAAGCGGGGGTGAGGGTTGCGCCCCTGTCGGTGTCAATCGTTTCGCCATCGCGGGTTTCGCCGACAAACAGCAGCACCGTGCCGCCTGTTATGTCAAGTGTGCCGTTAGAGTCAATCGCGTCTGAAAAACAATAAACAATCGTTTCGCCGCCTGTTATCTTGATTATCGGCACGGTGGTGTCGCCATCGTCAACCGCCGCGTTCACGCCGTCGTCAGTCGCGTGGATTGTTGAAACACCGCCGCTTATCAAGATACTCGGTGCCTCAAACCCCTCGTAAGACGCGAGAACATTGATGTTGCCGCCCTCAACAGTCAGCGAATCGCCTGCGTGCAGTCCGTCTTTTACAGCGGTGATGTTAGCAGTGCCTGCGCCTGTGATAATCAAGTTGTCTTTGCCTTGAATCCCGTGTTTACCGCCGTTTATGACGTTGTGTCCGTTCAGCTGAACAGTAAGATTCTGCGTTATGCTCGTGCCGTCTTTGCCGAGTATCGCCGAGTCGTCAGCACAGGTGATAGTCACGCCGTCCAAGATAAGCGTGACGTTTTCGGCAGTGACAAGCACCTGCCCGTTAATCTCGCCCGTCAAGGTGTACTCGCCGTCTTTGTCGATGATTTTGCCGTTGCTGTCGTCTTTGATTGCTGTGGCAACTACGGGTTTGTCCTCGTTTGTGGTTTCTGTTTCTGTAATTTCGTTTGATGTCGGCGCGCTGTCGCCACAAGCGGAAAACGCGAGCAGCATAAGCACAGACGTTACAATAATCGCGGCTTTTTTCATAATAAATCCTCCTAAAATTCGTTGTCCGGCATATCAAGCACAAACGTGATGCTGAGGTTGCCGTTTCTGCAGCGGAGGTCGTCAATGAACGCTTTTTCGTTCATATTCGGCTTCTCCGTCACCTCATATTGCACCTCAAACAGGCTGCCCATATCTTTTGTTTTCACAAGTTTTCTTTTGTAAAAATCGGTGTGCTTTTCAAATATATCATCAAACACGGTTGAATAGTCGAGGCTTTCCGGTATCGTGATTTTCAAAAGTTTACGCTGAGGTTTCGGTCTGCCGAAGTGAATAAACTCCAAAATCAGCATAACCAAGCAAAGAATCACCGCGCTGATGACCGCGTAAAGCAGAAAACCCATTCCGCAACACAGCCCGACAGCCATTGAAAAAAGCACGTACGTTATGTCTTTCGGGTCGCCGGGTGCGCTTCTGAAGCGGATAATCTGGAACGCACCCGCCAAACTGAACGCCCTCGCTATGTTGTTTCCCACCAAAAGAATTATTATCGTCACAATCGCGGGGAGAACGACCAGCGCCACCGCGAAACTCTGCGAGGGGGCGTGGTTCTTGTGGGTTTTCATATAAACAAACGAGATAACCGCACCGAGTGCAAGCGCCGTCGCCAAACCCGCAAGCAAATTTTCTACCGTGAAACTCGCGTCCACGCTCACTGCGCTGATAATGGAATCAAACACTTTGTTATCTCCTCCTGTTTATGTTCTATGGCTCTAAATCGCGTTGTTTCCGACAGCCTTGCCGCGTATTCTGTCCCGTATTTTGAAAAACTTTGCGGATAAACTTTATGTTTCGATAAAAGCCGGGCAAGCCACAGCGGATAATTCTTTGATGTTTTTATTTCCATCAACCACTCGTTTGGTTGAATAAGTTGTTTTCCGTAAATGCCGCTGTCAAGCCGCAGGTCGGTTCTTCGTGTCAGTATGTTGGTATCGAACGACACGCGAAGGTCGGGGTCGGCTTGTGAGAAGAAAGCACGGCGTTCATACGAAATGCAGACTTTCGGTTTCACCTCGTGCCTGCCGAGAATGTACGCGATTTCACGCAAGACTTGCTCGTTCATATACGGTTTCATCGTGGGAATGACGCCGCTTTGAATAAATTCGTACGCTTCACCGAGAAGTATCCCGCTTCGCCGCTTGTTCACCACACCGCCAAACTTCTTTTTGATTTCAAGGTACACAACCGAATCTAAGTCAGCCACGCCGTAAGAGCGAAGCCGCAGCTTCTCTTTGTAAAGCGGCTTTGACAGCGATGCGCTGATGAAACGGTTGTCGTCGGTGTCGTAGTAGATGTTGCAAATTGGATAAGCAAACTGCTCTTCATTGTACGAGTCGACGGACATATAGTCGCTCAAGTCGCCTTGAAGCGAAGCCATGACCTGCTCACTCACGCGATACTTGTTCTCGCGTCGATTGAAAACCTCGATAGCCATTGTTGTTATTCCTGTGGTTTAGTGTGGACATATTATAACATATCTATTGTGAAATGATTATGGGGGAGTTAGGTAATCTGGGTTAAACTTTCACGTTCACCGAGTAAACGTGAATACAAAGAACCCCCTATGATAGGGGGGGAGTTGGACTTTAGTTTACCTTATGTAATTAAACATCACTTTGTCTATTTTGTCCGGTAACGGCACGCTTGACTTTCGCTGAAGCTGAATCAAGTACGCCATATTCGTGCCGAGTTGTTTCAGCATACTCACTCCCTCTAAGTCACGCTCCGCTTCTCCCGCGTCTCTGCCGTGGATACCGCTCCAATAGACGGTCGGTGTGACCAGCATTTCAGCCAACGCGAAGTACCTGTTTATCTGTTCAAGTGCAGGCGTTGTGCCGGCGCGCCGTGCCGCAACGACAGCCGCCGCGGGTTTAAGCCTAAAGCCCGAACCCGATGAGAAAAACGCCCTGTCAAGGAACGACTTGACCGTGCCGTTTATACCCGCGTAATAGACGGGCGACCCGATGATGATTCCGTCAGCCGCTCTCATCTTCGCTGTGATGTCGTTCAGGCTGTCCGCGATGACGCAACCTTTGCCGCCCGCGCAACCACGGCAAGCCGTGCAGCCTTTTATGGTCAGCTGACCTATTTGCACCACCTCGGTGTCAATCTCGTGCAGCTGCAGCTCACCCGCGATTATGCCGATTGCTGTGGCTGTGTTGCCGTCAACGTGGGGGCTTCCGTTCACTGCTATTACGCTCATAGGTTCACCTCGTGTATGATTTACTTTATTATATCGTCACATCGCTTGATTGTCAAGTCCGCAGTTTATCCAAAGCGCGCGCTATGCTTTTGCCGAGCAGTTCCCCCGCATAGACCGCCTCGTCAATCGTGTTGCCGTGGCTTCCCACCTCAACAAGCAGAGCGCCGTGTGACACCTGCTCGTTATACTGGCAGTACTGAAACAGAACGGGGCGCATAAGTTCGGGGTTGTCTGCTTCCGCTTGTGATTGAAGCATTGCGGCGAACCGCAAGTTTTGCATAAAGTCGGGCACATCATAGGTGCCGTCGTCAGCCGCCGCGATAAACATCACCTGCGCCGCCCGACCTCCCGCTTGCTCTGTCACAGCACCGACAGGCGCGCCGTCCTCGGTTTCAATCGCGTCGCGGTGGATATCAAGCACCACTTTTATGCTTGGATACTGCTCAAGTATCTTATAAACCGTGGTCAGCCCACGACCATAGCTCCCCTTATACTCGGGGCTGTCGTGAACCGTGCCGTCGTGGATTACTCCGTAACCTGCCGCCGCTATCTCACGCGCTATCGCCTCGCCCACCGCGACTACCCCGTTGTCGGGGTTGGCGCTTCTGCCGGTGTAGTCCCCGTCAAAGTAGACCGCTCCGCTTGGTTGATACGACTCCGATGTGTGGTTATGATAAATCAGCACCTCGGGTGAACCGTCGCCGTAGAGCGTGAAGTCGGGGAGTTTGCTCACCTCCGCCGCTATGACTTCGCGGTCGATGTTGGTGGCGTTTCGCACCTGACCGCCGCCCTCAAGGTTGATAAAGTCTGTTCCCGGCACCGCACCGTAGGTTTTCCAAGCAATCAGCCCGTCACGCCGATTGAAGTCGTCTGTCGTTTCGTCGTTTTGCTCAATGTTTGTTGTGGTCAGCGGCAGTTTGGTTTCGTGAGAGTCGGTTTCCACGTCTTGTTCAGCAACCACAACCGTTTCGGTATGAACAGGTGCTTCTTCCACAGGAACATACGCGAGAATCCGCTCCTTGCTCATAAGAAGCGAGCCTTCCGCTTCAAAACTTTCCGCCGCCGACACCGATGGGATAGTTACGCTGCCGAGATGTTTGTCGGTGAACGCCGCCACAAACGGCGACACAGAGACCGCAGTAAACGCCGCCACACTCTTGATAAGTATACGCCGACTGTTTGTGTTCATAGTTTGTCCGTCCTTGCCTATAATCTTTAGTATTTATATTCAAGAACGAACGGGGTTAGAACAGGCTTGATTTTCCTTGTGGCTTCTGGTATTATATAAGTAATCGTTTAGTGTTATCTCTCCGCCTCGGTGGGGAGAGAACACGGGTTATGGCTTCAGTTGTTGATGTTATATAGTCAATCAACTGAGGAAACATCAAGCTATTTCTTCGTGCGGCAAGCCGCACATCGCCGCCGTGGGGCGTATCAGGACGGTTAAATCCGCTCCTGCGAAGCGATAGCCGCTGAAAGCGGCCATAAAAACGCTTTAGCGTTTTTAATTTAACCTACTATAAAGGTGCTTATTATGAAACGAATCACATCTGCTTTGTTGTCCGCGATTCTGCTGTTCACGTTGCCTGCGTGTGACAGCATAAGCTATGCCAAACCAACGTTCAGCGACACGCCTATTGATGAACTCCGCGACCTTGCCGGCGAACTCACCGATTATATGAACGAGGGCGACGAGGACGCCGCGCTTGCTATTATGGACGCCACTATGCAGAGCGTGATGAAAGGCAAAGTTGCCGAGGTGTGGGACAGCGCGGCAAAGTCACTGGGGGCGTTCCTTGAAGTAACCGACTACATCGGCTTTCAGTCAGACGGCTACAACATAATCGAGATGACGCTCGTGTTCCAAAACGGCACGCAGATTCAGCGTACCGTGTTCGACAAGAACGACCGTGTCGCGGGCTTGTTTTTCAGGGCAGGTGCGGTTGAAGCCACGCCTGTTCCCCTCCCAAGCGGTGTTACCGAGGAAGCGGTGAGCGTTGACGCGGGTGTCGGTTACCCGCTTGACGGGCTTCTCACACTGCCGAGTGGCGAGGCAAAAGCCGCTGTGCTTCTCATTCACGGCTCGGGTCCTGCCGACAAAGACGAAACGATTGCGGTGAACAAGCCGTTCCGCGATATCGCCTATGCACTCGCGGCAAAAGGCGTAGCGGTGCTTCGGTATGACAAGCGGACGTTCACCTACGGGGCAAAACTTGCGGCTGACGCCGACAGTCTTGCGAAGCTGACGGTTTATGACGAAACGATTGACGATGCGGTTGCCGCCGCCAAACTGCTGAAGAGCCGCTTCGACAAGGTTTATCTGCTGGGGCACAGTATGAGCGGCGGTTTGCTTGCGGAGATGAACGTACGGGGCGCGAACGCCGACGGTTACATCGTGATGGCAGGGACGACACGGAAGCTGTACGATTTAAGCGCGGAGCAGAACCTGCGTTATGCCGACGAACTTGAAGCAAACGGCGACTTTTCGGGGGCAAAAGAAATAGACGACCTTGTTGACAACGAGTTAGCAAAGTCCGGACGTATCGCCGACTTGTCCGACGAGGAAGCGTTAAGCGAGGACAACACTGTGTTCGGGATGAGTGCGTGGTATCTGCGCGATTTTGAAAGAATAAACACGACCCAATTGCACTTGAAAGACGGCAAGCCGCTGCTTGTGCTTCAAGGCGGGCGCGACAGGCAAGTGACCGAGAAGGACTTTCAGTTGTGGCAGTCGGGGCTTGCCGCACACCCAAACGCGGCGTTCCGGCTTTACCCGAACTTGAATCACATCATGGGGGATTATCAAGGCGAAGCGGTGCCGTTTTCCGAGTTGGTGTCGCGTGAATACGGGCAGTCAACGCCTGTTGCCGCGAATGTGACGGACGATATATACGAGTGGGTGACAGGGTTGCGTGGGTAACACGATAGAAACGCGCCGTGGCATTACACCACGGCGCATCTTTTTTCACAAGCCAAGTTGCCGACCCGCGTTACACTTCGCCTGCCGCTTCCTTGTTGTTTTTGATAATTTTCTGCCGCGAGAATTCCTCGCGCTCTTTCTCCTCAAGTGCCGCAGTGATAAACCGCACCTGACCCCGATACATAGGCACGAGTATATTATCAAGGGCATTTGCACGTTTTTGGGTTTTCTTTATCGCGGTGCTTAGGCGAAAGATGCTGTTCTCCACCTCGGCAAGCACAATCGACAAGTGCTTCACTTCGTTAAAGCGAATGTACGCTTTGTCGTAAAGCGAGTTCGACTGCATAACGCCGTATGCGGGGTGAGGAGGCGTGCGCTCAAGCCAAGCAAGCGGCAACTCGACACCCATGACACTGCGTGACGACACGTTAAGTCCGTTCTCCACGGGAATCTGGTCGGTGACAGGGATACGTGCGCCAAGCGTGACGTTCGCCTTTTGTAATGCGAGATACGCGTCAGCGAAAGTCTGTTCAAGCGAACCTTGCAGTTCTTTTGCTTTGTCAGAAAGCGCAAGCATTTCGCGAATCAAGATGTTCCGTTTACGGTCCATCAGCTCATAGCCAAGCTGCGCCTGCAACAGCGAGCGTTTTGCGGCAATGAGGTTGCCCTTTGTCGGGAAAATCTGTTTATCAGCCATAAGGTTATCTCGTAAAGGTTACGCGAAGAACCGTTCGGCGCGTTTTGCGTCGTAATGCTCGTTCACGAGGGCGTCGTTCATACGGTCGAGTTCGTTTTTCGGGAGAATCGAGAGCAAATCCCACGCCAACTCAATGGTGGTTTCAATGGAACGGCTTTCGTTCTCGCCTTGATTAACGAAGTTCTTTTCAAATTGCACGCCGAACTTCATAAAGGCTTTGTCTGCGGCAGTCAGCTCGTCTTCACCGATAACCGAAGCAAGGCTTCTTGCGTCTTGCGTCCGCGCATACGCCGCGAACAGCTGGTTCGCGACATCGGGGTGGTCGTCACGGGTGTAACCCTTGCCGATACCGTCTTTCATAAGGCGCGAGAGCGACATAAGCACCGACAACCCGGGATAAATCCCCGTGGAGTCAAGCCCGCGGTCAAACACCATTTGCCCCTCGGTGATATACGCCGACAAGTCGGGGATAGGGTGAGTGATATCGTCGTTCGGCATTGTGAGAATAGGTATCTGCGTCACCGAACCTGTGCTTCCCTCGATAACGCCTGCGCGTTCGTAAAGCGAAGCAAGGTCGGAATAGAGATAACCGGGATAACCTTTTCTTCCGGGAATCTCGCCCTTTGAGGAGGAGAACTCGCGGAGAGCCTCGGCATACGAAGTCACGTCCGTCATTATGACGAGAATGTGCATATTCTTTTCAAACGCGAGATACTCGGCGGCAGTGAGTGCGCAACGCGGCGTAAGTATACGCTCGATAATCGGGTCGCTTGAAAGGTTCAGGAACATCACGACACGACCTGCCGCGCCTGTTTCTTCAAACGAACGGCGGAAATACTCGGCGACGTCGTTCTGCACGCCCATTGCGGCAAAAACGATACCAAAGTCGCCGCCACCCTCGCCTGTCAGCTGCGCCTGCTTAACTATCTGTGCGGCAAGTTTGTTGTGCGACAAACCCGAGCCCGAGAATATCGGGAGCTTTTGCCCGCGAATCAGCGTCATAAGACAGTCGATTGAGGAGATACCCGTATGAATGTAGTTTCTCGGGTACTTACGGGCAACAGGGTTCATTGCGCGTCCGTTTATGTCGCCGTACTTTTCGGGGAATATGTCGCCAAGCCCGTCCGCAGGTTTGCCCGAGCCGTTCATCACTCGCCCAAGCAGTTCCGTGCCAAGCGGGATTTGCAGCGACTTGCCTGTAAAAAGCGTCCGTGTGTTGGTGAGCGAAAGTCCGCTCGTTCCTTCAAACACTTGCAGGATTACGCGCTCGCCGCTCATCTCAACAATGCGCCCCGTGCGCTTTTGGCGGTTGCCGTTCGCGTCTTCAATTTCTATCTCGGCAATCTCGTCAAACGCCGCGCCTTTCACGCCATCAAGCGCAATAAGCGGACCGTTTATCCCGGACAACCCGGTATACTGAATATCAGCGGTCATAAGCTCTCCTTGATATATACTTCACAATGAGTTAAACTTTCGGTTTAACTTCGCCGCTTCGTGGCGGTCAGCAGCTACGCGGTACAGCCAAAGCATCAGCTGCGAACCGAGCCGATTTCTTTGGTGATATTGGCGATGTAATCTTTCAGCCCCGACAAGTCGCCGTTCGGGATATCGTACTTCATTTTGGTCAGCTTTTCAAACCAACCCGAAGCGGTCAGCACCGACAGCGGCACACCCTTAGACAACGCGGACAAGCAGCAATCGTACAAAGTGATAATCGCTTTCATCATATAAAGCTGTTTGTCAATCGGCACATAAGTGTCGTCCTTGTGGAACGCGTTTTGCTGCAGGAAACCGACGCGCGCGAGTTTCGCGGCTTCAAGCGTCAGCTTTTGGTCGTCGGGCAACACGTCCGCACCTATCAGCTTGACGATTTCCATCAAGTTGTTTTCTTCCGCGAGAAGGTTCACCATTCGTTGACGAAGCGGCAAGAACTCGTCGCTCACACGCGAATTGTAGTAATCAGCGAGCTGGTCGCTGTACTCGGTGTAGCTGGTTATCCAGTTAATCGCGGGGTAGTGGCGTGCGTAAGCGAGCGCCTTGTCGAGTGCCCAGAAGCAACGGACGAAACGCTTGGTGTTTTGCGTAACAGGCTCAGAGAAGTCGGAACCTTGAGGCGACACCGCACCTATAATGGTGACGCTGCCCTCTTCCCCCGACAACGTGGTGACGTAACCCGCACGTTCATAGAATTCGGCGAGTCGTGACGGCAGATAGGCGGGAAAGCCTTCTTCCGCAGGCATCTCCTCAAGCCGCCCCGATATCTCACGGAGCGCCTCAGCCCAACGCGACGTGGAGTCAGCCATTATAGCGATGTGATATCCCATATCGCGATAGTATTCAGCGAGGGTTATCCCCGTGTAAATCGAGGCTTCGCGCGCTGCCACAGGCATATTCGAGGTGTTGGCAATCAGCACTGTGCGGTCTGTCAGCGGTCTGCCCGACTTCGGGTCAATCAGCTCCGTGAATTCCTCAAGCACCTGCGTCATCTCATTGCCGCGTTCGCCGCAACCGATGTAGACGATGATGTCAGCGTCGCACCACTTTGCAATCTGGTGCTGGTTCATCGTTTTGCCCGTGCCGAATCCGCCCGGTATCGCGGCAGTGCCGCCCTTTGCGACAGGCACCATTGTGTCGATAATCCGTTGCCCAGTGACAAGCGGACGAGTCAACGGTTCACGCGATTTGACGGGACGCGGCTTTCTGATAGCCCACTTCTGCGCAAGCGTAAAGCTTCGCTCACCTGCGGGGGTTTTCACCTTGACGATAACGTCGTCAACGCAGTATTTGCCGTTGGGGGCGGCGTAAGACACCGTTGCTCGCTCAAGGTCGGGCGGAGCAAGGCACTTGTGTGTGATAAGCGGCGTTTCGGGGCAGGTGGCATAGACTTGACCTGCCGCGAGGATATCGCCGAGCGTCACCTTGACGGTAACGTCGAAACGTCGTTTGAGGTCAAGGGCAGGCAAAGCCGAGCCTTCGGTTACGAAAGCACCGCTGATGTCGCGCATTGCGGTAAGCGGCCGCTCAATCCCGTCATATATGTTCGAGATTATCCCGGGGCCGAGTGTCGCGAACATAGGCGCACCCGTGCCGACCACAGGCTCACCGGGGCGCATACCTGAGGTTTCCTCATAGACCTGAATGACGGTATAAGCGTCGTCTACGTCTATTACCTCGCCGATAAGCTTCTTGTCGCCGACAAGCACCATCTCAAGCATTGAGAAGGTTTTCGACTCCTTAACCTTAACGACGGGTCCGTTGATTGAAAATATAACGTCGTTCATAATCTCAACTCACTTCTTTCGCAGAAAACCGCGCGTTCACGTTCGAGCGCACAGTCAATAGTAAGGTCGGCGAAGAGTTTCCCGCCTTCATACTTCACCCGAACGCCACCCAAACGAATTGCCGATACCGCAACCACAGTGGTGTCGGGGTAGGCTTTCTGCACAATGTCTTTGTCGCGGGGTAACGCCTCGATAACCGCTTTGCCGAACGGTTGCGCGAAGTCTTGCTTCTTCAGCGAGCCAAGCAGGAATTTCTCGTAATGAGCGCCCGAAACAAAGACACGCAAACGGTTCTCAATCCCCGAGAAGAACTCCTCGGTCATATCGGCGCGGCTCTTTATGACATCGCGTGACGAAACGAATATCTCTTTCGATATCTGCTTTGCGCCCTCGTCGCGATAGCGGTTCTCCGCGTCAACGATTCGTTCAGCAAGCTTTCGCTCGTGGTCAGCGCGTGTTTTATCGAGAAGCGCGTTTCGCTGCGCTTCCGCCTTTGCGATAATCGCCTCGGCTTCGCTGTTCGTTTCCTTGCTGATTATCTCGCGAAAATCGCTGACTTTCTTTAAGTCTTGCTCTGATATGTTATCCATTATAGTTGCACTCCAATCGCCTCTTTGATGTACCGCCCGATATTGTCGGAGATGTGCGAATCACCGCTACGGTCAGGTATCCCGACAATCAGCGGAATAACGGACGCGAGTTTTCGCTCGGTTATCTCGGCGCGGCAAAGGCGCAGCAAAGCCCCGGTCACGAAAATGACAGCGTAATCGGTATTCGCCGCCGCCGTTTCGAGAGCCTCAAGCGCGGCGGCGCGGTCGTGAACCACAACGCCCTCGATGCCCGCCATTCTCATACCGATAGCGGTGTCGTTGGTGTCGCTGATTAAAAACATTTTCATTTTACACAGTAACCTTCTGCAAAGCGTTATGTGGGTAAGTAACAGCCCACGCCGCTAAACGGCTGTATTAGCTAAACAGTATCAGAATCGAGATGAGCAGACCGTAGATAGCGATACCTTCGCCAAGAGCCACGAAGATGATTGCCTTCGAGAAGTTTGCGGGGTCCTCGCTGGTTGCGCCGACAGCGGCAGCCGCCGCTTTACCTACCGCGATACCTGTACCGATTGTTGCAAGACCTGTGGACAGAGAAGCCGACAGATACTTAAGACCTTCGGCAAAGCCGCCAACGAGAGGTGCGGTTGCTGCGGGGTCGTCTGCGAATACCGCGAGGGAAAGGGTGATTGTCATCACGATAGCTGCCGTGAAGAACGTGCCGAGGTTTGCGAAAACGGTTTTCTTGCGGTTGACCGCGATGCCGCGTTGCGAGTTTCTGAGTGCGCGAACGAGCGGGATAAACGAGAGGGCAAGCACAACGAGTGGGATAGTGAGATAGATTGCCATTTGAGTTTCCTCCGAAAATATAATTTAGTTTGCTTTAGCCTTAGTGAACTTAGTTGACAATGAAATCTGCGGTCAGTGGCTGGAACGCCTTGCCGCCTTCGCTGTAGAATCGGCTGAACAACTCGTAGTATTCGAGCCTCAGTGCCTGAATCCCGACGAGGAAGCCCTCCATACCCATAACGAACAGGTTGCCGAGAATCATAACGACAATCCAACCGGGCGAAAGCTCCGCGCCTGCTTTTTCCGCAAGGATCGCTACCACGAGCATAAGACCCGCGTGGCTGAGAACAAAGCCGCCGATTCTTAGGAAAGACACCGTGTTGGTGAGGTATGACAGCCCCGACTCGAACAATTCGATGAATCCGCCGATGAGGAACTCGCCGAGTGGCGGCTTCTCGTGGTGAGCGGCTTCGTCGTGTGCCGGCGGTTCATACTGTGCCGTCAGCTTCTTGTCGTCGTTGTCGTAGGGAGAACGCTCGTCACGGAAGCCGAGAAGCGTCATCAGACGGTCAGTTGACGGGAAGTATCTGTTTGGTGCGGCGTAGTAGCCGCTGACACGATAGCCGTCAGTTTCAGTCGGGAAGAAGCAGAAGCTTAGACTTGAGAACCGGTTCAGCTTGCCGTATCCCTCAAGGGAGAGCGAGCCGTATCTGCACCCAACATAACCGCAGCCACTCAGTTCAAACACCGCGCCATCTGTCGTCACACGCTTGATTGCTTCTGAAAGTCGGCGGTCATTCGCGGCACTCGCGAGCTTTGAGCGTTTGTCGCGTTGCTTCATCTTGTGCGCGAGCGTTTCTTTGAAGAATATCGAAGCAAGCGGCAAAAGGAACAGACAGATAACATAGACGGGATTCAATATCGAGTTGCCTGTCACAGCGGCAAGAGCCGCCACAATTACCGAGCCATACAGTACAAACCCCGCAAGCCCGCTTGGTCCGAACAACCCGCTTTCGTAATCGCCGCGACGTGTCGCGATAATCGTGTTCATCAGAATCGTGACGATTAGCATAACAACGCCGATACCGAGAGTGCCGATGATTAACGCCGCCGATACGCTGAACACACTGTGCGGTGCTTCAGACAAACCGAGTGCGGAGTAGACGGTCGGATAGCGGAAGAACGGTGTCAGAATCTCCTCGTTGCCGAATATCGAGCCGTTCAAGATACCGAACGCCGCGCCCGCGAGTCCGATTCGCGACATAATGGGAGCGAGAGCGAACTTTGTTTTCGCGGCGAGGATAAATCCCAAGATTGAGAGAGCCAACCCTTGACCCACATCGGCGAACATTATCCCGTAAAAGAGCATATACGTCAAGGCGATGAACGGCGTTGGGTCAATGCCGCCGTATTCGGGCAGACCGTACATCCTGACGAACATCTCAAACGGACGGATAATGACGTTGTTTCGTAGCTTAACGGGCGGCGAGAGCGTGTTGTCGTCGGGTTTGCCTGACGGCGGCACGAACATCAGTGTGATGTCGCCGATTTCTTCAAACTGCCGTTCAAACTCGGCGGATTTCCTTGCGAGCACGTATCCCGATATATAGAACCTGCTGCCTGCCGCCGACACGTTCTGCCGCAGAGCAGCCGCGCCGTACAGCGACTCAAGTTTCGAGTAAACCGAGTTGAACGCCTTGGTGTGACGACCTGCAATCGCCTTTATCTCCGCGTCAAGCCGCGATATCTCTTTGTTTCCCGCTTCGATTTCAGAGATAAGCCGCGTGCGTTCATCCGCCGCCTTGCCTTCAAGGAAGTCCGGCATACGGACGCGTTCAAACGAAAGCGAACGGAATATCTCGTCTATCTCCTCGCTGACCGCCGTCGGGGTGAAGTAAACCCCCCAGATGTAATCAGCAAGCCGTTCTTTCTCGGTCTTGAACTTGACGAAGATGTAAGGTTTGTCTTTATAGAAGTCAAACTTCTTGAAACCGTCCTCGGTGATACGACCAAAGCGAATCTTGACGGTTTTCATCGGGAATATATCGCGGAAATCGGTTTTCAGTCCCTCAAGAAACTCAAGCTGACGGACCACCTGCTTCAGGTTATCCGCGTCGGCAATCAAGTCCTCGCGTTGCTTCATTATGTTCTCAACCGAGTGCTCCACCTTGGCGGCATACGCATCGAAGTCGCCGCCCGAGCTCATATTCTCAGCCGAAGAGAAGTCCGATTTCGTCAGTGTTATCCCAAGCCGCGACGCCAACACTTGATAGCGTTTCAGCAGTTGCGCGTATGTGTTGCGGTCTTTCAGTCTTGTGAACGACCTTGGTCCGGCATGCGAACTATCCGCCGATTCGGCAGCCGGCATTATGTGGAAACACCCGCTCTCACGGCACTTTCTAAGTGCGCGGTTGACTTTCTTCAGCGGGCCTTCTATCGACACAAGCGACATTTTTTCGATAGCCAACGAACCACCCCTTTTGTTGACGTATGTTCTTGCATAAACAAGATTGTTAATTAACGAGCATTTTCTCTGTTTCGGTCACGGGGAGCGCGTACTTCACGCTTTCCACCACGGTGATGACGTTGTGCTTCTCGATATCAAGCAGGCGCATTAACGCGTACATCACCGCCGCGCCGTCCTCCGACATGTGGAGAAGCCTCGCGCACCTGTCGCGCATATACTTCCTCGCCGAAACCTCGATGTTGTTGAGGTCACAGACTATCTTATCTTTGAAGTAATACTTCTTCAGCAGCGCCAAGACTTTCGCGTCGGCGTCATGTTCGTTTGCCGCAGACTGAGCCACGCCTTTCGGGAGTTTCGCTCTTATCGGGAGCAGAAGCGGCAGAATCTCGGTTGACGGTTCTTTGAAGAGCGAGCGAAGCCGATAGATGAGAAGCAAGTTGTCAATCTCCGCTTGCGCCTTGATTAGACCAATCACTTCGTTCTTCGCGTCGCCTGATATGTCCTCAGCCGCGAGTTCGGTCATTTTGTCGACATACCGCGCGTTCATATCGCGAAGGAACAAGTCGACCTTAGGCGTTTTGTTTCCGCCGAAGTGTTCCACCAAGATGTCGGCGTAGTCGGTGTCGGCAAATGCCGCAGGGAGTTCGCTTGCCGTTTTGATTTTACCGAGAGGCGCGAGTTCAAAACCGAGCAAGTCCTCCATATAAAACGGCAGATACGCGATAACGCTTTCCTGTTTGTCTATCAATATATAGAGCGACACGTTGACGATAACGTCAAGCTCATACTTGAAGAACATAAACTTCGGGAAGCCATCGTCGCCGCCGCCTGCCGAACGAAGCAGTCTGCCGTATATCTCGAACAACGAGCGTTCAAGCAACGACTCTATCTGGGCGCGTCTTGCGGTAAGCTCGTTCACGGAGGCAAACTCCGACGAGAATCGCGGCGTGCCCTTGAGATAGGACATAACTTCAGCCACAGAAGATTTTCTTATGAGGGCGGAAAAATCCGCCGCAGTCAGGCGTCTGCCGTAAATCGCTCTCGCCTTTGCGGCAAGCGCGCCGTATTCGCCGCTCATACGGAGGTTATCCTCGCGAAGATTTCATCTTCCCACTTGACGCGGTGGTCGCGGAATATCTGCGACACTTCGGCACGCGACTCGTCACGCTTGACAGTCAGCTTCGACACCTCGGCTTCCGCGTTCTTCCGTGAAGCAACACGAATTGCCGTGACACGCCCGTTCATCTGCGACTCGTAGTCACGCGCAAGCGCCTCGACTTCAACGCGGGTCGCTTCGTATATGTCGTGCGCTTTTTGATGAGCGGCAGCGACGTTGCCCCTTGCGCTTCTGTCGATTTCAATGATTTGTTCTATTACGTTCGGCATAAGTAACTCCCTTGCAAGAGCGTTTATATATAGGGTATGAAGTTGTGTAACACAACAGTAACTATTATATCACAGCTTGAAGTGAATTGCAATAGGTTTTGAGAAATTTGTCGCATAAATTTACACTTTTTTGTTCAATATGCTACAAAACTTTGTCACAGTGTCGTCACACAGCCGTTTAAGGTTGAAGTTACTTTAATGTGTCTGAATCAGCCTCAATATGAACAACTTAAACAATCCGATTCACAGATACTCCGCTCCCGCGTGAGCGGCAAGGGCTTTCCGGCCGCCCGCCTGTGCCCCGAGTGGTATGACCTTCGCAATATGAGCTGAAGTTGTTGATATTCTGTTTAGATTGACAACTTTAGTCGCCGCTACTCAGAACGACAAATTTCACGGGGGAAAGATATTACAATGGGTATAAACTACAGTCTATTCACATACACAGCGAGTTAGACATCGCTTTCGGAGTTACGACGAATGAGAAATCCTATCATCAAAACATCGGTCAGCTTCACGGGGGCAGCCTTGGGTGCGTTTTTGCTTGCGGGGGGCGAACTCTTCGGCTTTCCATCGCCGTTTGCGGCTGTTCTTGTGTCCGCTCTCAGCGGCTTTTACATACCTGCCGCGTTTGTCGGCGGAGCCGCGGGGCTTGCCCTGTCGGGAGCGAACGGAGGCACGGTCGTGGCAGGGACTTTCGTTCTGCTTGCGGTCGGCACGTTTCGCCTGTTGTTTGGCCGCAGAACCTCCGCGTTCTTTTCCGTCGTGAGTTCGCTTGTCTGCTCGCTTGCTGTGTTCTCGCTCGCCGCTTTTCAGTCGACAACCGCGACTGATTACCTCGCCGCCGCTGTCCTCGCGACAGTCGCGTTTGCCGCGTCGTTCTCGCTTAATGCCGCTGTCAAGGTGTTTGCCGCCAAAGGAGAACGCCGCACCTTCACGGGACGCGAAACCGCTTGCTTATCGGTCGCCTATCTCTTCGCTGTCTGCGCTCTCGCGGGAATTGAAACCACCGTGCCGCTCCTTATCAACGCGGGCGTCTTTTCGGCGGGGTTTGTGGTGCTTTGTTCCTCGGGAATGTTCTTGGGGAGAAAAGACGCGCCTGTCTATGCGGGTGTGCTGTCACTGCTGGGGCTGGCGCTTGCCGACCCGTGGTTTTTCGGCACAGGGGTCGGGTTTGTGGTCGCCGGGGTTTTCTTTCAGTTTCTCGGCAAGAGAAACAGGCTCTTGACAGCGGCGGCGTTCCTCCTGTCGTCCGCTGTCGGGATTCTCCTTGCCGGTATGCTTGACCGTGCCGTCCTTATGTTCCCCACAACTTTGTTATCAACGATACCTTTCTTGGTGCTTCCCCGTTCAAAGCTCTCGTTTGGAGAAGCGGCAAGCGAGATTCGCACCGCTCCCGATATGCGCGGCTTGTTTGGCGCACGCCTTTGCCGCACCGCCGCGACTATCGGCGAGGTGCGGCAAGCCGTGGAAGAAAGCGCGGCTGTCACGGGGGTGTCGGCACCGAAAAACTTTGCCGACATACCGCAATCAGCGGCAGGAGAAGTCTGCCGCAACTGCAAACGCAACACGGATTGTTGGGGCAAAGGCTACAACGACACGGCAAGCGTGCTGTCGTCGCTTGTCACGGCAATGCGACACGGGGAACACATCGAGGACACGGATTTTCCGCAGTGGTTTCGCGACAAGTGCAAGCGGACACAAACGCACATTCGTGTGAGTGAGCGGCTTTTCCGTGAACGAGTGAGTGTGATGAACACTTCGTCGAAGATATCGTCGGCACGCGACGCGCTTATGTCGCAGCTGACCGCTTCAGAGAAACTGCTGACAGAACTCGCCGACAGTTTCAAGCTTGACGGGGAACGCGAAGAAGCCTTGCTTGCCGATTCGGCGGCTGTGGAAGCGATACTCGCCGAATGTGGCGTCGGCAACGCGAGAGCGGCGGTGTCGCGAATAAACGGGCGATACTTCGCCGAATGTTTCGGCAACACCGAACCAAACGTCAAGCTGTCATTCTTGGTTGAACGAATCTCGGTCGCTTTACGGACGGTGTTCGACACGCCTGATGTCAATACATTCGGCGGCGGTTTTTTTATGACGCTGCGTGAACGAGCGGGTTACAAGGCGGAGTTTGGGGCGTTTCAAGTCGCCAAGGGACGCGAGAAGAGTTGCGGCGATTACTACGAAACATTCACGTCGGGGAACGGACACGCCTACGTCATTCTCTCCGACGGAATGGGAAGCGGAGCGAGGGCAAGGGTTGACTCGGCGTTTGCTTGCGGCATGATGTCAAAGCTGATTCGTTCGGGCGTGAGCTTCGGGCTTGCGGCTGAAATCACAGCGAACGCACTCTCGGTTTGCACCGACGACGAGAGTTTCGCGACACTCGACGCGGCGGAGATTGACCTCTGCAGCGGTGAAACCACGCTGTACAAGGCGGGAGCCGCGCCGACTTTCATCAAATGCGGACAAGCGTTCGCTAAAGCGGCGGGAGGGGGTATGCCAATGGGAATAGGAAAGCCGATGTTTGAAAGCAAGACGTTCACGATAGGAAAGGGGGATTTGCTTGTTATGGCGAGTGACGGCGCCGATTTGTCGGACGAATGGCTGGCGCGTCAACTCGAAAAGGAAAGTCTTGCGGGTTCGGAACTCGGCGCAATCGCGGAACATATCGCATCGGCGGCAAAGTATTCCGCCGAGAAAGGAAGGGAGGATGATATATCGGTTATCGCCGTAAGACTAAAGAAATAGGGCTAAGTGAATCATTTAGTGTTCTCTCTCCCACCAAAGACGGGAGAGAGAACACTGTTTCTTCACTCATCAACAGCTGAAGTGCAGTCCCGAAGGTCATACCCCTCGGGGCGCAGGCGGGCGACCGAAAAGTCCTTGCCGCTCCCGCAGGAACGGAATATCTGCAAAACGAATTGCCTGTTTGACACAGATTGACATTTTTAGTCAAGGCATTACCCAACAAGTGAACAAAAACCAAGCATTGCTTTTGTGCAATAGTACCAAAAATTTGATTTTTAGAGAAAAGTTTTTATAACATATTGACAAACCGAAAGCATTGTGATATAATAACATTATGCAAATGTAGTGCTTTGTTTCTCCTTTTCTCCTTTCTTTTGTACTCATCTGTTCTCACCTCACCTTGAAGCTCGGACGTCGAGCTTCTTTTTTTGCTTTTCTTTTTAACAGTGAACACTGACTGTACACCAAGGGGCTTGTGTAATCACCGATTATATGTTATAATAACAATCGTATGCCATTATGTGGGTATACTTCTTTTAAGCGACATACGAGGTAAACATAAATGAAAGTTATTCTTCTCCAAGATGTTCAGGGCACAGGCAAAAAGGGCGAGCTGAAAGAAGTGAAAGACGGTTACGCAAAGAACTTCTTGTTCAAGCAGGGGCTTGCCGCCGAAGCAACCAAGGCGACTATCGCCGAACTCGACAGCAAAAAGCAGTCGGTTGCTCACCAAAAGCAAGTCGAACTCGACACGGCGAAAGCGACAGCCGAAACTCTCGCGGGCAAGACTGTCCGTGTGAGCGCGAAAGGCGGAGAGGGCGGCAGGTTGTTTGGCGCGGTGACAGGCAAAGACATATCTTCCGCGTTGTCGGCGCAGTTGTCGCTGAATGTCGAGAAGAAGAAACTCGTTCACGGCGAGATAAAGTCGTTCGGCACATTCGAGGTGGAAGCGAAGCTCTACCCGAATGTATCGGCGAAGTTCTACGTCGCGGTCGGCGAAAAGTAAATCAAATATATGGCTGAATTAAACTCTCCACAGCACCTGCAAACAATACAAAACCCTGCCGTTCGTATGCCCAACAGCCTTGAAGCGGAGCAGGCCGTGCTTGGTGCGCTTCTGACCGACCCGTCGCTGATATCGGCGGTCGCCGACAAACTTAAAGCCGAGCATTTCTTCACACCGCTTAACCGCGATATCTATTCAACTGTCAGCACAATGTATATCAGCGGCATACCGATTGATATCATCACGGTCATCAACGAAACTTGCCGCCGCAATGTCTTTGACACGCAGGAAGAAGCGGTCGCCTACCTAAAGAAACTTGCCGACTTGTCTTTCGCGCCGTCAAGTCTGCCTGCTTACGCCAAAATCATCGAGGACAAAGCGTTGGTGAGGCAAATCCTCACGTCTTGCAACGAGGTGTTCGGCTTTGCGGCAGCAGAGGGCGACGAGCCGAACGCATTGCTCGACTTTGCCGAATCGACTATCTATTCAATCAGAAACGGACGCGAGATAAACGGACTGCTGCAAATCTCGCCGACCGTGATGAACGTCGTTCAAGAGTTAAGCGCGCTGTCAAACGACCCGAACTCCGTTAAAAACAAATCGCTTTCAACTTCGTTCAAGAACCTTGACCTGCTTTTATCCGGGCTTAACCGCTCCGACCTCATTGTTATCGCGGCACGTCCGAGTATGGGTAAGACGGCGTTCGCGGTCAATATGGCGACCAACATCGCAAAACGAACAAACGGACAAGCAGTGGCGATATTCAGCCTTGAGATGTCGCGCGAACAACTCGTCACACGTATGCTTTCAACCGAAGCGACCGTTGACAACGGCAAGTTCAAGAGCGGAATGTTCGAGGGGGGGGACTGGCCGAAAATCGCGGACGCCGCCGCTGTTCTCACCAAACTGCCGCTTTATATCGACGACACACCGAATGTTTCTATCACCGAGATGAAAGCGAAGCTTCGGCGCACCAAAAACCTTGGGCTGGTCGTCATCGATTATCTTCAGCTGATGAGCACGAACCGACGCGACGGCAACCGTGTGAACGAGATAAGCGAGATAACGCGTAACCTCAAGATTCTCGCGAAAGAGCTGAACGTGCCTGTTATCCTCCTCTCGCAGCTCTCTCGTGACAACGAGAAGCGGCCGGGCAAGGACAAACGCCCGTTCCTTTCAGACCTGCGTGACAGCGGCTCTATCGAGCAAGATGCCGACGTCGTTATGTTCCTCCACCGCGAGTATTACTACGACAAAACCGTGGAAAACCCGAACCTTTGCGAGTGTATCGTGGCAAAGAACCGCCACGGTTCGGTTGACCGCGTTCCGCTTGAGTTTCGCGGCGAGTTCTACAAGTTTACGTCGGTTGACTATGCTGTAGCCGACAACAGAACGCCGTCCTCTCCATGAACAGAGTAGCCGACAACATCATTGCCGCGATAAACGACTTTCGTATGCTCCCCACCGGCCGGACCGTGGTGGTCGCGTTGTCGGGCGGAGCGGACAGCGTTTGCCTTCTTCTCAATCTTCTTGAGTTGAAAGAACGGCTCGATATCAAGCAAGTCGAGGCGGTTCACGTCAATCACCTGCTTCGTCAAGAAAGCGGCGACGACGAAGCGTTTTGCCGCGAATTATGCAACCGACTCGGTGTTCCGCTTAGTGTTGCTGTCATAGACGTGAAGTCGCTGAAGCAAAAGCACCACAGCACTGAAGAAACCGCGAGAGAAGCGCGTTACAACTGCTTTGGTCAAGTCGGCGGCGCACAAACGCTGATTGCAACGGCACACAACGCGACCGACAACGCCGAAACGGTGCTGCTCTCTCTCACACGCGGCACCTCGCTGAAAGGACTCTGCGGCATACCACCTGTCCGCGGCGACATCATTCGACCGCTTATCTACGCAACTTCGGCGGAAATCCGTGACGATATGAACAGACGCGGCGAAGCATACGTTGTTGATAAAACGAACACCGATGTTCAGTTTTCACGCAATCGCGTCCGCCTGAACGTCTTGCCTCAGCTGAGAACGCTGAACCCCTCGCTTGAACGCGGCACGACCAAACTGACGAAGTATCTCCGCGAAGACTGCGATTTTCTTGACACGCTTGCGTTGAAACAAGTATGTTTGCTGCAAACAAGCAAGGGAATTGACGCGGCGCGTCTTGCCGATTGCCCGCCAAGTCTGCAAAGACGTATAATCGCGGCGTTTCTTACCGACAATAACATAACGCCCTCCGGTCTTATAATAGACGAAGTGACTTCGCTTCTCGTTACAGGCGGCAAGCTGAACCCACAGCTTGACAAGTTCATCATCGTCCGTCACGGTGAACTTTACACCGAAAACTTTCATCAAAACTACAAGAAAAGAGATTGATTTTTCACGCCGATAATGCTATAATGAATAATGCCTTAGTTAGGCAATATCTGGTAAAATACAGGTAATATTATGAATAAGGATATAGAACGCATCGCGTTCACAGACGGGCAGCTTGCTCTCGCGGCGGCGACACTCGGCAAGCAAATCAGCGACAGCTACAACGAGGACGAGGGGCTTGTCCTTATCTGTGTGCTTAAGGGTGCGTGCCTCTTCTTCACCGACCTGCTTCGTCAAATCACATTGCCTGTCACGATTCAGTTCATCACAATCGGGTCTTATGGCGCTGGGACGACAAGCTCCGGTGACGTGACGCTGAAGCAAGATATCACCGCCGACATAACAGGCAAAGACGTGCTGATTGTCGAGGATATCATCGACACAGGGAACACGCTTTATTTCCTCAAAAAGCACTTCGAGGGGAAAGGCGCGCGTTCTGTCAGGGTCTGCGCCCTGCTTAACAAGCGGGAGGCGCGTACCGCCGACATTGACGCGGATTTCAGTGGATTTGATTGCCCCAACGAGTTCTTGGTCGGTTACGGGCTTGATTACGCGGAAAAATATCGCAACCTCTCTTATGTGGGCGTGCTGAAAAGAGAAATATATTCTTAAACTACCTACTGAAAGCAAGAACAAGAAGGAGAACTAATGCAGTCGAACAAACTACGCGGAATACTTATCTATATTGCGATTATTATTCTGTTGGTGGTGGGGCTTGTTTCAATCCTCACTATGGTCAGCCCGAAAGCCAAGACCGACACCTATTCAGATGTAATCTCTCATTTTGACAAATACGAGGTCAGCCAGTACGGGCTTAACCTCGGCACGGGTGTTCTTAGGTATAAGCTTCGCGGTGAAAGCGAAACCGCTTCGATTCACGAATACACCGTGCCGAGTGTCAACCTGTTTCTCAATGACACAATGGAATATCGGCAGAAGTACAACGTCTTGCACGCAAACGAACCTGTGCTTCAAGACTACGCGCCCGTTGCCGACAACACGTTCCTCACCAGTTTTCTCCCTTATCTGCTCCTGATAGGCGTAATGGCGGTGATGATGTTTGTCATTATGCGGCAAACAGGCGGCGGCGGCAAGATGGCTTCGTTCTCACGGGCAAACACCAAGCCGATGAGCATGAAGAAAGTTTGCTTTGATGATGTGGCGGGTGCGGACGAAGAAAAGGAAGAACTCGCCGAGATTGTAGACTTCATGAAGAACCCGCGCAAGTATGTCGAACTTGGCGCGCGTATCCCGAAGGGCGTGCTTCTCGTCGGACCTCCCGGTACAGGTAAAACCCTCCTCGCTAAAGCTGTGGCAGGTGAAGCGGACGTGCCGTTCTTCTCAATCAGCGGTTCTGACTTCGTGGAGATGTTCGTCGGCGTCGGCGCGTCGCGCGTGCGCGACTTGTTCGACCAAGCAAAGAAGAAACTGCCGTCGGTTGTGTTCATAGACGAGATTGACGCGGTGGGTCGGCACCGCGGCGCCGGACTTGGCGGCGGTCACGATGAACGTGAGCAGACACTGAACCAACTGCTTGTGGAAATGGACGGATTCTCGGACAACGAGGGCATTATCGTCTTGGCGGCGACTAACCGCCGCGATATCCTCGACCCCGCTTTGCTTCGACCGGGTCGCTTTGACCGACAGATTGTCGTCAACTACCCCGACATAAAAGGCAGAGAGGATATCCTCAAGGTTCACACAAGAAACAAGAAACTCGGCGCGGACATAAACATCTCGACTATCGCAAAGACGACGTCGGGCTTTACGGGGGCGGACCTCGAGAACCTCGTGAACGAGGCGGCGCTTCTTGCGGCGCGTGTGGACAGAAAAGAAATCAACCAGCCCGACATTGAAGAAGCGTTAATCAAAGTTATCGCGGGTCCCGAGAAGAAGTCGAAGGTTGTGACCGAGAAAGAACGGCGTTTGACCGCGTATCACGAGGGAGGTCACGCAGTCGTGACTTTCTGTTGCGAGAAACTCGACAAGGTGCATCAAGTGTCGATTATAGCGCGCGGAACAGCGGGCGGTTACACGATGTCGCTGCCCGAACACGACAAGAGCTTTGCCACCAAGTCGGAATACGAGCAAGAGATTGTCGCGCTGCTTGGCGGTCGTGTGGCGGAGAAGCTGATACTCGACGATATATCAACGGGTGCCTCAAACGACCTGCAGCGGGCAACCAAGATTGCTCACAGCATGGTGACACGATACGGTTTCTCCGAGAAACTCGGTCCTGTCGTTTACGGGCACGACAGCGAGGAGGTCTTTCTCGGTCGCGACTATTCACAGGGGAAGAACTACTCCGACAATGTAGCCTCCGAGATAGATTCAGAGATTCGTTTGCTGATTGAAACGTCTTACACCAAAGCCGAGGATATCCTCAAGGCCAACGTGGACAAACTGCACATCGTAGCCGAGTATCTGCTGAAGAACGAGAAAATCAGCGGCGACGACTTTGATAAGCTGATGAATGGCGAACTCGAGCAGATTGAGGACGAAGAACTGAAAGAAGAAGCGATAGAAGAACTTGTCGGCACAGCGGACGCACCTGACGAAGCGTCAGACGAAGCGCCCGACACCGACACCACCGAATGAGCAAAGTAACCATAGTGACAGGGCATTACGGCAGCGGGAAAACGAACTTGGCGGTTAACCTCGCCTTGTGGCAAAGCCCCTGCCGTATCGCCGACCTCGACATAGTAAACCCGTTCTTTCGTACCGCGGATTTCGCGGAACTTTTTTTGCGAAACAACATTCAGCTGAACGTGTCGTCTTACGCTAACACGAACCTCGATATCCCCGCGCTGAACTTCGGGCTGAGTGCCGAACCCACGGACAAACTGCCGCTGATTATCGACGTGGGTGGCGACGACGAGGGTGCAAAGGCGCTGGGTCGATACAAAAACGTGCTGAATAACCGCGAAGTAGAGTTTATCTATGTCGTAAACTTCCGCAGGTTTCTGACGCAAACGCCGAGCGAAGCGGAGCGGCTTATGCGAGAGATTGAAGCGGCAAGCGGCACTTCCGCCACCGCTATCGTCAACAACACAAACTTAGGCGAGCAAACCACCGCGGATATCATCGAATCATCAGTCGTACAAGCGAAAGAATTGTCGCGTATCACAAACCTGCCGCTTCTCTTCACCACCGCGAAAGCGGGGTTGTTCCCAAGCGACAGACACGGGATTAAACCGATTGATGTATTCGTAAAAACTTTTATATAAGAATAATGTCAACCATCAACGCTGCATACCGAAGACCATGCCCCTCGGGGCAGAGGCGGGCGACCGGAATGACTCGGTCAACGCCTTTGCCGCTCCCCGCAGGAGCGGAATCCTCGTGAAACAGATTGTTCAAGTGTTGATATCGATAGGAGAACATAAACTTATGCCCAAAATGACCGTTGACTTCTCACGCTGTAAGGGGTGCGGACTTTGTATTCCACAGTGCCCGAAAAAGATTGTGGAACTCGACACCACCAAACTGAACAACGCAGGCTTCAACACGGCTGTCTGCGTTGACGACGACAAATGTATCGCTTGCGCTCTCTGTGCCGTGATGTGTCCCGAATGTGCCATTACAGTAAAAAAGGAGGGGAAAGAATGAGCGAACGCGTTTTGATGAAAGGCAACGAGGCGTTGGCGGAAGCCGCTATATCAGCGGGTTGCAAATGCTTCTTCGGCTATCCGATAACACCGCAGACTGAAATATCGGCATATCTTTCAAAGCGGCTGCCCAAAGTGGGCGGCGTGTTTTTGCAGGCTGAAAGCGAAATCGCGGCAATCAATATGGTTTACGGTTGCGCAGGCACAGGCACACGCTGTATGACAAGCTCGTCCTCACCCGGAATCTCGCTGAAAAGCGAGGGTCTGTCTTATATCGCGGGCGCCGACCTGCCTTGCGTCGTCATCAACGTGCAGCGTGGCGGACCGGGACTCGGCGGTATCCAACCGTCACAGGCCGACTACTGGCAAGCGACACGGGCGCTTGGTCACGGGGATTTCCACGTCATTGTGTTGGCACCGTCAACCGTGCAGGAAATGGCCGACTTGGTGACAAGGGCGTTCGACCTTGCCGACGAGTATCGTATGCCTGTTATGCTCCTCGCTGACGGGCTTCTCGGTCAAATGATGGAACCCGTTGTGTTCAAGAAGCGGGAAGAAAACGGCAAATCGTTTGACAAAAGCTGGGCGGCTAACGGACACGGCGGCAAACGAAAACACAACATAATCAACTCGCTTTACCTCGAGGCGACTGAACTTGAGGAGAAGATTCACGAGAGATTCAAACGATATGACGAGATAAAAGCGAAGCACACAATGGCAGAGTCGTATATGACAGACGACGCCGATGTGATTATCGCGGCTTACGGTTCAACCGCGCGTCTTGCCCGCACAGCCGCCGAAAAAGCGCGCTCACTCGGAATCAAGGCGGGTGTGTTCCGTCCGATTACTCTCTACCCGTTCCCAGTCAACGAACTGCGTGAAGCGACCAAGACAGCAAAGCGCGTTCTCGTCTGCGAGATGTCAATGGGGCAGATGGTTGACGACGTAAGACTTGCGCTTGAGTGCAAAATCCCCGTTGATTTCTTCGGCAGAACGGGCGGCATTATCCCGAAGCCCGAAGAAATATTAGAGAAGTTAAAGGGAGTGTAACATATGCCTGACTTTCAACGACCCAAATCACTTTGCGATATCCCAACCCACTATTGTCCCGGTTGCACCCACGGCATTGTTCACCGACTTGTCGCCGAAATCATCGACGAACTCGGCATAGAGAACAACACCGTTGGCGTCTGCCCCGTCGGTTGCTCGGTTATGGCGTATGACTATTTTGCCTGCGATATGATGGAAGCCTCGCACGGTCGCGCCCCCGCTGTAGCGACGGGAGTTAAGCGTGCGTTGCCCGACAAGGTTGTGTTTACCTATCAAGGCGACGGCGACCTTGCCGCTATCGGCACAGCCGAAACCGTTCACGCGGCGACTCGCGGTGAGAACATAACAATCATATTCATCAACAACACGACTTACGGAATGACAGGCGGTCAAATGGCACCGACCACCTTGCCAGGGCAAGTCACGCAAACGACGCCATACGGCAGAAACACCGACACCGAAGGTTTCCCCGTTCGTGTGAGCGAAATGCTGGCGACTTTGTCGGGCGTTGCGTTAGCGGAGCGAGTTGCGGTCTATGACCCGAAGAGTGTGGCAAACGCGAAGAAAGCAATCCGCAAAGGATTCGACTTTCAGCTGAAGAAGCAAGGGTTTTCTATCATAGAGGTGCTGTCCACCTGCCCCACCAACTGGGGAATGACGCCTGTCGCCGCTCTCGACCGCGTGAAGAACGAACTTGCGGCTTACTATCCGCTCGGCGTTTTCAAAGAAGGCGCGGTACGGAATTTCAATGCGTAAAGGAGAAGAAACGTGGCTGATACACACGAGATAAAAGCGGTGCTTGCAGGCTTTGGCGGTCAGGGGATACTCTTTGCGGGGAAACTCCTCGCTTACTTTGGACTTCTTGACGAAAAAGAAGTGTCGTGGTTGCCGTCATACGGACCCGCGATGCGTGGCGGCACCTGCAACTGCTCCGTCACGGTGAGCGACAAACCCGTCGGTTCGCCGCTGATTACCGAACCGAACGTCCTGTTCGTCATGAACACGCCGAGTTACGACAAGTTCATCGCGACAGTTGAAGCGGGAGGCACGGCGTTTATCGATGAAACTTTGGTTTCAGCGGAGAACATACGCGGTGATATCAAAAGCTTCTTTGTCCCCGCGACCGCTTTGGCGACAGAACACGGACTGAAAGGCGCGGCGAACATAATCCTGCTCGGCAAGTTCCTCAAAGAAGTGCCGTTCACAAGCAAAGACACCGTGAGAAAAGCCCTTGAGAAGAATACGCCGGCAAAAAAGCCGCAGATGTTTGAAAGCAACCTGAAAGCGTTTGACATTGGGTATAATTTTATCTAATGTGACTTGATGTAACAAAATAACAAAAGCCTCGACAGCGTTTGTCGGGGCTTTTGCTTTGCTTTCATTCATTCACCGCTTGACATATGAGCTATTTTTGTTGTATAATACCTATCAATAGCAGTTTTGTGCCCTTTTGTGGTGTACAGTGGTTTTATGTTGAAAACTCTGTTGAAACGGTTGAAACAACGGTGAGTTTTCAACAATGGTTGTTAATAATGTTGAAAGTGTAGCAGTATGACGGGCTTTTACAGCGAATACCGCGCCGCGTTGAACGACAAGGGACGGTTTAATGTGCCCAAGGCTTTCCGTGAGAACTTAGGGGAGTCTTTCTTTGCTGTGCGCGCTTTCCGCGAACGCTGCCTGCTGCTTTACACAGCCGACGGTCTTGAAGAACTGCGCCGCAACACCGACACAATCACGAACACGCGGCTTCGCGACTTGCACAAACGAACAGTCTTGTCGTCTGTCACCGAACTGACTGCAGACGAGCAAGGGCGTGTGGTCTTGCCCGCTGTTCTCCGTGAATACGCCTGCCTCAAAAAAGAAATCTGCGTAAAAGGAATGGGCGAACGCGTGGAGTTGTGGGATGAAGAGGTGTTCGACATTTACTTCAACGATGAGCTATCGAAGTATACATCAGATGAACTTGACAAGTATGACTTAATATGACTTTCAAACATTACAGCGTCTTGCTGACCGAAACGATTGATGTGCTGAACGTCAAGGCGGGCGGTCTTTACATTGACGGGACGACAGGCGGCGGCGGTCATTCGGCGGAGATAGCGAATCGTGGCGGCAGGCTTGTCTGCTTTGACCGCGACAGCGAAGCAATCACGGCGGCGGCGGCACGCCTTGCGCCTTATCCCGATGTGGTTTTTGTCAAAGATAACTTCTCAAATGCAGGCAAACATTTGTCGTCACTCGGCATAACCGAGATAGACGGCGCGGTGCTTGACCTCGGCGTGTCGTCGCGGCAGCTTGAGGGCGACCGCGGGTTTTCGTTTCACGAGGACGCGCCCCTCGATATGCGAATGTCACACGAGGGAATGACCGCCGCCGATGTGGTCAACACCTATCAAGCCGACGAACTGACGCGTATCCTGTTCTCCTACGGTGAGGAAAAGTATGCTCGCGGTATCGTGGCAGGGATAGTGAGCTACCGTGAAACCAAACCGATTGAAACAACGCTTGAACTCGCTGAGATAATCAAACGAAACGTGCCGCTCTCGTACCGAAACGACAAGCACCCTTGCCGCAAAAGCTTTATGGCACTTCGGATTGAAGTGAACGCGGAGCTTGACTCACTGAAGCAGGGGCTTGACACGCTGCTCTCGCTGCTGAAAGTCGGCGGCAGACTCGCTGTCATCACGTTTCACTCGCTTGAATACGACATTGTGACGAAGAAGTTCCGCGATATATCCCGCTCCTGCACCTGCCCACCCGGGCTTCCCGCCTGTGCTTGCGGCGGTGTGAAGAAGTACGACTTAGTAAACCGCAAGCCGATTCTCCCGTCTGCCGCCGAACTTGAAGAGAACATACGAAGCCGAACCGCAAAGCTACGCTGTATAGAAAGGTCTGCGCCATGAACACAAACCTCGCCTATAAAAAACATTCGGACAAGAAACCCGAACAACAGCAAACACCAAAGTCCACCGCCGACTTTCGCGTCCGTTCAATCAACGCCTTTGTCGCGACCAAAAACGCGGTTGCGAGAAACGGCAACGCTTTTCTTTATACGCTGGCTCTCGTTGCGGCGCTCGTGATACCTTTCATCAGCGTTGCAAGCCGAAGCGAGCTGAACGAAGAAGTGCGTGAACTTGAGGTGGTGAACAGCGAGCTATCTGAAGCACAGTCAGAAACGGCGCGACTTACAACGATACTCGAGTCAAAGGCGGGGATATCAGACGTTGAGGCATACGCGAAAGATGTGCTTGGTATGCAGAAGGTTTCAGCTGCACAAGAAGTTCGTATCAGCGTCCCCCCCGCGAAAATCTCTGTCGCGGCAAAGTCGAGCGAAGCTGTCGCGGCTGACACAATACGGCAAAAGCTAACGGATTTCTGGAATAATCTGTTCGGCTAATCATATAGTTTAAGTACAAGCAACTCGATATGCCCGTCCGGCACAGACCCGCTCCCGCAGAAGCGGATTGTTTAATCGGCTATAACACTGAGGTAATCGCTTTGACCGACCTTACAAGCGACAAAATAAGAAAACGAATGTGGCTGATATTCTTCGCGGTGATACTCTTTGTATCGGGTGCGCTTGCCGCAAGGATATACTTCCTCTCCGTCGTCAAGAACGAATACTACCGTGAGCTTGCAAACAACCAGCAGTTCAAGAGCCTTGAGCTGGGTGCGGCACGCGGCAACATCTATGACAAGAACGGCGTGGCTTTGGCGCAGTCGCAACCTGTTTGGACTGTCATCATCTCACCGAACGACATTCGTGAAGCCGATGAAGTCAAAGATTATCAAGAAAAGCGTGAAACCAAAGCGGTAATCGCGGCAAAGAACGCGGGGACTGAACCACCTGTAGGCGTGGTGTATGACGAAGCGGCTGAGATAGCGGCGGCGTTGTCCGAGATACTCGGGCTTGATGAAGCGGAGCTTCTTGAGAAGTGCCGCAAACTCGACAGCCAGTATGTCATCATCGCGAAAGAAGTGGAAAAGCCGCAGGTTGACGCGTTAAACAAAATCAAATCAGAAAAGTCACTCGGCACCTACAGCGTCTACACGGTCGAGTCAAGCAGGCGTATCTACCCGAAAGGCGAGCTTGCTTCGCAGGTTATCGGCTTTGTCAACAGTGTCGGCGGTGCTTACGGCGTCGAGTCGCAGTACGACAACTACTTATCGGGTGTCCCGGGTCGAGTGGAGATGCTGAAAGACGCGCAAGGTCGGTCAATGCCGACAGGCGACGAAGAACGAATAGAGCCGCAAAACGGCAACAGCATATATCTCACCATCGACGAAACGCTGCAGTATCAGCTTGAGAAGGCACTTGCCGAAGCGTCGAAGCAGCATTTGCCGAACAACCGCGCAACAGGCATAATGATGGAGCCGTCAACAGGGCGAATCCTCGCGATGGCGACCTATCCGTCTTTTGACCCGAACCCGGGCAAGTATGACGAAATAACCGCGACTTTCTCCGACTTTGAGTTGGCGCAGTGGAACGCTAACAAACAAAAAGAGATTGACTCGCTGGGGCTTCTGCCGTCGGCACAGTCGGTCGCCGAGATAGAACAAAAGTATAACGAGAGTCTGCCGAGCGCTCTCCTTGAAAAACAGTGGCGAAACAAAGCAATCGGCGAGCTTTACTTTCCCGGTTCGGTATTCAAGGTCATCACCGCCGCCGCCGCTCTTGAAGAAAACGAGGTGGACCTCCACACATCGTTCTATTGCCCCGGTGAGGTGACAATCGCGGGCAACGTGTTCCACTGCTGGACAAAGAACGGGCACAACAACCTCGACTTGGTCGGCGCGATAACAAAGTCGTGCAACGTCGCGTTTATCGATATAGGCGGCAGGCTGAACGTGTCGAAGTTCAGCCGCTACTTAGACGCGTTTGGTTTCACCGAACGCACCAACATCGACTTACCGGGTGAAGCCTATCCTATCTATCAAGGCGAAGTGGGAATGGGACCTGTCGAGCTTGCAAGCTCCGCGTTCGGTCAGACAAACAAAATCACGCCGCTTCAAATGATAACCGCGTATTCGGCGGCAATCAACGGCGGCTATCTTATGACGCCGTATGTGGTTGAAAAGATAGTCGATTCAAACGGAAACATCATCAAGGTGACCGAACCGAAGGCAAAGCGGCAGGTAATCAGCGAAGAAACGTCGGAGCTAATGCGCGATATCCTCTATCAAGTCGTTGAAGCGAACGGCGGGGCAAACGCGAGGATAATGGGCTATTCTATCGGTGGGAAGAGCGGCACAACACAAAAGGTTGACGAGCAGTTTAAGTACGGGCTGGACGAAATGCGCTATGTGTCGAGTTACTGCGCGTTCTCCCCTGCCGACAATCCCAAGGTGATTCTCCTGGTCGCTGTTGACGACCCACGCGGCACCGAGTATTACGGCAGCGCGGTCGCCGCGCCTGTCGTGTCCGCTGTGTTCGGCGAGGTGTTCCGCAACCTTGATATCTACCCGAGTTACACCACCGAGCAACTGCAAAACCTTGACGTTCAGGTGCCGGGCACAATAGGAAAGTCTGTGCTTGACGCAACCACGGCTCTCAACGCCGCGGGGCTGACTATCGAGGTGGTGGGCGAACAAAGCGGCAAGGCGGTCAAGTGCTATCCCGCGCCGTACAGCTACCTTGCTCACGGCGGCAAAGTCTATGTTTACTTCTCCGATATCGCGGAAGAAACCACGGCTGTCCCTGATGTTGTCGGTATGAGCGTGCAGGAAGCGACGAAAGCTCTCCTTGACCACGGACTTAACATACGAGCGACAGGCGGCGCGGCGGAGAACGAGTTGGCGAGAGCGACTGTTCAAAGCCAAGCGGTAGGCGCGGTTCTGCCGAAAGGCACGACGATTGAAGTCGCGTTCATCGTGAACGACGAAACAGGTTGAGTTGCGGCAACGCACATCAAAACAAACAGAAAGCTATGACTTTACATCAACTTCTCCCCGAAACACGCGGCGTTCTCGCTGAACGCGAAATAGGAACGATTACCGACGACACACGCAAGGTGACAGCGGGCGACATCTTTGTCGCGATAAAAGGCAAGCACTTCGACGGTCACTCAGTCGCCGCCGATATGCTTATCAAGGGCGCGGCGCTTGTGGTCACCGAACAATCGCTTGGGCTTGAACGCGAGTTGACAGTCGGTAATACACGCGCTTTCTATTCTGAAATGGCAAGCCGATATTACGGCAGACCGACCAGGTCGCTGACACTTGTCGGTGTGACGGGCACGAACGGCAAAAGCACGTTTGTCACGCTGTTGCGGCATATCCTCAGCGAAAACGGGATAAAATGCGGCAGTATCGGCACAATAAGCGTGAACACAGGCGAAAAGGAGTATGAAGCACGGCTCACCACACCCGAACCAATGGAGCTGTATCGGTACTTCCGCGAAATGGCGGACAGCGGCGCAACTCATTGTGCCATTGAAGCCTCGTCACAGGCGCTCTCGCAGCACAGGCTTGCCAACGAACGGTTTCATACGGCTGTGTTCACGAACCTGACGCAAGACCACCTTGACTGGCACGGCACAATGAACGAGTACTTCCTCGCAAAACGCTCGCTCTTTGATATGTGCGACAACGCGGTGCTTAACACAGACGACAAATACGGGCGGAACATTGCCGATTATCTCGCCGACAAGAACGTGACCACTGTCGCTTGCTCAAACAAAAAGCAACGCGGCTACTTCGCGGCTGATATCACGAGCTGCGGTGCCGCAATGAAGTTCACGCTGACGAGTGAACAAGAACAGCGGAGTTACCCCGTGACGCTTCCGCTCCCCGGCGAGTACAACGTAAGCAACGCGGTGCTTGCGGTTGCCGCCGCCGTCACACTTGGTGTGACGGCGCAAAACGCGGCGGACGCACTTTTATCTCTAAAAGGTGTGCCGGGAAGAAGCGAAGTGCTGTATAACGAAAAGTTCACGGTTATCCGCGACTATGCACACACAGAGGACGCACTCATCAAGTTTATATCGTCGGTCAAGCCGACGACGACAGGCAAGGTTATCCTCGTGTTTGGCGCGGCAGGAGAGCGTGACAAGGGCAAACGTGCCGCAATGGGCAGAACCGCCGCTCACCTTGCCGACTTTTCGGTCGTCACGTCAGACAACCCACGCTTTGAAAACGAGGACGACATCATCGCGGAGGTGGCGGTCGGCTTAGACGAAGCAGGCGGCAAGTACACACGCGAACGTGACAGACGAAAAGCGATTCAGTTTGCGTTATCCGTGGCGACAGACGGCGACTTAGTGCTTCTCTGCGGCAAAGGTCACGAAACATACCAGGTTATCGGGGCTGACTACCTCCCGTTTGACGAGAAAGAGATTGTGAAAAACTTAATATGGGGGGTTGGGGGCGAAGTCCCCATTTGAGCGAGAAAAGTCCCGAGCGGCTTGGCCGCGGGCGACAAGACTTTTTGAGCGAATTAAACAGGAAATAATATGGAAATTGCGCTCGGTTTTTCCGCAGGCGCGGCGTTTATTGTGGCGGCAGTGTTGGGATTGTGGCTTGTGCCTTTCCTCAGACGAATGAAGTTTGGTCAAACAATCCTCGACATAGGTCCCGCGTGGCACAAGTCAAAGGGCGGCACACCCGTGATGGGCGGTCTTATGTTCATAGCGGGGACACTGCTTGCGTTCACGGCAGGGCTTGTCTATCTCTGGAACGCCGAGCTTATCTCGTTTGACGCGGCGGGAACACAGGCGTTCACCGCCGCGTTGTCGGGGTTCGTCATGGCGGTGTGTATGGGTTTTATCGGTTTCTCCGACGACTATATCAAGATAAAAAAGCGGCGAAATGAAGGACTGTCGGTCAAACAGAAGCTGATTCTTCAGGTGCTTGTCGTCGCGGCGTACTTCACGGTGAGATATATGTCGGGCAACACTTCCACCGCGATTGACTTTCCGTTCATCGGTACGCTTGAGCTGTCGTTCTTCTACTACATCATATCGGGGCTTGTGATACTCTACCTTGTCAACGCCGTCAACTTGACCGACGGAGTTGACGGACTTTGCGGCAGTGTGTCGGTGGTTTACACAGCGGCGTTCGCCGTCATTGCGTTCACGCTTCGCTTTTACGAGTTGTCGCTCCTCTCGGTCTGTGTCGGCGGCGCGGTCGTCGGCTTCTTGGTCTGGAATCTTCACCCCGCAAAGATATTTATGGGGGACACGGGGTCATTGTTTCTCGGCGGCATAGTCTGCGCTCTTGGCTTCGGCTGCGGCACAGAAGTGCTGATGATTCTCGCCGCCGCTGTCTACATCTGGGAGGCGCTGACCGTCGTCATTCAAGTCGTATACTTCAAGCTGACACACGGCAAACGCCTGTTTAAGATGACGCCGATTCACCACAGTTTTGAGAAAAGCGGCTGGAAAGAAAGCGGCATAGTTATGCTGTTCTCTTTTCTCTCGCTGGTTGCGGGGGGCGTGGCTGTGGCAATCAACTTCTTACGACTTTGACCTTAACCCGAAAGGATAAACGAAGCATGTCAACAAAGACAGCAACCAAGCCAATCGTTCGGCCACGCCGCGTGAAGAAACCGCGCGAAAAGCGTGAACTTGAGCCTTTTCAGAAGATGGACTACACCTACTTTGTGTTGGTGCTGGTTCTCCTTGGGTTTGGGCTGACAATGCTTTACTCCGCGAGTTTCCCGCAGGCACTCTCAAAGTTTGGCGACAGCCTGCACTTCATCAAGCCGCAACTCTTATTCGCCGGCGCGGGGATTGTGATTGCTCTCGTTGTGTCGCTGCTTCCTCGTGCCCTCTACGGGAACAAAACGCTGATTGCCGTTTACACGCTGTTCTGCTTTGTGCTTATGCTGTACGCAAGGTTCAAGCCCGTCAACCAAGGTGGTGCGGACAGGTGGGTCACGATGTTCGGCGTTACGTTTCAGCCGTCAGAGTTCCTTAAAGTCGCGGTTATCCTTTGTATCGCTTACATCTCGACAATTGACTACGACGAATACAAGCTGAAGCCCCACGCCGAACAAAAGAGCGCGGTGCTTAACGCCTTGATGTTCTTTGAAAGCGGCAAGTCGATGACCTCGCGGTCCACGCTTGTTCGTGTGGTGCTGTGGCTGCCCACCGTCGTCTGCAAGTTCTTCGGAATGTACACGCTTAACTGCGTTATCCTCGGTCTTGCCTGCATTGTGACGATTGCGCAACCTCACTTGTCGGGCACAATCATCATCTTCCTTGTCGGCACGATTATGGGCTTTGTCGCCGAAAGCAAGAAGCGGCGCGTCTTTGCGCAAGTGCTTGTGTTCGCTGTCGGTGGGCTGCTTGCTATCGCTCTCGTCAAACCTGAGTATATGTCGGTGCGGTTTCAGAATATGACCGACGTTGAGTCCGACATCACGGGTGCGACATTCCAGACGTACCAGTCGCTTATCGCAATCGGTTCGGGTGGGTTTTCGGGGGTTGGCTTTGGTGAATCGCACCAGAAATACGCCTACATACCCGCCGCACACAACGACTTCTTGTTCTCCGTCATTGTGGAAGAACTCGGTTTCATCGGCGGCGTCGTGATGATAACGCTGTTTGCCGTTATGGTCGTCCGCGGAATCAACATAGCGGTGCGAAACACCAACCGCTACTCGTCGCTTCTCGTATTTGGCATAACAATGCAGCTTGGTATTCAAGCCCTGCTTAACATCGCGGTGGTGAGCAACTCGTTCCCTAACACGGGCATATCGCTTCCGTTTATGAGTTACGGCGGCACCGCTTTGATAATCCAGATGATTGAGGTCGGGCTTGTGCTTGCTGTATCGCGAAGGTCGCAGCTGAAGTAAACTCATTATCGCTGATTGAAGGTTAATATGGCATACAAACTACTCTTTGCGGCAGGTGGCACCGCCGGGCACATCAATCCCGCTCTTGCCATTGCGGACAAGTTTAAGAGTGTGTTCCTCGACACAGAAGTGCTGTTTATCGGCACACCCGATGGTATGGAGGCACGCCTTGTCGTCAAAGCGGGCTATCCGTTCACGGGGGTGAGCCTTGCGGGGCTTCAACGAAGTTTGTCGCCGAAAAACTTTGTTCGCAACGCGAAAGCCGCCTACTGGCTCGCCTCCTCGCCCGTTAAGCTGAGGAGGATTATCAAGGAGTTCGCACCCGACGTCGTGGTCGGGACGGGCGGCTATGTGTCGCTGCCTGTTTTGCTTGCGGCGCATCGGCTCGGCATCAAGACCGTCAATCACGAGAGTAATTCTCTGCCGGGGCTGTCGACAAAGGCACTCGCGAGAACAGCCAATTACATCTTGACTGCCGACGAAGCGGCAGTAAGCCACATCTCACGCAAAGAAAAGTGCATCGTGACGGGAAATCCGCTTCGCGCCAACATCACGGTGGCAAACCGCGCCGACTGTTTGACGAAGCTTGGACTCCCCGACGGAATCACAATACTTTCATTCGGCGGCAGCCGCGGCGCCGAGTCCCTAAGCGACGCGGTGGCTCATCTCATCGGGGAGGAGCGGCGAATCGGCAATATCAATCACATTCACGCATACGGTACGGGGCGAGAAGCCGCGTTTCTTGAGTCGCTTGCCAAGTATGGCGCGGTACCCGACCCCGACCGCACAATCCTCGGCGAGTACATCTACAATATGTACACGTGTTACGGGGCGGCTGACCTTGTGATAGCGAGAAGCGGAGCGATGACGATAAGCGAGCTGAAAGCGGCGGGCAAAGCGTCGGTGCTTGTGCCATGGAGCGGCGCCGCTGAAAACCACCAGTATTTCAATGCGCAGTCGCTTGTGGAGAAGAACGCGGCGGCGCTGATAACTGACGAAGAACTGACCCCCGAGAAACTTTGCGAGGTCGTGCTTCCGCTGATTGCCGAGCGCGAGAAACTCGCAGAGATGGGACGCAACGCCGCGGCGCTTATGGTGCCTGATTCGGCAGGGAAAATCGTGTCGATACTGCTTGACTTGATAAATAAAGAATCCCCTTCGTTATGAAGGGGATTTTTGTAATTATTGTTATCGTAGGTTAAATTGCTAAAGCGTTTTAAGTTAAACGGCTATGCTTAAACTTCAAGAACTTCTTTTCAATAAAATGCCACGAAAGTATCGCTAAGACCAGCGTGAAGGACAGCGAGATGAAAAAGTTTGCGCTTTGCGACACAGCGACGCCTTTCCGTAAAAACAAATCGACTGTGATTTGCTGAACAGGGAACGCGTAAACATAGACACCGTATGAAAAATCCCCCGCTTTTGACAGCAGCCGCGATACTCTCCACTGTTTTTTCAAGCCGAGGAACAGCAGCAGATAAGCGAGAAAAACGCAGGCAAGTATGTGACCGTCGCTGCCGAAAATCCTGAAGCAGAGCAAAAGTCCCGCAAGAGAAATGACCGCGAGTTTCACGTTTAATCGGATTTTGTCGCGGTACATATAAGCCAACATTCCCAAAACAAACGGGATTAAAAGGCGTGACGTCAGCAAGATATATCTGTTTGTGATGAATGTTTCGGTGTCAGCCAACGCGTATATAATTGTTGTAAAAGCAAATCCCGCAAGTATAAGCGTTTTGTTTTTGTGCTGTTTAATTATGCCAATTAGCAAAATCATTATATAAAACGCGGTTTCCACCGTGATTGTCCACAAAGAGCCGTTGATTGCGCTCGTGTACGGGTTGTTTGGAAAAACACCGGGCAAAACCTGAAAGAAATTCAGCGGTAACAAAGTCACGTTGCAAAGATAAAGCCAAAAGTCTTTATCGCTGAAATACCGCGGCAAATCAAATGTTGTGAGCAGCGGTCCATAGACGAGCGAACTTAGCAGAAGCGTGGCGTAAAGCGCGGGGAGTATGCGAAGGGCACGGTTTTTCAAGTATTTTGCATCGCCGTTTTTATTCAAAGCGCATCTGTCATAGCTCATCATTATCAAAAAGCCGCTGAGAATGAAGAAGATATTCACACCGAACCCGCCGAAATCGGGGACACGAAAGATTTTGTAAATCATGCCGGAAACGTACGCGCCGCCGTTTCCCGTCAACGCAAACGAGTGCGCAAACAGCACAAATATCGCCGCAAAAAGCCTGATAATATCAAAGTTGTTGTTTCGTCCGCTTGCTTTTAGTAATTCACCTACAGAATTTCCGCTTAGATTTTCAAGCTGTCGCCTGTCGCCTGTCGCCTGTCGCCTGTCGCCTGTCGCCTGTCGCCTGTCGCCTCATAATTATACCATATTTCTGTAAATTTGTCAAGCGTTTTACACGCTTTGTTTTATGTCAAACCGTATTCTTTTTTTGCCGCGTCAAGCAGTGCTGACACCACCGCGTTAAGTTCAGGAAACTCACGAAGCGCGTCAGACAGCCCTTTGATGAACCCCACGCCGTCGCCGTCCCGCTTCGCGCCGTATGCTGCCGCCATATAATAGCCGAACCTATGCGTGGGCGGGAACACCGCGATGTCAGAGCCGTTCAGTGCGTCGGGATTGTAAATATTCGTGACAAAAATCGCGAGCATAAGCGTAAATCGCTCATAAAGCGCGTGTTTTTCGTCGTCGGTGATGTCGCCGGGGACATACGCGGCTTTTTCAAGCGCCGTGACCAAGAAAAACAACTCCGTCATTGATTTATCGTAATTTTCAGGCAGGCAATTCTGCGTCACCAACTTGCCGTAATCGTCGTGATAAAGCGCGATAAGTTTCAGCGAATGTTCAGTTTCATCGTGACCAATGCGGCGAAGCAGCGGCGACAAATCCGCGCCGTATTTAATCGCGAGATAAATCCCCTCGGAAAAGTGTTTGCACCAGTCTGTTTCGTTAATAAACAGCTGCAGTTTCTGCAAAAACTCACCGGATTCATTCTGCGTTTTTACAAGCAAAGCAAGGTCGAAATATCGCCCCGTTCCACCCGCAAACGCCGCCAAAAATTCCTGCTTTTCGTCTGAATGATAGAATATATTCTCAATCGCGCCCTCAAAGCAAACGATTTGGTCTTTGTCGCCTTTCTTCAGCAAACTGTCGTATATTTTTCGTGCCAACTGATACGCACGACCCGCGTTCACGAGGTCCGCAATGGTGTTTACAAGCGGACGAAACTCCTTTATCGGCTTGTCTATCGCACCAAAGTCGTTCCAATACAGCAACGCCTTGTCGCACTCTCCAAGCGAACGAAGCGAGGCAATCGCCGCCGAGAACAGCGTTTGCTCGCCCTCGTCGTATATCGCGGCGGCATTGATAAAACGAAGCAAATTGACGTTCAGTTCCCCCGCCTTATACTTCGCCAACAATTGACGGTATTTCTCATACGCTTCGGGTGTTTCGGCAAAACGTCCAAGCGAGCTTAGCGCGTTGCATTTCAGCCCGTAAAACTCGCAAAGAATGACATCTTTTGCGTCGCCGAGTTTCTCTATCGCTTCGTTTGTCAGCTGAAGCGACTTCTTCATATCGGTTCGAGAATAATAGATTATCACAATGTGATACAGGCTGAACAGGTACGGCTTGCCTTGATGTTCGGGCAGGTCTTTCACCGATAAAGCAAGGTCAACATATTTCTTTTTCTCATCGGGGTTCACTTCGTTGCGGATTGCAAGCTCAAGATTACGCGTGTCGTCCGGGTGGTCGGCAAGGTCCAACTTAATCAGCTCCATATTCCGCTTTGACTTTCGTTCCTCCTCCGCAAAATCTTGAAAAACATATCCCGTGTGCCAGTCGTAGGTGCGCAGGTTGTAACAAGGCGGTCGTGGACCCACCGCCTCGTGGACACGCCCCTTGAAGCGCACCTCGGAGAACACGCCGTTCCCGAGGAGAACCACGCGTCTGAATATCCGCGACTGCACAAAGATGTTGTACGATGTACAGGTGCTGTCGTTGTAATTCCGTGTGACGTAAGTCGCCGAGTTGTAGTTCTTGTTCAGCTTTTCATTTCTGAAGAAGTCTATCATTTCGTCCATATACTCGGGGTCGAAGACGTCGTCGGCGTCTAAAAACATAAACCATTCGCCGCGACATTCTTTCAGCCCGAAGTTCCTTGCGGCTGAAAAGTCGTTGCACCAATCAAAGTGAAGCACCTTGTCGGCATACTTCTCGGCAATCTGCACGGTCTTATCGGTTGAACCCGTATCGGTAATCAGCAGCTCGCTTCTCACCGCTTTCAGCAGCGGAGCAATAGCGGCAAGGCACTTCTCAAGGTGCGCTTCCTCGTTCTTCACTATCATACTGACAGAGAGAATCGGCTTGGTGTCCGTGATGTTTGACTTCATTTGGTTCTCGTTTAATTAAAATCGGGGTCGTCTTTGGTCGCCAAGCCGCAGGCACTGCTGACAGGCAGCGAGAAGCAGATGCCCTTGCCCGGTGTGTCGACTCCCGCGTCTTTGACTATCTTTTCCATCATCGGGCGCGCCTCGCCTGTCGGCACCACAATCAGCACCACGTCTTTCTCGGGTTGAAGCTGTATCCCAAGGAAAGCCGCCCCCAAAGTGTCCATTCCAAGTCCGTGGATTACCGTGCCGCCTCTCGCGCCGAGTTCGCGTGCCGAGATCTTTACGATGTCGGAGAAGCCGCGGTTGACAATCGTGATTATAAGTTCAAACGGATAGTTGCTCATATCAAGTTCACCTTTTTCTTGTTTAAGTTCATCGGGGGACAGCCCTGTCAGTGCCGCAACCGTGGTGCTTGCCCTTGCGGTCGGCACAGCGAACGCCACGCCCGCACCCGGTCGGAAGAAGCGCATTTCGCGGTTCAGCCGCCTGTACAGCGGCTGAACCTGTGCGTTCGGGCAGGCGGCAAGGCAGATTGCCTTGCGGTTCTCGCCCAAGCCGAGCAGCTCAAGCGTTGCGCTTTCAGCCGAACCCTCGCCCTTGATTGTGTTGCGAAACGTGATGTTTTCGCTGTCGAACAACGCGGCAAGCCGTGAAGTCGCGCCTTGGTCGATTATCGTGAATACTATCTGCATTATTTAATCCTTGTTGCTTAATAACTAATCACTTGTGTTCCCTCCCCACCCGCGGTGAGGAGGGAACACGGCTACTTTATTGTTATACTCCTTAACAGGTTAAACTTTTAGTTTAACCTCCGCCGCTTCGCAGTATAGTTAATCGGTGTTTACTATTTATACCAAATCGATGATTTCTTCGGGGAGGAACATATCACGCGTGTACTTGATTGCGGGTTTCGCGTGTTTCTTGAAATATTTGCCGTAGAAACCGAGAATCTGAATGGTAATCAGCGGAGCTAACGCCACCATTGTCACCATACCGAACGCGTCTGTCGCGATGTTGCCACCGACACCGACACACGCACCTATCGCAAACGGCAAGAGAAACGTCGCGGTCATGGGACCCGAAGCAACGCCGCCCGAGTCAAACGCAATCGCGGTGTAAATCGGCGGCACAAAGAAGCTGATGATGAGTGAAAACGCGTAACCGGGGATAATAAGCCACAGGATATTCATTCCTGTCAGCACACGAAGCATTGCGAGTGCCACAGCAACACCGACGCCGATTGACAACGCCAAACCGAGAGTCTTGCCGCTTATGACACCATTCGTCACGTCTTCCGCTTGCTTTTTAAGTACGTGAACAGCGGGTTCAGCGGTGACAATGAAGTATCCCATTATCGCGCCAATCGGGACAAGCAGAGCCGCGAACTTACCACCGCCGAGCGCCTCGCCCATTGTCATTCCCATAGGCAAAAACCCGACGTTCACACCTGTGAGAAATATGACCAAACCGAAATAAGTGAACAAGAAGCCGACAATCACTCGCTTCATGTGTTTCATGCTCATCTTTATCATCGCAAGCTGGAATATAAGGCATATCCCGACAATCGGCGCGACAGCGAGTGCCACATCGGCAAACTGTTCGGGGAACGCGTGAAGAAAACCGACCACGACTTGCTGTGTGTCAGCGGGGTTAATCACCTCGGCTACCGTGTCGTCTGTACCACCGCCGCCCGCTATCGCGCCGAGAATCAGCACCGTCACGATAGGACCAATCGAGCAAAGCGCAACCAACCCGAACGTGTCGTCTTGGCTTGACTTATCGCCGCGAATGGAAGCAAGCCCCACACCGAGCGCCATAATAAACGGCACACTGATAGGTCCTGTCGTCACGCCACCCGAATCAAACGCAACAGGAATGAACTCGTTTTGTGTCAGCGGAGAGAGAGCCAGCACAAACACCCCAAGGTAAAACACAAAGAGAAGCACAGACAGCCGCAGCTTCAGCATTATGCGAAGAAACGCGACCACAAGAAACAGACCGACACCGATAGCGACGGCGAGGATAAGCGTCATATTCTCGGCGATTGACGTTTGCTCCGCGAGAACACGGAGGTCAGGTTCAGCAACTGTTATCATTATGCCGATAAAGAGGCAAGTGAACAGTATCAGCGGCAGTTTCTTGGTCCGCGTGATTCCCGCGCCGATTTTCTCGCCCATCACCATCATCGAAGTGTCAGCGCCAAGGGTGAACAGCCCGATTCCGATAACCAGCATTGCCGCACCGATTAAGAACATACACATCATCTCACCTGATACAGGCGCGATAGTCGCGGCGAGAATCAGCACGATTACGGTAATCGGCAGTGCGCTTGATAGGGACTCTTTGATTTTTGCTACGAGATTCTTCTTCATTGTATAATTATTCCTTAGTGTTTATCTTCATTGGTCCGTGCCGGACAGGCAATAGAGTTGACGGGACAGGTATACGCTTGGTTTACTCCTTAGTGTTTATCTTCATCGGTCCGTGCCGGACAGGCAGTAGAGTTGACGGGACAGGTATACGCTTGATTTACTCCTTAGTGTTTATCTTCATCGGTCCGTGCCGGACAGGCAATAGAGTTGACGGGACAGGTATACGTTTGATTTACTCCTTAGTGTTAATCTTCATCGTATACATTCCGATAACGTCCGCCATATATCTCATTCGCAGCAGCTCTCCGTCAGAGAACGGGTAGCCGCCGCCAAGCCTCATAAACCCGACCACACCGTGCAGTCCGTTGTCACTCAGTATCGGAAACAGCGCGACTGTTCGGTCGGTGCTGTCGGGGATATTCGCGCCGTGAAGCGACAGATTGTAGTCGCCGCCGTCCATTTCAACCACCACAGGTTCACCCGACTTGAACAAGTCGAAGATGTCCTCATCATCGTCGTCGTCGTCGTCAACATAGCGATGAACTATCGAAGCGGCGGCGTTTGTCCCGGAGGAACGCCACTCGTACTTAAGCAGAAGCACGGTCGCTTCTTTGTCGGAGTTATAGACCGTTACACGGTCAGCGAAGAAGCGATGACCGAGTGTTCCGAGAGCCACCTGTACCGACAGCGACGTATCTTGCGATGTGATGAGCAGGTTCAGCACCTCGCCCGCTTCCGCGTCGTCAAGTATGCCGTCAGCCGCTTCCGATTCTATTGTGCCCAGTGTGTCAAGCCCGATTTCCTGCTTCTCAAAGTCACGAGAGAACACCGTGACGTCGCCGCCGTTTGCCCGTGATACTTCCGCGGCAGCTGCAGCCCGCTCGCAAAGTTTATCGAACGTGTCGCCGTCACGCGGAGAGAACGCAATGCCTATCGACAGATGTGACGACTGCGCGTCGTCCCCGTCAAAGTAAAGCTCGCTGTACTTCTCCGCCGTACGTTCAGAGGTTTCGATTATGTTTTTGATGTCAGCGGCATTCGGGACAAACAAAGCGAAAACAGTCGGGCTGATTCTCGCGGGGATTGTGTCCTGCGGGAACGCGTCAATGAGGAACTCGGCGAAGTGACGCAGTATGCAGCCGACATAGACCGTAGACAGCCGCGACGACATAACCGACAGGTTCTCCACCGCGATAAAGACAAACGCACCGATTCTTCTGCCGCCTTTGTTTGCCAGCCGCTGTTCAACAAGTTTGCCGAAGTGAGGCAAGGTGTAGACCTTTGTCAGTTGGTCACGGTTCTGCTCGTCTGCTTCTTTTAGGAGCATCAGCTTTTTTTCGTGAACATCGCGGATTATCCCGACGACTTCGGACACATAACCCTCGGAGTCACGGACTCCCGCACCGATAATCTGATTCCAACGGAACTCGTCAACCGAATCGATAGTTTTTGCGAGATACTCAAGGCTTGCCACGCCTTTCTCGGTGAGGAACGACTTCATTGGGATATGATAGTCGTGATGAATGACGTTGCCCTTGAGATACCCACCGACATAGTTTTCAATCGTCATCTCGGCTTCTTGGTTGATTGCTTTCAGTCCGTTGTCGGTCAGGTGCATTGAATCGTTTTTGATGTTATATTCAAACAAGATATCGTCAGACACGCCCATAATTATAGACAGCCGCTCACGTTCACGGTCAGCGGCAAGCTGTGACTTTTTTATCTCGTTGATGTCGATATAAGCGCAAACAAAGACAAAGCCGTCCTCGTTCACCTCGGTAAGCACCCCGTTGTGAAGCACCCAACGAAGCGTTCCGTCTTTGTTGACGACCCTGTAGACCAGCTGAAACGCGGAATAGTCTTTCTGCCGCTCTATCTCCTCATAATACTTGTCTATATCCTCGTCACAGATTATTGCCTCGACACTGCGGCACTCGGCGTCGTCCACCGCGTAACCCGCGACCCCGTGCAGCCCGTTTGACAGATACTGATAGTCAACGGTCCTGTCCTTGTAGGTTATCTTGGACATACCGCCGGGGATTGCCATCGCTATGCTTTCAAACTCACGCCAACGCGTGTCAATGTCGCTCACTGCCTTTATGCTCTCCGATTCGTCAATCAGCATACAGTTGACAAGGGGAGTGCCGTCCTCATCGTCGCCACAGTAGACAAGGTGAAGCGTGCCGCTTATCCCGCCGTGCTTGTCTGACACGAAGCGCGCGCGAACAGACAGCGGCGTGCGAAGCTCTGCGGCTTGACCCATAGCGAAGCAAACGCTGTCATAGTCAGCGTATTCAACAAAAGCGGACACAAGATTAAGGAACGTGTCTTTCAGCACATCAGGCGGAACGCCGAGTGACGTGTAGAACGACTCGTTGGCATAAACCAAGGTCGGGTTCTCTGACACACGACCGACAAACAGCGGAAGTGGTATGAGAGAAAACACCCTGCTGAAGTTATCGAGGGATTTGATGAGAGAAGTCAAAGGGGAACCTCTTGTGGCTTTGGTGTATGTACATTAAACCGCAGCGGGAGTTTTGGGCTTGTTTGCGTCAGATTCAGCGGGCTTTGCCTCGGGTGCCGCGTCTTTTCCCGGTAGAATCGCGGGGTTCGCGAGCATACTGGAGAGCAAGTTGTCGATTTCCGCCTGTGAAAGTATCCTCATCTTTTCACCATTCCTTTCCGAGGCAAAACCACGCCTCGATAAGTCCTACTGTATTTATATGATATATCATTTAGCTTAAATCAAGCCGTAACCATATCGATATACTCTGCGTACAAAGATTATATCATATATCATTATATCATATCGGACGTTTCTATGCAAGTCTTGAGCGACTTTATAGCCGCTTAAGTTAAAAATATCAAAGTATTTTGGGTTTTAAGTCGTCGTTTTCGCCATGTTGATATACTCCGTAAAGGGTTAAACTTTCAGTTTAACTTTCCGCCGTTTCGCGGCGGTTGGCATAACAAGCCGCTTCGCGGTTACACAGTATAGGCGAAGAATCCGTTTTTACCGTTCTCTCTCCCTTCAGGGAGCGGGGACTTATAATTAAAGCAACTTGTTCAAGCCGCCAACGCAAGTGCTTACTCTCGTCGGTTAAATTCAAAACACTTTTGTGTCCTCACCTATTGACTAATCCCTCGTTTTGTTATATAATGAATGAGAATATACAGCAAATGGACAGCGGAGAGCGAATGAAGTTTAACTTTGACAAGCGGTATGTGGCGGCAGGCGTTACGGCGTTTGCCGTGATAGCGGCGACCATTCTGTTTTATACTCTCGTCACAAACTTCAAGATATTCGCCGACTTCTTCGGTGGGATAACACGGGCGTTTATGCCTGTTATCTGCGGCTTCGCTTTCGCTTATCTCCTCTCCCCCGTGATGAATTTCATCGACCGCAAGTGTCTGCGTCCTCTCCTCAAGCGTTTCTTCCCCAAGTTATCCCCCCGAAGAATCGCCAAAATCTCTAAAATCACGTCCGCGCTTCTCGCTATCATGATTGCTGTTGGTTTGATTGCGGGTGCGTTGGTTGCGGTAATACCTCAAGTCTTTACCACGATACAAAACATTGCCGCCAACATGAACGTCTACCTTGAGAGCGCACTTGAGTGGACTTCAGACAAACTGCGCGGTTACCCCGAAGCCGTAGATGTAGTCAACGATTTCCTGACGAACTTCACGCGGTATCTCACCGAGTGGCTTCGCGACACAATCTTGCCGCAAATGACAGACATCGCGGGCAAACTCTCCGAGGGACTTATCGCTGTAGTGTCGCTGATATTCAACATAGTCGTCGGCTTCATCATCTGCGCCTACCTGCTGTATGGCAAAGACCTATTTGCCGCACAAGCGAAGAAGCTGTTGTTCTGCTTCTTCAAGCCCAAGACAGCGAACGCCGTTCTCTTTCAGGTTCGCGACGTGAACGCACGGTTCGGTGGGTTCATCGTCGGCAAACTCCTCGACTGCCTTGTCGTCGGTGTGATGTTCTTTGTCGTCATGTCGATATTCGGCGTGCCTTACGCACTCCTTGCAAGTGTCATAATGGCTGTGTCAAACATTATTCCTTACTTTGGACCGTTCATCGGCGCCGTACCCGCAGCACTGCTGATATTCTTTGTTGACCCGATGCAGATGCTCTACTTCGCGATAATCTGCGTGGTCATTATGCAAGTGGACGGCAATATAATAGAACCGAAGATTCTCGGCGACAACACAGGGCTTTCCACCTTCTGGGTTATCTTCGCTCTTATTCTCGGCGAATATCTGTTCGGTATTGTCGGCCTGATAATAGGCGTGCCACTCTTCGCCGCTCTTTACGCTCTCATCAAAGCAAAGATATCGTCCGTCCTCAAAGACAAAGGGCTGCCGCCTGAAACGGCAAGTTACCTTGAATTTTATTCACTCGATACTGAAACGGGAGGGTTTGTCACAATGAACGAGAACCTACTTACCGCCGAAAAGGCGCGTGCAAGTAAACAAATCCGCGAGGACAAGAAAGGCCGCGGCAGTTTGGTCGGCAAGGTGATTGCGAAGCTGAAACGCGGTCGCAAAGCGTTCACGTTGGTTGAGCTGATTATCGTGCTGGCTATTCTCGCGGTGCTTGCCGCTGTAGCCATACCCACCACGCTCTCCGCTCTCAACCCGAAGCGGGAAGCCGACACAAACGCAAAAGCGTTCTACTATCGGCTGCAAGACACGCTGTCGGCGAACGCACTTGACGGCAAGCCCTACTCGGGGGAAATAGCGACAGGCACGCACACAATCACAATGGTGTTCACCAACAACGTGCCCGAAAGAATGAGCCTTGACGGTGGCGTGCCCGTGGTGACGAACACGTCGTTCAACACATTCGGCGAAGCGACAGCCGCAGGGCTTACGCCTGTCGGAAAAGAGATTGCGTATACGCTGAAGCGAATGGGTCAGTTCAGCGGCGGCGTCAACATCAACTCGTCAAGGGGGCTGTTCGGTGCGACAGTGCTTGTGACCGAAACAAACGGCGTGCGGTTCTACCGCGTGATTAACGCGTCGTTCACCGATAACATCGCGAATATCAGCTTCACGCCCTCCCTCTCCGAGAACAAAGCTATCGGGGTTTATCCTTGAGCAAAATTAAACATATCATCAAACGTGCGGCTTCTCTTGTCACATCAAGAGAAGCCGTCCGTTATCTTGTGTTCGGTGTGCTTACGACCGCTGTTTCGTTTGGCTCTTACGCTTTGTTTCGTGTGCTGTGGGGCGAAAACATCTCGATACTCGGCAGTGTCACCGCCTTGCCTAATGTCTGTTCGTGGGTTCTCGCTGTCACGTTCGCTTATGTGACGAACAGGCGGTTCGTCTTTGAAAGCCGTTCATCAGGCAAGGGCATACTGCGTGAGATTGGCTTGTTTGTCGGGGCACGGTTGCTGTCGCTTGTGGTTGACACGGCGTTTTGTTATCTTCTGCTCGACTTGCCGAAGTGGTACGCTCCCACGTGGGAGATTCTCGTCAAGTGTGCCGACGCGGTTATCATTGTGGTGTTGAACTATGTTTTAAGTAAGTTGCTCGTGTTTAAGAAAAACAACAACCCCGACTGATTAAACAGTCGGGGTTGTTGTTTTTGAAAAGCTCAACCGCTCACATCGGTTATTGAGTGCTGAGTTTGTCGCACTTCAAGGCTACGCCGCCGCCTTGATAGATTCCGCCACTGCGGCGACGGCAAGGGCTTTCACCTTAGGACCGATATCACTCGTAGACCGTGTCGTCCATTGTTATCTCGTCGTCGCTGTCGTCGTCACTGCTCCAACCGTCGCCGCTGTCAGCTTCAGCGTCCGGGATATTCGTCGATGTGTCGTACTTCACCTCAGAGAACGGCTCGGGGTCGCTGGTTGTTATCGGGGTCGGCTTGGTCGCGATGTGATTGAACTTGTTGTTATAAAGAAGCGTCGGGAAATCTCGATACGACACGTTGAGGTCAACATCTCCCGTGATACCCGGCACACTGCCTTTCCACGAATACTGCCACATATAGTATGTGCCTTTGTAGGTCGGATTTTGCTGAATAGCCGCAAGCCACACGGGATACTTGTTGAGGGTATTATTGTCGAGATACTTGTTCAGCCACGTTCCGTGTGAATAAAGCATTGGGTAGTAACCCGCGTCAACGATGATGTCGCAGAACGCCTCGACCATTTTGGTCATAACCGACACGCTGATTGAGCTGTCGTCCTCTTCCACGTCCAGCACCACGGGATAACGCAGCTCTATGCCGTTCAGTGAGTTGACCAGGAACTTCGCTTCCTGCTTTATCTCACTGACCGACTTGGCATAGCTGTAGAAATAAACGCCGATGTCCATTCCGGCCGCGTTTGCTCCCTCAAGGTTCTGCCTGAAAGTCGTGTCCTCGGCAATCGGCTTCGCGTCGCTGAATGTGCCGCGACCCGCACGCAGTATCGCGAAGCGAACACCCGAGTTCTTCACCATTTTCCAGTCAATGTTGCCTTGATAGAACGACACGTCAATGCCAAGGCTCACCACCTTGGGTGCTGCCGCCAGCATTTCAACCAAGCTGTTGTCCGCTTTGTCTGAAGCTGTGCGGAGGTCACGGAAGCTGCCGTTCTTGGAGTTGATGATTTTGCCGAACTTCGTGATAGTCGAGCCTTTTGCCAAGGTGAACACGCCGCTGTTCTTCACCACGCCCACACCGCCGACCGTGAGATGACCATTGCTCACAACACTGCCTGCCTTGGTGATACCGAACGCGCCTTGAAGCGACAGTTCAGCGCCTTTGTCACTCGTGACAGAACCCGTGACCGTGACGTCGCTTGACTTGGTGAACACCGCTTTATTTCGTACAAGAAAAGAACCGCCTGTGTAAATCTGCACCTTGCCCGACGACGTGAAGTCGCCTGCGTTAAAGACTTTCAGCTCACCGCTCTTGATTTTAAGGAGAGCGTCTTTATAGTGAAGCATTGTGCCGTAAACACTGACCGCACCGCCGCCGTCAATCGTCAGCGCGCCACGAACCAGCGACACCGTGCCGCCTGCCGCTGTTGACAGCGTGCCTTTGACATCGTAGGTCTTTGAGGCACCCGACAGCTTAAGCGTTGCGCCGTCGTAGACAAGCAGCTTCGCTCCTGTCGGGATTGTCATATTCCCTGTGACCGTGACGGTTTTCTTCACGGTGTAGACCACGCCTGACTTCATCGTCATCTTGCCGTCATAAGCGATGTATGAAGCGGCGGCTGACGGCACGTTGACAATGGTAAACAAGGTTGCAAGCATAACAGTAAAGGCTAAGATTCTCTTTATGTAAAAAGACATCGTGTTCTCCTGTATGTATTAGATGTATGTGGGTTCTGCCGCAGCGACTGCGTGTTCTTCGTTTGCCGACAGAACAAAGTTACTCTTATAGATAGATAGATAAGAAACGCATATATATTAAAACATATTTCGAGAGATTTGTCAACCTGATAATTTTTCCGTCGAAGTTTGACAAACAAGTCGCTGTCGGCTGTGCCCCGAGGGGTATGACGGGCAATAGAGCTAATGAGATGAGTTGCGTTTAGTGTTCTCTTCCACGGGGGAAAACACTGAGCGAATAGTTAACAAGTTGCTCTGTATTTTTTGAAGTGACCGCCGCATAATATTAGCGAAACGAGTAGTTATTCATCAGACGAGGTTTATATGAACATCATACCTTGCAGCGAAAAGTGTCGCCACTGCGACAACGGGTACTGCGCCCTCACCGCGGGTGCGCAAGTGACCAACGCGGTTGGCGCGGGTTGCCGATACTATGAGTCGGTTTCTAATACGCAATATGACTTGAACACGACCGTGTCGCATTAACTCTATTGCGTGTCGCCTGTGCCCCGAGGGGTAGGCACGGACCGACTTGCAAATGATTTGTTTATATGTTATAATGAGAGAGTATGTAGAATAAACACAGCTACACTTTGTCATTAGGTGCAGACATATGAATATTATTTGCCCCGGTTGCTCAGCCAAACTTGAAGCCGAGTCGCTCAACTTTTGCCCAAAGTGCGGCCTCAAGTTGCCGCCTATTATCCCCGACCCAAAAAAATCTGCTGAAGAAGAACCACCTGCCGCTGAAGAAGAACCCGCTGCTGATGAATCCGACACCGTGGTGGTTCACGGGGACGAGATAACCGCAGAAGCGCAGCTTGCGTTTCTTGGGGGAGCGATGGCAGAGTTTCAGCCCGGTGCCGCCGCCAAAGAACCACCGCTGAAAGCGCCGCCTAAACCGAAGAAGCCAAAACCGATAAAGCAACCGAAGAAAAAGAAGAAGAAGCCCGCAAAGAAACGCAAAGCCTTGTCTATCCCATTCCTCAAGCCAAAAAAGCGAAAACGACGCAAGACATGGGTGTTCAAGGGTGGGAAAAGCTATCTGCTTCAAACACTGAACGCCGTCATTCCACGTGCGCTTGTTCATTTGGTGCTGACTATTCTTATCGCGGTTGCGGCGTTCTCACTTGGGATTGCCCTCAGCTATTTCTTCGGTGATATGGCATACGACACCGAGAACAACCGCTTTGTGAAAGAATGTGTGCTGATAACAGAGGACAACGTGCCCGAAGCCGCTGACCTTCGCTTACGCTCCGCGTTTGTTCGTAAAGGCAAGCTCTTCACCGAGATAATCCTCTGTGGTTACACCCCCGACTCAGTTACGGGATACAAAGAACTGAATCTCCGCATTGTCTATGAGGACGGGGACTACACGATATACCTGCCGTTCAACGAATCACTTTATAATCAGCTGAAAGACAGCGACAACAACCGCGACCGAATAACAGCGGCGGCAATGATGGGGCAAAAAGAAGCGTTTGACGCGGCAAATTCGGCGATAAACGCGGGAAGCACGGCGTGGAAGCCTTGTGACGCGGGATACGTCAACTATCAGCTTGAACGCGCCGCCCACAGCGACAAGACCAAAGCCGAAGAAGAAACCACCGAAACCAAAAAGGCGAAAGCCAAAGGTCACGGGGAAGCGGCTGAAGAAGAAGCTGAACCTGAAGCGGAAGAATAATAGGAAACTATGCACCATTTATTACTACAGGACCTTTCCCTTGCAAAGATGTTGTTGCTGTTCTTTTTCTTCTCCGTGTGGGGGTGGGTTCAGGAATCTATCATCGAGTCGCTTTACGCGCGCCGTCTTATCAACAGGGGGTTCCTTAAAGGACCGTATATCCCGATATACGGGTTCGGCGCAATCGCAATGCTCTTGTTTTGCTTGCCGTTTAAGAATCACCCGCTGTTTGTGTTCCTTGTCGGCATGGGCGCCTGCACGGTGCTTGAGTATATGACGGGGGTTATCCTCGAGAAGCTGTTCAATCGGCAGTTCTGGGATTACTCAATGCTTCGCTTTACTTATAAGAACCGCATCAACTTATTCTCGTCAATCTTTTGGGGGCTTCTCGCCTTAATGCTCGTCTACGCGTTGTTCGGCACACTCTACCCTTTTATCAAGACAGTTGACGAAAACGCCGTCATTCTTGTCAACACCGTGTTTATGTTTATGATGACGTATGACGCGGTGATGGCTGTCCGCAAGTACGAACGGTTCGAGAGAATTGCCGCAAAGCTTCCGACAGAGAGAGTGAAACGGATTCAGCACCAGATATCCTACACGGTGAGGAGAACCCGCTCTTTCATTCATTCGTGGACGGCGCGTCACACAGGTCTTGTTCGATTTGACGAACCGTATGACTACGACCCCGACGACGAAGCATATCTTTTCTACATTGAACACGGTTTTGATGATGACGAACAAGAAGATAACCCTTGACCTGCTCACTCACCGCTACTTGCGCGAGATTCTCGCTCACCCCGATGTCACGCTGATGAACGACGTCATTATGCACGGCGATGTGTCGGTCTATCAGCACTGTATGCGAACCGTGAGGTTTTGCCTGCGCGCCGCCCTGTTGTTCGGCAATCCGCTCCGCTTTGACCTCAAGGCGCTTGCTGTCGGCGCGTTTCTTCACGACTTCTTTCTCTACGATTGGCACAAGAAGAAACTGCGTGAACTCCACGGCTTTGTTCACCCAAGGATTGCGATGGAGAACGCTTCGGCTCGCTTTCCGCTGACGAAGAAAGAACGCGATATCATCTTTTGCCACATGTGGCCGTTTACTTTTTGGCGGTTGCCGCGTAACCGTGAGGGCTGGCTGCTGTGCCTTGCCGACAAGTGCTGCTCTGTGACTGAAACTATGTCTAAGTTAGCTTAAACAAATAATATAATGCGTACCCTCTCCCCCCATTTTGGGAAAGAGTACGCAAAGATAGTTAATAACAATAGGGACGTTTTATTATGAATGAAATGGTTTTAATCATCGACTTCGGCGGTCAGTACAATCAGCTGATTGCTCGGCGTGTTCGTGACCACGGTGTTTACTGCGAAGTCGTGCCTTACAGGTCGGCACTCGCCGCTGTCACAAACAAAAAAGCGGCGAAACCTATCGGGATTATCTTCACAGGGGGACCCGCCGGGGTTTACACCGTCGACGCGCCGACAATCAGCAGAGAGATATTCAACCTCGGTATCCCGATACTCGGGATATGTTACGGCGCACAGCTTACCGCCCACCTGCTCGGCGGCACGGTGGAGAAAGCGGGAGCAAGCGGCAGCACGTCAGAGTTCGGCAAGACCTCGTGTTTCTTTAAGCGAAGCCCCCTGTTTGACAACACGCCGTCCGCTTCCGAAGTCTGGATGAGCCACAACGATTTCATCAAAACGCCGCCCCCCTCGTGGAGCGTCCTCGCGACGACAGCAAAGTGCCCCGTCGCGGCTTTCGGAAGTGACGAAAAGCGAATCTACGCGGTTCAGTTCCACCCCGAAGTCACTCACACGGATTTCGGCAAAGAAATGCTGCGCAATTTCCTTTACAACGTATGCAAGGCAAGCGGCGACTGGCAGATGTCAAGCTATGCCGACACCGCCGTGAAGCTACTTAAAGACAAAATCGGCGGCAAAAAAGCCCTGCTTGCTTTGTCTGGTGGCGTTGACAGCAGTGTAGCCTGCGCTCTCCTCACCAAGGCGTGCGGCAAGAACCTGCACTGCATATTCGTTGACCACGGACTGATGAGGCAAAACGAGGGCGACGAGATAGAGGCGATATTTGGGAAAGGCGACATCAACTTTGTTCGGGTGAACGCCGCTGACCGCTTTTTAGCGAAACTTGCGGGAGTCACCGACCCAGAACAAAAGCGAAAGATAATCGGTGCGGAGTTTATATCTGTGTTTGAAGAAGAAGCGAAGAAGATAGGCGCGGTCGACTTTCTTGCACAGGGGACAATCTACCCCGATGTTATCGAGAGCGGCACGGGCGACGCGGCGACAATCAAGTCGCACCACAATGTCGGCGGGTTGCCCGAACATATCGACTTCAAGGAGCTGATTGAACCGCTTCGGCTTCTCTTCAAAGACGAGGTGCGCCGCCTTGGCACGTCACTCGGACTGCCGAAACATCTCGTAAACAGGCAACCGTTCCCGGGTCCCGGGCTTGCCATTCGTATCATCGGGGAAGTGACGCGCGAAAAGCTGACACTGCTGAAGCAAGCCGACTACATATTCAGAAGCGAACTTGAGCAGTTTATCGTCACCCCGGGGCAATACTTCGCGGTGCTGACCGACACGAGGTCGGTCGGGGTGACGGGCGATGAGAGAAGCTATGGCTATACCTGCGTGCTTCGTGCCGTCAACACCGACGACTTTATGACCGCAGACTTCGCGAGGCTTCCGTATGACCAGCTTTCCAAGGTGTCAACACGGATTGTGAACGAGGTCAGCGGGATTGGCCGCGTTTGCTATGACATCACGTCAAAGCCGCCCGCTACGATTGAGTGGGAATGACAATTTGCTTTTTGCGGCGTTGTGTAACATTGTGAAAAGCTTTGTTTGGCGCGGCTTTATCCATCAACCCTATTGCCTGTCGCGCCGCGACTAAAGAAAAAACATCATGATATAATGGCAGACGCTCCCAAGAAGCACAAAGATATGAAACACCTCGTGAAACCCGAAGTACTTGCTGTCTTTCTTCGGCCACTTCAGTGCGTAGAGAATCGCGCCGACCGTATAGCACAAGCCGCCCGCGCCAAGAAGCACAAGCGAAGTCGTCGTCATAACTTTGACCAGCGGGATTATCACCACGATGACAAGCCAACCCATAAGGAGATATGTGGCGGTGGAAATACCGCGAGGTGGGTTCTTTACGCAGAGTTTGACGACCGCACCAATCAAAGCAACGCCCCAAATCACCCCGAAAATTGCCCAGCCCCACGCCTTTTGCTCGCGAAGCGACACAAGACATATCGGTGTGTATGTCCCCGCGATGAGCATGTAAATCATCACGTGGTCGAGTTTGCGGAGTGTCAGTCGGCGCGAGGGGCGAAGCCGCAAGCTGTGATAAAGCGTGCTTGCGGTGTAAAGGGCAATCAGCGTGAACCCGTAGACAGAGAAGCTGACGACTTGCCAAGCAGAGCCTGTCATTGCCGCCCAAAAGATAAGCACAGCCACGGCAATTGAAGCGAGCCACGCCCCGATCCCGTGTGTCAATGCCGAATAAAGCCGCAGAGCGTCTGTCGGTGTCCGCTCTTCTTTCTTGTGAGGCTTCTTTGGTTTCATTGGTTTCATATCATGTCCTTGGAGTTTAATCGGGTTATTATAACATAATGTGAAACAAATGTCAACAAACAACACCCTCCCCCTCAAGGGAGAGTGTTGTTTTATTATACAGACTTATCCCATTAACTTATTGCCTGTCCCCGCGAGAGGCGGTTGACATATACGCGTGTCTTGTGTTATAATTAAACACAAGTGTACTCTATACCAACCGAGAATAAAGATGTTTCAAGAAACTTTCAGCCTGTGGAGTTATCTCGCGGGGAACGACAAGCCGATTATCCTTTACGGAATGGGCGACGGCGCAGACAAGATTGCCGAGGTTCTCGAGATGTACGGCTTGCCGCTGTCAGGTGTCTGCGCAAGCGATTCGTTCGTACGCGGTCAGTCGTTTCGCGGCTTCACGGTCACAACTATCGACGATATGTTCGCCGACTTCCCCGACCCAATTGTTTTGCTTGCGTTCGGCACAAACAAGCCCGAGGTTCTCGATGATATCTACGAGTTAAGCACACAGTGCGAGTTCTACGTGCCCGACTTGCCTGTTGTCGGCGGCGGTATCTGGAACGAGGATTACATCGAGCGAAACATTCGGCGAATAGAACGCGTGCGTGGGCTTCTCGCCGACGAGTGGTCGCAGTTTCTGTTCGACTGTATCATCGACTTTCGTTTGTCGGGTGTCCTCGATTACGTTCGCAACAGTTACAGCGACAAGTACGAGATGTTGTCGCTTCTGCAGCTCGACCCCGACGGTGCTGAGTCTTATCTCGACCTCGGCGCGTTTGACGGAGACACCGTTCAGGATTTTCTTGAGATGACAAGCGGCGAGTTTCACCGTATCACAGCGGTTGAACCCGATATGAAAAACTTTATGAAGCTGCGCCGCCGCTTCTATCAGCTTGGACTCGACAAGTTCTTTGCGTTCAACGCCGCGGTGAGCGACCACGACGGCACGACCGACTTCTTTGCGGCGGGGGGCAAGCACGGCAAGATATCCGATTCGGGGAGAACCCGCGAGATATACTGCCGCAGTATCCTCTCTCTTTGTGAGGACGACACGCCGACTTATATCAAGATGGACATCGAGGGTGCGGAAGAAGCCGCTATTCTCGGCGGAGCGGAGCTGATAAGAAACGCCAAGCCGAAGCTTATGGTCGCTGTCTATCACCGCTGTGACGACCTGCTTCGTATCCCCGAGCTTCTCCACGACCTCAACCCCGACTACAAGTTCTATCTCCGCAAAACCGAAAGCCTGCCGGGTTGGGACTTGAACTTGGTGGCAATGTCGTCCGTGCCGGACACGCGATAACAAACCTTAGCGTTCTCTCTCCCCTTGTGTGGGAGAGAGAACACGAGTGCTTCACCTGTGTTGATGAGATGATATGAGAAGAATTTTCTTTATATTTATGATTCTCGTGGTGGCCGGAGTGACCGCGTTCTACGTGTTAAGCGAGTTCTCCGTACCCGAGATAAACTTCGTTCGCGACACACCGACGAAAAACCCGACAGGCAACGAAATGGTGATTCATCGGCTCTATGCCGCAGGTGTTGACACCGACGCGTTTGCCGAGAAGGTCGAGGGGTCGCTTGTCGCTGTTGAGTTCTCCGAAGACGAGATTTATGCCGCGGCTCTCGCTTCAGGCACACCCGAGTTCTATCCCGCGTTTTACTTCACCACCGTTGTCGCCGACCCGATAAACAACGTGTTCGTGTTTGGTGCGGGATTCAATCAAGAATATTATAAAGGACAGGAAAATTCGCGGTTTGATATGACAAATGTTCACATCGAGATTGAATCTGCGGGCTTTGCTCTCTCCAACTTTGAAGCGGACACGGTATCCGACGGCGACAAGAAAGCCGAACCCGAGGTGCTTAGCGAGGATTTCACGACACTTGCCGACAATCTGAACGACTCGCGAAGCTATCATCTTCGCCTCAAAGGAAACAACGGACGGCTGACAATTCGTTACACTTATGACATAAAGACAACGGGTATCTTCCCCTCAACAGCGGTGACAGGGCAGTACCTTGAGGTCTATGCCGATGTGTCGTACACAACCGATAAAGGGCTTGTCGTGCTCTACACGAACGAGCCGTATTCTAATTTAGAAGATTTAGAAGATTGATTTTATAACAACAACCCCCCAAGCCCTTGCCACTCCCGCAGAAGCGGAATACTTGCAAATAAACACCCCCCCGATGTTAATCGGGGGGTTATGTTTATTCGGTTTCCGATGTAGCGTTTGCTTTAAGCAAGTCGCGTATCTCAGTGAGAAGCTCAAGTTCAGTCGGTTTAGTCGGCAGCTTCTCAATCTTCAGGCTCTTCTCGGCACGGTTTTGCACGAGATTGATGACCTTGACAAGCACAAACACCACCAAAGCAATCGCCAAAAACCTAAGCACAGCACCGAGAAAGTCGCCTGTATGTATCCAAACAGCAGAGTTGACTATCCTGCCGTAAAACGGAAACAGTGATACAAACGCGTGGATTATCGCGGCAAGAAACGGATTGATAATCGAATTGACAAGTGAGTTGACAATAGCGGTGAACGCCGAGCCGATTATCATACCGACAGCGAGGTCAATCGCGTTGCCTTTTGATATAAACTCGCGGAACTCCCGCGTGATTGATTTCTTTGGGGTTTCGGGGGTGTCTTGCATTGTTTCTCCATTTAAGTTGTATAAATTTCCTTTCACTGTCAAAAATAAGATTATAAACTTATACTTGAAGTGAAAGGGGACGTACCTATGTACATCAAACGTGGCGAGATATATTACGCCGACTTAAGCCCCGTGGTAGGGTCAGAACAAGGGGGAATGCGCCCTGTGCTGATTGTGCAGAACGACACGGGCAACAAGCACAGCCCCACCGTCATCGCGGCAGCGATAACAAGCCAGAAAGACAAGTCGCGGCTGCCGACACACATCTCGCTCAGTTCAGAGGGTTGCGGTCTTGCGAAAGACTCGATTGTCTTGCTTGAGCAGGTGCGCACCCTCGACAAACGCCGCCTGCGTGAGAGAATGGGCGAACTCGACGGTTCGTCGATGAAGCAGGTAGACGACGCGTTAAGCGTCAGCTTCGGACTTGGCGCGGTTTAACGAGCAACCACACGGCAAGGGCGCCGACTGAGTCGTTTCGGTCGCCCGCCTGTGCCCCGAGGGTATGACCTTCGGTATGGCACCGACTAATTGCCGTACTGCACTTCGTTCAGTTTAATCTCAAGGCTGTCAATCCTCATAGTGTCCCCCGTTCGAGTTATGGTGTAAATCATTGACTTAACGGGGGGATTGTTATAGCTTGGGTTCATCACCTCAAGGGGACTGGGCGCGATATAAGCGACAGTCGCGATTATCTTGTCGCCGATGTTCTGCACCGTGTCAACAGACGGCGTGTAAGAGAAGTAGCGGGGGTTCTCGGGCACTATGTAAGAGTTCCGTGTCGGGTCGTATTCAAAGATGATGTCAACCTCATCGATAGTCTGGTGTTCCACCGTGATTGTCCCGTAGAGTTCAGCGGCAGCCGCTTCCACGTCAGCGGCGGGCACCACCATAAAGTCAACGGTTTTCTCGTATTCAGCGGTGTTGCCCTCAAGGATAACTTTCCAGACCGAGGTTGACACAACGGTGCGCGGCAACAGGTTCGCCGCACCCGTAAAGCCCGGTGCGTCGACAATTACGACAGGGTAAACAAACCGTGCAACCTCGTTTTTCAGCTTGGTTTTCCCTTGGATATCACCGACCAAGTGAACCGAGAAGATTGCCGTGTTTATCAGCCCGATTATCGCAAGCAGAGATATGGCAAGCCCCAAAGCAAACATCAGCCGCTCTCGCGTCTTTGAGACGGGCAGTTGCTCGTCTTTTGTTTCTTCGGGTTCAGGGAACGCGTAATCCGAAGGCGTCATCTCCTCGATTGTTCCGCTCAGGCTCTCAAGGATATTCTTTTCGGGATAGAGGTTGTCGTAGTTGTTGCCGCTGTTCATTCGTTGGTGTCCTTGTTATATTCTTACTTGACCGTCGCCGCTTATGAGGTACTTGTAGGTGGTGAGTTCCGTCAGCCCAAGCGGACCGCGTGCGTGAAGTTTTTGGTTGCTGATTCCTATTTCCGCGCCCATTCCAAACTGAAAACCGTCGGTGAACCGCGTTGACGCGTTGACATAGACGGCGGCGGCGTCCACACGGTCTTGAAAGCGTTCGGCGTTTCGCATATTGCTTGTCACAATGCACTCGCTGTGCTTGGTGCCGTACTTGTTTATGTGGGCCACCGCTTCCTCAAAGTCCTCAACCACCTTTATCGCTATCTCATAGTTGTTGTATTCTTTGTAGAAATCGTCGTCGGTCACATCGCGCGCCGCGTTGATAAACGCGAAGTCGCGGATTATCTTCGTCGAAACTTCATCGGCATAAAGCGTCATCACCGGGGGCGTGTTCCACAGCTCCGCTATCCGTGGAAGAAACAGCGGGGCAATCTTTTCGTGAACCAACAGCGTTTCAATGGAGTTGCAGACGCTTGGGCGTTGCCGCTTCGCGTTGTCGGCAATCTTGATTGCCATATCGAGTTCGGCTGATTCGTCCACATACAAGTGGCAGTTCCCCGCACCTGTTTGAATGACAGGGACGGTCGAGTTCCTCACCACCGCGTCAATCAAGCCCTTGCCCCCACGCGGGATAAGCGCGTCGATATAGGCGTTCTGCCGCATAAACTCAGCCGCCGCTTCTCTTGACGTGTCCTCAACAAGTGCCGCTGAGTTTGGGTTCGCTTCACCGAACATCAAGGCGCGGCGTATCAGCTCCATCAGCTTTTTGTTTGTGTTTATCGCTTCTTTTCCGCCCCGAAGCACGGCGCAGTTGCCCGACTTGAGGCACAGCGCGAACGAATCGACGGTGACGTTCGGTCGTGATTCATAGATAATGCCGATTGTTCCGATAGGAACGCGGCGTTTCACTATCTTCAGCCCGTTGTCAAGCACATTGCCCCCAATGACCTCGCCGATAGGGTCGGCAAGAGCCGCAACCCCGTGAAGCCCCTCAATCATCGTCGTTATCCGCTTGCCGTCAAGTGTCAGCCGTTCAATGAACGATTCGGGCAGGTTTGCCTTGGTGGCGTTGTCAAGGTCAAGTTTGTTTGCCGCAATGATGTTTGCGCGCCGTTCGTCAAGAAGTTCGGCGAGGTGCAGCAGCACCTTGTTCTTGTGTGACGAATGAAGTGCCGCGGTGTCGCCCTCAGCGTGCTTCACACGGTGACAGAGCGTTTCGATGTAAGACAGTTCTGACATAAGTCACCTCACTTATCATTTATTCGTGTTCTTATCTATTCTTATCGTTTATTATCTTCAGCCCGTAAGACACAAGCGTGCCATCGTGAACAAACTTGGTTTCACAGTGAGGAAGAATAACGGCGGCGTGCCCGCCTGTGATAACCGCTGTCTTGATACCGCCGAGTTCCTTGTCCATTCGGCTAATCATACCGTCAAGCATTGCCGCTGTGCCGAGGATAATCCCGCTTTTCATGCAAGCGGCTGTTTCCGCTTCAATCGCTTTCACTGTGCCTTCCGCCGTGATTGACGGCAGAAGCGCGGTGCTTCCCGACAAGCTCTCAGAGCAGACGCGCACCCCCGGATAAAGCGCACCGCCTATGAAGTTGCCGCCGCCGTCAACCGCGAGGATTTTCGTTGCGGTGCCAAGGTCGGCGACAATAAGCGGCAGCGGATACTTCGCTTTCGCCGCCACACAAGCAGAGACAAGGTCGCCGCCGACTGACGACGGGTCGTCAATGCGGATATTCAGCCCGTTCTTCACACCGGGACCGACGATTAGGCTATCGGTGCCGAACAGCTTCTTCACCGCTGAAACAAGCGGCTGAACAGCAAGCGGAACAACCGACGAGATAATGCTCTCGGTCACCACTTGGGTGTGAAGCCTGTTCATTCGCATTATTTCGGAGAGATAAACGGCGTATTGGTCGGGCATACGCTTCACGTCTGTGTCCATTCGCGACTCGAAGCGTTGTTGTTCGCCGTCATACACGGCGAACACGATGTTTGTGTTTCCTATGTCGATTGTCAGAAGCATATCGTTGTGGCTCTTTCTTTTTTGTCAACAACCTAAACAAGTTGTTTCGCAAAGATTCCGCTCCTGCGGGAGCGGCAAGGACTTTCCGGTCGCCCGCCTCTGCCCTGAGGGGTATGGCCTTTGGTATATTTCAATTGGTTAATCAGGCGTTACATAAAGCGTCTTGTTGTGCGTGAATATCACTTTCCCGGGTTTTGACCCCGCCGGTTTCTTCACGAAGCGCACTTCCACGCAGTCAACAGGCACGTTCGTGCCGCCGCTTGCCTTTGAGTGCTTTGCCGCGATTTTCGCCGCCGTGACGACAACGTCGTCTGTCAGTGTCTTGCCGTTTGTCTTTAGAATGACGTGGCTGCCCGGTATGTTCTTGGTGTGAAGCCACAGGTCTTTCGGGTCGGCCGTCTTTAGTGTCAGTTGGTCGTTTTGGATATTGTTGCGACCCACAAGTATCTCGAACCCACCGTGTTCGTACTTCAGCGGAGGCAACGCCCTCTGTTTCTTCTCGCCCTTTTTCAGTGCCGACTTCTTCAGGAATCCTGTCGCCGCAAGTTCTCCGCGTATCTCGGCAAATTCCGCTTTCAGTTTGGCTCGCGTCACTTCGTCGAACACGCTTTCAAGGTAGACCAGCTCTTCCTCACCGCTTGCAATCAGCTTGGTCAGCGTTTTCTCCGCTGTGTCAAGCCTACGATAGTCTTTGTAGTAACGGAGGGCGTTCTCTTGCGGAGTCAACCGAGTGTCAAGCGGAATCGTTATCTCCTCGCCTGTTTCATAGTGAGTGGTGGTCAGCTCACTGTCGCCTTTCTTCATGGTGAACAAGCTGTTCATTATCAAGTCGCCGCTGATTTTCTTGTCGTTCTTGGCGACACACGCCGCGAGTTCAGTCTTTTGCGCCTCAAGTTTGCGGCAAAGCCGCTCATATAAAACGAGAAGCAACTTCGAGAGTTCCGCGCCGCTTTGCTTTGCCTGCTCCGCTTCGTCACGAAGCGAGAAGAAGCCGTTAAGCAGTTCATTGAACGACCCTGCCGTCACAGTCCTCACCGTGCCGCCATATTGCTCGATGTTCACGAACGTGAAGTCTTTCGGTTTACCGCTGTCGTCATAGACGACAGTCGGCGACGCGTGCTTGACCGCGTTGCCAAGGAAGAACGCGAGCCTTTCACGTCGTGAGTTGTCGCCTAACAAGTCGGCGGTTGTGCCGTTCGTGTCACGAAGCGTGTAATAAGCGGCTTCTCTTGCGAACAACGGGCATATCCCCTCAACCGAAGCGAGAAGCGAACGCGACAGCTTCTCTTCATCGCTGTTTGTTAATAGCGAGAACAACTTGTCTTTGTTATCAGAATTATTAAAGTCAAACAAGCAGACGCGGTCTGTCCGTGTTGGTGGTTCGTAAACGGCACCCGGCAAGATTCGTCGCGCGCTTTCGCCGCCTGTTGTCCGCCGAACACTGTCGATGATGACGCCGTTATCACGAATCAGTATGATATTGGAAGCACGACCCATTATCTCGGTGACGAGTGTGAGGTTCTGCAGCTCACCGAGTTCATCAGTCGATGAGATGTCAAAGCAAACCACGCGTTCCGCTCCGTCTTGCCTTATCGCCGTCACTCTGCCGCCAAGCAGATACTTGCGAAGAAGCGTGCAGAAAAGCGGCGGTGTGCCGCCCCCCTCGACCACGCGTTCTGTAGAACCGATACGGGCAGACACGGCGTTCGCGGAGAACAAAAGGCGCAGGTTGCCGCCCCCAAAGCGAAAGCTGATGATGATTTCGTTGGCAGTGGGCTGCGTCACCTTGTCAAGTCTTGCGCCTATCAGTCCCATTGAAGCGAGTTCGTTTATTGTTAACCGTAAGAATGTTCCGTCTAATGACATTAAAAGCCTGTGTAATTAAGTCTGCGCCGGACAAACAATAAGCTATAGCAGAATACGTTGCCGGTCAGCTATTGCCCCTTGGGCACCGAGCGGCCGTCAGCCTGTGCCCCGAGGGGTATGACCTTCGGTATCTGAACCTAAGTTGTTGATGTTTTGTTAATCAACGATATAAAGCACGGGGTCTTTGCTGTTGTCGCAAATGAACGCCGCGTTCTCGCCGAAACGCGCGCAGATAACCGACTGCATTTCTTCACAGAACACGTTTTCGGTGTGAAAATGCCCCGCGTCAAACAAGGCAAGACCTGCCGCGTTTGCCCCGACCCACTGGTTGTGCTTCACGTCGCCTGTCACGAGCGCGTCGCAACCTTTAGCGATTGCCGCCTCATAGAGGTCGCCGCCTGCTCCCGAACACACGGCAATCCGCCGAATCTCGTCGCGTCCCTTGGTGTAACGTATGATGTTGCAGCCGAGAGCCGCTTTTACTCGTGTGGCAAAGCCGTCCGCGTCGAAAGGCGTTTCGGTGTCGACAAACTTGCCGTAACCGTAGCCGTTTGCGTGAACAGGTTGAAGCACGTCGGCACCGTCGCTCGACAAGCCGAGATATTTGAGGAGAATGTCGGACATACGAGCCATATCAAAGTTGGTGTGCGCCGATATCACCGCGATGTCGTGCTTTATCAGCTGTGCCACTCGTTCAGAAAAGCTGATTGACGACAACGGCTTGCGGATAATCGGGTGGTGCGTGACAATGAGGTTTGCGCCTTTAAGTACGGCTTCGGCGATACACTCGCTTGTTACGTCAAGGCAGAGAGCGATTTTGGTGACGTCGCGGTCAAGGTCGCCAATCAGCAGACCCGAGTTGTCGCTCTTATCTTGGAGCGAAAACGGAGCGGCTTTGTCGAGCAGGTTGTAGATATCGCGTACTTTCATTCTGTTGCCCCTTTCATCATTAGATATATGGTATAATGTTTGTCCCTTACGGCGACTTCTTCGGTGTCTGTGACCATGAAGCCACATTCGGCAAGTCGCGACAGCATAATATGCTGTTGTGTCATCGGCTGCAATAAAAACCGCTCGTTGTCGGTGAACGACTGAAGAAACGGGCAACCGAGGATAATGTCGGCAATGGTTTCGCCGCCCATTCCCGCGATGATTATGTCTGCTCCGCTGACAAACCGCAGGTTTTCAAAGCCGTTTGACAAAACAAACGCGGCGTTTCCCTCACCAAGGCGCGCTTTCGCGGTGAGAAGCGGCTTTTCTCTCACATCAGATATGGTTATCTCGCCTCTGTGACCGTGCCGCAGGAGATACGCGGGAAGTTTGGCATGGTCGCTTCCTATGTCAAACAGCGGCGCGTTTGGCCGAACACGCGTGGCGATTGCCGCAAGCCGCTTGTCCAGTTGCGGCTCTCTTGGGTAATATTCTAATTGTATCATATTATTCATATTATGTCAAACGCGAGGATATATTCCCGAATGGTCCGTGCCGGACGGTCAACAGGGTTAACGCGATATGTTCGCTTCGTAAACAAACCTTGTGTTCTCTCCACTGCCGAAGGTCATCCCCCTCGGTATAGTATATTATAACAAATCTGTAACCATAAAGCAATCACAAATGTGCTTTCACCTACTTTACATAATAAAGCAAATATGCTATAATGTTATGTAACTAAACTCTCCACAATCTAAGGTGCGGTATGAATAGACTGCAGACAAGTCGCAGGGCGTTCACTTTGGTGGAACTGATAGTCGTTATCGCAATTGTCGCCATAATCTCCGCTGTGTTGGTGCCGCTTCTCGGCGGATACTTCGTTGAGGAGAAACGCGCCGCCAACAAATACTCGGCGCGCAACGCGGGAGTTCAGGCTTCAGCGGCACTTGCCGCCGCCGCAAAAGAAGGCGGCATTGACCGCTCGCTTCCGCTGAACACGGGTATCAAAGGCACAACGCCGTTTGTTAGGCTTAAGTCAGGCGAATCATACGTCAGCTTGGCTTCGCTGTCAAACAACCCGAAAGGCACGCTCGGCTTGGTGGTAGGCACGACGCTTGATGTCATTACATACACCGAGTCGTACTGGATAGCCGTGTGGTACACCGACGAAGCCGCCACATCTGCGGCGGAGCTTCGTGACGGCTCGGGATTGGTTGGATTTTACACAAACGGACCCGCAACCTGGTCGGACATAACGACGTTCGCTTAACGTAAAGTGAGGACAATGAAAGTAACCAAAGCGGTCGTGTTGGCGGCAGGTCTTGGCACACGCGTGTTACCCGCAACCAAAGCAATCCCGAAAGAAATGTTCCCGATTGTTGACAAACCCGCGATACAGTACGTGGTTGAAGAACTCGCGGCAGCGGGAATAACCGACATCGCTTTGATAATCAGCCGCGGCAAAACCGCGATTGCCGACCACTTTGACCGCAGCCCCGACCTTGAAGCCGCGTTGTCGGCGAAAGGGCAAGACGAAACGCTGAACAGCGTTGTAAGCATCAGCCGCCTTGCCAACATCGTCTGCATACGTCAGCCGTTCCCGAAAGGCACGGCTGACGCGGTGCTTAAAGCCGAAACCTTTGTCGGGAACGAGCCGTTCGCGGTGGTTTATGCCGATGATATCTACATCGGCAGTCAATCGGCGACAGGTGAGTTGTGTTCCGCTTTTGAGGAGCGTGGACTCGGTGCGGTCGCGATTGACGAGTTCACGGCGGACACGATACACAAATACTCAAGCCTTGCCGTGTCTCCGCTTGGACAGAGAAGATACAGCGTCACCGATATGGTGGAGAAGCCAAGCCCAAGCGAAGTGCTGTCGCTGTTTGGCGTTGCCGGTCGGTGTGTGCTGCCGTCAAAAGCAATGGCAATGCTGAAAGACGTGAAGCCCGGCCGTAACGGCGAGGCATACGTCACCGACACAATGCGGGAGCTTGCGCGTTCTGACGGAATGACAGGCGTGGTCTGCAAAGCACGGCGTTACGATATGGGAAGCCCACTCGGTGTGATGAAAGCCACGGTTGAAACCGCTTTGGCACACGAGGTTATCGGCGAGGAGTTTCGTAAGTGGTTGAACACGATAATTTAACATAAAAACTTCATAAAATCCTATTGACAACCGCCAAACTTTGTGCTATACTTGAAAAGTCGGCGTTTGCCGACAGACACGCACCTTTAGCTCAGCTGGTAGAGCAAGTGACTCTTAATCACTGGGTCCTGGGTTCGAGTCCCTGAAGGTGTACCATAGGTGCGGACAACCCCCGCACCACCAATGGCCCGTTGGTCAAGCGGTTAAGACGCTAGCCTCTCACGCTGGAAACATGGGTTCGATTCCCGTACGGGTCACCAGCAAACCGCAAGTTGTTACAAAAGAAAACATTTTTCTCAAAACCCCTTGACAAGTGCCGCGGTTTCTGATATAATACTAAAGCTGTCACAAGTGTGGCATAAATATGGAAGTTTAGCTCAGCTGGGAGAGCGTCAGTCCTACAAACTGAGGGTCATAGGTTCGAACCCTATAACTTCCACCATATTGGCCTGGTAGTTCAGCTGGTTAGAACGCTAGCCTGTCACGCTAGAGGTCGTGGGTTCGAGTCCCATCCAGGTCGCCAATCCCACGCTTCTTCCCTTGTCAGACAAGGCGTTGGATTGAAAGTCATCTCTTGTGCCTTGCCGCCACGGAGTCCGCTTCTGTAGCTCAGTCGGTAGAGCAGAGGACTGAAAATCCTCGTGTCGTTGGTTCGATTCCGACCGGAAGCACCATTCGCTCGTTACTGCGAGCGTTTCTTTAATAGTCTGCCCTTTCGGGCGGCAACGCGGACGTAGCTCATCTGGTAGAGCGCCACCTTGCCAAGGTGGAGGTAGCGGGTTCGAGCCCCGTCGTCCGCTCCAGTCGGTGCCCGACAGGCAATAGGGCAAAAGGCACACACTTGTTTAATAAGCAGAACCCTCTCCAATCGGAGAGGGTTTGTTTTATATAAGCGTATCGCCTTATCTTGTCGGAAACCGACCCGAAGGTCATACCCCTTATCGGACGCGTCCTCGCGCCGCTTTCGCCGGATACCACTTCTGAAACCAAGCCGTGAATATCCCAAGCAACGGCGCGGGGATATAGCTGCCTATTCCCGCAAGCAGCGAGTTCACCTCGTAGAGCTGGCAAACCGCAAGTGCCGCCGACATTAGAAGAAACTCCACCGCCCAACACGCGGTAAGTATGCGGTTGGTTCTCGTGAACAACGGGTTCTTCAGCATCTTCTCGCCGCCGTATGACGAAGCCGAGAAGTAGCAGGTCAGCGGCACCTTGAGAAACACCGTCACTCCCCAAAACACAGCGAAGAACAGCTCCGCCGCCACGACGAACCAGCCGTCCGCTCCGCTGATGATGAAAGCCGCCGCCATTCCCGCACCCGCGATGTTCACCCCGTTGATGAACTTGGCACGTTTGACAAATGGGGACGGCGCAGTCGCCGCAGGCGCGGGCGTGCCGAAGCCGAACAAGTCGTCCCACTTCAGCATAAGCGTGAAGTCGCCCGTCACGCGGTACTGACCTGCCGCAAGAGCAACGCTTCCCTCAATCTCACCTGCCGCGATTGACTTCCAGACAGTGAACGGCGTTTCAATCGTTGTGTCGGGTGCCGTGAAGTTATCCGTCACAACCACCGACTTTTCTTTGGTCAACACGACTTGATACGTTTGCTTTATGTCCGTGTAACGCATTTCAATCACGCGGTCTTTGTCGTAATGCTCCGTGTTATAGAGCGCCGCCATTTGACGAGTGAACACAAGTGATTCGTTCGCTTCCGTTGCTTCATCGTGAACATCGCCGCTTTGTGGTTCAACGCCCCAACTCGCGTCAGCCATTCTCTCAAACACCGCTTGAGGGTAAAGCGGCGTGTCAAGAGCGGCGCGTGTGGTCGGCGACACATCGCCGCTTTTGTACTCCGCACCTGCTTGCCTCACTGTCGCGAGGTATTCGTCAGTGCGTTTCTTCAGCTCAGGCACGCCGAACAACTCGCCTTGACCGCAGTAGATGTCTAAGTACTCACCGCAATATCGGCTGAACATCGCGTCAACAGCCGCGTAGTTACCGACAGCGGTGTAGAACCCACAAGTCGAGATGACCGCGTGACGTTTGCCCGTGTCGTCATACCGCGACGGGTGACCACCGCTTTCTTGCCCCGTCATAAACGGCAGGTTAAGCGGAAGCTGACGGTCGACGAGGACTTTCAGCGCACCCGGCAGACCGAAGTAGTAGAGTGGGAAACTCCAGATAATAAGGTCAGCCGCCATTATCTTATCAAGCACACTCGACATATCGTCTTTGATTACGCAAACACCCGGTGTTTTGTTCCAGCAAGCGAAGCAACCGCGACACGGCTTGATGTTCATTTCGCTGATGTTCAGCGTTTCATGGTCGCTTATTCCCATTCCCTCAAGGAACGCCGCGGTGAGTTTATACGAGTTGCTGTTCTCTCCTCGCGGGCTGCCGTTTATCACTAACGCTTTGGTTTCACTCATTTGGTTCTCCTCTTAAGATGCTCGCGGCGTTGTCGGCCCAATCGACGCACATTTGATAGTATCGCTTGCCAAAATCAGCGGTCAGCAGCCAACCGATTTGCCGCTCACGCGGGACCGCGTCGCCGTAAGCCGCCGCGCTTCTGCTCCAGTCGGCTGATTCGTCCAAGATGTTCTCGCAGTCTGATTTCAACCGCTCAAGTTTCACGAGCAGCTCATCGGGTGAACGCTCTCCCGCAAAAAACACCCCGACAAGAAACGAGTTGCGGATACTGACAAAATCGTCGCTTTGGCTTGACAGCCACGCCCCGAACGCTTCTTCTCCCGTTTCTGTTATGTTGTAGACTTTCTTGTTCGGCTTGTCACGCTGAACAATCATTTCACAGCTGACAAGGCCGCTTGTTTGCAGTGAATCAAGTTCGCGGTATATCTGGCTTGACGAAGCGTGCCAGAAGTTTGCCATCGATGAATCGAACGCTTTGCTTAGTTCATAACCCGTCATCTCGCTGTACTTGAGGAAGCCGAGTATCCCGTGTTTAAGTGACATTGTATCCCCCGTGTTGTGTATTACACTTGTATTATATCACACAAGTTGATATATGTCAACCCCTTGCGGGGGCGGGCAATAGAGTTAACCGGCAACGTACCACCATTAGCTTATTGCGCTGTCCGCGCTCGAACTTAACTGGCAACGCACCACCATTAGCTTATTGCGCTGTCCGCGCTCGGACTTAACCGGCAACGTATCACTATTAGCTTATTGCGCTGTCCGCGCTCGGACTTGTTGACAAACTGTAACTTTTGGTATATAATAGGTGAAGCAAGTACAGTCATAGGAACTGTTCAACTTATTTTTTAACAGTTCCACAAGCTGTGACCGAATAAACGGAAAGGAAGAATCTATGACAAACTACACTCACGAAGTGGAGCATATGTGCGTGGTGGCTAAAGGTCCTCACCACGGTCCCGCTCCAATCCCCGAAGAGGGCAAATGGGTAAAGCCTTATGAGATTAAAGACATCAGCGGCTTCACCCACGGTATCGGTTGGTGCGCCCCCCAACAAGGCACCTGTAAACTCTCGCTCAACATCAAAGACGGCATTATCGAGGAGGCACTGCTTGAAACCATCGGTTGCTCGGGTATGACCCACTCGGCCGCAATGGCGGGCGAAATCCTCCCCGGGAAAACCATACTTGAGGCGCTGAACACCGACCTCGTGTGCGACGCAATCAACGTGGCAATGAGAGAGTTGTTCCTGCAAATAGTTTACGGTCGGTCACAGTCAGCGTTCAGCGACGACGGGCTTTCAGTCGGCGCAAGTTTCGAGGATTTAGGCAAGGTTCTCCGTTCACAAATCGGCACAATCTTCTCCACAAAGAAAAAAGGCGTTCGTTATATGGAGATGACCGAGGGTTACATCACATCTCTCGGGCTTGACGAAAACAACGAGATTATCGGCTACAGATTCGTCAAGATTGGCAAAATGCTTGATGATATTCGCCACGGCAAATCCCCCGACGAAGCCTACAAGGGCGCGTGCGGACAATACGGCAGATACGACGAGGCGGTCAAGACGATTGACCCGCGTGAGGAATAAGGAGGAGGAGCGATTATGGCAATAAATGTAAAGTTCGAGGGGAAAGAACGGCGTGAAGTTAAACTTGAAGCCGCCCTCAAAGAATATGGCTTTGATTCCATTGAAGCCGCGCGCGACCTCACTCTCGAAAAGGGAATCAACATCGAGGAGATAGTGAAAGGCGTTCAGCCGATTGCGTTTGAAAACGCTGTCTGGGCTTACACATTCGGCACAGCTATCGCAATCAAAAAAGGTATCACGAGAGCGGCTGACGCGGCTGCGGCAATCGGATTAGGACTTCAGGCGTTCACTGTGCCCGGGTCTGTCGCGGAGAACCGCAAGGTCGGTATCGGTCACGGGAACCTCGGCGCAATGCTTCTTGAAGAAGAAACAAAGTGCTTTTGCTTCCTCGCGGGTCACGAGAGTTTTGCCGCGGCAGAGGGCGCAATCGGTATCGCGCGCACCGCGAACAAGGCGCGTAAAGAGCCGCTGCGTGTTGTACTGAACGGGCTTGGCAAAGACGCGGCGTACGTTATCTCACGCATAAACGGCTTCACCTACGTTGAAACCGACTACAACATCTCGACAGACGAGCTGACGGTTGTCCGTGAAGTTGCGTTCTCAAAGGGGGACAAGGCGGCGGTGAAGTGTTATGGCTGTAACGACCCGATTGAGGGCGTCGCTATAATGAAGAAAGAAGTCGTCGAGGTGTCGATTACAGGCAACTCGACCAACCCGGTGCGCTTTCAGCACCTCGTGGCAGGGACGTACAAGAAGTGGGCGGTCGAGAACGGCAAGAAGTATTTCTCCGTGGCTTCGGGCGGCGGCACAGGGCGCACGCTTCACCCCGACAACGTGGCGGCGGGTCCCGCGTCTTACGGTTTGACCGACAGCCTCGGTCGTGTCCACGGGGACGCACAATTCGCGGGGAGTTCTTCCGTGCCGGCTCACGTTGAGATGATGGGGCTTATCGGAATGGGCAACAACCCGATGGTCGGCGCGACTGTCGCTTGCGCTGTTGCTGTTGAACAGGCAAGCAAAGCGTAAACCTATTCACACCGCCTTTCAAGTCAAACTTGAAAGGCGGTTTTGTGTATAATGATGATTAGCTTTAGTGTTCTCTTATAGTAGGTTAAATTAAAAACGCTAAAGTGTTTTGAGTTTAACCGGCTATACCAACAAAGCGTTTACTAAACAACAAAAGAGGTCAAAATGAAAGGCATAATCTTAGCGGGCGGTTCGGGCACACGCCTGCACCCGCTGACGCTTGTCACCAGCAAGCAACTGCTTCCGATTTACGACAAACCTATGGTCTATTATCCGCTGTCGGTGCTTATGCTCGCCGATATCCGCGATATCCTCATCATATCAACGCCGCGTGACCTTCCGAACTTCCGAAAACTCCTCGGCGACGGCTCGGACTTCGGGATACGGTTGTCCTATAAAGAACAGCAGGTGCCGAACGGCTTGGCGCAAGCGTTTGTTCTCGGTGAGGAGTTCATCGGCGACGACTGCGCCGCGATGATACTCGGCGACAACGTGTTTTATGGCGGCGGCTTCATTGAACGGCTGAAGTCGGCGTGCAACAACGCCGAGCAGAACAAACGCGCAACCGTGTTCGGCTATCGTGTCGCCGACCCCGAAAGGTTTGGCGTGGTGGAGTTTGACGATAACGGCAAGGCGTTGTCACTTGAGGAGAAGCCAAAGAAGCCGAAGTCAAACTACGCTGTGACGGGACTCTATTTCTACGACAACCGCGTGGTTGAATACGCAAAGGGGCTGAAGCCCTCGGCAAGAGGTGAGTACGAGATAACCGACCTCAACCGCATTTATCTTGAACACGATGAGCTTGATGTTCAGCTGCTTAACCGCGGCTTCGCGTGGCTTGACACGGGCACGTTTGAGAGTTTGACAGACGCGGCGCAGTTTATCCGCATTATTCAAGAGCGGCAGGGGATTCGCATTGCTGACCTCACAGAGATAGCGACCAACAAAGGCTGGCTGTAACTTGCAGTCTTTTGCACTCGCCTGCATTTACTTGCAGTGCCAAACCGTGTTATCATAAGGCTTGAAAAGGCGCAATGGCTTTGGGAGGGCATATGATAACAATAAGCGGAGATTTTTTCGTCCCGGGAGCAACAAGCGAAGTCGGCGGGTATCCCGCAACCGTGGGTGTTCAAGGGGAACAAGGGGAACAAGGGGAACAGGGTGAGCAGGGTGTTCAAGGGGAACAGGGTATCCAAGGTGAGCAAGGTATCCAAGGTATCCAAGGGGAACAAGGTGTTCAAGGGGAGCAGGGGGAACAAGGGGAACAAGGTGAGCAGGGTATCCAAGGGGAACAGGGTATCCAAGGTGAACAAGGTGTTCAAGGAGAACAGGGTGAACAGGGTATCCAAGGGGAACAAGGTGTTCAAGGTGAGCAGGGTATCCAAGGGGAACAAGGTATCCAAGGGGAGCAGGGTGTTCAAGGGGAACAGGGTGTTCAAGGGGAACAGGGTGAGCAGGGTGAACAGGGTGTTCAAGGTGAACAGGGTGAGCAAGGTGAACAGGGTGTTCAAGGGGAACAGGGTGAGCAAGGTGACAAAGGCGATACCGGCGACAAAGGCGATACCGGCGACACGGGGGCGGACGGCGTGTCCGTGGTGGGGGCGGCTTTCAACGGAAGCGGTCATCTAATCATCACGCTGTCAGATGAAACGGCGATTGACGCGGGGGGCGCGGTCGTGTCGGCAGGCGGCTACAAGGGAATCGCCACGCCGAACTGCACGGGACTCTACTGCTATCTCGGCATCACCGACATTATGTTGCGGTGGGCTGACCCCGACGACGTGGTTTACGGCGGCGCCAAGCTGACCGAGTGGCAGCACACCAAGTTGGTGCGGAAAATCGGCAGTTATCCGATTGATGAAAACGACGGCGTGCTTATCAAAACAAACACGGTGCGAAACCAACACGCAACATCGGGGCTTTACGACTATGACGTTGAACTCGACACGCCGTATTACTACAAGCTGTTCCCGATTGCAAAGAGCGGCGCGGTCAACACTGCCGCGAACAACAACTACCCCGCGCCTCAAGTGCTTGAGGACTTCCCCGATTAAATCGGCAGACAAAACAAAACCTGTTCTTTTAAGAACAGGTTTTGTTTTGTTTATATGCCCGTGAATCCGCGTTTGATATCGCCGCCAAACTTCCGCAGTTTCTCCGTGAACGACGTTTTCTTTTCATAGTTGCGTTCACCGAGTGACTCTTGCAGTTGCTTTATTAGCTCCTTTTGTTGCGCGTTCAGGTGCTTTGGCACCTCGATTGACGCCTTGACGTACTGGTCCCCGCGCGACTCGCGTTGCAGCCGCTGAACCCCCCTGTCTTTCATTCTGAACACGGTGTTCGGCTGTGTGCCTTCAGGGACAATCAGCGTTTGCTTGCCGTCAATCGTCGGCACCTCGATTTCCGCACCGAGTGCCGCTTCGCTGTAGGTCACGGGGACTTCGATGTAGATATCCGAGCCGCGTCTTTCAAACACGGGGTCACGGCGCACGCTGATTCGCACATTGAGGTTGCCTTTTGCTCCCCCCGATGTGCCCGCGTTGCCCTCGTCGCGAATCACCAGCGTTTGCCCGTCGTCTATCCCTGCGGGAACACCGACACGAACGGTTTTCTTCTTGTGAACGCGCCCTGCTCCGTTGCAGGTGACGCAAGGGCTTTCAATCACTTTGCCTTTGCCTTGGCACTTTGAGCAAGTTTGCTCTGTCGTCATATCGCCGAGGAACGAACGCTGTTTCACACGCACACGCCCCATACCGCCGCACTGTGTGCAAGTCGCCGCGATTGTGCCGGGACGCGCGCCGCTGCCGTTGCAGGTGGGGCAACCCTCCATAACGCTGACTTCCACGTCCTCGGTCACGCCTTTGCAGGCTTCCATAAAGCTGACGTCAAGGTTGATAGCGATATCACTGCCGCGTTTCGGTCCGACGTTTGACGAGGCGCGCCCACCACCGCCGAATATGCTGTCGAAGATATCGCCGAGGTCGATACCGTCGCCGACGTTGAAGCTCCCGCCTGAAAATCCCCCGGGGAATCCGCCGCCGAATCCGCCGCCCCCTCCGCCGTAGTTTGGGTCGACGCCCGCGTGACCGAACTGGTCGTACTTGCGGCGTTTCTGTGGGTCGGTCAGCACGTCGTTCGCTTCGTTTATCTCCTTGAACTTCGCTTCCGACACCTTGTCGCCGGGGTTGAGGTCGGGGTGATACTGCTTCGCTAACTTACGGTACGCTTTCTTTATCTCGTCGTCGTTTGCGCTTTTTGACAGCCCAAGCGTGTCGTAATAATCGCGTTTTGTTTCTGCCATTATGTTTCTCTTTACGTTAGTGTTACTGATATAGCCAGTTAAATCCGCTCCTGCGGAGCGGTAGCCGCTGAAAGCGGCTATAAAAACGCTTTAGCGTTTTTAATTTAACCTACTATAATTCTGTGTTCTCTCCCCGCCTAAGCGGGGAGAAAACACTGCTTCTTTTTACTTGAAGTCCGCGTCTACCACGTTGTCGCCGTTTGGTGTGTCGTTGTCGCTGCCACCCTCGCCGTGTACTTCGGGCGCCGCTTCAGCTTGAGCCGCCGCTTGCTCTTTATACACGCGTTCCGCCACGGCATAGAACTCCTTTTGAAGCTCGTCTTTCTTTGCCTTGATGTCCTCGATATCCTCGCCCTTGAGCGATTCTTTCAGCGAGTCAATCTTCGGCTGAACCTTTGCCTTGTCGTCAGCCGTCACCTTGTCGCCAAAATCAAGCATTGACTTTTCTATTGAGTAGACGAGTTGGTCTGCTTCGTTCCGCGCTTCCACTGCTTCACGGCGTTTCTTGTCCTCCTCGGCATAGACTTCCGCGTCACGAACGGCACTGTTGATGTCGTCTTTCGACATATTGGTTGACGCTGTGATTGAAACGTGCTGCGTTTTGCCTGTGCCGAGGTCCTTTGCCGTTACGTTGACGATGCCGTTTGCGTCAATGTCAAACGTCACTTCAATCTGCGGGATACCGCGAGGTGCGGGAGCAATGCCGTCAAGTCGGAACAGGCCGAGCGCCTTGTTGTCTTTCGCGAAGTCGCGTTCGCCTTGCAAGATGTTGACGTCAACACTCGGTTGGTTGTCTGAATAAGTTGAGAATATCTGTGATTTCTTGGTCGGGATTGTCGTGTTTCTTTCAATCATACGGGTGCAAACGCCGCCCGCTGTTTCAATGCCGAGTGAAAGCGGAGTGACGTCGAGGAGGAGAAGCCCCGTGACTTCTTTGTTGAGAACGCCGCCTTGGATAGCCGCGCCCATTGCCACACACTCATCGGGGTTGATTCCCTTGAACGGCTCTTTCCCCATAAAGCCACGCACCGCGTCTTGCACCGCGGGGATTCTTGTTGAACCACCGACAAGCAGTATCTTGTCAATCTGCGACGTTTTGAGTCCGCTGTCCGCGATTGCCTGACGAAGCGGAGTCATCGTCAGCTCTACAAGGTCGGCGGTCAACTCGTTGAACTTTGCGCGTGAGAGTGTCACGTTGAGGTTCTTCGTTCCTGTTACGTCCGCCGTAATGAACGGCACGCTCACGTTCACGCTCATTGCGTTTGATAAAGCGATTTTCGTTTTCTCCGCTTCGTCTTTCAGCCGCTGCATTGCCACTTTGTCTGAATGTAAATCAATGCCGTCTGTCTTTTTGAACTCGTCTGCGAGATAGTTGATGACGCGTTGGTCAAAGTCGTCGCCGCCTAAGCGGTTGTTTCCCGCTGTCGCAAGCACTTCCTGCACACCGTCGCCTATCTCAATGACCGACACGTCAAACGTGCCGCCGCCGAGGTCATAGACCACTATCTTCTGCTCTTGCTCTTTGTTCATACCGTAAGCGAGAGCTGCCGCTGTCGGTTCGTTGATGATACGCTGAACATTAAGTCCCGCGATTTGCCCCGCGTCTTTGGTCGCTTGACGCTGGCTGTCGGTGAAGTAAGCCGGCACGGTGATAACCGCGTCAGTCACTGTTTCGCCGAGATAGCCCTCCGCGTCTTTCTTCAGCTTCTGAAGAATCATCGCGGATATCTCCTGCGGCGTGAACTTCTTGTCGTCTATTTTTATTTTATAGTCGCTGCCCATATGCCGTTTGATTGATATAACGGTGCGGTCGGGGTTTGCAACGGCTTGGTTCTTCGCCCATAAGCCCACCACACGTTCTCCATCGGACTTGAAGCCGACGACAGACGGCGTTGTTCTCGCTCCGTCGCTGTTCGGGATAACCACCGCTTCGCCACCCTCGATAACCGATACGCACGAGTTTGTTGTTCCAAGGTCAATACCTATAATCTTTGCCATAATGTTTGTTCCTCCATTGAGTTGATTAGTTTAGTTAGTTGTTCACAACGCTTACCACTGCGAACCTAAGTATGCGTTTGTCGCCGAGTTTGTATCCCTTTTGGAATACCGCGGCTATATCGCCGTTTTCTTTCCCCTCGGCAGGGTCGTTTCTTATTGCTTGATGAAGCGCCGGGTCGAACTTGCCGCTCGTGTCTATCTCGCTCACGCCCGACTCTTCAAGCAGTGCCGTGAAGTTATCCCTCACGAGCTTTATCCCCGTCAGGAATCCCTCGTCAGAGCAACCTTGCGTGAGCGCCCTGTCAAGATTGTCAAGAATAGACAGGAACTTTGTCAGCACCTTTGCCGTTACCTCGGGTTCAAGCTCCGCTCTCTCGCGGGCTGTGCGCTTGCGATAGTTGTCGTATTCAGCCATTTGCCGCATCAGCTGCTCACGAAGCTTCTCCGCTTCGTTTGCCGCCGGTTTTATCTGCTCCTGCACGGGTTCAGCGGGCTTCTCCTCCACCACTACGTCCGCTTCCGCTTCTTTTGTCGCAGGTTTAGTGGCTTCGGGTTCTCCTTTGTGCTTCTTTGGTTTATCACTCACTGTCTTTCTCTTCCTCCTTTTCTCCCGAAAGAATTCCTGTTACTTTCTGCGTGAAATACTCTATATATGGGATTATCTTTTTATAGTCGAGCCTAAGCGGACCGATAACGCCAAGGCTGCCCGCAGGCTTGCCGTCTTTGCTGAACGCCCCCGATAAGAGCGCGCCGTTTTGCACCACAATGCTTCGTTCACCGCTTAGTTCTTCGCCAAACACCACGCTGATTCCGCTGAACGCCCCGTCAAACAGCTCTGTCACTTCGTTTCGGTGTTCAAGCAGAGATATCAGCTGGTTCTTGCCTATGTCCCCGCTTTCAATCAGTATCGTTTCACCTTTGACGAGAACTCGCCGCGTTTTCATCTCCTCGGATAACTCCGCGACTACTTTCAGCAGTGGAGCCAGCGTCATCACATAGTTGCCGAGCGCAATGGATAGCTCTTCAAAGAAATCGGGGGTGAGAAGCTCGGGCGACGCGCCCTCGAGATTGTTGCGGACGAAATCGATGAAGAAATCGGTTTGTTCTTTCGTGAGGTCGAACGACAAGCGGCAGACACGGTTCTTGATATCTCCCGCCGATGTGACGAGAAGCAAAACGTACATTCGCCGCCCTGTCGGGATAACGTCAACCTTGGTGATGACCGAGAAGCGTGCCGACGTATCGGTAGCGACAATGGCACAGCGCGTTATCTCCGACAACGCGTGTGACGCCGTGTCGATAATCGTTTCGTCGCCCTCGCCCTCAAGCCCCTCAAAGAAGTTATCGAGTTTCTGCTTCTCCTCCTCGGAGATTGACACAGCCGCGCCGCCCATTCGGTCGATGTAGAGCCGATAACCGCGAACAGTCGGCACTCGCCCCGCTGATGTGTGAGGGTGACCGAGGTACCCCTCCGCTTCCAATGCCGACATCTCGGCACGAATTGTCGCGGGGGACACCGCAAACGGCAGTCTGTCTTTGATTGTGCCTGAACCTACAGGTTCGCCTGTGCGGATATACTCGTCTATCACCGCCTCAAGTATCTGAAACTTTCTTTCCATAACCATTCGTTCTTAAAGTTAATCTCGGTATGTGTTAGCACTCTGCCTTGTTGAGTGCTAAATATAGTGTAACACAACCTAAATCGTTTGTCAAGTGTTTTTTTATTTTTTGTTAAGAAACAATTTGCGCAACCGTCAGCGACGTGTCGCGTTGCCGACAAAACAGCTGCTTAAAAGAAAACAAAAACAGAAGCGCCGCCTCTTGACAAGGCTCACAGAATATGCTATAATATTTCCTGCGCCTTAAAGCGCGAATCTTGCTTGTTCGTTGTTACGTTGGGCAAAATCACGCGGACAAGCCAAATCAAACGTAAACAGGAGAACCAAATGGCAGTAGTTTCAATGAAACAACTCCTTGAAGCAGGCGTTCACTTCGGACACCAGACAAGGCGTTGGAACCCGAAAATGGAACCGTACATCTTCACGGAACGTAACGGTATCTACATCATCGACTTGCAAAAGACCGTGCGCAAGTTAGACGACGCGTACAGGTTCGTAAACTCCGTGGCAGCCGAAGGAAAAGAGATTCTCTTTGTCGGCACCAAGAAGCAAGCGGCTGAGTCAATCAAAGAAGAAGCGTCACGCGCAGGCGCACACTATGTCAACGCACGTTGGCTCGGCGGAATGATGACGAACTTCAAGACAATTCAGCGTCGTATTCGTCGGCTTGAGCAGCTGCAAACGATGTCGCAAGACGGCACGTTCAATCTGCTCCCGAAAAAAGAAGTCATCAAACTCAACTTAGAGATAGAAAAACTCGAGAAGTTCCTCGGCGGTATCCGCAACATGAAGAGATTGCCGGGTGCGCTCTTCATTGTTGACCCGAAGAAAGAGAGAATCGCGGTCGCCGAAGCAAGAAAGCTCGGTATCCCGATTGTCGCCATTGTTGACACCAACTGCGACCCCGATGAAATCGACTGGGTTATCCCCGGCAACGACGACGCTATCCGTGCCGTTAAGCTGATTGCGGGCGCAATGGCTGACGCTATCATCGAAACCAAGCAGGGCGACATAGGCGAAGAAGAAGAACCCACAACCGACAAGCCCGAAACCGCTGAAACGACAGGAGAATAGTAAGATATGGCTATATCTGCACAAGACGTAAAAAACCTGAAAGAACGCACCAACTGCGGTATGATGGACTGCAAACGTGCCCTCGAAGAAACGAACGGCGACGTTGAAGCGGCAATCAAGCTGCTGCGTGAACGCGGACTGGCGAAAGCCGCGAAGAAATCGGGGCGTATCGCCGCTGAAGGACTCGTTGCAGTGAAAATTGACGACGAAAAGAAAGTCGGCGTGGTGGTCGAAGTGAACAGCGAGACTGACTTCGCGGCGAAAGCCGAACGGTTCATCGAGTTCGTTAACATTGTTGCCGACACGGTTCTCGCAAACGACGCGGCTGACGTTGAAACGCTGAAGTCGCTGACACCGCCGAACCAAAGCGAAACACTCGGCGAGATTCTGACCGAACGTATCGCTACAATCGGCGAGAATATCCAAATTCGCAGATTCAAGAAGTTCACGGGAGATTTGTACTCATATCTTCACGATGGCGGCGGCAGCATAATCGGCACTATCATCTTGGTGAAGAGCGACGACAACAACGCCCCCGAAGTGAAGCAAGCAGCGAAAGACCTGCTGCTGCAAATCACGGCGAGCGCACCGCAATATGTGCGGCAAAGCGAAGTCCCCGCTGAAGTTATCTCAAACGAAAAAGAGATTCAACTTGGTTTGGCGCGTAAAGAAAACGAAGAGAGCAAGAAGCCGAAGCCCGAGGCGGTTCTCGTCAAGATTGTTGACGGCAGAATGAGCAAGTTCGCGGCGGAAATCTGCCTGCTTGACCAGCCTTTCGTTAAAGACCCGAGCAAAACAGTTGAACAGTACATCAAAGAAGTGGGTCACGGCTTTGATGTTGAGGCGTTCACGAGATACGAAAAGGGCGAGGGGATTCAGAAGAAAGAAGACAACTTTGCAGACGAAGTTGCCTCAATGGTAAAGTAAATCTAATAAGCGGCAAGTTCTCCGTCGACTTGCCGCGAAACTGGGCTATAGCCAAGCGGTAAGGCAACGGGCTTTGACTCCGTCATTTCCCTGGTTCGAATCCAGGTAGCCCAACCAAAAAGAAACTCTCACTTACAGGAGAGTTTCTTTGTTTATGTTGTGCCTGTCGAACCGAAGCCGTTTGTGCCGCGTTCTGTCTGACCGAGTTCTTCCACTTCAATCAGTTCGGGGAGTTCGCACCGTGTTATCACCATTTGTGCCACTCGGTCGCCCGGGTTCACCGTGAACGATTTGTCGGAAAGATTAAGCAGGCAGACGCCCACTTCGCCGCGATAATCGGAGTCAATCACGCCGACACCGTTTGCGGGGATAAGCCCGTGCTTGAAGCTAAGCCCGCTTCTCGCGTAGATGAACGCCGCGTATCCTTGCGGCAACGCAATAGCGAAACCCGTCGGGATTTTCACCCGTTCATTCGGCTTGATAACAAGCGGCTCGTCGATACACGCGGATATGTCGTAACCGACGCTGCCGTAGGTCTGCCGAGTAGGCGGCTTGGCGTTTTGGTGAAGCAGTTTGATTCGCAAATCGTTCATATACATTGGGTAAAGTCCGTTCAGGTTTGACAGAAGTCAGACAAAATGGTATAATATCGTAGACAATATTACAGAGTCGCCTCACTCATTCAGGCGAAGAAACTCGTGTTCTCCTCCCCGTCTTAGGCGGAGAGGAGAACACTGAATAGTTACTAATCATCGCTAATATCTTACTCAAGTTAAAGGCATTCTATGAAAATAACAGTGTTCGCGGATACTCACAGGAACTTTCACAATCTGAAAAGAGCGGTTGAACTGAACCTCGATTCCGACTTGTTCATTCATCTTGGCGACGGATACAACGAGTTTGACGATGTTGAGAAGATGTTCCCTCAACAACGGTTTGTCTTTGTGAAAGGAAACTGTGACTTTAACCTCGCGAAGTCGCAGGTCGTTGTGGCGGCAGGTGTGTTCAACATCTACTGCGTTCATGGGGACACGCTTGACGTGAAAAACGGCACGTCAAAGCTGATTGAAGCGGCGAAAGACCGCAGCTGCAGTATTGCGCTTTACGGTCACACGCACCTCTACAAGACCGAATACACAAACGGCGTTTACGTGATGAACCCCGGCAGCCTCGACTGCCCACGCGGGAAAAACCCCGTGACCTACGGTGTCATTGACATCTCGTCTGACGGGAAAGTGAACCTGTCAATCGTTGAACTGCCTGTCGTCACGATAACCGCAGACGATAAGTCCGAACAGTAATGCGCAGGCACTGACTTATTTCTTTCCCGCGTTGTTTATCTCTTTGACTTGCTGGCTCGTCCTGTCTTTCAGCACACTCAGCGTCTTTTTCACCTCGACCATATCGGCCGCAAGGATATCGTTCAGCTTCGCCAGTGTATCCTCGACAAACTTGTATGTCCCGCCGAGAATGTCGCGCGATTTCTCTTGAGCGTCGGCGGTGATGTGCCGCGCATACTCCTGCGCCTGCGCCGTGATAACGTGCGCTTCGGTCATTCGCTTCACTTGCTCCTCGGTTCGCCGCAAGATATCAGCCGACTTGTCCTCCGCTTCTTTCAAGATAATCCCGCGCCGCGACACCACAGAGCTTGCCTGCTTCATCTCATCGGGCAGGTGAATACGCGCCGTGTGGAGAAGTTCCTGCATACGACCGCGGTTGATTATGCAGTTGTCAGAAAACGGAATCCCGGGTGCCCCGTCAACTATCTCCTGCACTTCAGACAAGGTTTCTTCAAAGTTCGCCATACTCTCACGCTTTCCTTTTCACTCTTCTGTAGATATCGTTTATTATGTCTTGCGGAACAAACGAGCTTATGTCGCCGCCAAACATCGCGACTTGCTTCACCATGCTCGAGGACAAGAACGTCCCCGACACATTGGCACAAAGAAACACGGTTTCCGCTTTCGGGAACAAGTCTTTGTTTACAAGCGCCTGCTGAAACTCAAACTCAAAGTCCGACATTGCGCGCAGTCCTTTGATTATCACGTCGGCGTTGTGGTCACGGAAGTAATCCACCAAAAGTCCGTCTAACATATCGGTCTTTACGTTGGGATATTTCATCGTGACTTTTTTTATGAACGACAGTCGTTCGTCATAGCTGAACGATGTGTTCTTGTCGGGATTGTTCGACACCAAGACCGTCACTTCACCAAAAAGATTGGCGGCACGCTCGATTATATCAATATGCCCGAAGGTCACGGGGTCAAAGCTGCCGGGATAGATTGCTTTCTTCATTCCTCGACCGCCCCGCTCGTGTAAACCGTGAGCGCGGTTTTTCCGTATTTGTATGTCTTGTGAACAGCAAACGTGTCAACCTCACGCGGAAGCTCCAGCCCCACCTCGTGTTCGCATATAATTATGCCGTCGTCGCTCATACAAGGCACCAATAACGGCAGGTGCTTCTCGAGGTGTCCACGTTCAAACGGCGGGTCGAGAAACGCCACACCAACTTTCTCGGTCAGGCTTTTCAGCAGTGCGCTCGCGTGTGTGTTCTTGATTACAAGGCAAGATGAATCCTCAATGTCGCAAGACTCGACGTTCTTCTTTATCAACTTGACGCTTTCTGCTGACGAATCGGCGAAGTAAACCTTTGCCGCACCTCTGCTGAACGCCTCAAGCCCCATTTGCCCCGTACCGCTGAACAAATCAAGAAAAACCTTGCCCTCGATGTCAAACTGTATTATGCTGAACACCGCTTCTTTCACGATGTCGGTCGTTGGTCTGATGTCGTTTCCTGTCGGCTGCCGCAGTTTTCTGCCGCGTAATCTGCCCGTTATGATTCTCACAAGTTCTCCTCGATGTATTTCTTTAGATTCTCGGCTTTCTCGTCGGACAGCTTCGTCGCCGCTTTCAGTTCTTCGACGGTCGCCGACTTCAGCGCAGCCTTGGTCTTAAAGGTCTTGAGCAAGTTCTCGGCGCGTTTCTTCCCAATGCCGTCCGCTTTTTCAAGTATACTGCTGTGAGCTTGCTTTGCGTGGCTTTGCTTCATAAAACCTATCGCGAAGCGGTGCGTTTCGTCTTGCATCTCCGTCAGAAACTTGAATACCCGGCGATTCTCGTTGATTCGTATTTCACCGTCGTCGCTCGTGACGGCACGTGTACGGTGCTTGTCGTCTTTGGTCAAGCCAAAGAGCGGTATGTCGGCAAAGCCGAGCCGCTCCGCTACTTCTTTGACTGCCGACACCTGCCCTTTTCCCCCGTCAAGTAAAATCAAGTCGGGGCGTTCGTTCCAACCCTCGCGTTCTTCTTTAAGCGAGGTGAGCCGCCGCTCAAGCGTTTCAGCCATTGAACCCGTGTCGTTCGCGCCTTGAGTCGTTTTGATATGAAACTTGCGGTATCCCTGCTTGAACGCGCGCCCGTTCTTCCAGACTGTCATCGCCGCGACTATCGACTCGTTGCCCATATTCGATATGTCATAGCACTCGATTCTCTGCGGTGTCTTTGACAGTCCAAGCGTTTTCGACAACTCCTCAAGTGCCGACACCTCCGATGAGGTGCGCCCCACACGAAGTGCGAGATACTCGGCGGCGTTGCTCTTTGCTAAGGTGACAAGCGTCAGCCCCTCGCCGCGTTTCGGTATCGCGACGGTCACTTTGCCGCCGCGTTTGCCTGTCAAGTATTCTTCCAGCAACTCGCGGTCGTTCACCTCACCGTCAAGCAGCAGTTCTTTCGGGGTTTCGTCTTTCGCGTAATAGTTCAGTATAAAGTCGTATCGCGTTTCCTCGGGTGGGTACTCATCGCCGAGAAAGAAATTCTCTTTGTCAATCAGCTTGCCGTCACGATACTTTATCACCGTCACCGCCGACAATCCGGCGTTTTGCGACACGGCAAGCAAGTCAAACGCGTATGTGCGTTCGGTCATCACGCTTTGGCTGTGTTCGGCACGCGTTATCGCCGCTATCTGGTCGCGATACTTCGCCGCTTTTTCAAACTCAAGCCGCTCCGCCGCTGTGTTCATCTGCAGTGTCAGCCGCTCTATGCTCTCCTTGCTGCCTCCCTTGATGTAGCGAAGAGCGGAGTCAACCGACGATTTGTATTCATCAGCGGAAATCCTGCCTGTGCAAACGCCCATACACTTCTTGATGTGTAGGTTGAGGCACGGTCGTTCCTTGCCGAAGTCACGCGGGAACACGCGAGAACAAGTGGGCAGGCGAAAGATACCGTTTGCGTCCTCGACTGTGCGTCTGATAGTGAAGCCCTCGGCATACGGACCGAGGTAAACGGCGGTCGGGTCGTCTTTCTGCAAAGCATACGACAGCCGCGGAAACTCACCGCCGCTGATTTTGATGTAATTTGCTCCCTTTGCGTCTTTCAGCAGAATGTTATACTTTGGGCTTCGCTGTTTAATCTGTGACGACTCGAGGACAAGCGCGTCAAGCTCACTCGGTGTGACGATGAAGTCAAAGTCGTGTATCTTCTCAACAAGTTTATACGTCTTGAACGCGTGGCTCTCAACACCGCGAAAGTACGAGCTTACGCGGTTCTTCAGCTGCTTTGCCTTGCCGACATAGATTACCTTGCCCGACTTGTCTTTCATCAGATAAACGCCCGATGCAAGCGGCAACCTGTTTGCTTTGTCACGAAGAAACGGCAGCCGTGAGTTGTACTCGTACTGCGTTTGTTCCTGTTCTTGTTCAGGCGTGTCGTCGCGAATGTCGTCTGTCAACGCTCGTTTCCGTAGAAGAACAAGGCGATGCAACCGGGTCCCGAGTGTGCGCCAATCATCGGCTTGATATAATCAACCACGAATTCTTTGGTGCCGAAGCGTTCGCGTATAAGTTTCTCCACATACTTGCAGTCCTCAAGCGAGTCGCCGTGAGATATAAAGACTTTCTGCTTGCCCGGGTTCACCGCTGTTTGCTCCATATGGTCAACGAGTGCCTTGAGCGCGGCTTTTCTGCCGCGCACTTTCTCCATTGGAATCAGCTTGCCGTCATTGTCAACGTGAAGCACGGGCTTTATGCCAAGCATTGTGCCCGCAATTGCCGCCGCAATGCTCACTCTGCCGCCCCGTTGCAAGAAGAACAGGTCGTCAGCCGTGAACCAGTGGCAGACATTGCGGCGGTTTTCGTCAAGCCACAGATACGTTTCGCTGACGCTCTTGCCCTCGGCACGAAGTTTGACGGCGAAATCAACGAACAATCCCTGCCCAAGCGAAGCCGAAAGGCTGTCCACAACGTAAATCTTTCGTTCAGGGTATTTCTCGCGAACGTGTGCCGCCGCGTCTGCGGCAAACCCATAAGTCGCCGAGATTCCCGATGATATCGATATGCAAATGAAGTCGCTGCCTTCAGCCGCGAGCTTCTCAAACATCGTTTCAAATTCTTCAAGGTTGACGCAACTGGTCGTGATATGCTCTTTGCGGCGAAGCCTTGCGTAAACGTCTTTTATCCACGACGGGTCCTCAAGGCTGCCCCACGTTGGGATTGGGTCCTCTCCCGAGAACGCTTTCAGTTCCGCCATCACTATGCTGTGCTTCTTGGCATATTCGGTGGATAAGTCCGAACCTGTATCCGTGATTATCGTAAATGACATAGATGTTCCCCTTTTATATAAGTATTCTTTCAGCGATATCGCTGTGAACATATAGGTGTTCTTATTATACCATTTCTGAAAAAGGTTGTCAACTTAAAGATTCCCGACAATGACGCCGCCGCCTATCACCACGTTTCCGTCATAGAACACGGCGCGTTGACCCGGTGCGGCTTTTTTTTGTGGTTCGGCGTACTCGACACGAACGCCGCCGTCTTTTGTTGACGTTACTTCACAGGGGACTTCAGCTTGCCGATACCGCGTCTTTACTTTGCAGGTGAGGTTGCCGTCAAGGTTCTCTATCGCAATCCAGTTCAGCTGATTCGCGACAAAGCCGCCCGACGACAAGCCGCTTTCTTCCGTCAGCACCACTTCGTTTGACTGCGGGTTCTTACCGCAAACGTACATCGGCTTGCCGAAACCCACGCCAAGCCCACGCCGCTGCCCGATTGTGTACTTCAAGTGACCGCCGTGCCTGCCGATAACCTCGCCGCTTTGACTTATAAAGTCGCCTGCTTCTGACTTCACACCCGCAAACCGACGGAGAAACGCGGCGTAGTCGCCGTCGGGCACAAAGCAGATATCCTGCGAATCGGGTTTGCGGTGGTTTTCAAAGCCGTGCTCAAACGCAAGTCGGCGCACCTCCGCTTTGTCGGTGAACGCGCCGAGTGGGAACAACACGCGGCTCAGGTTCTCTTGCGTCAACGTGTAAAGCACATAGGATTGGTCTTTATCTGACGGCGATTTCTTCAGCAGATAACGACCGCTGTCTTGGTCAAACTCGCAAACAGCGTAGTGACCCGTTGCGATGTAGTCACAGCCAAGCTCGTCTGCTCTGTCAAACAACGCGCCAAACTTGACGAACGTGTTGCAGTCGATACACGGGTTCGGTGTAAGACCGTCGATATACTGACGCGAGAACTTCTCTATCACCTCGCGGGTGAACAACTCGGTGTAATTGAACGTGTAGTGCGGTATGCCGCACTTTGCCGCCGCTTGAGCGGCAAACACCGCGTCCGCTTCGGTGCAGCAGCCGCGCTTCTCCTCGTCGGCATAGTCAAACAGCTTCAGCGTCACGCCGACCACATCGAAGTCGTCTTTCAGCAGAATGACAGCCGCTGAACTGTCAACGCCGCCGCTCATTGCGGCGAGAACCTTTTGTTTCATATGTTTTGTCTGCCGAAAAGAATCTCGCCGAGTATTATCGTGGCAAGCCGCACTGCCGACTTGGTTTCGGCATATTCGGGTGTGGGTTCGCAGGTTGTTTGCGCAAGCACAGCCGTCATCTCGTTCAGTCGCTTCAGTCCGCGTTCACATTCGGTGAGGTTTGGCTCAATGAAGTAAGCCGCTTGCATTATCCGCCGCACTTCCGCACAAAAACTATTGTGCAAGAACACGCCCGTCGTCGGGATGTAATCGTTTATGTTTATTTCAGTGACGTCACTCGGTGAATACCGCTCGTTGATATCAACGGCGGTCGTTCCCGCAAAGACAAGTGCTTCAAGCAACGAGTTGCTTGCAAGCCTGTTGTTCCCGTGAACGCCTGTGTGGGCGCATTCACCTGCGGCGTAAAGTCCGTCAACGTCTGTTCGTCCCACTGTGTCGACGTTTATGCCGCCCATAAGATAATGTTGACACGGATATATCGGAATCGGAGTCTTTGTGATGTCGTATCCCTTTTGAAGCACACGTTCATATATCATCGGGAACCGCGCCTTCACCGCGCTTGCTTCTTTGAACGATATGTCAAGAAAGAAGTCGCCGCTCCCTGTCTTTGCCTGCTCCGCGAGAATACAGCGCGACACCACGTCGCGGGGGGCAAGCTCTTTTCTTTCGGGTTCGTATGTCGGCATAAAGCGTTCACCTTTGCCGTTCAGCAGAATCGCGCCCTCTCCCCGCACCGCTTCTGATATAAGAAAGCACTCTTTGTCTTTGGAAGCGAACGCGGTGGGGTGAAACTGAATGAGCGAAAGGTTCTTCACCTCGGCTCCCGCTTCAAGCGCGAAGAAAATGCCGTCGCCTGTCGCTATCGTCGAGTTGGTCGTGTATTCGTAAAGCCTGCCTATCCCGCCTGTCGCGAAGAGGCAAGTCGCCGCGCTGACGTAAACGTGCCGCTTGTCTTTATAAATATCAAGCAGAAATTTGTCTCCGCGTTTCTCGAAGCCAACTAACGCGGCGTTCTCGCTGATTTTGACGTTTGGCATAAGTTTCACGCGGTCGGTCAGTGTTGACACAATCGAAAAGCCCGTGCTGTCCTTGCTGTGAACGATTCGCCGCCGTGAATGTCCGCCCTCAAGCGCCAGCGAAAGCTCGCCGTTGTCGTCGCGGTCAAACTGAACACCGTATGACAACAGCTTCTCTATCTCTTTAGGTCCGCTTTCGACCAACACAGCGAGATGTTCTTTGTCGTTGGTGAAGCCTCCCGCTGTCAGCGTGTCGTTTGCGTGCCTGTCAAAGCTGTCCTCGGTTTGGTCGATAACAGCCGCCACTCCTCCTTGAGCGAGTGATGAATTGCAGACGTTGAAGTCCGCTTTAGACAGCATAAGCACACGAAGCGAACTGCCGAGATTGAGAGCCGCATAGAGACCGGACACGCCTGTCCCGACGATAACAACGTCATAATTATTGAAAAGCATTTGTGGTTATCCTTTCAGAAGCTGTCGCCGAGTAAGTCCGCAAGTCGCCGCTTCATCTCGTCAATTCCCTCGCCTGACTTTGCCGACAGGAACACACCGTCTATATCAACCGGCTGTTCAGCTAACTTGTCCGCTTTGTTATAGAGATTCAGCACGGGGATATCGCCGCACCCGAGTGAAGCGAGCGTGTCAACCGCTGTCTGCTTCTTCTCGTGCCATTCGGGGTCGGATACATCTATGACGTGAATCAGCACATCAGAGAACGCCGCTTCCTCAAGCGTTGACTTGAACGCCTCGACAAGGTGGTGAGGAAGCCGCCGAATCAGTCCCACGGTGTCTGTCACGGTCACGGTCGCGCCGTTTGGGAGATACAGCCCCCTTGAGGTGAGATCGAGTGTCGCGAAGAGTTTGTCCTCAGACAGCACGCCCGCTTTGGTCAGCTTGTTGAGGAGAGTTGACTTGCCGGCGTTTGTGTAACCAACAATCGCGGCGGTCAGCCGCCCGTCTTTGCGGCGACGCTGACGCGACTGCGACCGCTTTTGCGACAACGCCTCAAGCTCACGTTCAAGGTGAAGTATCTTCTCACGGACGTGCCGCTTGCTTGTTTCAAGTTTTGTTTCGCCCGGTCCTCTCGCGCCTATGCCGCCGCCTTGCCGCGACAGCCCCTTGCTCGCGCTTGAAAGCCTCGGCAATGTGTAACGAAGCTGTGCTAACTCCACTTGCAGTTTGCCCTCAGCGGACAACGCTCTCGCCGCGAAGATGTCGAGAATCAGCATTGTGCGGTCGATAACACGGCACCCCAGTATTTCCTCGGCACCACGCGTTTGGCTTGACGACAACTCGTTGTCAAACACAGCAAGCTCCACCGCGTTTGCTTTGATGAACTCCGCTGTTTCTTCAAGTTTACCTGAACCAAAGCAGGTGTGAGAGTCGGGCTTGTCACGCTTTTGCGTCACACGAGCCACGGCTTCGCCGCCCGCTGTCTTAAGAAGCTCCGCGAGTTCGTCGAGTGAGCTGTCAACATCGTAGGTGCCGTCGTCAACGGCCAGTAATACAGAAGATATCATTAAAATCCTTAAGTTTTGGTTGAAAACATATATCGTTTTACTTCACGGTGCGAATAGACCGACATTACAAGACCGATACAGAGATAGAGAGCAAGCAGAGAGCTGCCGCCCGCACTGATAAACGGCAGCGGTATCCCGACGACGGGGAACACCGCGATAACCATTCCTATATTGATAAACGAGTGAACAAACAGCATAGTGAATACGCCAATGCAGACCATTCGACCGAGTGTGTCTTTCGCTGAATACGCGACGTAAAGCACCATAAAGCATATCGTCGCAAGCAGAACAGCGGTGGCGGCGCACCCGAGAAAACCAAGTGCGTTGCCGATGTAAGCGAATATAAAGTCGGTTTGTATCTCCGACACATAAACGTAGTCGCCGCCAATCAGCCCCGTGCCTTTCAGCCCGCCTGTTCCGAGTGCCGCAAGGCTTTTGTACTGCTGATAAAAGAGATTCTGCACCTGCTCCTCACGCACCGTGGGGTCGTAGATAACAAGAAAGCGCATTTGCTGGTGCGGCTTCATTATATAACGCCAAACTACAAACGCGAAAGCGGGCACAGCCGCCACGCCGAGTATGACGTAACGCCACCTCACTCCTGCGGCAAACAGCATAAAGACGAAGATAACGGCAAACACAAGGGCAGTACCGTCGTCGCCTGTCAAGGCAATCAGTCCAACGGGTATCGCACCGTGTACGCAAAGGAGAAGCAAATGCGGCAGAGTGGCGATTCGCTCGCCTATCTTGCTGATGTGGTATGAAAACGAGAGGATAAACGCGATTTTGAGAAACTCAGACGGCTGAATGGACGTGAAGCCAAGGCTTAGCCACCCGATGTCGTCTGCACCCGCGACTGTTATTCCGAGTGGCGTGAACAGCAAAGTGACAAGCAAAAGAGCGGCAGGCGCGTAGATGTACCAGAGTTTCGCGATGGAACGATAGTTTATCCCCGACAGTATCAAAGCAAAGACCGTGCCGAGTGAGGTCATTGCAATCTGCATTTTGTAGTGACGCGGTTTCACAAACGGGCTGACTTCGTTTTCACACAAAGTGTACAGCAAAACAACGCTGAACGCGCAAGCGAGCAGACAAAGGAGTATGAGCGGCTTGTTCAGCCGCCTGAAGTAGTCTTTCAGCCACTCAAGTACGCGTAATAAGAGTTCTTGCATTTATCTCGCTTCCGCTTTGTTGTTCTTCGCTATGCCAAACAGCGACATAAACTTCACTCGGTCACCTGTGTGAAGAATAAGATACTCGTAAACCTTTGAGGTGAGAAACGCCATCCCTATGACACAGACAGCAAGCACAAGTATCGCGACGATGATGTTAACGGCGCTCATCTGACCGAGGAATATGCCCGACGGCAAGGCAAACGGCGACGACAGCGGGAACAACCGAGCAAACTTTGTTATCTTGTCGGCGCCGTCTGATATGGAGGTGAACGCCGCGGGTATGTAAGCGAGATACATTCCGACAAGTCCACTGCACGAGAACGGCAGCATTGCTTGCTGCAAATCCTCAATGCGGCTGACTGTCGCGCCGACAAGCCCGGCAAGAAGCGCGTAAAACAAGAAACCAAGGATAAATATCACCACCGTGGCTAAGATGTTGAGCGGCGTTATCGTGTCAAGCATTGGCTGAATCTCCGCCGCGATAGCCGCAATCTCCGCTGTTTCGGGTGTTACCGTGCCGTTAAGCTCGCCGAGGATACCGACAGGCGCGGTAAGCCCTGCCGCGAGTGCGGGAATAGCGAACATCACGACCATTTCAACCAAGGCGACCGTTCCCATTGCGAGAACTTTGCCAATGATAACGGCAAGCGGACGAACGGACGTGAGCAGCAGTTCCATAACACGCGAAGATTTCTCTTGAGCGATACTCTGTGCCACAAACGTGGCAAAGAGGAATATGAACATAAACAGCACCAACGTCACCACCATCGGCACCACCATACCAAGCATTTGTGTGATTTCGCTGTTGGTTTTGTCGCCCGCGATTGTTTGGTAGGTCCAGACGGCGGGCTTCACCTTGTTGAGGTTTTCGGGGGCGACACCGTTGTCAACAAGCAGCGTGTCTTTGATTGCGTCGCGTATGAGGTCGTTCAGGTGGTCGACAAACTTTTTGGAGATAACGCTCTCGTCTTCGGGGCGATAAACCGTGACGGTGTAGTCGCCTTTTTCTTCCTCAATCACGATTTCAAGTGTGTCTGTCCCTGTGCGTATCTGTTGCATACGCGTATCTTCATCGGTTGACGACAACAGCGACGACCGAACCGTGCCGCCTGTTGATTCGATTGCCTTGTCAATAAGTTTGTTGTTCGTGCCGTCATACGAAACATAAGCGGTGTAACCCTGCTGTACCTTGAGATCCGCGCCTTCTTTCGCCTGTTGGTCACGGATATATCCCGGGATAATGAGATTGAACGACAACGCGAACGCCGTGAACAACGCGACAAGAAGCGCGCCGCTGATGATGAAACTCTTCGACGTGACCGTTTGTATCGCGGTGAACGAGAACACGTCACGCCAACCTTTGATGTCTTTTAACATATTATTCTCCGTTCGAAAAGTCTTGTCACTCGCGGCAAAGCCGCTTGGGACTTTTCTCTCTCAAATGGGGCTACGTCCCCAACCCGTTTTTTAATATTCTCTACAGGCTTTCGTCGGCGTGACCCGCTTTTTCAACGAATATCTCGTGGAGCGACGGCTCACGCAGGTCGAAGCGAACAGGCGTGATGCCGCGGTCAACCAGTTGATGTAAAAACTCCGCCGCTTGCTTTTCACGCTGAATCTTGAAGTCAATGCCGTTTGGTGTTTCGCTGACAAGCTGAAGCCCACACTCGGCGGCAATCGGCTTGATATCCCCGTCCGACTTGATTGACAAGTTGACGCGACCACGGCTCTTCTTTATTATGTTGAGGTTGCCTTGAAGCACCGTTTCGCCGCGGTGCATAATGATGATGTCCTCGCAGAACTCCTCGACTGTCGCCATTTGGTGTGACGACATAATGATGAACTTGCCTTTGTCAATCTCCTCGCGGATAACCGACTTGAACAAGTCGCTGTTCACCGGGTCGAGTCCGGACAGCGGCTCGTCAAGGATAAGCAACTCAGGTTCGCTAATGAGCGCCGCCGCAAGCTGAACCTTTTGCTGGTTGCCCTTTGACAACTGTGACGCTGTCTTGGTGAGGTACTCCGCGATTTCAAGGCGGTCGAACCAATAGTCGATACGCGCCTTTGCTTTGTCGCCGCGCAAGCCTTTCAGTTTGGCAAAGTACTTGATTTGGTCGATGACTTTATACTTTGGGTATAATCCCCGCTCTTCCGCGAGATAACCGACAGGCGATTCGGTCGCCTTGAGAGGCGTGCCGTTCCACAGCACCGAGCCGCCGTCTTTCGACAGCATACCGAGAATAATGCGTATCGATGTGGTTTTGCCCGCTCCGTTGGTGCCAAGCAGCGCCATAACACCGGGTTTGGTGAGCGAGAACGTCAAACCGTTGACGGCAAGTTTGTCGCCATAGCGTTTGATTAGGTTGGTAACTTCAAGCGGCATATATACCTCGTTCTGTTTCTCTGTGTAAGAATAAAAGGGCGGTTGCCCCAACGGGGCGAGCCCGTGCGCAAAATAATTAGAGCATACTTTGCTTAGTATACCATAATATCAAAAGAAACGCAAGTCGGTGCCCGACAGGCTATAGAGCTTATAGAATACGTCGCCGATTAGCTTATTGCCCGAAAGGCTATAGAGTTTATAGGATACGTCGCCCTTGACCTTCGGAATGTACGCCGCGGTTGTTGACCGTGACGAAGAACCACAAATTTTAATGGAAAAGCAAGTAAATTGTGAAAATCGTATTGACAAACGAAAACGGCTATGCTATAATATGATGTAATTTAGGTGTAACCGCAAAAGAACATTTGAGAACAACTAAAGTTATCGCGAAACCAAACGATACTAATATAGTATCACCCTATCATCGTCACTCTTTCGCCGGTGCGGACATTCATAATCTATTCAAGGAGCGAACAAATGAAGAACCTGAAAATCTCGCAAAAACTGTTCATCGGATTTGGAGCGGCGATTGCCCTTATGGCAGTTATCGCTATTGCCGTCGTCATTACCAACCTAATGAGCATTAACGCGGTGAAAAACATTGAAACCGCGAACGAGTTCAACGACTCGTTGTCCAGCACCCGTTCGTATTTCTACGAAATGCGTATCCCCGCAAACAAAATGTTCCTCGTCTACACAGACGACAGCTTCAAGGCGTTGACCGACGCCTATAACCTTGAAGAAACAGATATGGCGACAGCCGAAAAGAACGTAAACGACAACAAGGCTCTCCTCGGGCAATACCTCACCAATGTCACCGACGCCAACAAAGCAACCACCGACTATTACAACGCCACGGTGAAAGTGAAAGACGCTTATGCCGCTGCCGCAACAGCGAAAGACCAAATCACGACGGCGGGCGGCGAGTTTGTCGACAAGCTCAGCGAACTGAACAACTATTTGTTTGACTCAATATCGAAAGACACGGTTCAAGCGGACACACTGCGCCACGCAAAACAGCTTAAGGACATCAACGACGTCGTAAACACGGCAATCGACGTTCGACTGAACATCAGAAGTTCGGTTACATACTGGGTAGCGGCTGACGAAGCGACAGCTGACAAAAGCATTACCGATATGATTGCTAAAATTGAATCAATAAAAAGTGAATTCCAATCGTCAAACACCAAAAAAATGATGGACGACGTCATCACATATGCCGCGGCATACCAAACCGCGTATGAAAGCTATTCAACAGCAAACAGAACGATTGACAGCCTCGTTGTTGACGCGGGCAACTTCTCAACAACAGCACTCACAGAGTTTGACAAGCTGAACACAATCACAACCGACCTCGTTGTCAAGCAGATTGAAACAGCAAGCAACATCGCGGTTATCGCGCTTATCATCGTTATCGCAATCGTTATCTTCGCGGTAATCGTCGCGCTCACAATGGCAATCACAATCAACAAATCTATCACGGGCCCCGTGCAGTTCCTCTCAAACATTCTGTCTGAAGTCGGCGTTAAAGGCCGCGTGACTTTCTCCGAGCAAGAATGGCAGCAAATGCGTACAATCTCGGAAGGCAAAGACGAAGTTGCACAGTCGGTCGGCGTGCTTGGCACAATGGCCCGCCGCCTTGGCGAGATTGGGCAAAAGCTCGGCACAGTTGCGGCAGGCGACCTCACCGCCGAAGTGTCGGTTCTCTCACCCGACGACCTTATGGGCAACTCACTGCACAAAATGCTTTCAAACCTCAACGGTTTGTTCCGCGACATCAACAGCGCGACAGCTGAAGTTCAGTCGGGCGCAACGCAGATATCAGAAGGGGCGCAGTCGCTGGCACAAGGCTCGACCGAACAGGCGGCGACCGTGCAGCAGTTGTCGGCAAGCATTGCTGACGTAAGCAGCAAGACCAAAGAAAACACAGAGATGGCAAACAACGCGGCGGCTCTCGCTAATGTAATCAAGGCAAACGCCGAAAAGGGCAACAGCCAAATGGGCGAGATGACCAGTGCGGTGCAAGAAATCAACAAGGCAAGCCAAGATATCTCCAAGGTTATCAAGGTTATCGACGATATCGCTTTCCAGACAAACATTCTGGCTCTCAACGCGGCAGTCGAAGCGGCGCGCGCAGGCGAGGCAGGCAAAGGCTTTGCTGTCGTGGCTGACGAAGTGCGGAACCTGGCGAGCAAGTCGGCGGCAGCGGCAAAAGAAACAGGTGCGCTTATCGAGAACTCGATGAAGAAAGCGGAACTCGGCGCACAGATAGCAAGCGAAACAGCGGTTTCACTCGGCGAGATTGTCAGCGGAATCAACGAGTCGGCGGTTATCGTCAGCGGTATCGCAATCTCAAGCGACGAGCAGAACACGGCAATCACACAAATCAACGAAGCAATCGAGCAAGTGAGCGAGGTTGTTCAGCGCAACAGCGCAACAGCGGAAGAATCGGCGGCTTCAAGCGAAGAGCTGAATGCACAGTCGAACATTCTCGCGGCAAACGTAGCGAAGTTCAAGCTAAGACAAGACATCTCGCTTTAATCGAAAGCAAAACAAAACAACAACCCCCTCATGATGAGGGGGTTGTTGTTTTGCTGTTGCTTATTATAACTCGAAATTCTTGATTATCACTTCGGCTTTTTCAGCTACCGTTTCATCAACATCAACCACACCGGCAATCAGCACAGTGCGCAGCCCTGCGGCAGTCGCCGACAGCAGACCGGGCGCGCTGTCCTCAAAGGCAAGGCAATCGGCGGCAGGAATCTGAAGCAGCTCAAGCGTTTTGAGATACGGTGCGGGCGACGGTTTGAACCCCTCGTAACATTCAGCTGTGACGATAACGTCAAACAGGCTAAGCACCCTTGCGTACGCAAGTTTCGCGAAAGTCAAGTCCCGTGCCGTCGATGTGACGAGAGCAAGCTTTATGCCGTCGCGTTTGGCGTTCTTCAGCAGTTCCTCGGCACCATCAATCAGCTTCACGCCTTGGCTGTCCCACTTCTCAAGCCGCAGTTTCGTGATTAAAGCGTACATCTTGTCGGCGTTCGCCGCCCCAAGCTGCTCCTCAAGCGTTTCTTTGTAGTAAACGGCGTTCCCACCGACAATTCGCTCCGCTGTGCCGTCCGTCAGCGTGAGATTCAGCAATTTCAGCCCGTTCTTCATCGCTTCAAGGAAGTCCGCTTCGGTGTCGGTCAGCGTGCCGTCAAGGTCGATAAGCAGGGCTTTCGGCTTGGTATCAAGCAGTTGTTTCAGCGGCGACGCGGGAAGCGAGATAGTCAGCTCATCGGGGACGTAGCTCTTTGCCAGCACCGCCGACTGATAAGCGGGCAGCGTAATCGGCGCCGATGTGTTGACGATATCTCCCGACAGCACATCGACATACTCGCCGTCGCCCCACAGGTTGAACGTGCTGGGTCCACTGTCGGCGTTGATGAGAACAAAGACTTTGTCGCCGTTTAGCTCGCGTTCAAACGCGAAGAACTTGTTTTGCAGAATGATATGGCGGTAATCGCCGACACAGAGCGGCTTCAGCTTGGTGTGCGCCTTCGCTAACTTTGCGATGTGTGAGGTGAGAGGAATTGCTTTCGCTTCCGACAGCTTAAACTCACGCCGCAAGTCGCTGTCGCCCTTTGACTTCTCGCCCGTGACCGCGTATTCAGAGCCGTAGTAGACACCCGGCACGCCCGGCATAGTGAACAGCAGGGTGTAAAGCGGGGCGAGATGCTCTTTGTTAGTCAGTATTGAGGCGACGCGGCTTACATCGTGGTTGTCGGCAAAGCAGTAGAGAAAACGACCGCGTACGTTGCCCCAGTTGTTGCTGCTGTACTGCTGGTTCAGCGAGTGCGCAATCTCAAACATATTGAGCGAGTTGAAGCTGGAGTACAGCCCCTTGTAGCAAACGTAGTTTGTCACGCTGTCGCACATCTCGTTGTTCGCCCAAGTGGCATAGTTGCCGTGAATCGCCTCGCCCATTATCCAAAAGTCAGGCGAGAGCGACTTGCAGCGAGTGTGCAGCTCTTTGAGAAAGTTTGGCTCCAAACAATACGCAACGTCAAGGCGAAGCCCGTCAAGTCCAAACTCGTCGCGCCAGAGTTTTACGCTGTCAAAGATGTGTTCTTTCACCTCGGGGTTGTAGAGATTCAGCTTCACGAGTTCAAAGTGTCCCTCCCAGCCCTCGTACCAAAATCCGTCGTTGTAGTTTGAGTTGCCGTCACGGACGTGAAACCAGTCTTTGTATCGGCTGGATAGTTTGTGCTGAAGCAGATCTTTGAACGCCCAGAACTCACGCCCAACGTGATTGAACACGCCGTCCACTATCACGCGCATACCGAGTGCGTGGATTTCGGCGCACACTTTCTTAAAATCATCGTTGGTACCGAGCCGCGAGTCAAGTTTGCGGTAGTCTGCGGTGTCATACCCGTGGCGTGACGACTCGAACAACGGACCGAAGAAAATCGTGTTGAACCCTTGCGCTTTCAGTATCGGCAGCTGCTCGATTACACGAAGGATAGGGCTGCCGCTTTGCGTGTAGCTGTTTTGCGGGGGGCACCCGCAATATCCAAGCGGATAGATGTGATAAATCACTGCGTTGTCAAATGCCGGCATAGTTATACCTCCTTATTCGGTTGAAAACTTGTATCCGATGCCCCACACGGTCTTTAGCTCCCAACGTCTGTCGGGGTTTGAGCCGAGTTTTTTGCGTAAACGCCTGACGTGAACATCAACGGTGCGTGTGTCGCCGAAGTATTCAAACCCCCAAAGGTCGTCAAGCAACTGGTTGCGGGTGAACACGCGGTTTGGATTAGCGGCGAGATGATAAAGCAGCTCAAGCTCACGCGGAGGTGTGCTGATTGACGTGCCGTCAACACGAAGTTCATACTTGCTTTTGTCAACGACAAGCCCGTCATAAGACACGAGAAGCGACACCGATTCGTGTTCTTCTTCAGTTGTCTGTGACTTCAGCAGGGCTTTGGCACGAAGCACGGCTTCTTCGGGGCGAAACGGCGGCAGAAGAAAGTCGTCGGTGTCGCCTGCCGCTCCCGCGTTCATCGCAACGACAAAGATGTTTGCCGACCCACGAAACGAAGCCGCACCATCAGCCACAAACGCGAGAGCGGGGCGATACTCGGCGGCTTTCGACAAGCCGTCGTCAAAGTCAGCCGCCCCAAACGCCGCAAATCCCGCGTTGATTAAAGCGAACTGCAGTTTGTCACGCACCGCGTTGTCGGGGTGAACGATGAGGATTCTCTGCGGTTTTTCCATAATGTTACTCTAAACTGATTAGTTTCTTCGCTTGTTCCGAATTGAAAACGTACCTCTTGCCGCAAAAGTCGCAACAGACCTCGATATTCTCGCCGTCAACGAACAAAGCCTCGAGGTCAGGCTTAGGCAACGCCGCAAGCATATCAATGGTGTGTTCAGCTGAACAAGAACAGTGAACAAAGCAGTCCCACGAATCAAGAAGATTCGCGTTCATTCCGGCGAGAGCGGCGAGAGCAAGCTGCTCGGCGTTGGTGCCGAGCGCAACGGGAACAGCGGCGTTCACCTCAATTTGTTTTATAACTTCTTTTGACACGGGAGGAAGCGCCTGAACGATGTATCCCCCTGCATAAACGGCTTTGCCACCCTCAAACGACAGCTGAAACGCACAAAACGTCGGGATTTGTTCGCTGAGGATATAATACGCCATAACATTGTCGGCGATATCGGGCGACTGAAGCGGAACCTGTGCCGAATGAGGAACCTTCAGTCCGATGTCTTTTATTGAGTGAAACGTGCCGCTTCCTGTCACAAGCGGCTCTTCAAACGCGTGCGGGTTGTCCGCTTTGGCGCGCACGTTCCCCATATAGTCCGATTCGGCAAGAAGCGAACCGAGAGTGCCGCCGCTGTTCACAGACAGCGTCAGTTTATCGCCGCTGTTTTTCATCAGCGAACCCATTAGTGAACAGGCAAGCGCAAGTTTGCCAAGGTGAGCCGCCGCCGACACGTTCAGCCCATGTATACGAATCAACTCGTTCACCATATCAGCCGCGTCAATCGCCGCCGCAAACGCGCCACCGTCCTCTGACAACGCCCTCACTATCTTTGCCATCAGCCGTTCATATCCTCTAATCGTTTGATTATCTCGCGGCAACCGCCACGCGGAGGAAGCGGAGCGGTGACGACGCGGTTGACACGCGAGATTGTCGCGGTGGACGCGCCTGTTTCAGCCGCGATATCGGTGTAAATCTTTCCTTCCGACAACAGCTTGGCGACATAGAAACGCTGTGCGATAGCGCGGAGTTCGCCTGTGGTGCAGAGGTCGCCGAAGAAACTCTCACATTCATCGGGGTCGCCGAGTGACAGCACCGCTTCGTAGAAGAGTCGCGCCATTTCGTGGTCAATATGTGTGTTCATTAGTTTCCTTTGAGGTGAAATTGCTTAAGTTTGGGCGCATATGCGCCCACGCGGCTAAGCCGCGAAACGGCGTATCAGGGCGGTTAAATCCGCTCCTGCGTTTTTAATTTAACCTACTATAATAACAAGTGATGTAATTATATCACTTTAACACACTAAAGTCAAGATATATTAGCCAACAATAACCTATTGACAAACTATGCGAAGAATGGTATAATTACTAAGTTCGTGTCTGCATATGCTGCTGAACACTCGTTCTTAGGAAAGGACTTACATATTATGTTAAAAGAAGGTCAAGTAAGAATACCGTCGGGTTGCGCTATCAGCGGCTTTATCAACCGCAACGGTGAACGCCGAAGCGGAGCCGACATCGTTACGTCAATCTCGTATATGAAAGAACGCTCAAACGGGCTGGGCGGCGGCTTTGCGGGGTACGGTATCTATCCCGAATACGCGGACAAGTACGCGTTTCACGTGTTCTATGACGACGAAGCGACACGCAAAGTGGGCGACGACTTTATATCAGAGCATTTTGAGGTCGTCGATTGCTCGACTATCCCCGTGAGGGAACACCCCGGCATAGGCAAAGCCCCGCTCATCTGGCGTTACTTCGTTGATTGCCGTACCAGCAAGCTGAAGTCAAATCAACTTGACGAACGCGAGTATGTCGCGCAATGTGTGACAAGTATTAACCACAACATAGACGGTGCGTATGTTTTTTCAAGCGGAAAGAATATGGGCGTGTTCAAGGCTGTGGGGTACCCCGAAGATGTGGGTGAATACTACAAACTTGAAGAATACAAAGGTCACTGCTGGACCGCACACGGGCGTTACCCCACCAACACACCCGGTTGGTGGGGCGGCGCGCACCCGTTCGCTATGCTTGACTACACTATCGTTCACAACGGAGAGATATCCTCGTATGCCGTCAACCGCAACTTCGTTGAAATGCACGGCTATCACTGCGACCTCCTCACCGACACCGAAGCGATAACCTACATCTTCGATTATCTAAACAGAAAACTCGGAATGAAACTTGAGGACGCGGCAAAGGTCATCGCGTCGCCGTTTTGGAGTGAGATTGAATCGTCGGCGAAGTACACCGAGAAAGAACGCGGTATCCTCCGATATATCCGAGCGAACTTCCCAAGTTTGCTGGTCACGGGTCCGTTCTCCATTATGCTCGGCTTTGAGGGCGGGTTTATGGCACTTAACGACAGGCTGAAGCTCCGCTCTATGGTCTACGCCGAGAAAGACGACACGGTGTATGTCGCGAGTGAAGAGTGCGCTATCCGTGCAATCTGCCCCGATATAGACGGCGTGTTGTCGCCACGTGGCGGCGAGCCGATAATAGTCAGACTGAACAAGTGAAGTTTAATGTTCTAACTTTAAGCACAGGGTTGCCACTCACGCAACGATAGTTGCCTGTCGGGCACCGACATAATTGCCTGTCGAGCACCAACAAGGAGTCAAATATATGGCGATAAATTATATACCGGCAAACTTCGACGTGGTTCGCGACCACACACGGTGCATAAAGTGCCGCGTCTGCGAACGACAATGCTCAAACGAAGTTCACTATTATGACGAAGAGCTTGACACAATGCTCTGCAACGAAACAGACTGCGTTGACTGCCAACGCTGCGTGTCGCTCTGCCCCACAAAAGCACTGAAGATTCTCCCGAACGAGAACCGCTTCCGTAAAAACGTCAACTGGCGTCAGCAGCTGATGGTGGAAGCGTACAAGCAAGCGGAAACAGGCGGCATACTGCTGTCGGCAATGGGCAACCCCGAGGAGTTCCCGATTTATTGGGACAAACTGCTGCTGAACGCTTCGCAAGTCACCAACCCGTCTATTGACCCTCTTCGTGAACCGATGGAAACGAGAGTGTTCCTCGGAAAGAAGTCAAATGAGGTAAAATATGATAGCGAGGGCGACTTGGTTCTCAGCAACACAGCCCCTCACCTTGAGCTTTCCACACCGATTATGTTCTCCGCGATGAGTTACGGTTCAATCAGCTACAACGCGCACGCGTCACTCGCAAAAGCGTCGAAAGAACTCGGTATTTTCTACAACACGGGAGAGGGCGGGCTTCATAAAGACTTCTACGAGTACGGACCGAACACGATTGTTCAAGTGGCAAGCGGGCGTTTCGGTGTGCATAAAGACTATCTCGACACGGGCGCGGCGATTGAGATAAAGATAGGTCAAGGGGCGAAACCCGGTATCGGCGGTCACCTACCCGGGGCGAAAATCCTTGAGGACGTGTCGCGAACACGAATGATTCCTATGGGAACAGACGCGATTTCACCTGCGCCTCACCACGATATCTATTCAATCGAGGACTTGCGTCAGCTTGTTCTCTCGTTGAAAGAAGCGACCGAGTACAAGAAACCCGTTATCGTGAAGATAGCGGCTGTTCACAACGTCGCGGCTATCGCTTCAGGTGTTGCGAGAAGCGGAGCGGATATCATAGCGATTGACGGATTCCGCGGCGGAACAGGCGCGGCGCCCACAAGGATACGCGACAACGTGGGTATTCCGATTGAACTGGCACTCGCACAAGCGGACTTCCGCCTGCGTGAAGAAGGCATACGTGACAACGTAAGCTTGGTGGTCGGCGGCAGTATCCGCTGCTCAACCGACGCGGTGAAAGCCGTTGCACTGGGTGCGGACGCGGTTTACATAGGAACTGCGGCACTGCTTGCACTCGGTTGCCACCTTTGCCGCGACTGTCAACGCGGACTCTGCAACTGGGGCATCGCCACACAGAAACCCGAACTCGTGAAGCGGCTGAACCCCGAAATCGGTTACAAACGCCTTGTCAACATCGTTCACGCGTGGGACCACGAGATAAAGGAACTGATGGGTGGAATGGGCATAAACTCGATTGAAGCGCTGCGCGGCAACAGACTTATGCTTCGTGGAGTTGGGCTGAACGAGGTTGAACTTGAGCTTCTTGGGGTGAAACACGCGGGTACCGCGATATAAAGGAAACAAATATGAAAAAAGTCTATGTCAATGAGGAATGGTGCCTTGGCTGCCACCTCTGCGAATATTATTGTGCGGGAATGAACAGCGGCGAACGCGACTTAGTTAAGGCGTTCTCCCGCGAGAAAAAGCCACTGCCGCGTATCCGTGTGGAAGAAGGCACAGACGTAAACTTTGCGGTGCAGTGCCGCCACTGTGCCGTGCCATACTGCGTGAAGGGCTGTATCACAGGTGCGCTCTCGGTGAACGACGGCGTTATCGTTTGTGACCAGACACGCTGTGTCGGGTGCCTCACTTGTGTGTTGTCCTGTCCTTACGGTTGTATCGTTCGTGACGAAGAAGCGCACGTTATCACGAAGTGCGACCTTTGCTTGTCACGAAACGCCACTCCCGCGTGTGTCGAGGGCTGTCCGAACAAAGCGATTGTATTGGAGGACAGAGAATAATGTTAAACTACGTTATCATCGGAAACTCGGCGGCGGCAATCGGCTGCGTTGAGGGAATTCGCAAACTCGACAAAGACACGCCGATTGTCATTATATCAGACGAGCCGCACCGCACCTACTCGCGTCCGCTTATCAGCTATCGCTTGGGCGGTCAGACGAAACACGACAAAATCTTTTATCGCGGTGAAAACTTCTATACAGACAACAACGTCAGCACTCTCCTCGGCAAACGTGTGGCAAAGCTGAACGCTTCAAGCGTCACGCTGTCGTCAGGTGAAGAGATTGCGTTCGGCAAACTGCTTGTGGCAACCGGCTCAAAGCCGTTTGTGCCGCCGATGACAGGGCTTGATAACGTGAAGAACAAGTTCACGTTTATGGACCTCGACTCGTCGATAGCAATCGACGGCCTCGTGACAAACGGCGCAAAGTCCGCACTCATTGTCGGGGCGGGGCTTATCGGGCTGAAAGCGGCGGAAGCACTTCTCCTTCGTGGCGTCGCCGTCACCGTCATAGATATGGCGGCGAAAGTTATGCCCAGCGTGCTTGACGATGAGGGCAGCGCGCTTATAAAGGCGCGGCTTGAGCAAAACGGAGCGAAGTTTATCCTCGGCACAGTCGCGGATAAGTTTGACGAAGCCACAGCCTACCTGAAGAACGGCGACAAGGTTGACTTTGACGTGCTGGTCTTAGCTGTCGGTGTTCGGCCGAACACGGAGCTTGTGAAAGAAGCGGGCGGCGAAGTGGGACTCGGGATAAAGACCGACAAATTCCAAAAAACAACGCTTGACAACGTATATGCGGCGGGCGACTGCACCGAGAGCTTTGACATAACGGCAGGGAAAGACAAAATCTTGGCGTTGCTGCCGAACGCGTATCTTCAAGGTGAAGCGGCGGGCGTGTCAATGGCGGGCGGCGAAATGCCCTATGACAAAGCGATACCGATGAACGCGATTGGTTTCTTCGGGCTTCACGTCATATCGGCGGGCGACTCGATGAGAACAGACGGCAAGGTCTATGCCGAGCAGATAAAAGACAAAAGCGGCAACGTCACGGGATACAAGAAGCTCGTGTTCGGGGAGAACAAGCTGGTCGGTTATATCCTCATCGATGAGGTTGACCGTGCAGGGATTTACACCTCGCTTATCCGCGAGCAAACGTCGCTGTCTGACGTTGACGTGACGGAACTCGAGAAGTCGCCGCGCCTTATGCTCTACGGCAAGAGTTATCGCAAAGAGAAGTTAGGGGGGCAGGTGTAATGTCATACGAGATAAACGGGGCGGGCGTTCACTACAAAGAAGTGAACGAACGGATAAAAGCGACCGGCGACAGCGATATATTCATCAAGAACGCGTGTGGTCACCGCTATCTCGGTGCGGGAACAAGCGGCAAGAACATCACGATTGACGGAATCCCGGGCAACGCTCTCGGCGCTTACTTAAACGGCAGCCGCATTGTCGTGAACGGCAACGCGCAAGACGCGGTGGCTGACACGATGAACAGCGGCGAGATTGTCATTCACGGCAACTGCGGCGACACCACGGGTTACGGTATGCGAAGCGGCAACGTGTTCATCAAAGGCAACGTCGGTTATCGCGTCGGTATTCACATGAAAGAATATCGTGAACATCGGCCCGTCATCGTCATTGGCGGCAAAGCGGGCGACTTTCTCGGCGAGTATCAGGCAGGTGGGATTATCCTGCTGCTTGGGCTTGACACGCCGAGTGATGTGTCGCCTGTCGGCGGTTTCCCTGCGACAGGTATGCACGGCGGCAAAATATTCATTCGTTCAGAAGCGAAGTTCGAGGGTTTGCCCTCACAGATTGTGCTTAGTGACGCGACTGACGCGGATAAAGAGCTGTTCGCTCCGTTTGTGCGTAAATACACCGAGTATTTCGGCGGAAACGCCGACGAGATTCTTTCGTCACACTTCTACACGTTGACCCCGAACTCCTCGAACCCATACAAGCAGTTCTACTGCCAGAATTAGGTCACACATAAGTTAAATAACAAAAAGGTGAGCATAACACTCACCTTTTTGTTTTGTTGTTTATTCCGTTATGGGAATCGGCAAATCAAGCATTGCATAGACGCGTGTCCGCAGTTTCTCCGCGTTGAACGGCTTCAGCACATAGTCCGATATACCAAGCTCCATTCCCTTCACCACAAACTCGCTTTGTGAGTTTGACGTAAGAAACGCAATTTTGATGTCTTTCGTTCCGTCAAACGAGCGCACCTTTTCAGCCAACTGAAACCCGTCCATCATCGGCATTTCAATGTCAATCAGCATCAAGTCGGGCAGTGTCTTTTGCAGGATACGCAGTGCCGCTTCGCCGCTCTTTGCAATCCTCACGTCAAACTTCTCACCGAGAATCTCGCGCACACGAATGAGGTGCATACTTACGTCGTCCACCGCCAAGATGATTTGCTTTGATGAGATGCGCGGTTTGCCGACGACCGCCACGGGCGGCGTGGTCACTACCTGCGCCTGTGCTTCTACCGCCGTCATTTCATTACTTTCGTTCATAATATTCTCCCTATAATGTCGCCGCATTTCTCCGCGGCTTCGTCGAGTTCCAACTCCCCGACTAATTCTACAATATCGTTGACGCTGTCTTGCAGGCTTCGCTGAAACTTGAACCGCTGAAGCTCCTCCGCTATCTCGCTTGATTCGTCAAGTTTGCCCTCCTCACAGACCACCGCAAGCCGACCGAGTATCTCGGCGGCGATTTTGGCGTCGCCTTGAGTCATTTCTTGCTTTGCCTTTTCTTTTTTGTGTTCAGACAAGCTTGTCTTTGACAGCTTTGCCTTGAAGTCCCGCATTAAATCGCAAAACCTCACGGTTTCACCCGCACAGAGAGCAAAGTTGCCGCCTTTCGCCGCACTCTCAAGCCGCCGACCAAACGAAGCCAACTCTTTCGCCCCCACCGTAGCGAACACGCTTTTCACGGCGTGCACCTTGATGATGTAGTCAGCCCAGTTCTCCGTTTCAAAGTCGTTGTTTATCTGATAAATGTAGCTGTCCAAGTCGCGATAAAACTGCACAAGCGCATTGGCAAGGCTGTCCATTGTGCCGACAATCGAGATTGCAGCCGACACGTCGAGTATGTTGTTGTCACTCAGCTCTTTTCTCAGAAGCTCCGCTCCTTGGTTTGTGGAGTTGGTGTCCACCGTGAAAGTGCTTTTCTTCTGCTTCTCTTTCGGTATCCACTTGTCCATAACCGCGTAGAGCTTGCTTGAGTCTATCGGCTTCGCTATGTAGTCGTCCATTCCGTTTGAGATGAACATCTCGCGCATACCATGCACCGCGTTCGCTGTCAGTGCTATTATCGGCAAGTTTTTGCAGTTGCTGTTTGTTTCAGCCAACGCTCTGATTCGCTTTGTCGCTTCAATGCCGTCCATTACGGGCATCATGTGGTCCATAAGCACAAGGTCATACTTGTTTTTTTGAACCAAGTCTATCGCTTCACCGCCGCTTACACAGCAGTCGATTTTCATTCGATAGGGGCGCAAGAGTCCCGAACCGACGGTGAGGTTCGTCACCACGTCGTCAACAAGCAAAATCCTCGCGTCCGGCGCGATAAACCGAATGATGTTCTTTGGGTTGTTCATCTCCGCCACGCCTTTTTCACCGTTCAGCACATTCGAGACAGATATCGCGTGGATAGGCACGGCAATGCTGTCAACGCCGTACTTTATCATCTCTTTGGTGTAATCGACCATTGCCACGGGGATAATGTCGGACTCGATGTTCTTTATGTCCTCAAGCACATAGTTTATGATATCGTTTTTGATGAAAACGTGCGAGTATTCTTTGCCGCCGGGATAAGCCGCGCGTTTCTTCAGTTCTATTGACAAGTCGTTCACGTTGTGAACCAGTTTGTATTCTATTTTCAAAGAATTAAACGTGCGGACAGCCGATTCTATCAGCACCTCATCGTCCTCAAAAAACAGCACCGCGATGTTTTTGGCTTTCACTTCAGCCAACTTGTCGTCAGACACGACTTTCTGCGGGATAATCGCCTTGAACTCCGTACCTACGCCAAACGTGCTTTCAAAGTCAATTGACCCGTGCATTATCTCGCACAAGTGTTTGGTAATCGATAGACCAAGCCCCGTGCCCTCAATCTTTGCCACCGCTTCGTTGTTCACACGGGCAAAGTTGCTGAACACTTTTTGCTTGTCCTCTTTCTTTATGCCCATTCCACTGTCGGCGACAGTGACAATCAGCTTCACGCCCGTGTCTGTGTACTCACCCGTAACTGAAAAGCTGACGAAACCCGACTCGGTGTACTTCACCGCGTTTGACAAGATGTTTATCATCACTTGACGAATACGGACAGGGTCGCCGTTTAGTTTGTTCGGCAGGTTCGCGTCGATAAACGTGAGAAACTTGAGTGACTTTTCAACCAAACGTGTCTGCGTCATATTGATAACATCGTTTATAACCGACGCAAGGTAATAATCGCCGTCAATGATTTCAAAACGCCCGACTTCTATCTTCGAGAGGTCAAGCAAATCGTTGATGATAGCAAGCAGGTTTGACCCCGCTTGATATATCCCCGCAACGTAACTGTAAGCCGTGGCGGGCAGGTCCTCACGAAGCGCCAACTCCGACATACCGATTACCGCGTTCATCGGGGTGCGTATCTCGTGGCTCATATTCGCTAAGAAAAGCGACTTTGTTTGTGATTCGGTTTCAGCAGTAGCCACGGCGCGCCGAAGCCCACGCTGCATTGTGAAGATAAGCACGGCGGTTATCAGCAGAAACAACACGGAAGCGGCAGTCATGAGGACAATGCGCGTCAGCACGGGCAAGTCGGCTGCCGACACAGGAACGAGAGTGTAGAGAGTCCAGCCTGTCAGCGGAATGTTTTGCCCCACACAGTAGACAGGTGTGCCGTCTAAGTCGTTCATCACCTCGTATTCAATGTTCTCAAGCCCCTCAGACGTGAGGTTGTCGCGATAAAACGCGCTTTCTTCTTCTGTCGGTGTGAGATATTTGCTTGCTGTCGCGATTCCCCGTTGTGTCAACACCGCTTCACCGTCAGAACGCGTCAGTATGAACTTTAGGCTGTGAATATCAAGGTCGCTTGTGTAACTCTTGCCTATCTCCATTGCGTTGAACATCACGTCAACATAGACATCGACAGCGAGAACGCCGACAAGCTCGCCGTTATCTACAATCGCTTTGGAGAAAGAAATGCAGGTGTTGCCCGTGTTGGAATCCTCGTACGGGTCGGTCACGAACACGGAGGTTACGTCTTGTGCCGCCCCGATATACCACGGCCGCTCATAGGCGAACCACGTGGTGAGGTATCCCTTGCTGTAAACGTCGGTGGAACAGGTTGTGCCGTCGGGATAGCCGATGTAGACGCGCTGATACTGCTCGTTGTCGTTTGCGTAGTCTTTCAGCATATTCGACAGCTCATCTTGCGGCAGTGTCGTCAAATGCTCAACATTCGTGGCGAGAGAGGACACATAGTGGGCTTGGTCGACAAGCCAGTCGTCGATTTTATACGCTTCGCGGATATTCTGTTGAGCGATATGTAACAGCGAGTATCGCCGCACGCTGCTCCCCGACGACACCGAACCCGATATCATAACCGCCCCTGTCGCGACAATGCAGACGACAAGAGCAGTCGCGAGCGCCTTGAACGAAATTGGTTTCATTTTGGTTTCTTTCTTTCATCAAACGTCGTTAAGTCAACGACAGTATTCATTCTAAACCTTAAACATGCTGTAATGTCAAGGGATATTTGCATATTTCTTTGAATAAATGCCGATTAACTGCTTATACCTTATTTGTCAAGCAATGTCAACAACTTAAACAATTCATTTTGCGGAGATTTCGCCCCTGCGGGAGCGGCAAGGGCTTTCCGGTCGCCCTCGGGTATACAGACAAAAGCAAAGGACGCATTATGCGCCCCCAGCGTATAAAATTTGGCTTAATGCCCGCTTTCGTATAAAGCGGCAACCGTTTTGTTTGCTTAACTACAACGTATCCCATTAACTTATTGCCTGTCAGGCACCGACTCACATGCTGCTTTCGTCTAAGAAGTCCACAATTTCATCTTGAGGTTCCATACTGGTGCCAAGCCGCTCAAGCAAGTCTTGCGCCGCGTTGTATCCCATCTTCTTTTGTCGGTTGTTCATCGCGGCGACTTCAAGGATAACCGCGATGTTTCGCCCCGGTTTCACGGGAATAGTGACGTGCGGGACTTTCACGCCCAAGATTGAGATGAAGCGGTTGTCCACGCCCATTCGGTCGTACATCTTGCTTGAATCCCAAAGCTCAAGCCCCGCAACAAGGTCGATTTCCTCGTCAATCTTTATCGCGCCCATACCGAACAGCTGCCTTGCGTTGATTATCCCAATGCCGCGTAACTCCAAGAAGTGACGAATATTGTCGGGTGAGCTGCCGACCAGTGTGATGTCAGATGTGCGCCGTATCTCCACAGCGTCGTCAGCCACAAGGCGGTGACCCCGCTTCACGAGTTCGATTGCCGCTTCGCTTTTGCCGACTCCGCTGTCCCCGATAATCAGCACGCCCTCACCGTAAACTTCAATCAGCACGCCGTGCCGCGTGATTCGTGGGGCGAGCTTTATGCCAAGAAAGTGTATCAATTTCGCGGTGAACTCAGATGTAGGAGAAGCACTGCGAAAAAGCGGCACCTCATAGTGAGCCGCCACTGTGTATATCTCGGGGAATATTTCCATACCACGAGTTACTATGAACACGGGAGGCTTGGTGGAGAAGAAGTCGTCAAACGCGTCAACGCGTTCATCAATCGGCTTCTGTTCCATATAAGCGAACTCGGCCTTGCCCGCTATCTGTATCCGCGAGTTGTCGTAATATTCGTAGAAACCCGCAAGCTGAAGCCCCGGCCTGTTCACGTCCGCGGTCTTTATGTGAATGTTTTCTATGCTATAGGGTGAGTAAAGCACCTCTAACTTGAATTCTTCGACTATCTCTTTGAACGTGACGCTTAAATCTTTTATCATTAAAATTCCCCGTGGTGGTGCGGCGAACCGTCAGCCGCCCCGAACATATCCCTTCCGCGAATCATATACTTGCTGCGCTCCGCCTCGACCGTTTCGTCAAGTGTGTGAACAACCACGCGTGGGGTTTTAACCGACTTGATGAGATATTCGGGGGTGTCCACGTCTTTAGCGAGAACCTTGATGCTGCCGCAACCGAATATCCGCTGTGACAGCGGCAAGCTGAGGTTGTAGTCGGTGATTTTATACAAATCCGTGTTGATTTCTTTTATGTTGAACAGCCCTGTTCTGACATAGAATTTTTTGTCTGTCAAGATGTAGACCGTGAAAGAAAGCGGCAACCCAAAGAGCGTACGCTTGCGGTCGTACCAACGCACATCGCCGTAATTCGCTTTCAGTTTCTCGATGTTCATACGCTTACACCTCCGAGATAATCATTTCATACCTAAGCGTTTCCCCTGCCGCCGCTGTTTGAACGCCGCGCCGCTTTTCAAACTCGGGTGGGTCGTTGTCAAAGTCGGCGCTGCCGCACCACGGTTCAACACAAACAAACGGTGCTTCCATACCTGTCGGCGTCCAGAGTCCCACGCCCGTGAATCCTTGCCAACCAACCTTGACGCCGTGTGTACCGTCTTTTGTGAGGGTCAGGCTGTTTGCCTTGATGTCGTCGAAGAACACCACGTCATTCACATAGTCGGCGTAATTCAGCGGGAAAATGTCGCTGTCGGTCAGTCTTGCTGTTCGTGATGTGCTTGAGAATGTTTCGCCGTTGAAGTCGGGCGTTGAGGCGGTGACTTTGGTTTCAAACACGGCTTTATAGTCGGAGAAACTCTCGTTCGCACCAAACGGCAGGTTGAAAGCGGGGTGCGCGCCAATGCAAAACGGCAGCGGCACATCGCCTTTGTTCGTCACCGCGTAAGTCAGTTTCAGCCTGTCGCCGAGCAAGCGATATTTGATGACAAACTTGAAGTCATACGGATAGAGTTCCTTGGTCGCTTCACTGCTGTTCAGTGTAAAAGACGCTTCGTTAGCTGTTATTTTTGAATAATCAAACGGAACATCACGGGCAAAGCCGTGGCGTGTCGCGGGGAATTCTATCCCGCCGAACAACGCTTTCTTTCCTCGTGGGCAACCGACCAGCGGAAACAAAACAGGCGAAGTTTTCCCCCAGAACCGCGGGTCTGCTTGCCACATCAGCTCTCTGCCCGTGCTTAGTTTCAGCGAACGGAGTTCCGCGCCCAACTCGGTTATCACCGCTGTGTAATTGTTGTAAGAAAGTTGTACCATTTTATATCGCCCTTTCGTTTAATTCAGTTCAGTTCATCACGTATCAATACTGTTCGTTCTGTCAGCGAACGGGTGATTGAAGCCGCTTTGTCGTCGCTTTGAACAAGCGCGCTTAACTCTGCGAGTTCCGCCGCTTGCTCGGCCAGCAGTTCACCGAAACGCGTACGCTGTTCCCGTTCGTGCGCCCATTTTATGTGATTGCCGATTCTTTGCTTGAACAACGCGGGAGAGAACGGCTTGAAGATGTAATCCTCCGCGCCTAATTCCAGCCCCTCAAGTTCGCTGCCGTTGTTGGTGCTTTGCGCCGTGAAGAACACCACGGGTATCTTGCTTGTTGCGACAGAGGACTTCAGCTTCTTGATTGCCGCGTATCCGTCGGTCGTCGGCATTTCAATGTCAAGTAAAATTAAATCGGGGGACAGACGACCAAGCAGCTCAAACATCTTTTCAGCCGACTGCACCGTGTGAACCACGTAGGATTCGCTTAATATGTTCTTGCAAATCTTCAGCGTGGTGAGGCTGTCGTCTGCAATCAGCACCGTATAGAGTTTATTCTCCACTTTTGCTCTCCGTTTGCGTTTCAGCTTCATAACAAAGTTCGTCAACCAGTTGCACCGCTGTTTCGTTTTCCGATATCAGCACCGCTTCCGCAATCTTTTCAATCTGTGCCGATGTTTCAGCGTCAAACTTCTGCGCCTCGAGTTCGCTCATCAGCTTGTCGGTCAGGCGCATATCGTTTGACTTGAGGGCGACCTTGAGGTGCTTCAGCGTGTCAATTCTCGGCTTGATATCCGCGCCGCTTTGCCATTCCTTTTCAATCTCGGCTATCGCGGCACGCACCGTGTCGGCCATTGCGCTGAGTTCAGCGGTATAAAGCGCACGGTTCTTCAAGATATAAGAGCGGTCGGAGTTTTTGGCGGCACGGCGCAAAAGCGGCAGTCGTTCGCCCACAGAGGTCGCGCCTATGCCTGCCGCCGCACTTTGAAGCCCGCAGACCGCCACCTCAAAGCCCTTGAGGTCGCCGTCCGTGTTGTAAGCGCGGAGGAACGACACGTCACGCTCGACGTCTTGCACAAAGAGTTTCAGCACCGTGATGTAGTCGCGTTCCGTGCCACCTGTCAGCGTGATTCCCTTTGACACGTCCATTCCCGCAATGCTGGGCACCAACTCACGTTTCGCTTTGAGCCGCGGCTTGACCCGTTTAATCCGCTTTTCTTTCGGCAGCCACTTCTCAAGCGTTTTGTTTAGGCTGTATGACTCAAGCGGCTTCTCAAGGCAGTCGTTAAAGCCGGCTGCGGCATATTTGTCACGCATATCAGCGGCGTTGTTCGCTGTCAAGAGAATAATCGGCAGATTTTTGTATCGGCTGCCGCTCAGTGAACGTATCTCTGTAGTCGTCTGTATCCCGTCCATTACGGGCATCATGTGGTCCATAAGCACAAGGTCAAACTTCGTGGTGCGAACCGCGTCAACCGCTTCTTTGCCGCTGATACAGGTGCGAACGTCGATGCGGTACGGTTGTAACATTCTGTCGGCAATCTTGAGGTTTGAAGCGATGTCGTCAACCACGAGAACACGAGCCGACGGCGCTTCAAACGTCACGTCCGACAGGCTCACTCGTTCACGAGGAGCCGTGTCGTTCAGCACACTCGCGACAGACACGGCGTAAACGGGCAGCACAACTTGCTGAAACTCCGCCGCTGACTTAAATGTGTCAACCAGTTCAACCAGTTTGGTTCGCGGTCGCGGCGAACCGACACGCTCTAACAGATTTTTCGCCACAGAGGAGCGGAAAAACGCGTGGCTGTACTCGCCGCTCGTCAGTTCCGACAAGAATTTGTCTTCGCTCGCGGCACGAAGCGACACCACGCCGAGGCTGTCGAGCGCGTGTATCAGCGATTCGGCGTCCGCGTCCTCTGTGTCGAAGAGCAGCACGTTCTTCTTTTCACGGTCCGTCACTTCAGCAACTTTTTTATCTGAAACAGCAGTCTGCTGAACCATCGCCGTGAAGGTCGAGCCTTCACCGAAAACACTGTTTGCATAGATATCGCCGCCCATTGCAAGGCAAAGACTGCGCGCTATCGGCAAGCCGAGCGCCACGTTTCGTCTGCGATTTTCGCTGGTGAAGCCACCGAACAGAAGCGGCAAGTCCTCGCGTCGGATTCCCGTGCCGCTGTCCTCCACCGTAAATATCAGCTTCAGTTTGTCGTTCTTCATCGGCTCGTGCGACACTGTCAGCTTGATAAAGCCCTCGGTCGTGTGGTTCACGGCGTTGCCGAGCATATTGGTGACGATGTGGCGCACACGTGTTTCGTCGCCGATAAGCTTGCTCGGTATGTCGGGGCTGACGCTGACAATAAAGCGGATAGGTCGCTTCGCTATCCGCGCCCGTGTAACGCCGACAAGGTCGCCAATCAGCAGCGACAGCTGATATTTCTCTTCAATGATGTTTAATGTGCCGCTCTCTACGTTCGAGAAGTCGAGAATATCGTTGATGGAAGCGAACAAGCTGCTCCCCGCCGCTTTGATTTCGCCGAGATACTCGCTGACAGTGAGCGAGGTTTTCTCACGTAAAGCGAGTTCGCTCATCTCGATAATCGAGTTCATCGGGGCACGAATCTCGCTTGATGTGCGAATGAGAAGCGAGGTTTTCCAGCTGCTTTCTTTCTTGGCACGGGTTCTCTCGGCTGACATTCGTATGATGAGAAACGAAAAGGCACAGGTGAGAATGAGGGCAAAGCTGATGAGGGTTGACGCTATGGTGCGTATCCCTCTGTAATAAGGCGCGGTGGGCACAACTTCAAGCACGAACCAGCCGTTCGCTAACTTCAGCGCGCCGATGCTTACGCTCGTGTTCTGAAAATTCGTGGTGCGCTGTGTCGTGAACTTGCTGTTCTCGGCGTTCTTCACGGCGGCAAGAAGCGTTGGGCTGATGTACTCAAGGTTTTGCCCAATCAAAGCGAAGTCGGTGTGGGAGATAACGTCAAGCCGTTCGTCAACTATGACGAAGTATCCGTTGCTGCCGAGTTTGGTTGAGTTGAAGTGGGACAATAGCTTATGCAGTTCCACGTCAACGCCGACAACACCGGACAACCTGCCGCCCTCGGTGTAAAACGCACGGCTGAACGTCACAAACTGCCTGTCTATTCGCTGTGAAGTGAGTGTGTAAGTCACAACCGTGTCGCCTTTTGCCGCAACCGCACTGTTGTACCACCTGTTGCTTTCAGGAAAGTAGTTCTCGCTGATTGTTTGGTTTTTGCCGTTTGTGTAAACGCCGTCTACCACCGCGTACAGCAAGACAAAGCCGTCTGCGGCGCCGCCGTTCTCTATTATATTGTATGTGTTGCCGATAACAATGTCGCTGATATCGGTGATGTCGCCGCCGTTCTCGAGAATCTTCTCGGCGGCGCTGACCGTTTCGGAGAGGATAAACTCTTTGTCCGATATCACCGACTCAATCAGCTTACTTGACATCTGAAGCGTATCGTGAATGTTTTCGGCAAGGCTTTTTGAGAGTGACGCGCTGATTGACACGCAACTGACCACGGAGATAATGACAAACGCAACAAACAAAAGCACCGCTTCGGGGTGGCTAATCTTTATGGTGTTGGGGCGAATGAACACTTTGCGATTCAGATATCTGTCGTCGCCGTTAGTTGAGTTGGTTTTCATATGTACCCTTAGACAAGACACACGTTAATCAAATATCAGTATACCACAAAGCTGATTAAAAGTAAAGCAAATGTTGACTTTTCTCCGTTAATGTGCTATTCTTATGACGTACCAAGTCAACCAAGGAATTGATATATGAAGAAGTTTACATTCGAGGTGTTTCCCCCGAACAAGAACTATCCCGAAGAAAAGCTCTACCCCGCACTCTATGAGTTTGCCGCGATGAAACCCGACTCAATCAGCGTGACCTACAGCGCAGGCGGCACAGGCGGCGGTGAAACCGAAAAATTCGCCGCGTATATCGTCAACAAACTGAACACGCCGTCTGTAGCTCACCTCACCTGCCTTAACTCGTCAATCACCGACATAGACGCGGAGTTAACGAATCTTTACGACAGCGGCGTCACGTCTGTTATGGCGCTTCGTGGCGACAAGGTGGCGGGAGAAACGCCGACAGGCAAGTTCAAGTACGCGAGTGAGTTGGTTGCACATATTCGGCAAAGTCACCCTCGCTTCACCGTTTACGGCGCGTGTTACCCCGAGTGTCACTCAGAATGTGACAATCTTGACCTCGACGTTGAACACCTTGCAATCAAGGCGCAGGCAGGGGTGTCGGCACTCTATAGTCAGCTTTTTTTTGACAACGCCGCGTGGTTTCGCTTTGCCGACAAAGCGAGAGCGAAAGGCATAACGATACCGCTTTATCCCGGGATAATGCCTATCACCTCGGCAAACCAGATTAAACGAATGGTGTCGTTGTCCGGCGCTTCGTTGCCGCCGAAGTTCACAAAACTGCTCGCTAAGTTTGGCGGCAGCACCGAAGCGTTGTTCGACGCGGGTTGCGCTTACGCGGTTGAACAAATTGCGGAGCTGCTTGCCAACGATGCCGACGGGATTCATCTCTACACAATGAACCGCCCCGCTGTGGCTCGACGTATCGGCGAGAACGTCCGCCACTTGTTTTTGTGAACATCGCTCTCGCCGGTCGCGTGTTCACCGCGTATCTGCCGATTGAAACGCTTGACACCGCGTGGTCGCTTCAGCTTGCGGGTTTAGACATTCCCGACGAGGAGTTCACGAATGGGCAAAGCGTGATTCAGTCGCTACTTGCGGACAAGCCGCCGAAATGCTGTTATCGGTTGTTCTCGGTGAGTGAAAGCGGCGACTCGGAGTTCAGCGGCAGTGATATTGCCGACCACCTTGCCTCTTGCAGACGCGGCGTGATGTTTGCGGTCACACTTGGGGCGGCAATCGATTCACAGATAAGGCGAGCAGGCGCGACAAGTCAGCTTGCGGCGTTCTATCTCGACTGCTTGGCAAGCGGCGCGGTCGAGCAAGCGGCAAATAAAGCGGAAGCACTGTTCCGCGAAGAATTCAAGTTTTCACATTCTGTTTCACGGTACAGCCCGGGATACGGCGACTTTGAGCTATCATATCAGCGTGAGTTTCTCTCGCTTCTCGATTCACACAGAAGTATCGGCGTGACCGTCACCACAAGCGGCATTATGACGCCGCGCAAGACAATCAGCGCGGTTTTGGGAATATTATGACATTTAATGAACTTTTAGCGTCGGACGACTTTATCATTGCGGACGGGGCGCAAGGCACACTGCTCTATGACTTCGCGAAAGCCGCGAACATCAGCTTCTGCGTTTCCTCTGAACTCGCGTTCTCCGCGCCCGATGTGGTGAGCAAAGCGGCGAAAGCCTATCTCGAGGTGGGGTCACGTGTGATATGTGCCAACACCTTCGGGGCAAGCAGACTGAAACTTGAGCCGCTTGGTCTTGACTTCAAGGCGATAATCACCGAGAACGTGCGCCTCACAAAGGCGGCTCTCGGCGGCGGCGCGCTTGTTGCTCTTGACGTCGCGCCGCTTGGTGAACAACTTGCTCCACTTGGCACAATGTCGTTTGAAGAAGCGTATGATTTGTTTCGTGAGATAATGGCGACAGGGGAAGAAGCGGGAGCGGACCTCATTCTCGCTGAAACCTTTTCCGATTTGCTTGAAGCGAAAGCGGCGGTGCTTGCCGCCAAAGAGAACACGCGCCTGCCCGTCATTATCTCAATGACCTATGAACCAAACGGACGGACGTTCACGGGCACGCCGCCCTCCGCCGCCGCTCTCACACTCGGCGGACTTGGTGCTGACGTTATCGGAGTCAACTGCTCGCTTGGTCCTGCCGACTTGCTTTCGACTGTCCGCGAGATGCTGCGCTTCACCGACAAACCCGTGATGGTGAAGCCAAACGCGGGGCTTCCCGACCCAACGACAGGCGTGTTCGCCTTGACTGCGGCTGAGTTTGCAAAGCAGATGAAACTCTACGCGGAATTGGGAGTGAAAATGCTTGGCGGTTGTTGCGGAACAACTCCGCAACATATTGCTCATCTGATAAACGCGACAAACGGATTCAAGCCGACTGAAACAAGCGGCGATATCGGCGCGGTTTGTTCGGCAGGGCGTGTCGTCACATTTGAACGACCGCGAATGGTCGGTGAACGAATCAACCCGACAGGCAAGCCGCTCTTCAAGAGTGCGCTGACAAACGGCGACACCTCGTACGCAATGCGGCAAGCGGTGGAACAGCAAGAGGCGGGAGCCGAGATTCTTGACATAAACACGGGGCTTGCCGGCATTGACGAAGCGGCAGCGCTTCGTGACACGGTGCTTGCCGTTCAGAGTGTCTGTGACTTGCCGCTGCAGCTTGATTCGGCAAAAGCCGAAGCGTTGGAGCAAACGCTGCGTGTCTACAATGGCAAGCCGCTCGTCAACTCGGTGAACGGCGACCCCGAGGTGCTTGAAAGGATACTGCCGCTTGTTGCGAAGTACGGGGCGGCTGTGGTGGGGCTGTGCCTTGATAAAGACGGGATTCCCGATACAGCGGCAGGCAGACTTGAGATAGCAAAGCGGATAATAGAAGCGGCCGAAACCCACGGGATTCCACGCGACAACGTAATCATCGACTGCTTGACGCTGACAATCGGGGCGGGAAGCGGCAACGCGGCGGTGACGCTTGACACGCTGTCCTTTGTGAAGAAACAGCTTGGCGTGAAAACAACGCTCGGTGTGTCAAACATCTCGTTTGGTCTGCCGAATCGCGAGGGAATAAACGCGGCGTTCCTCACGCTTGCGCTTGACCGCGGGCTGACACTCCCGATTGTCAACCCAAACATCGAAGCGATAAGCACGGCATTTCGCGCCTTTGCGGCACTGAACGGTCACGCGGACGAATACGCCGAGGTTTACTCACAAGTCGCCGCCTCACCCAAGAAACCCGCTTCAAGCGATATCCTGCCGCTGTTTGACGCGGTGGCGTGCGGTCTGACCGCAGACGCGACACAGCAGACTGCCGCGATGATAGACAGTGGCAAACCACCGCTTCAGATAGCCGACGAGTTCATTATCCCGGCACTTGACGAGGTGGGGACGGCGTTTGGTAAAGGCAAGATGTTCTTGCCGCAACTTATCAAGGCGGCTGACGCGGCGAGCGCCTGCTTTGAACTGATACGCGGCGAACTGCTGAAAAGCGGCGTGAGCCAAAACAAGGGCGTCATCGTGCTTGCAACGGTCAAGGGCGATGTGCATGACATAGGCAAGAACATCGTCAAGGTGCTGCTTGAAAGCTACGGCTTCGCGGTAATCGACCTTGGCCGCGACGTACCACCCGAGAAGATACTGACAGCGGCGAAAGAACACAGCGCGTTCTTAGTTGGGTTGTCGGCTCTTATGACGACGACTCTGCCTGCAATGGAAGAAACCGTGCGTTTGCTTAAAGCTAACCTGCCTCACGTCAAGACGATTGTGGGCGGCGCGGTGTTGTCGGAGGAATACGCGAAATCAATCGGAGCTGATTTCTACGCCAAAGACGCAAAAGAGGGAGCGGATATTGCCCAAAGGTTAATTAAGTAAACAACTTGCATTGATTTGCAGTTTACTTTCGTGGTAGAATGTTATTATCAACATACGAAACGAAAGGAAACCTATGGACAAGACCATCACGGTGAACAGGGGCGACACGGTTCACATCAAAATCGTGCCGACACTCTGCGGCGAAGAGTATATCCTTAACTCAAGCGACAAAATCGTGTTCACCCTCAAGAAGAATCGCGGCGACACCGAGCCGCTGCTGAAGCGGGAGCTGACGCTGCTTAGTTACACAGAGGACGGGCTGCTGCTGAAGCTGACCTCGGCAGAAACAGCGGCACTGACGGAGAGCGGCTATATCTACGACTGCGCCCTCGTCAAAGGGACGGGGGAATCGGCCGAAATCTACACTTTCATCGCTCCGTCAACATTTGCGGTAGAAGAAACCCTCGGCAACACTCTCGCGAGTTGAGCGTGACAGAGCAAAGCCCCTCTTATAGTAAGAGGGGCTTTGTTTTTGCTTTATATTAAACGTGAAACTGAATGAAGTTCTTTGCTCTGGTGATAATCGTTTTGTCGTTCTCATAAGTCAGCAGGTTGATTGCCTGCGTCACCTCCACCCAACGATAGTCGGTAATCTCCTCATACTGCGGGATAACCTCGCGGCTTTTGAGTGAAGCGATGAAGTATATCACGGTTTTCATCGTTCCTCTTCGTGGTGAGAACTGAACGGCTTCGCAGAAGCTCTCATCGATGTAAACGTCGAGCCCTGTTTCTTCTTTTATTTCACGGAGAGCCGTTTGCGCGTCGGTTTCTCCCTCGTTTTGGTGCCCCTTTGGGAACGACCAGTAACCCGAATGTGTGTGCTGTATCAACAACACCTCGGTGTTGCCGTGGTGCTTGCGGTATATCACCGCACCGCAGGACCTCTCATAATTCAAGCCGCCGCCCCCTCTCTCTTTGTTCACTTCATCTCGCTTTTAGTCTTTTTATTCTACCACACTTTTATATATATGTCAACCGACAAGCTATATAGCCGGTTAAACTAAAAGTTTAACCGGTTGTAGTATATGTTATAGCCGTTAACTTAAAAACACTAAAGTGTTTTTAAGTTTGGGCGCATACGCGCCCACGCGGCAAAGCCGCGAAACGGCGTATCAGGACGGTTAAATCCGCGCCGTAGCCGCGACCACCGCGAAGCGGCGAAGGTTAAACTAAAAGTTTAACCGGTTGTAGTATATGTTAACCGACGTTGGCAATCCATGCACATAAACTAAGCCATACGAACCAATTATGCCCGACAGATAGTTTCCGCTGTTCGTTTGGTATCGGTGCGGAACATTTCCTTTAATAATTCGCCGTTTCGCGACACATAGTAATAAAGCGGCAAGTCGTGCAGATGGCAAACGCCATTAACGACTTATTCGCGGGAATGAACTTCCGTAGGTAACGCTTACGCCGGCTTTCGGCGAGCGGCTTGCCGCAACACCACAGGAAAAGGATTCTTAATGAAAAAACTACTTCGGTTCTCTTACGCCGTCTTAGCGGTGTCGGCGGTCACGTTAGCCGCGGTGCTGGGGCATTTCACAGCCGAGTTGCCCGAAAAGCTGTCGTACACCGACGACCCGTACGGAGAACTCGGCACTCATTATATAAAAATAACTCCAATCGAAACCTATCGGCAAACTTTATCAGCCGCGCCAAGCAGGCAGACCGCTCGCTTGTCTTTGTTCGGTATGTTTGGGATAAAAGACATTCAGATTGAACGAACAGACAGACCGAACCTTATCCCTTGCGGCACGCCGTTTGGGATAAAAATGCTGACCATCGGTGTGGTGGTGACTGACTTCGGCTATATAGGCGGCAGCTCTCCCGCGAAAGACGCGGGGATAAAAGCAGGCGACAATATCTTGCGAATCAACGGTGTCAAGATTACCGACAACGATGATATCGCCGACGCTGTGGCACTTGCGCCGAAGTCCGCCGAAGTGGAACTGATACGCGACGGCTCGCCTATGACGCTCTCTGTCACACCGACGAAGTCTATTGAAAGCGGAGAATACAAGATAGGCGTGTGGGTGCGTGACAGCACGGCCGGTATCGGCACGGTGACTTATTACGACAAGGCGACAGGTGTATTCGCGGGGCTGGGGCACGGTGTCTGTGACGGCGACACGGGCAAACTTATGCCGCTGTCTGAGGGGCACGCGGTGCCTGTGTCAATCAATCGCGTGGTCAAGGGGAAGAAAGGCGCACCCGGTGAACTCTGCGGTTCGTTCCTGTCTGAGGTGGCAATAGGAACGATTGCGTTCAACACCGATTCGGGTGTGTTCGGCAAAATGGAAAACCCGCCCGCGATAACGGGAGAGATTCCGATGGCGTTCAAGCAAGAGGTAAAGACAGGCGCGGCGGAGATACTATCAACGGTGGGCGGCAGTGAAGCGAAAGCCTACTCGGTCATAATCGAAAAGATAAACTATGACGAAACAAACGCCGTAAAAAATATGATTGTCCGTGTGACTGACCCCGAACTGCTTAATACAACAGGCGGTATCGCACAGGGAATGAGCGGCAGCCCGATTATACAAAACGGCAGACTTGCGGGTGCGGTGACACACGTGTTTGTCGGCGATGTGACGAGAGGATACGCGATATTCGCCGAGAATATGTATGACAAGTCGCTGCAGATTGAAGTGAGCAGGCAAGATGTGAGCAAGGCGGCGTGATTTGAACGCCCATTGAAGCAACCGTGTTCTCTCTCCATTGGGGGAGAGAACACTAAGTGGTTACATAATTAACAACGTGTCGCGTTAACTTTATCGCCAGTCGGACACCGAGCCGCTCCCACAGGAGCGGAATTTCTGCTTAAATAATACAAAAGGTTACATAAATCGACAAGCTGTCACACTCACAGCCGCTTGACAAGAGTAGAGCATAATGTTATAATGTAAGATACACCTTGGGGCCGTAAAGGTTTCGACGGGGATATCCGGCGCAGTTAAGCAAGCACAGCCGCACGTCTGTTTAATCCGGGCAAAAACAAATAAACGCTAACAATAAATTAGAACTCCAAGCAGCCTAAGGGCTGCTTGCGTCCGACCGAGCTTTGCCGTTGACACGGATTCGGGCGTAAACTAAACGGCAAACCTCGCCGCCTATGCCTTTAAGCGGCGTTTTATCAAAGGCGGCTCGCACGGTGGTCTGTCACTTGTCTGCCGTGCGCTGAGATTACGATTGACTAAGCTTGTAGAAAAACCGCGTGAAGTATTTTCGGACAGGAGTTCGATTCTCCTCGGCTCCACCAAACAGTGCAAATCCGAACACCGTGTTTTTCGTGAAGCATTGCTTCGGATTTGTCCTACAGATAGAGGAAGTAAGTTAAACGCTTGCTTCCTCTTTTGTTTTTGTCTTGAGTTCGAGAACAGCCGATTCAATGAGATTGTCGATTTCAGCCACATTGAGTGTGAAGCCCTTACTGTTCAAGAATTTCAGAACGTAGTCTTTCTTTTCCTGCCCTCTGCCAGTTCCGACATAAATCATTTCAGCCGCTTCGACTGCAATGTTTACCCAAAACTTGACCTTACTGAGCTGTTCGGCAGTGAGCTTGCTTTTCAGATACGGAATCAAAAAAGCAGAGATACAGCCGAAAATAAGTGTGAGTACCGCAATTACCACCTGTGTCAAATCAATAGTCATTATCCTAAACCTCCTATATTGTTGTAAGTGTCGTTGAATGTGTTCTCCGTGGGGTCAATCCGATTCTGCTTCATGAGCTTGATACGGTTTTCCACCTTCGCCTTGGCATAGTAGAAACCTGTACCTGTGGCAGTCTCAGCGGCAATGGCCGGAATGAGATATGCCAACGGTGACAAATCGTTTGTCCGCCAAATCATTATCATCGTGAAGACAATTACCACCACGTTCACAAGAGCCGCAAAGAGTAAAATCTTCTTCGAGAACTCCAACGGTGTTTTCTTCCTGCGCCTGTACCGTGTTCCCACGGTTATGCCCTCTTGGTGTAGTCGAGGGAAATCCAGCCAGCACCGCTCTTGAGCTTACCCCATCGTGTCGCTCCTGCGCCGCTTGCTTCCTCGACAATCGTATAAACACCCTTGTCTTTGATTGCCCCCGTTATGGCCGAACTCGTGGTAGGTTGCTTTCGGATATTGAGAACCGAAGCGTCCACTTTCACGAGATACGGCACTGACGCTGTGGGGGTTGTAGGCTTTGCTGTGCTGGAAGCGTACTGGTCGTAGTATTTCTTACCGTAACCAGCCCTCTTGACCTTCACAGCGTCACTCTGATTGGCAGGACGCTCATATCCTGTAAGTACAGCGTCAGACGCTACTTGGATAGAGGTAGCGGCTTTCAGCGTCTTCGTGACGCTTGTGTAGCTCTGTAGCTCCTGCCACAAGAACTCCAACTGCATAGTCAAGTCACCGATAGATTTCTTGACCTTCTGAGCGTATTGGAGGAGAGCCTGTTTGCGAGACCAGTATGTCCACTGAGCGAGACCGTACCCGGCGGAATCTTTTACGAAGTTCGTATAAGACCCATTGTCCACCGCCTGTGTATAGGCACTGTCGGAAAGGCCGAGCTTCTGTTCATAGGTGTTCTGCAAATTGGTAGGCTTCAAAGCACTTTCCGCATACAGATTACCCATAAGACCAGCCACAGCACAGGCATTGAGACCCTTGCCGATAAAGAAGTCCCAAATGGTCTTCGCCACGTCTACGGTGGTCGTAGGCTGAGTAGGAGTAACCACCACAGGCGGCTTCGCTACAGTACCCAAGCGTTTGTTGACCTCTGCGGCAATCGCACTGTGCCGTTCATACAGATACTCACCCGGACACGCTTTAGCGGCGAACCAGCGGTGAACGGTCATGTTCTGCTTGTCCACCTGTCCAATGAGGGACTTGTCCGCTTTCCATTTCAACTCTTTGATGTTGTTTCGCTTGCAAATGTCCGTCACGAGGTCAATCAGTGCCGCATACGCTTGAGCTGTAACTGCATAAGGGTGAGTGGTGTCGCTTGCAACTTCGATAGTGATTGCCCTGTGGTCGTTGGAGCTTGAGGAAGAACACCACGAACGGTCTTTTTCTTCAACCGAGAGACCGATTGAACCGTCCTTGCCTACGATGTAGTTCGAGGAACAGTCACGGTCTGTGGTAGCAAAGTAGTCGCAACCTTGCTTCGCTGTCCATTGACCTACAATGCAGTGAATCGTAATAGTGTCGATAGCATGGTTTCGGTTCTTCGTACAGTGTGACGTAAGGCGTTTATACGTCACTAAGGAACTGTTTGTGAAAGCCATAATTAACCCTCCTTTTCTTTCATGGGTAGCTTGTCTACCTCTTTCATGATTTTTTCAGCCGTGCCGTTCCCACCAAGCTTTTTATAGGGAGAATACAAGTAATCGTGAAGATTCTCGTAATCGTCCTTTGTGATAAAGCCTTGTGCCATGTAGCACGAACCGAGGTAGCAAATTCGGTCATGCCCAAGCCCTTTGAGCATTTGAGCTTCTGCGCTTTCCTTCTTGTCTCTCCGCTGAATCATAGCGGTGAGGAAAGCCCAAAACCCTGTGCTTGCAAAGATAGCTCCGACAATGCTGACGAGTAGTGTGGTTGCTGAAATCATATGGTGTCCTCCCTTTTAAGGTTTTCTCGGATTAGCCTATGGGCGAATCTCCCGGCAAAACATACTCCTCAGTGGTGACATATTTGTACTCCTCCGCCGTGATAGTACCTTTTTCAACCCTTTCGACCATTTGCTCTTTGGTGAGCCTTTGCTTTGTGTAAAGCCTTTTCAAACTTTCGACTAAGGTACTCATTACAGTAATCCCTCCTTGATAAGTTCCTCCGTGTATTCGTCAATGGCACTGACTCTCGCAGTTACATATAGCGTTGCCATTGGGTCAACCTCCAAGGTGCGGCCTGTCGTAAGCCAATCGTCCATATTGGCTTCGATGTCCGCCTGTAAACCCTCCTTTTCCCTCAGAACGAACGTGTACTCGTCATATTCGTACATTGTGATGGGGGTCTCGGTCATTTCGTCAGATACGGAGAGTTCATTGATATTCTCACGAAGTCTGACCTCCACATACCCCAACGTAGGGGCATACGGTTCGATGTCAAGCGCATTGGGCGAGACATTTCCTCTTACTCTCATTGCTGATTACCTCCTTTAGCTTTTTGATGTTCACAGTGTCGTAGTATTTTTTCTTCATAGCTTGCGAGTTGGTGTGTTTGAAACAGGCACATCGAGACAAGAAGCCGGAAGCCACTCTGTACGGCACAGGACGATTTGTCCGTTGGAGCTTCTGAATATATCTGCTCTGTCTCATAAGAGCCAGCGCACGTCTCTTTCGGATAGTGGTAAAACCTATCCCGAAGCACCTACCAACGAAGTCAATCTTTCGACCTTTGCGCTGTTTCTTCTCTTTGCAATTTCGCTGAATCCGAAACAACTGGTAATCGTGCTTCACTTCCATGCCCAAGTCCTTTATGAACTCCATGATGGCGTTCATTGCTTTTCGCAGTTCTCGCTTGTTACTGCCTATTAGCACCAAATCATCGGCATAGCGGATATAGTGTCTTACCCCAAGCGTCTGTTTGATGAACCAGTCCAACGGTTGAAGATAGAACTCCGCCAACCACGGCGAGGTGTAATTCCCGATTGGAATTCCCGGAGAATGGGAGTCAATTACCTTGTCGATAATCTGTAGTGCTTTCTCGTCCTTGATTTTCTCTCGAAGACGAGCCTTGAGTTTGTCGTGCGGAATAGAGGGATAGAATTTGTGAATGTCCATCTTCACGCAGTATTTTGCGTGTTTGGTGTCTCTCACCGTGGCTCTCTCCACGCCTTTGCAAGCACGGTCTATTCCCCTGTTGGGTATATTTGCGCAACTCCAATGGTAAGACGATTTCATAAAGATAGGTTGAAGTATCTGTACGATTGCGTGGTGAGCGCATTGGTCGGGGTAAAAGGAAGGTATTTGTAGCTCCCTCTGTTTCCCCGAAAGACCGTCCCTTATCATTCGAGTTCTGTAGGGTGTGAGGAAATCCAAAGCAATCAACCGCTTCGATAAATCGGAAGCATAGTAATCCAAATTGCTCGTGATGTCCTGCACAGACTTTCGTCTTCGTTTCTTCGCAGAAGCATTTATAATAGCCGCTTTGCAGTTTTCAACCGAGACTATCTGTTCGTATAGGAATCCAAATCTTTTCATCTGCTTTTGTCTCTTATAGGGCTTTCGAGAATGAACCTACTGACCCTATCCCTCCAAACTATTTTTTACCAATGGGTACGGCGAAACAGTATTTTATGGTTTTTACGCTTTAACAAAAGTAGGCGAGAGCCAATGTTCGTGTTGGAATTCGAGGAAGTGTTGTTCAAATTAGCCGTAAACAGACCGCATTTCGACCCATTATTCCAATTACCGCCGTGTTGGAACACTCGCTTTTACTGTTCGCCTTGTTGCTCATGAGTTCTTCTCTTTCATTTGCTCAACCCACTTGTGGGGGAGAAATCCCCCACACCCCCTTAGGAGGGCAAATAAAGCAGGCGAGAGCCAACGTACACGCCGGAAGTCGAGGAAGCGTTGCCCAAATGAGCCGCAAACAGACCGCACGCCGACCCATCAACCCAAGCACCGCCGCGTTGGAACACCCGCCAACCTGTAGAAGACCAGCAAGCGTCACACTGATATGTGGTCTCGCTACCGCTTCCGGCGGCGGAAGGAAGCATGATATGAGCATTGCTACCTGTGTCAAGCCCCTCGGTGGTGATATAGGAGGAAGACCAGTTCGTAGCTCCTGCGAAGGAAAGCTGTGTGTAGTTGGTTGCGGTATCATCTGCATACTTGGAAGGGTCATTGCAGACATAATAAGTACCGTCATTCCAGTTCACACCGTCTACCCATTCCCAAACATTGCCCCACAGCCCTTCGATACCTCTCCATACGACATCGGTCTTACTGTCCGTGCCGGAAGGTCTACCAGTGAGGTTCGGAACAGTATTGCAAGAACCTACGCTGAGTGCGGCACTGTTGCTGTCGCAATATCCTCTACCGATTGCGGTCTGCACATTGTTCGTTGCGAACTCCACGAGAATAAGCATTTGAATCGCAGACAGAGCCGCAATGTCAATCAATCCCCAACCGCTACCCTTTGCTTTCGCATTTGTACGGAACACTGCCCTTGTTTGAGACGCTTGCGGACTTGCCCCGGAAACAGATTTGTTATTGCTGGAAGTCTTGTAAGCACCGACATAGGCGAAGTCTCTTTCCACTCCTGCGTGTTTGAATAGAGGGTGAACTGTGAATCCTTGGGTGGACTTATCAGCGATTCTGATATGTTCAACATTGCCCTCTTTGTAGCGTTGGAAGTAGAATTTCGGAATCTTCACCATCACGTCACCGCTTGCAAGCGTTTCTCTCACGATACCGCTCCAAGGCTCACAGATGTCGAAATCACTTACCCCGGCGGTTACGCCCACAGAAGCAGTAGCGGTCTTCCCAACGGCACTGTCCGTTCTCGCCCAAACAGGAGAGGACGAAGTAATGTCACGGCTGATACCGTAGATTTTCACGAAAGAAAGTTCCACGGTGGCAGTCTGACCGTCCGTTGTGATTGCGACAGAGGTGGACGCTACGTTTGAGCCTTGCGTTGCAGTGATAACCCAAGTGCCGACCTTATGGACTATAAACGCATAGCTACCAGTAGTGGTAGGAGCGGTATAGCTTGTAGATTCGCACACACAGGTCACGGTTGCGCCCACAGGGTAAGTGACATTGATGGTTGCGGAGAAATAGTAATAAGTCGCTTCATAGGTCGTGCTTGCACCAGCCACAGAGACCTTGGGAGCCGTGTTGTTCGGCTTGGAATAACCGTCCGCCGCACCGTACCCGATATGATAGGTGTCACCAATGGGAACAACAAAGTTTGCTGTGCTGAGTGTCGGAGTGATGGTTTTACTTGACGTAGCCGCCGGGTCAGTCTCGTTGACACAAGTCACCGTGACGCTGGTGAAGCCTGTCGTATCATCAATGGTTACATTGACCGTGACTGCTTCTCCGGCGGCAGGAGAAGCCGAGGAACGGTTACTTGAGTTGCTCGACAAATTGTAAACTCCCTGTACGGAGTAAGGGAACGCCGAGAAGTAGTAAGCCGTACTCTCAGTAAGATTTTCGATAACAAACGGCTCAGTCTCATATGCTCCAAGGTTTTGATTGTCAACCACAAGCGTACCTTCGTTGATGTTCGTAGGATAAGCCGTGGTACTCATGCGAACCATGACACCCTTCACAGAACAAATAAGATTACCGTCCGCATAGCTGTCTTCGGGTTCTAAGAAGCGCAACCCAAGACTTGTCGCAGAAAGTGGGAAAGCTGTAAAAGCTCTCATATTGTTCGGAGCTTGACCTATCTTCTGCAAGATACTGTCAACCGTCCATTTTGCTTCTGCCCAACCCATTTAATTTACCTCCTCGTTTATGCTTCCGTCAGCATTGAATGTGATTGTCTTTGTGACAGCAAGCACGTTGTTCTCGTAGAGCTTTTGGACAATCGTGCTGTTAGACACGAACTCCGTTTCGATTCTCTTGACACCGTAGGTCTCGGTTATGTTCTTGCCATCTTGCGAAAAAACAGTGGTGCGAGGGTCGAAACCGTCAGTCTTCGTGTCAAGAGCGTTGATTTGATTTTGCAAATTCCCGGCAACGTCTGAGCCGAGTTGACCCTTAATAAAATCAAACCATGTGGTGAAAAGGGCTTGCTGTTGACTCTCAAACACGTTCATTTCTGCTCTGTAATCAACCTTAATGCTGTCGATTGCATGGTCTCCCTCGACCCTCAGAGCGGCAACGTAAGAGGTGAAATCCGCTTGGGTAGCGTCAGCGGTGTCCTCAAACAATCCCTTTTGCGTGTTGAAGTAGTTCTGAAACGCTCCGTAAAGGTCAGTGCCGTTCTCCACCATAGACATGAGAGTGTTTAGTGCTTCGTTCATACGGTTTGCGTCTATAGCACCGAAGAACGAGGTTTCTTTGTTGCTATACTGAGTCACATCTTGGAACGAGACAGTACCGTCCTCGTTACTAACTTGGTTGTACCGTTTGAGTCCGCTCCACACAGCGTCCGTATAGTTAACAGGTAATAGTGTCCATGCCATTTATAAACCTCCTCCTTTCATTCCGAAATTCCATGTGAACATTCGTCTTCCCTCAAACTCATTGGTGAGTCTATCGTAAAGGTCGAGAATGGCACGTTCCAACCGATTCAATTCGTTAAAGTCCGGGGTATTGCCATTGTCAACGTAGACAGGTGCAGAGCCGTAAGACCTACGAAGCGTATTCGTGTTGACGGTCTCCAAATTTTCCTCAAGCTGATTGATTTCGTCAGCATAAAAGTAGTTCACAGGGGTACGGTCAGCCCCAAGAGACACAATGAAGAACTCCTCGTAGAGCTTGATTGCCAATTCCCGAAGGTAGGTGAGATTGTTCTTGATACGGTTGAAATCAACCGCATTGAACCTGTCTCCGACATAATTTCCGCTTGCGTCAGTCGTGCCGTGCCAGTTAGTTTTAGGTGTTTCCCAAGCCATATTTAACCTCCTATCCTTCGAGCAGTGACCTTGCCCGAAAAGCTCTGACTAAACTCAAGAGTTTGGCGATATACGTTCACCTTCATGCCGTTGTGAAACTCGTTCTCTTGATAAATGATGTCATTTACATCGAGTTCCGGGTTTCCTCTCGTGGTGTACTCGTACTCAATGCCGGAAGCGTAATAGTCTCCAAGCCACTCGGCAAGGTCGGTAGCCATTGCTATATCCGACATGAGAGGATTTTCCCATTTGACTGTTTTGCCACGATTATTGAGGGACTTCACTGCGTACCGCTCAACGATTTTGTAGCGATAACCGAAAACCTCCAATCGGTGTGTGCCTGTGACATTAAATCGCAATTTGACGTAGTAATTGCCGGAGTCCAATATCGTCACACCGTTTGCCACATTTTCGATAGCGGCTCTGAAATTGTAAGAGGGTTCTCCCACGAAGAAGGTCTCTACGTCACCAACGACAACCGTAACCTCCTCGCTCAGAAGACTTTCTTCAACCGTACCGTTTTGGTAACTGTAGCAAGGAACAACAACCTCTTTCACAAGCTCCTGCTTGATTGCTTTCGGAGAGGAGGTCATATCGTTGCGGCTCATGGTGAAGCTCGTTATATCGCCAAAACTGAAATTGTTAAGCACAATGCGGTTATACGGTTCAGCGGTTTTTACGAACTCAATCGTCATGACATCGAAATCATCAAATGGATTATGAAGAATCGTTGTCTTCTCAATTTCGTCCGAGCCACAATGATACTCCGTCACCAACGCACCATCGTTATAAGTGCGAATGATGAACTCTGCCGGGAGAGCGTGTCCGAATACCAGTCTTACGCCGTAGTACATACAAGCGACTTCCTGCGTAACCGTAATCATTGGATTTGTCTGAAATGTACCGTCTGCCCCGGACTGCTCTGCTGAAACAAAGCCAGTGTTGAGAACATTTCCGTTGAGATTTCGAGGAAGGAAGAACATCGTGCCGCCTACTGTTGTGTAGTTGGTTGCCAGCGAACCATATTCGTCCTTGTCCGAACCGTCTAAGATATTCGCAATGTTGGAGTACGCCGCTTCGCTGTCGGTGCTTGCCGCCGCTTCCGGGACAAAGTTCGATTTTATCTGAACCTTGCCGAGCCTTGTCTGAGACAGGACACAGCGACACGCATTGGCGATAATTTGCAACGCTTCTTTGTGCTTCACCCTCGGCAAAGGGTTCTTGGTAAATAGCGTCTTGAGCTGTGGGTCGATGTAGTAATCCACCAAGCCAGCGTCCGCTAAAACATCGACTGCCAAATCGAAGTAGCTCACTCCTGCACTGTTGTACATTCCCTTGTAGAACTCGGAGTCCATATTACGGAAGATGTCTTGACAGCGAATCGTAGCTGTGTAATCGTCCGACTCCCACTCGGAGCAAAGAAGACGGTTTCCTTGAATCCACTCAATACCGCCCCCATTGGGGAGCTGATAGCCGTAGTGGATTTCCATTTCCTGTCCAGTCTCAAGGAAGTTGATTGCTGATTTTGGATTATCGACATTGAAGTAATGGTCGTAGTTCTTGAGCTGTACCGTAAAGTCAATCTGCGGTACGTCCGCTCCGATGGGCGAAACGTAGCTATCAAGAGCCGAATTTATTACATCGTTGTTATAATAAACAAGACCGTAGCCAAAGCGGACGGAGTAGATACGAAGCCTACTCTGAGGGTTTTTCATGGAGTAGACCACCAGTTTGACTTGAGTCGTGTTTTCAAGAACCTCCTCAGTAGTGAACAGAGACTTCGTGTTATTCCGATATTCGATGGTCTGACCGCCACTGCCTACCATGTCGAAGTTCACCGGGTAGTTCTCACCGAAATTGATGGTAATACCCTTGAAGTCAGTAGCAATCATGTTGAGGTTGATTGTCAACTCGAAAATCGCCTGTGTGAGAAGCTGTCTGCTGACAAGACCTGTATTGAGATAGGTGTTCGACTGATTCTGCCGAGGAAGGAAGAACATCGAGCCATCTACCTTCGTGAAACCCTCCTCAAGCGTAGCGTATATGGTATCATCGGTACTTTCACCGAAGACATTGCTGTCGTTTGAGTAATAGGCGAAATCACCGGGGGCAATTTTCGCTTTTGCCTGTGCTTCTTGATTGACAAGCCCGAAAGAGAGCATGATGTATGCCCTCTCTCGGAGAGTAGATTTCATGCTATCTTGATATGCTTTTGAGACTTTTTGCATAAAATCACTCCTTACTCGCCAACATCAACAAGATTCATTTTGCAATTTCTGTAGTGTGTCGGCTTTCCGTTCCCATCGACCCAATAGGGTTCGGCGGTTCTATCACCGGGGTACATTTTGATGGTCTTCGGGGAGTTCGACACCGGGTCAATGAAGGTCACATACACAAAGAAACTGCTGAGAATACTGAGTATGCGACTCCATTGAGCGGCGGTGAGCCAAGACCACTCAAGACCGTCTATCTTGTACTGGTCTCGACCCACACGCTGACCCACAACTGCTCCGTTGGCATTTCTGCCAGCGTCCACCATCGTAGTTACGATAGGGTGTACTCCTCGCTTCGGAGGAGGTAATTCATAACCGTTAATTGCCAAATAAGACATTACCGTACCCCCTTACTTTGCAAACACATATCCGTTGGCTTTCTGTTGTGTAGTCACAGCGTCCGATACGACACGGTTGCCAACTTGGACGATGGTCTGCTCGTTCTTGTCCGCCTGTCGGCGCATATCCTCTGCCATTTGAGACATCGTAGGCTCGATGTACTCACGATAGAATTCCTCCATGCCCTCCTTAAAGCCGGAGACAGCAACGGAACTATTGCTCGTGACATTTGCAGAGACGGACTTGGCGAAGGAATCACTGCTGTAGTACCTCAATGCAGAGGTGTCCACGGCGAAACTCATGACCGGGCTGACGCTCACAAAAGAGTCCGCCCAAGTGTTCACAACACCTCTCGTGGTCTTGCCAATCCGGGATATGCCGAGGTTGTAGCCGAGGACTGTATCTCCGCCTATTTGCTCGAAGACTTTGGACGGAGAATTGGAATCCAGAGCTTCCTTAAAGGTCTCTTTTGCGTCATTCGCCCATCTACGCATATAGGAACGAGAGAGGTCGTAGAAATCATTGATACCGTTGTTGAAGCCCTTAATGACATCTTTCGCAATGTCATAGAAAGTGCTGGACGATACTATGTCGGTGAAGTATTTCTTGGTATTATTAGCCCAAGTAGTCATTCCACTCTTTGCACTTTCGGACTGACCAACAATGCCATTCTTGAAGCCGTTCACGATGTCGTTTGCGTACTTCTCGAAGGTCTCCTTGTTTATTCCGCCGAAGCTACTGCTTGTGAACCACGTTTTTAGGTTGGTAGCCCAAGAGGTAATACTGCTCTTGGTGTTGCCGGAGGACGAGGAAATCTTATCTTTGAAGCCGTTCACGATGTCGTTTGCATAGGTGGCGAATTTCTCCTTGTTCACGCCACCGAAAGAGGAATTGTTGAACCACTTTTGAACATCACTACCCCAATTTGTTATCGTGGTCTGAATCGTGGAATACTTGTTTTTGACACCTTCGTTGAACCCTGTCACGATGTTTTCACCTACAGTCTTCAAGTTCACTTTCAGACCTTCGGAGAGTTTCACCGTTCCACTTGACCCGGCTACAGTGCCGAGCTTATCAACAAAGTCAACATATTCTGCCAACAAACCGACTGCGGTTTTCAGTTCGGGGACAGCTACATTCAGCTTGTCGTTCAACTCTTTCACCTGTCCTGCGATTTTCTCTACATCGTTCTTCATTTTCTCGATAGGGTCTTGAGTGAACCAACCGATAATCGTGTCGATTGTTGCGGACAATCCAGCGACAGCACTCGCTCCTGTATATCTGACAACCTCTCCGGCAAACGCAGTCATGAAGTCTACGAAGTCGGACATATCGGTAGTCAAACCGGGGAGTTTTCCGTTCAAATCATCGAGAGCCGGGGCAAGGTTGTTTCCAAGTTCTTTTGCCACAGCCACAAGACTTTCGATGAACAGCACCACGGCTATAGCCAGCTCCACGAGGATAGCAGTACCAAGACCAATAGCCAAAGGCAACAGTCCTGCGCTTGCCACGGTAGCCACGCCGAGAGCGGCAGTGACAACCCCTATCCCAACCAGTAAAGCAGTGCCAAGTCCAATACCTTTCGCAATGGTGTCACCATTGTCCAGTACAGGTTGCCATGCCTTGCCAATTTCGTCTAAACCCTTTCCTATCGCCCAAATCTCTATTAAAAAGAGACCAGCGGCGATACCCAGCTCTGCCAAGATAGCCACGCCGAGAGCAATGTTTACAATAAGCGGTGTACCTACAGAGCCTAAGAGAGCGGTCACAACGCCGATTGCCGCTAAGATACCGACTCCGATACCCATTGCCGCCGCAACTGTGCCGCCGTTGTCAATGACAGGTTGCCAAGCGATACCGACCTGTTCCAGCTCCATTCCGAGCAGGATAATTGCGCCTGTGATAAGCAATGCCGCCGCCGCAACCTCTGCGACAATCACAATCCCCATACCAAGGTTTTTAGTAAGAGTGGAAAGGTTCGGGGAAAGACCTGTACTTACGGTGTTGCTCAGATTGCCTGTAGCGTCAGATACGGTCTTAACCGCTTCTGCCGACTTACCGATTGAAACTACACCCTTGAGCTTGGAGAACACGTCCAGCGCAATAGCCAGTCCGCCCAATACTTCCAGCGCACCGATAGCCAGCGTAGCAACGTCCACTCCACTCCAATCGCCTTGTTTTATAGCGTTCCAGTTATCACCGATTTCGGTAATGATGGCGGTGAAGCCCTGTATTGCCAAGCCCCAAGCGGCAACCTTGAGATTGCCAGTGAAGACACCGATACCGATTGCAATATTCGTCAAACCTCTGATAGCGGTATTGGCATTGTCCCAATTCACTCCACTCTCAGAAATGTCCTTAATTGCGACTGCAATTTCACCGATACCCTGTGCCACTTTCAAAGCACCGCCAACTTTGACGTTGCCTAAGATAATCATGGAGTCACCAATCGCACCAGCAAACTCACTTATCATTCCTGTTACGTTTTGGAAGGTAGCCCCATTCTCTACGAAGTCCTTGAAATACTTGATGAACTCGTTGAGGTCAGAAAGCAAGCCAAGACCGCCAATCGAAGCCAAGGAGATATTAAATCCCTTGAACGAGGAGATAGTCTTGAAGAAGTCGGTAATTCCCTTGGCAATCTTCCATGCGGCAAGTCCTGCACCGATTGCACCTACGGCCAACAGAATCTTACCTAAACGAGTGTCGAAGAACTCTGCCCAAGAATCAATTCCATCGGCTATGCCGAGCCATTCTTTCATCTTCTGCACGATTTCATCAATTTTGCTGGTTACTGCGTCATTGATGAAGTCATAAGTAGGCAGTTCAAATCCAAGACCGCCAGCTCCGCCGATACCAGTACCGCTGTCGGAATCCTCCGGCGGACTGAGAACGTTAAGTTCGTCAATGCCAATTAGAGCTTTTTTGAGTTCCTTTGCTTTCTTGGTTGCGTCACCAAGACCATTAGCTACATCGTCTGCACCACCAGCCGCACCATTCAAGCCGCTGTAGTCTATCTCCGGGAGAGAAAACCCGAACAGGCTTGAGATAACGTCCGCCACCATTCTAATCACCTTCGCCAAAGCGATAGCGTAAGGAAGGACAGCGTTCAGAGCCGGGATAAAGATATTACCAAGCGCACGAGCGCACTGAGTAACCTGTGCTTGCAAAATACGAATCTGATTAGCAGGAGCAATCAATGTACGAGCCATATCGCCTTGAGCGACTGTGACCTGTGTCATGATGGCGTAGTAGCGCAACTCTGCTTTTTCAGCCTGTGTCATTGCCGAGATTTTCTTCTTGATACCGAGCGTGTATGCTTCCTGTTGCAGTCGAGCTACTGAAAGGTCATAGCCGAGCCTACGGAGAGGTTCAAGTTCGCCAGCAATGCCGGACTGTAGCTTCTGCATGGAATCAGCAAAGCTGATATTGAAAAAAGACGAAATGTCATAGCCGAGCTGAGTCAAGTTCTGACTCATGATGTACGCTCTGTCACTCACAACGCAAAAGCCTGTTGCAAGTGTCATGAAGATACCTTGATTTCTCAGCCATTCCGCCGGGTCAATACCAATGATGTCGGCCACGCTCTCTGCGTATTTCTTAGCTTCATCTGCGTACTTACCCATTGAAGCGGTGAACAGGTTCAAATCCTCAACGTACTGGTTCGACTTCACGATAAAGGACGCAACAACACGAGCAATTCTCGTAAGCGCAACATACGCTATACCGATTTTTGCCGCAAGGTTCACATAGCTCGTGCCTGTTTTGGCGTTAGAGGTTGCCAGTTTCTCATTGTCCGCAATAAGTCTTTGAATACGAGTGGGGAAAGCCGCAAAACCAGCGGACACCTTTTCCATCTGAGTAGCCAATGGTGTGAACACTCTAACAAGCGACTGAATTTGATTGTAGAGCGTCCTCATGTCTACATTTTTCAAATTCTCCATCAGTTTTGGAATCTTGTTCAACTGAGTGACGAACGATGTCAAATTGTTCTTACCCATGTTGGAAAGCTGACTCAGTGCCGATACAAGCTCCGCAAGTTTACTGCTCAATCCTCCCATGTTTACAGAATTGAGTGCCTGTACCGCTTGAGGTAGTCTCTGCAACTGCGATATGAAACTGTTCAAGTTCGACTTGCCGACATTCTCTAAAGGCGTAAGAGAATTGGCAAGGCGAGAAAGTACGGAGAAATCAGTCCCACTGAGAGACTTGACCGCCGTGCCGATATTGGTTATCTGTGTGGGAACAGAAGACGATAGCTTGAGATTCCCACACGAGGAAAGTGTCTGCAAACCCTGTGCGAGTTTGTTCAGATTGTCTGCATTTGCACCACTGATACCGTTCAAGGCGTTGTTCAGAGTGGTAAGCTGTTTTGCGACAGCGGTCAACCCAACGCCGCCCTTGGTTGCGGACTTTAACTTACCAAGCGAGGAAGCAAGTGCGTCTATTCCACTAACCGCAGAGGTCGCACTGGATTGAACCTCAACCTGTAACGATTCGATTGTCGTAGACATTTTCCTCACTTCCTTCCGAATTTTTGATTATGCTGTGCCATGAATCCTTCCATCATTTTTTTGCCCTTATCAAAGACTTTCTTCGATTTTTCCTCCTGCACGAGTTCTGCTTGCTTTTCGGTCAAAGCATAGGCTTCCGCAAGATATGGGGAGGGCTTCGTTCCTTTTTTAGCAAAGGCATGAAGGATTGGAGACACCCGGCACAGAGCGTCATAGAAATAAGCTCCCTGTAGCCACAGCTCTTGATTTTTCCGAGCCATTCTCAGTTCGTCCGCTTTCCTGTAAGCAATCACGAGTTGGTTGTCCTTGTCCCAATACTGCTCCTCGGTCATACCGATGGAGAGGTAATAGGGGAACAACTCATTGAATTTCTCGGTGTAAGTTTTGAGGGGAGCAGTGGCAGTTACACCACCACTCCCCTCAGTGGAGGACAGCGAGTCACTTACCAAGTCACTGTCCAGTTCACGTTTCCCTTGTCTTCCTCCGGCTCTTGCACAAGAGCCATAATCGGTTCGTTGTACATTTCAGCCAGCTTGCCGATAAGGTCTTCCTTCTTGGTAAGTTTGGAATAGATGTCATTGATTACGTCTTCCTTGACGAACCTGTGGTGTGCAAGAAATGCACCAGCGAACAGAGCCGGGAGAGTGGTCATGGGCTTATCGGTGATGTCCGAAGCAACAAACCCTTTCTTCTCCATTTCCGTAACTGTCCTACGAGTGAACTCCAAGGTGTATTCCTTATCCTCAAAATTGAAACTCAACTGCTTTGCCATTTTACTGTCCTCCTATAATTTTTTTACTCTGCGAGTTCGATGGGGGTGGAAGGAGCGATAGTAACTGTCATGTCAACTACCTCATTCACGCCGCCGCCAACAGGGAACGCCGAAAGCTGACCTTTGAACTCAAACTTACCGTCCGAGCCAGTGGGCGTAATCACGCCGCCAGTTTCCGTGCCGCCGAACCAAACGGCGTACTCATGCTCAACACCTTCAAGAGCTTTGAGCGTGGTGTAATCCTCCTTGGTGTAGTTGGCGGTAAACTCAAGAGCGTCAAGGGACTGAATACCCGGAATATACGTCTGCATTTTGTCAGACAGGGTGGTAGTTTCAAGCATTTCGGGCGAACCGCCCAAATCGGGAAAATCCTTAATGTTAATGAGCTTGGCGTATGTGCTACCCTCGCCCTTCTTCATAAGGAAAATCTTATAAGTCGAAATTGCCATGATTTTTACCTCCTATAGATGGTTTTGTTTTTTGAAACGATTGCCCGGTAACGCCCAAGCATACGGTAAATTGTTGCATTGTCTTGGTTTGGCACAGGCTCAAGCATAATTCTTGTGAAATTCAGCTCCATCAACAGTTCATCAATGAACGCTACTATCTCTTTACACTCAGCCTTTTTGCCTTTGGTTTTGTTGGAATAGACATTCAGCTCGTACATGACCACCACATGATTTTCTTGACTTTCGGTTGTCTGCGTATTGCGGAATGTTGCATTGTCCACCTCAACCAGTGACACGCAAGGGAAATCAGAAGGTGACTTGACGTACTCGCCTGTCATGTTGATGTTCGGGTATCTCTCCCGGACTTTACTTGACACCTCTGAAAAAAGCTCAGTCTCTACGTCAATCATTCAAATACCTCCCTTGCAATATCAGCTATCTCGTCACAGACTGTTTTCACGGCATTGTACATCGGCATAATCGCTGGTGTACCGTGAGTGAGTCGAAGTTCGTCTCCCTCGTAGTACCCCCAAACTTCTTTTTTACCCATGCCTTTGCCGTAGCCGCCAATCGTGAATCCGAGAGCAGAACCTTCCGGGTGAGGAGAAGACCCGGCAGAACCGTTGTGAAATACGCCAGCTCCAAATTCTACCCATATAGCGTCTTCGCCGTTTGCGATTACCAGTGAGACATCATTTGTGTTGTTCAGCGAAACATCGACTTGCGCTGTTTTTACGCCGCCTTTCAACACATCGTCCACAACCGCACCATTGAATCCACTACGAGCAAGACTCGCAATCCTATCCGCAACCTTCTCCCGAAGGAGAGCAGTCTTGCGAATGAGTTCCTGCTTGTACTGCTCAAGTTCCTTAATTGCCTTGCCGATTTCTCGCTCAGACAATCCGAAGCTGATAACCGTCTTTTTCATTGGACTTTCACCTTGCTTACAGCAATGGAAACGCTGTTCAAGCTACGAGCAACTTTTGTCACGATGTAGTCATAGGGAGTAATTACCTTCCCGGTCTCGTCCGTAGCCAATGCCCCGGTCTCGTCAAGCTGTGGTAAGGTGTCTATCCACAAGACCGAATACTCGTCAATCGGAGGGACGGTGTTGTCCGCCACAATAACTTTGTCATAGACCTCGTTTTCTCCGAATTGCCGAGTCTGTGTTTCTCCTTTGGCGGCTGAGATATTTGCCGAATACTCCAACGGATTTCCGTAGATTACCTCAAACTCGCCAGTCGTGTTCCCATAATCGTCCGTGATTGCTTCCTTGCGCTCATAAAGAGCGTAGAAAAAAGTGACCTTATTCCTGCTCATGCACCTCATTCTCTCGCCACCTCCCGAATCGAACCGCAGTACGGTACGATTTCTTTCAGCATGGAGGAGGGTACATCTGCGTTTTCGTAAGAACGGCTTACACCGTTTTCACTGTGAGAAGTCTCACCTTCCGCACCTCGTTTGTTCCAAAGATAGGCGGCGATTTCGCATTGAAGGAAATCATATCGGGACGGTACTTCGGTCTGTGTGGAGTCATACGGAAACGCCTTGTTGATAATTTTCTTTCCAGCTAAAGCAAGGTACACAGTCAGAGCCAAATCCTGCGTATCTCCTTTAACGTCTACAAGGACTTTGAGCATAGCGAGTTTTTCAGTTGCGTTCATGACTGTGTACCTCCTTTATCGTTTATTAGCCAGCGGTGACTTCCTTGGTGTTGACAGGGTTATCGGAATCGTTGGCAATGAAGACCTTACGGCTGTAGGTAGGAGCGGTGAAGGTCTGAGCAATGCCAGTGAATTTACCGTGATACCATTCCGGCCCGTGGTCGAGACCAATCTGACCGAAAAGCTGATACTTTTCACCAGCACCAGTCTTAGCCAGCGGCTCAAGGAAGAAATTGCCCTTACCGGGAACAGGCTGATACACAGGGGCGATAACGCCGAGGTTCAGCAACAGAGCAGTTCCGGCAGGAAGGAACTCGCCAAGGAACAGGTAAACCACGCCGATAGGAGTGACTACACTGGACAGGGCGATACCGTTGATTTCACGAGAAGCAGGAACTACGGAAAGACCGTTGTTCGTAGCGTCAGCGTTAATCTGAAACAGCGTGGTAGCGTCACACCACAGGCAAAGACCATCTGTAGGGGCATTTGCACCGTAGATTTTCTTCACCATGTCGGCAATATCCCACAGACCGAGGGGCTTAGACCCCATTGCCTTGGTGTTGGTAGTGATAGCGGTAACGAGACCACGAGTCTTGTTCACCGTAGCGTCAGTGGTTGCTTTGTTGAAAACACCATTGATGAAGGTGTACTCAATGTCACGATTCACCTTCTGCATTTTTGCGGCTACTTGGAAGTCAAGCTCGTTGATGGGGTTGGCCTGTTGACTTGCAATGTTCACGCCGGACAGAGTACCCATGTTGCTCTGCTTGGCATAAGAAACGCCAACGGCTTCCATGAAAATCTGAGTGACGTTGGTTTTCTGCTCACGAGTTACAACCGTAGCTTCGGGAGCAGTAAGAGAAGCGTTCTCGGAAATGCTCGGCTGTTCACCGCCGCCGGAGGTGTACTCCTGCCCGGTAATGAATTCCACATGGTTAGTGGTTTTTGCACGAGAACCGATGATTGCACTCAAGGGAGTGCGAATGTTGCCCTTGTTAAAGAGCATACCGGAGTAATTCAATACTCCAAAGCTGGTAGCCAAAACGTCTGCCATATCTTTCAACTCTCCTTTTCAAAATTAAGTGGTGGGGGGCGTTGCTTCTTCTTGTGCGGCAAGTCTCGTATAGTACGCCGCCGCACTCATGTCCCCATTTTTCTGCGCTTCTTCGATTTTCTTCTGATAATCAACTGCGCCGGGGACAGTATCTTTACCGGGTTTAGGCGTGTCTTTCAGAACATCGGCACGAATTTTCTTTTCGAGGGATTCAAGGTGTTTCTTCTGATTTGCGAAAACCTTGTCGAGTTCGCCGTTCGTCATAGCTTCGGCGGTTTCGCCAGCAAGAGCTTCCTCGTAGCCAAGACCCAAGAGCTTCGCCTTGTTGTCCGACACCGTGACCTTTTTCAAAAGGCTGTTGTAAT